>PDSA01000029.1 GCA_002748285.1 Rhodobacterales bacterium
ACCGATGAGGGCGATTTTAGCTCTAGCCATGATGTGATCTCCTGATCCGTTGAACATGACTATGGGGGTAGCCATTCTGGGCGATAAGAGCAAGGGATTTGAGCGCGTGGGATGCGCCCGGGCGAAAGGCAGGTGCAAACAAAACCCCCGCGCAATCCTTAAAAGCGCGGGGGTGGGTAAAGTGCTAACCGGTGTTGGGAGCCTTGTGGGTTAACCACCGCCTCCTACTGTCGCGCCATCGGAACCTTGGGCAACCTCAGTTGCGCTCTGGACATATTCGCGGAAAATGACCTGAGCATATTTACCGTTCAAAATCGTGGGATGGTTTTTAACAAAACCCGATACCTCGGTGACCGTGCGCCGGTTGCGGCGTTCCCGGTCGTTGGTCATGATCAGAGGCTGCGTTTCGCCAAACGAGGCCACGGCCTCAAGCCGTTTGCGGGAAATCCCATGAGCCGACAAAAACCGCACCACAGCACGGGCGCGGCGCAGGCCCAGACGTTTGTTATACGCTCTGGTGCCCACCAGATCGGTATGGCCGTAAACCCGGAAGCGGACCTCGGGGAATTGGCGGATCCAGTCAGCCTGTTTGCGCAGCGCTGCCTGAGCCGTGGCATCAAGTGTTGCGCTGTTGAAGGCAAAGTTGACCATGGACGGCACTTCTTTGGCAAAGCGTTTGGACAGGTCAATCGCATAGGATTTCTGGCCGGTTTGCAGCAGAACATTGTTCATGGTCGGGTTGCCAAATCCGCCCTCGTCCAGAAAATCGCCCACCGGTTTGTCAGCGCAGCCAGCCAGCAGGGCAACCCCAGCAAGTAATGTGACTGTTTTCAGATAGTTGTTCATTGTCTTACTCCATCACATAACCATAGGAGCCGCCGAAATCCTGCTTGGCCACTTCGCCCGCAGCGCCTTTTCCGACAACCTTGCCCTTGAGGAACAGCTCTCTTTCGGTGGGGATGCGGATGCGGTCGGTCGGCAGCGCCAGCGCTTCGCCACGGGTCGGAGTCACCAGATGCGGGGTGATGATCACCACCAGCTCGGACTGGGCGCGTTGATATTCAGTGCTGCGGAACAAAGTGCCAAGGATCGGAATATCACCCAGCCAAGGCACCTGAGAGTTCAGATCCTGGAAATCATCCTGCAACAGACCGGCAATCGCAAAGCTTTCACCATCGCGCATCTCAACCGTGGTCGAGGTTTCGCGCCGCTTGAAAGCGTCAATCCTAAAGCCACCACCGGTCTGGATGCCCTTACTTTTGTCAATCGAACTGACTGCCGTTTTCAAGGTCAGGTTGATCACATCCCCATCCACCACGCGCGGCGTAAAGATCATCTCGACCCCAAAAGGTTTGTATGTAACCTCGGTGGTTCCCTTGTCTGTTGACACGGGCACCGGATATTCGCCACCGGCCAGAAACTTGGCTTCCTGACCGGACAGAGCCACCAGATTTGGTTCTGCCAAAGTGCGCACAACGCCTTTGCTTTCTAGGGCTTCCAGCAGAACACCCAGCTGGGCTGAACCGATGTTAAAGCCAAAAGCCGCCTGACCAATGGCCGAATTGCTGAGGTTCAGAACGGTTGAGCCGACACCGCCGATGGCTGTGTTAGGCACAAGCGCCCCCGAACCCGCCCCGACCGATCCGGCCAGGCTGGAATCGGCGCCGGTGATCGACAAGCCAGCCGAGAGCTGCTTGCTGACCGTGCGTTTCATTTCGGCAAAGCGGACCTTGAGCATCACCTGCTGTGTACCGCCCACGCTCATCAAATTCGAGACCCGCTTGGGCGCATAGCGTTCCGCCAGATCCAGCGCACGATCCAGCCGCGCGGTGCTGGACACGGTGCCGGACAGCACGATGCCATCATTGGCGGTGCGCACTTCGATCGGCTCGCCGGGCAAAATCTGACGCAGGCGTTCTTTGAATTCGGTAATGTCGGGCGTCACATGCACATCGACATTGGCAACCAGCCGGCCATCGGCCCCCAGCAGGGTCAGCGTGGTGCGACCGGGCATTTTGCCCAGCACATAGATGGTGCGATCCGATGACGAGTTGATATCGGCGATTTCGGGGTTGGCAACGGAAAGCTCTGCAAAAGGAACATCGCTTTCAACCACAACCGCGCGGTTAACAGGAATTTTAAGCGCACTCGCCGCCGCCCCGCGCATGACGCGCAAAATTTCAGCATTCGCCGTGGTAGGAACCGACGAAACCGTCAAAGCAACCCCTAACAAAGCTGCCGAGAAAAATTTGGTATAATTCATGGTGATCTGCCTCTCTGACCACGTGCTCGATTTCAAGGGTCTATAGTGCCCAATTAAGCGGATCATGCCCGAAAGGCATTTTTATTGCAAGAATCAAACGCTTGCCGGATGGTTTTTATGTGGATAAGTCGCAACACAGCCCTAAATTATGGGGCGAAATCGGCGGCTTGCGCTATATGCGGTAATTACAAAAGCCCCGCAATTCCCCCTATCCAGACACAACACCGCTGTTGCGCCTTGGGCAAACCCTCATTTGAACCGGATGTCGGGGTTAACCCATCGCGTTTTGCAGAATGCCCAGCGCGGTCTGATGCAGCTGAGCATTGGCCGCCGCCAGAACCCGCCCGCCGTCATGGGCGGGGCCACCCGTCCAGTCGGTGACGATACCGCCGGCGGCCTCGATCACCGCGATGGGAGCTTGCACGTCATAAGCCTGCAATCCGGCCTCAATCACCAGATCCACCTGACCGGCGGCCAGCAAGGCATAGCCATAGCAATCGGTGCCAAAACGGGTCAGCTGCACCTGATCCCGCACTGCATCAAAAGCGGCGCGTTCCTGACGGGTGCCAATCGCCGGGTAGGTGCTGAGCATCAGGCATTCCGCCAAAGGCCGCGACGCACGGGTTTGCAGGGTGCGTTCCCCCAGAGGGCCGGTCATCCGGGCTTCGCCCAACCCGCCCACAAAACGCTCACCAATATAGGGCTGCGAAATCATGCCATAGAACGGCCCGGTTTCATCCCGCACCGAAATCAACACCCCCCAAGTGGGTGTGCCGCTGATAAAACTGCGGGTGCCGTCAATCGGATCAAGCACCCATGTCAGGCCGCTTTTGCCCTCTTGATAACCATATTCTTCGCCCAAAATCGCATCATCAGGGCGCATCTTGGCCAGAACCTCGCGCATGGCCAGCTCGGCCGCGCGGTCGGCCACGGTCACCGGATCAAAATCCTGATCCAGCTTGTTGTCCGTTTGCAGCCCATGGCAACGAAAATGGCGCAGGGTTTCGACCCGCGCCACATCTGCCATTGCATTGGCTGTCTGCTTGATATCGTTCTTTTCGGACTGCGTTAATGCAACCATCGGCCTGACCCCCTGAAAACTGTATGAACCGCCGCCAAGGTCATAAACCGTTGGCGGCACAGGTCAAGGTTTTGGCTTTCAGGCGACATTGCTCAGCACGCGCGCCAGATCAAACAGGCGGCGGCGCTGATTTTCAGGCATCGAGTAATAAGAGCGCACCAGATCGAGCGCCTCTTTATCGGCCATGATATCTGCCGGAATCACACTGTTTTCGCCCGGCGCAGCCTGCCCATCCCGGAGGCCGTCAAAGAAAAAGCTGACCGGCACGTCAAGCGCGTCCGAAATATCCCACAAGCGTGAAGCACTGACACGGTTCATGCCAGTTTCGTATTTTTGGATCTGTTGGAACTTGATCCCAACCTTCTCTGCCAGCTGCTGCTGTGTCATCCCAACCAGCCATCGACGATGGCGAATGCGCTTCCCTACATGGACATCAACAGGGTGTTTCATTTTTCCTCCGGCTCTTAAGTACTCGCTTAAAAATTGCATGGCTCAAGAAACCACAAACAACTAAAACCACATAAGTTACGAGACTTACCCTTTAAAGATTCGCGGGAAATCACCTAAAGTGCTGTTTTTCAAGCAATTTTCCCAATGTTCTGCGAATGTATATACAATCCCGGATGACGTGAACACCTGTCTATAAGTGCAACTCTTCCGTTTTTTACTCCCAATCCGCACCCAAAAGATCAACTTGCTGGTGTCTGTTTGGTCCTCGGGGTAGGGTTATCAGCGCAACAACAAACCTCAAGGAGATTCGCTTTGCGCGCCTTTCAGATCCAAGCCTTCGGCGAACCCGTAAACCTGACAACCCTGGCCGAGCCACAGCCCCAATCCCCTCCGGCACCGGGTCATATCCGGCTGAAAATTCAGGCTTGCGGGCTGAATTTTGCCGATCTTCTGATGTTGGAGGGCCGCTATCAGGAACGCCCGCAGCTGCCTTTTATTCTGGGGATGGAACCCGCCGGAACCGTTCAGGCCATCGGCGAAGGTGTTACCGGATTGCAAGTTGGCGACCGGGTGGCGGTGTTTCACAGCCATGGCGGTTTGGCCGAAATCGGAGAGTTTCCGGCGGATCATTGCCATTTACTGCCCCCTTCTATGCCCATTGACGTTGCTGCGGGTTTCCTGATTGCCTATGGCACATCGCATCTGGTTTTAGCCCAGCGCGCGAATTTGCAGGCGGGCGAGACCCTGCTGGTGCTGGGGGCTTCGGGTGGCATTGGGCTGACGGCGGTGGAAATCGGCAAGCGCATGGGGGCCACGGTGATTGCCTGTGCCCGCGGGGCCGATAAACTGGACATTGCCGCAAAGGCCGGGGCCGATCATCTGATTGACAGCGAAAGCGGCGATTTGCGCGAACAGGTCAAAGCGCTGGGCGGGGCAGATGTGGTTTATGACCCGGTCGGCGGAGAGTTATTCAAGCAAGCTCTGCGTGCCTGCAACCCGCTGGCGCGGATCATTCCGGTGGGCTTTGCCAGTGGTGATGTGCCGCAGATTCCGGCCAATATATTGCTGGTAAAGAACCTCAGCGTGATCGGATTTTACTGGGCCGGCTATCTGAAATTTGCGCCCGAGCTGCTACAAGACAGTCTGAAAACCCTGTTCCAGTGGTATGAGAACGGCGATCTGGCTCCACATATCAGCCACCGCCTGCCGCTGGAGCGCGTTTCAGAGGCGCTGGAACTGCTGCGCAGCCGCAAATCGACCGGCAAAGTGGTGGTGACGATGTAAGGCGGAGGCGGCCTTTGGCGAAACAATCGCCCGGGCGTCACATTATATGGTTTGAATCTGCGACGAATAGCCCGCAGCCGGGGCAATTTCAGTGGTGGGCTGCTTGAATAAGGTTGCTCTTTGGTCCATAGCTGGCCCGATAGAAAAAACCGGAACAGCAACACCGATGAGCAAACGGCCCACACATCATACGCCCATCCCGACCCAATGGATTGGCCCGATGGCCCTGACGGGGGATCTGGTCGAAGGGCAGATCAGCATTCCGCTGGCCACCTATGAAACGCCACTATGGGATTCCACCGCACGCGGGGCCGGGGTGTCGCGTTATAGCGGCGGTATCCGTTGCACTCTGGTGGATGAGAGAATGTCGCGCTCGATTCTGTTGCGGGCCGAAAATGCGGCGCAGGCGCATCAGGCGTGGCAGATGCTGCAAAGCCGTCAGGATGAAATCGCTGCGCTGATCGCCACCACCGGGCGCTTTGTGCGGCTGTTGGAGATGAATCGCCAGATCGTTGGCAATCTGCTTTATCTGCGGCTTGAATGTGCCACCGGGGATGCTTCGGGGCATAATATGGTGACCAAGGCGGCGGATGCGGTGATGGAGTGGATCGGGCGCGAATTTCCGATGCTGGCCTATTCCAGCATCTCAGGCAATTACTGCACCGACAAAAAGACCTCAGCCGTGAATGGCATTTTGGGACGCGGCAAATATGTGATCGCCGAAATCGACATCTCGCGTCGGATTTTGAAGCGGATGCTGCGCACCACGCCGGAAAAAATGGTGCAGCTGAATATCGAGAAAAACCTGATTGGCGGCGCAATCGCCGGGTCTCTGCGCAGCGCCAATGCGCATTTTGCCAATATGCTGTTGGCATTTTATCTGGCCACAGGTCAGGACGCGGCCAATATCATCGAGGGCTCGCAAGGGATCGTGCATTGCGAAGCCCGCGAGGATAGCCTGTATTTTTCCTGCACCCTGCCCAATCTGATCGTCGGTTCGGTCGGCAATGGCAAAGGGTTGCCGCAAGTTGAAGAGCATATGCAGAAAATCGGCTGCCGGGAAGACGCCGAACCGGGGGTGAATTCGCGCCGTCTTGCGGTGTTGTGCGCCGCCACGGTGCTGTGCGGTGAATTATCGCTGATGGCGGCACAGACCAATCCCGGAGAGCTGATGAATGCGCATCTGAAACTGGAGCGCTCATGACCGGCCCGCGCCTGCATAACACCAAAGCCGATCAGATCATCGCTTCGCGCAAGCTGGACCATCTGCGCAGCATTCAGGACGATGCCGGGACCGAGCGCCACGCCAGCGGGTTTGACGCGCTGCAACTGACCCATCGCGCCCTGCCCGAGCTGGATTTTGACGCGGTTGACACCCGCACCCGGTTTCTGGGCAAAGAGCTGTCTTTTCCGCTGCTGATTTCCTCAATGACCGGCGGCACCGGCCCCGAAGTGGCGCGCATCAATGAAAACCTCGCCCGGGCTGCACAGGCGAGCGGGGTGGCGATGGCTGTTGGCTCGCAACGGGTGATGTTTCGGCAGCCCGAAGCCCGGCAGAGCTTTGAGTTGCGCAACATCGCGCCCGACATCCCGTTGATCTCAAACATCGGCGCGGTGCAGCTGCGGGCCGGGTTCGGGGCGCAGGAATGTCTGCAATCGGTCGAGGTTCTGGGCGCAGATGGTCTTTATCTGCATCTGAACCCGCTGCAAGAGGTGGTGCAGCCCGAAGGAGACCGGGATTTTTCCAATCTGGCAGCGCTGATCGCCGATCTGGTGCCGCAAATGCCGGTGCCAGTTCTGCTGAAAGAAGTCGGGGCCGGCCTGTCGCCCGCCGATATTCAGCTGGGGCTCGCGGCCGGCATCCGCCATTTCGACGTGGCCGGACGTGGCGGCACATCCTGGAGCCGGATTGAGTATCACCGCCGCACCGACCCTTCCGACGATCTGGGCCTGCTGTTTCAGGATTGGGGGCTGACCACGGTTCAGGCCTTACGTCTGGCCCGCCCGCTGCTGGACAAGGCGGGGCAAAACACCACATTGATTGCCAGCGGCGGGTTGCGCTCTGGTATCGACATGGCCAAAGCGATTATTCTGGGGGCCGATATCTGCGGCATGGCGGCCCCTTTTCTGGCTGCGGCCCGGCAATCGGCTGATGATGTGATTGCGGTCATCGAGCGGATCAAACGAGAATTCCAAACCGCGTTGTTCCTTTTGGGCTGTGCCGATTGCGCCGCCCTGCAAGGCAATGACGCCCTGTTGTTACGAGCTGAGTAAAATGATTAAAATAGGTATCGACGCCCTGAGCTTTCACATCCCGCAAAGATATCTGCACATGGATTCCATGGCCGAGCGTCACGGCATCGACCCGGCCAAATTTTCCAAAGGCATCGGTCAGGAAAAGATCGCCCTGACCGGGCCGGACGAAGACATCGTGACCCTCGCCGCCGAAGCTGCCAAGCCAATTTTGGAGGCCGAAGGCGTTGAAGGCATCGACACCATGCTGTTCGCCACCGAATCCGGCATTGACCAATCCAAATCGGCCGGAGTCTTTGCCCATCGGTTGCTCGGCCTGCCGGATAATTGCCGCAATGTGGAAATGAAACACGCCTGTTATTCGGCCACTGCGGCGCTGCAACTGGCCTGCGGCTACATCGCCCGCCACCCGGCGAAAAAGGTGCTGATCGTGGCCTCTGATGTGTCGCGCTATGATCTGGACAGCTCGGGCGAGGCAACGCAGGGCGCGGGGGCCGTGGCGATGCTGATCACCGCCAATCCGCGGATCATGGAAATTGATGCCGCTTCGGGTATTTTTACCGAAGACATCATGGATTTCTGGCGGCCAAACTACCGCCAGACGCCTTTGGTCGATGGCAAATACTCGGCGCTGCGCTATCTCAATTCGCTGTCCGAAAGCTGGGCCGATTATCAGGCGCAGGGCGGGCGTGCTTATGACGCATTCGCCGGGTTCTGCTATCATCTGCCCTTTTCGCGCATGGCTGAAAAAGGCCACCGCCATCTGGCCAAGCAGGTCGGCGTCAGGCCCGATATGCAACACTGCCTGCCCGGCATGATCTATAACCGCCAGATCGGCAACTGCTATGCGGCATCGCTCTATCTGGCGCTGATCTCGGCGCTGGAAAACACCGAAGCCGATCTGGCCGGTAAGGCGATTGGGATGTTCAGCTATGGCTCGGGCGCGGTCGGCGAGTTTTTCTCGGGCGTGGTGCAGCCGGGCTATCAGGATCAGTTGATGAGCGCCCGCCATGCAAAGCTGTTAGCCGATCGTCAGGAAGTCAGCTATGACGAATATCTGGCCCTGCGCGAGATCCCCGATGGGCAGCCGGGCGGCGTGATCGACATCCCCGCAAGCACCAACGGACGCTATAGATTGGCAAGCATCAATGAGCACAAGCGTGTCTATATCGACACACAAGACTGACCCGGTCTGCGCCCACGCCCCGGGCAAGCTGATCTTGTCCGGCGAACATGCGGTGGTTTACGGCGCTCCGGCGCTTGCGGTGGCCGTGGCGCGTTATACCGAGGTGTCGTTTCATCCGGTCTATCCCAGTGATGGGTTGCGGACGGTGTTTGAGCAGGTCTCGAAAGGGGCATTTTACCCGCTATCGGTGCTGGATAAGCTGAAACATTCGCTGGATCAGCGGTTTGATCGCTTTATGCGTGGCGAATTGAAGGTGCAGCAGATCCTGCAACGGCCCGATGATCTGATCATTTACACATTGGCCTCTTTGGCGATGCGTATGCCGATGCCCGGCACCAGCCGCAAGCATCACCTGCCGATCCCCGGACGGCTGGAAAGCAAAACCGATCTGCCTCTGGGGGCGGGCCTTGGTTCTTCTGCGGCGGTGATTGCAGCGACGATTGTGCTGTATGAACATCTGCTGGGCCGTGAACACAGCGCGGATGAGCGCTTTGAGATGGTGCAGTTTTGCGAACGGCTCCAGCATGGCAAGGGTGGCGCGATTGATGCGGCCACGGTGATCAATGGTGGGCTGAACCGGGCCGAAGATGGGGTGGTCAGCCAGCCCCGGATCGACCCGGAACATCCGTTGTTTGCGGCGCGGGGGTGGTATTGCATCCTGCACGGCACTCCGGCCAGCTCGACCGGAGAATGCGTGATGGCGGTGCGGCAAAATCACGGTCAGGACAGTGCGCTGTGGCAGGCCTTTGGCACCTGCACCAACCAGTTTCAAACCGCGTTGGAAACCGGGGAAAGCCCCGATGACTGCATCCGCGAAAACCAGCATCTGTTAGAGAAAATTGGCGTGGTGCCTGCGGCGACCCAGCGCCTGATTTCGCAAATTGAAACCGCCGGCGGCGCGGCCAAGATGTGTGGCGCGGGCTCGGTGCGGGGGGCGTTCGGGGGGGCTGTGCTGGTGCATCAACAAGACGCCGAGGCGATGGAAACGCTGTTGGGCAAATACCCGGATTTGCGCTGGTTTCCCCTGTGCATTGCCGCAAAAGGCGCTGCATTAGGGTCTGTTTCCGGGGGTGCGACATGCGACTGACCGCCTCTGCCCCCGGCTCGATCATGATCACGGGCGAACATGCGGTGGTGTATGGCCACCCGGCGATTGTTGCCGCGATTGAACAGCGCGTGCGGATCACGGCCGAAGTTCTGGCCGAGCCCCGGATCGAGTTGCATTCCGAAATCGCGCCGCCGCTGTCGGTGGGTCTGGAGAACCTCTCCACCGATGGCCCCTATCGTTTCGTGCTATCCGCCATTGCGCTTTACAAAGACCAACTGCCCGGCGGGGTGCGGCTCGATATACGCTCGGATATTGATCCGACTTTGGGGCTTGGATCATCCGCGGCAGTGACGATTGCTACGCTGGGTCTGTGCGCTCGCCTCAGCGGGGCGGATCAGACCGGGCTGCACGGTCAGGCTCTGCGCATCATTCGCGCCATTCAGGGGCGGGGCAGCGGAGCCGATCTGGCGGCTAGCCTGCATGGCGGCATGATCTCTTATCAACTGCCCGACTCCATGCTGGGCGATCTGTCTGACGGCCCTGTTCGGGCCCAAATTTCCAACTTGCCAAACCCGCCGCAGTTGGGATTGTGCTATGCGGGCTACAAAACCCCCACGGCCGAAGTCCTAGCGCAAATCGCCGCCCGCATGGCCGGGAACGAGGCCGAGTTTGCAACGCTCTATGCCCGGATGGGGGCCAGCGCTACGGCGGCGATTGCGGCGGCAAAAACCGCGAATTGGCCCGCATTTGGCTCTGAATTAACCACTTATCAAGCGTTGATGCAGCAGCTGGGGGTTTGTGATGAGACCCTCGCGCAAATCATCGCACGCGCCCAAACCGCCCCTGATCTGTTGGCAGCCAAGATTTCCGGTTCTGGCCTGGGGGATTGTGTGGTTGCGGTGGGGGCTTTGCCCGATGGGTTCACGCCTGCGCCGCTTGCTCAAAAAGGATTGATATTCCATGACTGATCCGTTGACAGCCCATGATGTGGTCTCCCGTTTATTGCCCGAAAAGCTGGACCCGGCCCGGTTTTTCGAAGCCTACGCCCCCAGCAATATCGCGCTTTCGAAATATTGGGGCAAACGCAATAAGCCGCTGAACCTGCCCCTGAACAGCTCGCTTTCGGTGTCTTTGGCGGATTTGGGCAGTCAAACGCAGGTGATGCCCGCCTCCGATGAGCAAGACCGGGTGTGGCTCAACGGGGATCTGTTGGCACCCGATAGCCCCTTTGCCCGCAAGGTGGTTGACTTTGCCAATCTGTTTCGCCGGGGGCAGCCCCAGCCGCTGCACATTAAAACCACCAATACGATCTCAACCGCCGCCGGGTTGGCCTCTTCGGCTTCCGGGTTTGCGGCGTTAACCAAGGCGCTGGTGGGCAGTTTCGGACTGGAGTTGCCAGACGCGCAGCAAAGCATGATCGCCCGGCTGGGTTCGGGCAGCGCGACGCGTTCGTTCTGGCATGGGTTTGTGCGCTGGGACCGGGGTGATCTGGACGATGGCAGCGACAGTTTCGCCCGCCCCCTGAATCACCCTTGGCCCGAATTCCGTATAGCAATCATCCCGGTTGATACCGGGCCCAAGGCCCATTCCTCGCGCGATGGTATGCAGCACACGGTCTCAACCAGTCCGCTCTACGCCCCTTGGCCAGAACGCGCCGAAGCCGACTGTTTTGAGATTGAACAAGCCGTGGCCGCGCAGGATTTTGTCCGGTGCAACCCAACAGCTGGGCAGTGCTGGACAGGCTGTGGACCGCTCGGGGGCAGGGTCTGCCTGCCTACGCAACCATGGATGCCGGCGCAAATATCAAGCTGATTTTCCTGAAAAGCGCCGCCGAAGATGTCACCGCGCTATTTCCCAATGCTCAAATTATCGCGCCTTTTTCATACCCTCAAAAATAGCAAGGGTTAGAGACCGTTTAACAGCGCAACCGTCGGCCAAGCATCTGCTGGCATACCCAAACGCTGCTGTTCCTTCTGAACCGCGATACGAGTTTTTGCGCCCAAAATCCCGTCAATTTTTCCCACATCATAACCAAGCGCTACCAGTTTTTGCTGCAGTTTTTTCATTTGCGGCCCCGACAGCCCCGGATCAGGATTGCCCGCCTTGTAAACCGGTGCACCCTCAAGGCGGGTTGCGAAATAAGCCGCGGTGGTGACGTAGATAAAGCTCTGGTTCCATTCAAAATACACATTGAAATTTGGATAAGCCATAAAGGCCGGCCCCTTGCGCCCCATCGGCAGAATGATCGAAGCCTCAAGCCCCGCATCACCCAATGCCCCCTGACGCGCTTTCACACCCATCTGGGCCCATTCCGACACGCTTAATCGGGTATTCAGGCCAGTTTTCGACCAGTCCAGAGATTTGGGCACGATAACCTCTTGTAGCCATGGCTGGTTGGGGCGCCAGCCCAGCGCCGATAGCATTTTGCCACCCGACATCAACGCATCGGCGGGCGAGGTTTTCAGACTCACTTTTCCGTCCCCATCGCCATCGACTCCGTTTTCCAGAATGTCCGCCGGCAGCATTTGCACCATGCCAATTTCACCCGCCCAGGCACCCGTTGTCTTGCGCGGCGAGAAATTGCCCTGTTCATACAGCTCTAGCGCCGCAAAGACCTGCGGGCGGAACAGATGCGGGCGGCGGCAATCATGGGCCAGCGTGACCAATGAGTTCAGGGTATTATAGTTGCCCTGAAACGCGCCATAGTCAGTCTCAAACGCCCAAAAGGCCAGCAATACGCCGCGATTTATGCCGTATTTCTGCTCAATCCTGTCAAATACACGATCCCATTTCTTGGCATTGGCCCGCCCCTTGTTCAGCCTGCTTTGGCTGATCAACATTCTGGAAAAATCAATAAAGTTTTTCTGAAACACCCCCTGCGCATGATCGGCCTTGAGCGTTTTTGCATCCTGCCGCACCGAAGCAAAAAACCGATCAACCGTGGCGGAGGAATGGCCCTTGGCAATCGCCTCCTGTTTCAGAGAAGCGACAAAGCTGCTGAATTTGCCGCCGCATGGTGTTTCCGCTATGGCCGCCGAGTTGATGACACTCAGGCACAGACCAGCAATTGTAAAAGTTTTAAGAATGAAATAGCGCATTTGAATCCTCTGAAAGCCTTTTAACCCCCTAAAGATAAAGAAATTCTTTAAAAGTCAAACAATAACGGCCAAGGACATCAAAATCGCAACCAAGGCCCACCAGACCCGCCAAAGGCTGCAAGTGGCGGCCTGAATATCGTCTGCGGTCAGGTTGTGGCGGCCTTCGTCATGGACGAAAGGAAAATCCGTCATCCGCCCGTCATAACTACGCGGGCCGGACAGGGCGATGCCCAGACTGACAGCCATCGCGGCCTCAGGCCAGCCGGCATTGGGCGAGCGATGCAGAGGGGCGTCCCGAAAAACGATTTTCCATTCTCTAATCCGCCGATTAGTGACGAGTATAAGCAGCGCCGTGAGGCGGGCCGGAATCCAATTCAGCACATCATCGAACCGAGCAGCGGCCCAGCCGAATTGGCGGTATTTGGGCGACATATACCCGATCATCGAATCCGCCGTATTGGTCATTTTGTAGACCAGCAGGCCGGGCAACCCCAGCAGCAGGAACCAGAAGGCCGGGGCAACCACACCGTCCGACAGGTTTTCAGCGGCGCTTTCAATGGCGCTACGGGCAGCGGCAGAGTCGTCCATGCCCTTGGTATCACGCGCCACAATGCGGCTGACCATCAAGCGGCCCTCGCCAGTGGACAAACGCAGAGCATGGGCCACATCGGAAACATGTTCGGTCAGGCTTTTCTGTGCCAGGAAAATCGCTGCAATCAAGACCTGAAAAATGCCAAAATCAGGCAGGTTAGAGACTATCATACCGAAAGACCCGGCCAACACACACAGGATGATCAGCACCATAACACCCTTTAGCCGCTTGTGTTGCCCCCTGTTATATCGGACATCGGCCCAACCGATTGCAGTCCCCATCAGAACGGCCGGATGATTCAGGCGACTCCAGAGCCATCTCGGCTCGCCAAAAATCGCATCCAACAGCAACGCGATCAGCAGAAATACCACGATCTCATCTGGATTAGAGAATATTATTCCCGGTAACTGCATTGCTAAAGCCCTGTATAAACCGCACGCATATCAAACTTGCCCCACTTTCTTATCGCCTCCAACCCACCACAACAACCCGCCGGGCGGGGAAAGCGATTGCAGCGGCTTTGCCCAAAGGCTATATTGCCCGGGACGAAGCCCAAGGGGCCAGACCGGTTGGCTGTGGAGGATCGACCCAAACAGGGGATCAAAAGCAGCATCGTCGGACGCATAGGTTCCTGTTACTGATCGTTTATGCCGGTTCAAAGGAAAATACGCGCCAAATGAGACCTTATGAAAAAGACCCTGCGGCGATTTATGCTAAAAGCTTTGCCATCGTGCGACATGAAGCGCGGCTTGAGCGCTTTGACCCAGCCATGCAATTGCTGGCCACCCGCCTGATCCACGCCTGCGGCATGGTCGAAGTTGCCGACCGTCTGGCGTTTTCAAAAAACGCATTTCAGGCCGGAAGGGCGGCGTTAGAGACTGGTTCTGCGATCCTATGTGATTGCGAAATGGTAGGGGCCGGCATCATTCGCCGTTACCTGCCCACCAACAACCCGGTCATTGTGACCCTGAATGACCCCACTGTTGCAGCCCGCGCCAAAGAGATCGGCAACACCCGATCCGCGGCGGCGGTCGAGCTGTGGCGGCCGCATATCGAAGGGGCGGTTGTGGTGATCGGGAATGCTCCCACCGCGCTGTTTCATTTGCAGGAGCTGCTGGATCAGGGTTGGCCTAAACCGTCTCTAATCCTAGGATTTCCCGTGGGTTTTGTTGGCGCGGCCGAAAGCAAAGCCGAGCTTGCCGCAAATGCACGCGGCTGCGAATTTATCACTCTGCGGGGACGTCGTGGCGGATCGGCGATCGCATCGGCGGCAGTGAATGCGCTGGCGGCTGGCTTGCCTGAACTGAAGGAAACATAATGCCCGCCTGGTTACATATTGTCGGGATCGGAGAAGACGGCCTCACCGGGCTCACCCCCGCAACCCGCGCCGTGGTCGAAGCGGCGGATATTATCATCGGCGGTCAGCGCCACCACGACCTGACAGCAGAAATCACCGCCGAGCGGATCAGTTGGCCTTCGCCTTTTGATACGCTGATCGACACGTTGACCGGGCTGCGGGGCAAACGCGTTGTGGTTTTGGCCTCGGGCGATCCGCTCTGGTATTCGGTCGGGGCGAAAATCGGCACGCTGATTGACCCGGCCGAGATCACCTATCACCCGCAGGTCGGAGCCTTTCAGCTGGCTGCCGCCCGCATGGGTTGGTCAATGGCCGATCTGGAAACCCTGACCGTGCATGGCCGCCCGGTTGAACAAATGATCGCTTTCATCCAGCCCAGCCAGCGGCTGCTGATCCTGACCACGGGCTCGGACACTCCGGCGCAAATCGCCGCTTTCCTGACCGAGCGCGGCTTTGGCAAAAGTCGGATGACGGTGCTGGCGAATATGGGCGGCAAGGACGAACAGCGCTTTGACGGCACCGCTGAAAGCTGGTCGCATCAGGTGCCGTCGTTTAACACTCTGGCAGTCGAATGCATTGCCGCGCCCAATGCCGCGTTGCTGCCCCGGGTGCCCGGGCTGGCAGATGAGATGTTCGAGCATGACGGCACCATGACCAAACAAGAGGTGCGCGCAGTGACGGTGGCCAAACTGATGCCAATGCGCGGCGCTTTGTTGTGGGATATCGGCTGCGGTTGTGGCTCGGTCGCGGTCGAATGGATGCGGGCGGCGCGATATGCCCGGGCGATCGGCATCGAGCCGCGGGCGGACCGGCGCGCTTTGGCAGCGGCGAATGCGCTGGCGTTGGGTGTGCCGAAACTCGAGCTTGTCCCGGGCAGTGTGCCCGAAGCGCTGGAGGGTCTGGACGCACCGGATGCGATATTCATCGGTGGCGGCCTCAGTCCTGAAACCTTTGACGCCGCGTGGTCGCATCTGCGCCCGCTTGGGCGTCTGGTGGCCAATTCGGTAACTTTGGAAAGTGAGGGCATTTTGTTTGAGTTGCATAAAAAACACGGCGGAACGCTGGTGAAACTGGATGTCAGCCGCGCCGATACGATTGGGCCGTTCACCAGTTGGAAACCTCTACGTCCGGTCACTCAATGGAGCTTGATTAAACGATGAAAGGCACGTTTTACGGAGTTGGTCTGGGTCCGGGTGATCCCGATCTTATGACACTGAAAGCCGCGCGGCTGATCCGGGCGGCCAGGGTTGTGGCCTACCCCGCCTTGCTGGATGATAACAGCTTTGCGCGGTCCATCGCCGCTGATCTGATCGACAAAGACGCCCGCGAAATCAAGATCAAAATCCCGATGACCACCGAACGCGCCCCGGCCCAGTGTGCCTATGATCATGCCGCCGTCGAAATCGCCGAGGCTCTGGACAATGGGCAGGATGTTGTCGCGCTTTGCGAGGGTGACCCGTTTTTCTATGGATCATTCATGTATCTTTTTGCCCGGCTGTCTGATCGCTTTACCACCGAGATCGTGCCGGGAGTAACTTCGATGACCGCAAGCGCAGGGGCTTTGGGCCTGCCATTAGCGGCGCGGAACGAAGTGTTGGGCGTGATTCCGGGCCCGTTAGAGACTGATTTGATAAAAAATCAAATTCAGGCCGCCAGCAGTCTGGTAATCATGAAGGTCGGGCGGCATCTGGGACGTATTCGTCAGGTGATTGATGAACTCGGGCTGTTGGACAGTGCGGTTTATATCGAACGCGCTACCTTACAGAATGAACGCAAAATGCCACTTGCCGAGGCACCTGAAAAAGCGCCGTATTTCTCAATGATCCTGCTGATAAAAGGGGGCGATCCATGGCTGTGAACCCAGTCGTTATATGTCTGTCCAAATCGGGCGAGGCGCAGGCCCGCAAGATTGCCCAGGCGCTTGACCTACAGATGCATGGTCTCGAAAGCCGCGTAAAAGGCTCTAACGTGCCATTTAGAGACACTTTAGGGCATCTACGCACGCTGTTTGCCGCCGGCACGCCAATCATTGGTGTTTGCGCTGCCGGGATTTTGATCCGGGCGATTGCTCCGCTTTTGGCCGATAAACACAGCGAACCTCCGGTGATTGCCGTGTCTGACGATGGCGCGGCGGTTGTGCCCCTGCTGGGCGGGCATCGTGGGGCAAATCGGCTGGCGAAACAGATCGCTGACCTGACCACGGGCAGCGCCGCCATTACCACGGCCGGGGATGTGGCGCTGGGTTTTGCTCTGGATGAGCCCCCGGCGGGCTATCGGCTGGCCAACCCTGAACACGCCAAACCGGTCATGGCCGCGATCCTGTCGGGGCAGGGCGTTCGCATCCGTGGCGAAAACATCTTTGACATTCAGAACGACGAAGCGGGCGATATTGAGATTTGCGTCACCGAAAAACCCGAAAAAGGCAGTGAAACCCGGCTGGTTTACCACCCTCAGCGCTTTGTGTTGGGGCTGGGCTGCGCACGCGGCGCAGACCCGGATGAGATGTGGGATCTGGTCCGTAAAACTCTGGATCAGGCTCAGATTGCAGCCGGAGCGATTGCTTCGGTCAGTTCGCTGGACCTGAAGGCCGATGAGCCCGCCATGATACAAACCGCCCAGCGCCTGAACGTGCCGTTTCACCTGTTCACCGCCGACCAGCTTGAGGCCGAGTCCCCCCGGCTGGCCAACCCATCAGATGTGGTGTTTGCCGAGGTTGGCTGTCATGGAGTTTCAGAAGCAGCGGCGTTGGCGGGTTCGGATCAGGACGCCGTTTTACAGGTGGAAAAACAGAAAACCGCAAACTGCACATGCGCGATTTCAACCGCGTTAGAGCCTGTTTTACCCCCCAATGGCCGCCCCCGCGGCAAGCTGTCGATCATCGGTATCGGCCCCGGTCAACACAGTTGGCGCACCCCCGAAGCCAGTCAGATGATCGCTCAGGCGGATGAGCTGGTCGGGTATGGTTTATATATTGATCTGCTCGGCCCGCTTGCGGCTGGCAAAACCCGTTCTGATTTCCCGCTGGGCGGCGAAGAAGACCGCTGCCGTTATGCGCTGGAACAGGCCGGGAAGGGACAGAATGTGGCTCTGATCTGCTCGGGCGACGCTGGAATCTATGCCATGGGCGCGCTGGTGTTTGAGCTGCTGGACCGTAGCCCAGAGGCCCACGGTGTTTCCGATGCCGCAAGGCGGGTCGAGGTGGTTTGCACCCCCGGCGTTTCCGCCCTGCAAGGGGCTGCCGCCCGGGCCGGTGCGCCGCTGGGCCATGATTTCTGCGCGATTTCGCTGTCCGATCTGCTGACCCCGCGCGATGATATTCTAAAGCGCCTGAAAGCCGCCGCCGAAGGGGATTTCGTCATCGCCTTTTACAATCCGGTTTCCAAACGCAGGCGCACTCTGCTGGCCGAGGCCCGCGATATTCTGCTGCAACACCGTCCGGCGGATACGCCGGTGATGCTGGCCAGCTCTCTTGGTCGGCCAGAGGAACATATCCGTTACCGCAATCTGGCCGATCTGAAGGTAGATGAGGTTGATATGCTGACGGTGGTTCTGGTGGGCTCGTCCCATTCCAGACTGGCGCAACTGGGCGAAGGCCCACGCATGTTCACCCCACGCGGCTATGCGCGCAAAATGGACGGAGACCTGTCATGACCGTATTTTTCATCGGCGCCGGCCCCGGTGACCCCGAGCTGCTGACCCTGAAAGCCCAGCGCCTGATCGCCGCCTGTCCGGTATGCTTGTTCGCCGGGTCTCTGGTGCCAGAAGAGGTGGTGGCCGGTGCCCCCGACGGCGCACGGGTGTTGGATACTGTGGCCATGACTCTGGATCAGACCCACGCCGAAATTCTGGCCGCCCATCAAAAGGGTCACGATGTGGCGCGGGTGCATTCCGGTGATCCTTCGCTTTACGGTGCCATTGCCGAACAAATCCGGCGGTTGCGGGCCGATGGTATCCCCTATCAGATCATTCCCGGCGTGCCGGCCTATGCGGCGGCGGCGGCAGCGTTGGGGCAAGAGCTGACTATCCCCGAAATCGCCCAATCCATCGTTTTAACCCGGATGTCGATGCAGTCGACCTCGATGCCCGAAGGCGAAACTCTGGAAAACTTTGCCCGCACCGGCGCAACGCTGGCGATTCATCTGGCGATCCGCAATATGCGCGAGATCGAGCGTATCTTAACCCCGCATTACGGCGCGGATTGCCCCGTTGCGGTTGCCTATCGGGTCGGCTGGCCGGATGAGCTGCTGTTGCGGGGCACTCTGCAAGATATTCGCAAGAAGGTGCGTGCGGCCAAGATCACCCGCACGGCGCTGATTCTGGTTGGCCCCGCGCTGGGGCAGCTGAGCGATTTCAAGGACAGTGCGCTGTATGATCCGACCAAACCGCATGTTTTGCGCCCAGTTGTTGGGGTTGATCTGGTCGAAGACCACAACACCTAGACAAAATGCTTGGGTCACAAAAGGTTAACTTGACCTTTCCTATTAGCCTGCCAAGATAAATGCAGCGATAAGGAAGGCCAGCCATGTCAGTATATTTGCCAAAAGAGGTCGAAGAGGGTCTGAAAAAGGCCCGCAGGCAAGGCCTGCGCCGTAAGAACCGGCTGCGGGTGCATACCGGTGATGAGGTTTTTCCGGTGCTGCGGTTCTGGGAGACTGGCTTTGCGTTGGATCTGGAAAACGCGCCGCATTTGCGCGGCTTTGTCGATATTTTTGACGGGGGCAAGCATCTTTATCAATGCCTGGTGGTCGCGTCCGAAGAAAATCAGGACGAGATGATTTACGAATTCAAGCGCAGCACCGTTGCCAAGGACAAGGCACCGCTGGATTTCGCACGCGATGCCAATGCCCCGGTTGCTTTGATCGAAGGTTAGCGCCGCAGCGCCGCCAGCTACTGCAAATCGGCAAAGGCCTCTTGCATCCGCTGCACCGCTTGCTGCACTACAGATTTTGGGGTTGCGAGGTTAAAACGCAAAAACTGTTCGCCACCAGTGCCGAATGTTTCGCCGTGATTGGCCGCGATCTTGGCGGTTTGTTCGACCCGGTTGATACATTCCTGCGAGCTCATCCCGGTGCCGGAAAAATCTACCCAAGCCAGATAGGTCGATTCAAGCGGCATGGATTGCAGGCCCGGAATTTCGTTGATCCCCTCATCAAAAATACGTTTGTTTTCAGCCAGATAATCGCACAAAGCATCCACCCAAGCCGCCCCCTCCAGGCTATAGGCCGCGGTCGCCATGAACAGACCAAATGAATTGGGCGACATGCCAAACGCCGCCATGGTGCTTGCAAATTGCGCCCTCAGCGCAGGGTCAGAGATGATCACATTGCCGGTATGGGCGCCGGCGATGTTAAAGGTCTTGGTTGCTGAGGTCATCATCACCAAGCGGTTACTGATCGAAGGGTCAACCAGCGCCATAGCTGTGTGTTTGGCCCCATCAAACACCAGATCATGGTGAATTTCATCGGAAATTAACAGCAAATCATGGCGCTTGGCAAAATCGGCGACCTGTTGCAGCTCTTGCCGCGTCCAGACCCGCCCGCCGGGATTGTGCGGAGAACACAGGATCACGATCTTCTCATTGCCGGTCATTTGCGCGTCATAGGCGGCAAAATCCATCTGATAATGCCCATCGTTATTCACCAGCGGGCATTCCACAACCTGACGGCCCGCGGCCTTAATCACCCGGGCAAAGGCATGGTAAACCGGGGTAAACAGCACCACGCCATCGCCTTTTTCGCTAAAGGCTTCCAGACACATCGCGGTGCCGTTGACCAGCCCATGCGTGGAAAAGATATCACCGGCCTCCACGTCCCAGCCATGACGATTTTTCATCCACCACTGAACCGCCGCCTTATACTCGGATTCATCGCCGTAATAGCCGTAAATCCCGTGATCCAACATCTTCTGCAACGCCCCCTGCACACAGGCCGGCGGGCGGAAATCCATATCAGCGACCCACATGGCAATGCCATCTTCAGCGGGGACTCCGTAAATCGGCTGCATTTGGTCCCATTTCGCGCAATGCGTGCCGCGGCGGTCGATTATCTCGTCAAAGTTCATAGCATTTACCCTTTTTCCATTTGCAGCCAAGCTACCGGTTTGTTTTCCAGATGCAAGGACGTTGCACAGGGCCGCGCCATGTCTTAGATGGAGGGTATGAGCATTCGACCCATCCTGATCCACCCCGATCCCCGCCTGAAAAAGGTTGCTGACCCTGTTGAAACGGTCAGCGATACGTTGCGCAAGCTGTCCGAGGACATGCTGGAAACCATGTATGACGCCCCCGGGATCGGGCTGGCGGCCCCGCAGATCGGCATTCTGAAGCGGCTGATCGTGATGGATTGTGTGCGGGATGAAGACACAAAACCTCAGCCCATGGTGATGTTCAACCCCGAAGTGGTTTGGGAATCCAAAACCCTGAACACTTATGAAGAGGGATGTTTGTCTATTCCTGAGCAATATGCCGATGTCACCCGCCCCGCCGAAGTCACCGTGAAATGGGTTGACGTTGACGGGGCCAATTGTGAGGGCAAGTTCGACGCGCTTTGGGCCACCTGTGTGCAGCACGAGATCGACCATCTAAACGGCACGCTCTTTATTGACTATCTGAAACCGCTCAAACGGCAGATGATCACCCGCAAAATGGTCAAGCTGAAACGCGAGCGGGCGCGGCTATGATCCGGCCTTTTGTCAGCTACCCGGATAAGCGGCTGAAAACGGTTTGTACGGCGGTTGAAGGCGTGGATGATGACATCCGCGCGATCTGGCAGGATATGATCGATACGATGGATGCCATGCCCGGCGTGGGTCTGGCCGCGCCTCAGATCGGGGTGCTGAAACGGCTGGCGGTGGTGGATGCGTCAGAGGCCCGCGGGCAGGCTGTGAAAATGGCCAATCCGGTCATTTTGCACGCCTCCGCCAAGCTGCGCGAGCATCAGGAGGCCAGCCCGAACCTGCCCGGAGTCTGGGCCAACATCAAACGCCCCCGGGCGGTCACTGTGCAGTTTTTGAACGAACAGGGCCAGTTGCAGGAACAGGATTTCGTCGGCCTGTGGGCGACCTCGGTGCAGCATCAGATTGACCATCTGAACGGCAAGATGTTTTTTGACAATCTATCCCGAGTCAAACGCGATATGTTGCTGCGCAAGGCGCGGAAAGGGCGGGGATGAGAGTTGTATTCATGGGCACGCCGGATTTTTCGGTTCCGGTGCTGGATGCTTTGGTCGAGGCCGGTCATGACATTGTCTGCGTTTACTGCCAACCCCCGCGTCCGGCCGGGCGCGGCAAAAAGATGCGCCCCAGCCCGGTTCAGGCCAGGGCCGAGGCTCTGGGTCTGAAAATCCGGCATCCCAAATCTTTGAAAAACACCGAAGAACAGCAGAAATTCGCCGCGTTAGAGCCTGATATTGCCGTTGTGGTCGCCTATGGGCTGATTTTGCCGCAAGCTATTCTGGATGCTCCGGCCAAGGGCTGTTTGAACATCCATGCGTCTTTGCTGCCCCGCTGGCGGGGTGCTGCGCCGATTCACCGGGCGATTATGGCCGGGGATCAGCAAACCGGGGTTTGTATCATGCAGATGGAGGCCGGGCTGGATACCGGACCGGTGTTGCTGCGACGCACAACCCCAATCACACAGCAGGATACCACGGCGATTTTGCATGATCGGCTCTCTGAGATGGGGGCCGGGCTGATTGTTGAAGCTTTGGCCAAATTGCCCGCATTAGAGCCTGAATCTCAGCCGGATCAGGGCGTGACCTATGCCGAAAAGATCGACAAATCCGAGGCCCGGATTGATTGGCAGCGCCCGGCCGAAGAGGTGGATCGCCTGATCCGGGGGTTATCGCCGTTTCCGGGGGCTTGGTGTGAGATAGATGGCGAGCGGGTCAAGCTGTTGCAAAGCCGTATAACTCCGGGCAGCGGGGCCGCTGGGCAGGTGTTGGAGGGGTTTCAGATTGCTTGTGGGCAGGGGGCGGTTGAGATTTTGACGGCCCAGCGCCAAGGCAAACGCCCTATGCAGACCCAAGAGCTGTTAAAAGGGTTTCAACTGCCGGATCAGCTGGATTAGAGCCTGAAACCTATTGCGGGCTGCGCTTGGCCAGAATGCGTTGCAGGGTGCGGCGGTGCATGTTCAGACGCCGGGCGGTTTCGCTGACATTGCGGTCACACAGCTCGTAAACCCGCTGGATATGCTCCCAACGCACCCGATCAGCTGACATCGGATTTTCCGGCGGTGGCGGCAACCCATCGGATTTTGACAGCAGCGCTGCGGTGACATCATTGGCATCCGCCGGTTTGGACAGGTAATCAATCGCTCCGATCTTGACCGCAGCAACAGCGGTGGCGATGGCCCCATAACCGGTCAAAATGACAATCCGGCAGTCGGGGCGTTTGTCGCGTAAGACCTCGACCACATCCAGCCCGTTACCGTCCTCCAGCCGCAGATCAACCACCGCATAGGCCGGCGGGCGGGCCGTTGCAATCGCCCGACCGGCAGTAACCGAACCCGCCATCTCGGGCGCAAAGCCGCGTTTTTCCATGGCACGGGCCAGACGTTTCAGAAACGGCTCGTCATCATCAACAAGCAAAAGCGTGTTGTCCTCGCCGATTCCTAATAGCCGTTCTGCGGTCATAGCCACACCCCCTCTGGCAACGCTGACCTGAGGGCCGTGCCGTGGTTGTTGTTGTATTCAGGTCATTTTCAATATCCTGAATACAACAAATCCGATCAATATGCTATATCCATATAACACGAAATCCGCTCGGCAACCTCTTCAGCTGTATCGGGGCGCTGAAAGAAATCAATAAAGCCGTATTCGGGGAACATCAGATAAGCTTGGGTTGAATGATCGACCAGATAAAATTCAGGATCGCCATCTTTTTGTTTTCTGTAGAACGTATGATAGGCGGTCGAGGCGGCCTTGACTTGCTCAGGCGTCCCAGTCAGGCCAATCATCCGATCATGCAGCATATCGGTAAAATCCGCCACGGCTTCGGGCGTGTCACGCTCGGGGTCGATCGAAATGAACACCGGTTTGACGATCTTGCCCTGCTTTTCCAGAATTTCGACGGCCTCTGCGTTGCGCGAATTGTCGGCGGGGCAGATATCGGGGCAGAAGGTATAGCCGAAATAAATCAGAGTCGGCCCGGTGATAATATCCTTATCCGTGACGGTTTTGCCGGTTTCGTCCACCAAGGTAAACGGCCCGCCGATCTTGCCCGCCCCCAATGCAAGCTGATTTGTGCGGCATGGGGCAAAGATATCTTCGGACCCCTTAAAGAAGCCCGTATACCAGAAACCAAAAACCACTAGCGCCACACATGCGATGATAGCCAAGATGATCTTACGCATTGGTCTATTCCTTCTGTTTGTGATAGTTGATTAAAACAATCGTCTTATCCGCCCCAAATTGCAATAGCACAAAGCGCCGCACAGATTACATAATGCCAGATATTTCTGTCCCCACCGAAGCGCCGCATATGCGTAGTGACTCCGTGCAGATTCGCACCTTCATCATCATCCGCTGGATCGCGATTTTCGGCCAGCTGATCGCCATCACCGTTGCGGTGCGGTTCTATGATTTGCAGCTGATGCTGGTCCCCTGCTCTGTCGCCATTATTGCTTCGACCGCAACCAATCTGGTGGCGATGTATGTTTTCCCGGACAAGCGCCGACTGAACGAATTTCAGCTAACGATAATGTTTTTGTTTGATCTGACCCAGCTTGCCACCCTGCTGTTTCTGACCGGGGGGCTGAATAATCCGTTTTCGCTGCTGATTCTGGTGCCGGTCGCCATTTCTGCAACCGTGCTGCAATCGCGCGAAACGATCATTGTCGGGGTGGTGACACTGCTGCTGACCACAGTGCTGGGGCTATATTACATCCCCTTGCGCACCCATACCGGGGCGATTTTGGAAATGCCGGAGATTTTTCTGTTCGGCTTTTGGGTGGCGATTCTGATCGGCACGGTGTTTCTGGCGATCTATGTGCGCCGGGTGACGATCGAAATCGACACCACCGCCGAAGCCCTGCTGGCCACGCAAATGGCTCTGTCGCGGGAACAAAAGCTGACCGATCTGGGCGGAGTCATCGCCGCCGCCGCGCATGAGCTGGGCACCCCTTTAGCGACGATCAAGCTGGTCAGCAGCGAGCTGATTGATGATCTGAAAGACCAGCCGCAACAGCGGGAAGATGCCGAGTTGATCCGCGAGCAAACCGACAGATGCCGCGATATTCTGCACTCAATGGGGCAGGCGGGGAAGGATGATCTGCATATCAGATATGCTCCGGTTTCCGCCGTGATCGAAGAAGCCGCTCAACCGCATATGAAACGCGGCAAACCGGTGACGATCTCGACCCTGCCCAGCGAAAATACTTCTCAGACTCAGCCCGACATTCGGCGGCAACCCGAGATCATCCATGGGCTGCGCAATCTGATTCAGAATGCGGTTGATTTCGCCAACAGTCAGATCTGGGTCGATATCATCTGGACCGACAGCCAGATCATCATCAAGATCATCGACGATGGGGATGGCTTCCCGCCGCATCTGATCAAAAAGATCGGCGATCCCTTTGTTGGCCGGCCCATCACGGCCCATCGGCAAAAGCCGCGCCCGGGTTACAAAGGCATGGGGCTGGGGTTGTTCATCGCCAAAACCCTGCTTGAACGCTCCGGCGGGACGCTGAGTTTTGCCAATGGGTGTGATCCGTTTCTGGCCGGCCCCGAGCGCCCGATCCGTTGCGGTGCAATCGTGCAGGTGATCTGGCCGCGCGATGTGATCAGCCGCAGTAAGCAACAGATCATTGGGGAAAACAAACCGATCAAGCTGTGATCTCGCGCCACTTAACGTGGTATTAACCATTTTGGTAGAAGCCTGATCCCAAGTTTAACTCTTCCTTGGCGGGTGCTGGAAATGCAGGGCTTTGATATTCAGATTATACTTTTGGTTGTGGCGGTTTCTTTGACTGTGGCTATGGCATCTTCTTGGTTTTTAACCAATGTTGGAAAAAAGAAGCGTAAATCCACCTATCAGATCATGCTAGAAAGTGACGCTGAAACCGCGTTTTTGTTCGAGGATGACACCCTGATTGATGCAACCGATTCGGCCTATGAATTATTGGGGCCCAAAACAGAAAAGGCGCCGGATTTGCAGCGTTTGATCTCTGCGCTCAAATCTCGATTTTCAACTCTTGCGGATGATTTAAGGGCGCTGGGTGAGCAGGGTGACCTGACAATCATGCCCGACAATCCAGACGATACCGCCCGCATCAAGGCGCAATGGTGGAATGGCTTTGCCCGGCTGGTATTGGTTGATTCGATTGATAATACCGAATCCCCCTTGCGCACTAACACCAATATCGCCGCCCTGGAAGCAGAGCTGGATATTTTGCGCAGAACCACCAAGCTGGCACCCTATTTGGTCTGGCAAGAGCAAGCAAATGGGGTGATTGACTGGGCCAATGCGGCCTATCTGGCTCTAGCCAATTCGCAAAAGCCTGGCCAGAATCACAACAGCTGGCCTCCGGCGCGACTGTTTGAAATCAGTCAGGATCAGATCAACGAACCCAACCCAAAAACCATCCGTACCTCGATCGATAGGGGCAAGGGGAAAAGCCCGCTCTGGTTTGATATTTCCTGCAAAAAGGTCAATGAGTCAAAGCTATGTTTTGCCACCCCAGCAGATGAGGCGGTCAAGGCTGAAACCACGCAAAAGACCTTTATCCAGACCCTGACCAAGACATTTGCGCATATCTCGACCGGGCTGGCAATTTTTGACAAATCCCGCAAACTGGTGCTGTTCAACCCGGCGCTGACCGATATGACCAAACTGCCTTTTGCCTTTCTCAGCATGAAACCCACGCTGTTTGCCACACTGGACCGTTTGCGCGAAAGCCAAATGATGCCAGAGCCCAGGGATTACAAAAGCTGGCGCGATAAAATGGCGGCTCTGGAGCGGGCCGCCACTGATGGCAATTACGAAGAAATCTGGAACCTGCCGGGCGGGCAAACCTATCGCGTCACCGGGCGGCCTTACCCGGATGGGGCGGTGGCGCTGATGTTTGAGGATATCTCGGCCGAAATATCCCTGACCCGCAATTTCCGCCGCGAACTGGAAATCAGCCAATCGGTGCTGGATACTCTGGACGATGCGGTGGCGGTGTTTTCCTCGACCGGGACGATTCTGATGTCAAACACGGCTTATACCGAGCTGTGGGGGGTTGACCCCAGCTCGACCTTTGGTGAATTCGGCATTGCCGACGCCATCCGCAACTGGCAGGAAGTCTGCGATCCAACGCCTTTATGGGATGAATTGCAGGCCTTCATCACCAATCCCGGCCAACGCACCGAATGGTATGGGGACGCCATGCTGGATGATGGCCGCCCGCTGGCTTGCCGGTTCTCGCCACTGTCCAGTGGCACCACCCTAGTGCAATTCCGCGTTTTGCAGCCGCAGAACGAAAATGAGCCCCTGCCCGGCTGACAAAATTGCACAAAGGCCATATCACAGCTTTGCCTTGCTGTCTGGTCGGGGTAATGTCAGGGCATGTGTTCAATTCAACTTAGACTTGCCTGTGAAAATGAAACCTTGGCGCTGGCGCAAAAACTTGCGCCCTGGCTTGGGGCTGGGGATGTGGTTTTGCTTGAAGGGCCAATCGGGGCGGGCAAAAGCTTTTTCGCCCGCGCGCTGATTCTGTCGCTGCTGCCCGAGCCCGAAGACATCCCTTCGCCGACTTTCACTCTTGTGCAAAGCTATGACGCGGGGCGTTTTGACATCTGGCATTGCGATCTATACCGGTTAAGCAGCAGTTTTGAGGCTCAGGAGCTGGGGCTGGAGGATGCTTTTGAAACCGCGCTTTGCCTGATTGAGTGGCCCGACCGGCTGGCGAGCCTCACGCCGCAAAACGCTCTGACGATTGAGCTGCAAACAACCGACATTCCTGACGAACGTCTGATCCGGCTCAGCGCAACCGATCCGCGCTGGGCAAAGATATTGGAGCGGCTGGATGGAGCGTAGCCAGCTTATCGACGCATTTCTGGGCCAAAACGGCTGGGGCGCAGCGCGGCGCAGGCATCTTGCCGGGGATGCCTCTGATCGCAAATATCTGCGTTTGTTTGATGATCAGACCAGCGAAACCGCCATTTTGATGGATGCGCCCCCGGGTCAGGACATCGACAATTTTATCCGCATCACCGACTATCTGCGCCAAAACCAACTGAACGCCCCGCGCATTCTGGCACAAGATGCGCCGCATGGCTTGTTACTGTTGCAGGATTTCGGCGATGCTCTGTTTGCGCGCTTGTTGCAAAGCCAACCGGAACTGGAAACCACGCTATACCGCGCCGCGGTGGATGTATTGATCAAACTGCACCGCAGCACCCCGCCGCGTGGTCTGCTGGACTATTCGGCCGAGGTGATGGCCGAGTTTATCTCTCCGGTCTTTGAATTCTATCCGGGTCACAAGCCGCAAATGGCCGCGGTCCAATCCGAGCTGCACGCCCTGCTGCACAAACACTGTACCGACCCGCCGGTGATCGCACTGCGCGACTACCATGCCGAAAACCTGATCTGGTTGCCCGAAAACACCGGCACGCAACGGGTTGGGCTGCTGGATTATCAGGACGCAGTTCTGGCGCAGCCCGCCTATGATCTGGTCTCTCTGCTTCAGGACGCCCGTCGCGATGTTTCCGCTGAGAGTCAGGCCAAAATGATCCGGTATTACACCGACCGCATCAAGGCTGACAAAAACGCCTTTCAGCTGAATTACGCCCTGCAAGGTGCCCAGCGCAATCTTCGGATTATCGGCATTTTCGCCCGCCTGTGCACTGTCGCGGCCAAGCCCGGCTATCTTGACCTGATCCCCCGGGTGTGGCGAAATCTGCAACAGAACCTGACCCACCCCGAACTTGGCCGACTGAATGATCTGGTGTCCGCCGCCCTGCCCGCCCCCAGCCCGGCCATTTTGGAGCAACTGAGAACACAATGCCCACCCAACCCAACGCCATAATGCTGTTCGCCGCCGGGTTTGGCACCCGGATGCAAGAGCTGACCAAAGACAGGCCCAAGCCTCTGATCAAGGTTGCCGGCACGGCTTTGATCGACCACGCGCTGGCCATGATTGCAGATGCACATATCGGTAAAACGGTGGTCAACACCCACTACCTGCCCCAGATGATGGCCACGCATCTGGCTGGCAAAAACGTGACTATTTCCCATGAAACCGAGATTCTGGAAACCGGAGGCGGCCTGCGTCATGCGCTGCCCCTGCTGGGTCAGGGGCCGGTTTTTACCCTGAATTCGGACGCGGTGTGGCGTGGCCAGAATCCGTTAAAGGCCTTGGCCAATGCATGGGACCCTGACAAGATGGATGCGCTTTTGTTGCTGATCCCGCCGGAAAATACCCTTGGCCATACCGGCAACGGGGATTTTGAAATCAGCAACACCGGAGCCCTGACACGCAGCCCCGGCCTGGTCTATTCTGGTGCGCAGATCATCAAGACGGACAGGCTGCATGACATTGACCAAACCCGCTTTTCGTTGAATGTGTTGTGGAATGAGATGATTCGGCATAACCGAGTTTTTGGGCATGTGTATGATGGCAAGTGGTGCGATGTAGGAAGCCCGCAAGGCATTGAAACCGCTGAAAAAATGCTAAAGGGTGCCCATGTTTAGCCCCACAAAAGCCCCCAGAGTCTTCGGCATCCCGCTGGGGGTAGATTTCCCGGATGCGCTGGTGCAGGGGGTGCTGGCCAGAACCTCGGGCATGGCGCCGGAATATCTGCCCAGCGTTGAAATCTTTGTAAACACCCACCGGATGCAGCGCCGGATTCATGATATTTTCACCTCCGGCCCCGCCCGCCTGCTGCCCAAAATCCGCCTGATCACCGATCTCAGCCAAAGTGTTGATGTGCTGGGCCTGCCCCCCGCAGTCTCCAAACTCAGACGCAGGCTTGAGTTGTCGCAGATGGTCGCCCGGCTGATCAAAATCCAGCCTGATCTTGCCCCGCGTGCGGCGGTGTTTGATCTGGCCGATAGTCTGGCCGACTTGATGGACGAAATGCAAAGCGAAGGTGTGGCCCCCGATGTTTTGGCAAAAATCGACGTGTCGAATCATTCGGAACACTGGGAGCGGTCGCTCAAATTCATTCAGCTGATTCAAGGCTATTTCGGTGAGGATGCGCAAAACCACCCCGATACCGAAAGCCGCCAGCGTCTGGTAGTCGAGCTGCTCGCCGCGAAATGGCAGACGGCCCCGCCCAAACATCCAGTGATCATTGCCGGTTCGACCGGATCACGTGGGGCAACGCATATATTGATGAGCGCCGTGGCCCGCTTGCCCCAAGGGGCGATTGTTTTGCCCGGCTTTGATTTTGACCTGCCCGAGCCCATCTGGACAGTGCTAGACGATGCCTTGACCAGCGCCGACCACCCGCAATTCCGGTTTCGCGCCCTGCAAAAGAGCCTTGAGATCAGCCCCGGCGATGTGCAGCCTTGGTCCGATGCAAAACCCTTCAGCGCCCCCAGAAACCGGCTGGTTTCAATGGCGTTGCGCCCCGCGCCGGTGACGGATCAATGGATGTCCGAGGGCAAAGACCTGATCCATCTGCAACAGGCGACCGAAAAAATGGCCTTGGTGCAAGCACCATCTTTGCGCGCCGAAGCGCTGGCAATTGCCCTGAAATTACGCGAATGCGCCGAAACCGGCAAAACGGCGGCGCTGATCACCCCGGATCGGGTGCTGACCCGGCAAGTCACCGCCGCGCTCGACCGGTGGCGGATTGAGCCCGATGACAGCGCTGGCTTGCCCCTGACCATGTCGGCTCCGGGCCGGTTTTTGCTGCAAGTTGCGGCTCTGTTCGGGCAGATTTTGACCTCGGAGGCGCTGCTTGCCCTGCTCAAACACCCTCTGACCCATAGCGGGCAGGATGAGCGCGGCGACCATTTGCGCTGGACCCGCGATCTGGAACTGCACATTCGCCAAAAAGGCCCGCCTTTTCCCAGCGCCCAAAGCCTGACGCGCTGGGCTGCAGAGGGCAAAGATGACGGGCGGCGCGAATGGGCCGCTTGGCTGGGCGGTTTGCTGGAGGGGCTGCAACAGGTCAACAAGCGCAGTCTGGGCGATCACTTTCAACACCATTTGCAACTGGCCGAGTCTCTAGCCTCCGGCCCCGGTGAAACCGGCAGCGGGCAGCTGTGGGAAAAACCCGCCGGCATCAAGGCCCGCAAACAGGTAGACGAGCTGCAACAGAACGCCGATTTTGGCGGGGATCTGGCTGCATTTGACTATCTGAACCTGTTACGCAACCTGCTGAGTCAGGCTCAGGTTCACGACCCAACCCGGCCCCATCCGGGCGTCATGATCTGGGGCACGCTGGAAGCGCGGGTTCAGGGGGCTGATCTGGTCATTTTGGGCGGCCTGAACGAAGGTATCTGGCCCAGCGCGCCCAATCCCGACCCGTGGCTGAACCGTCCGATGCGAAAAGAGGCCGGGTTGCTGTTGCCCGAGCGCCAGATCGGCCTGTCCGCCCATGATTTTCAACAGGCGATTGCGGCGAAAGAGGTCTGGCTGACCCGCGCCATCCGCGATTCCGAAGCACAAACTGTGCCATCGCGTTGGCTGAACCGGCTGGAAAACCTGCTAACCGGGCTGAAGGATACAGGCGGAGAGGCGGCCTTTGACGCGATGAAACACCGTGGGGATGCGCTGCTGACCATGGTTGACCAGCTTGAGGAAATCACCGATCAGCTTGCCCCCGCGCCGCGGCCTTCGCCTGCTCCGGGGCCGGATGCTCAGCCCAAATCGCTGTCTGTCACCGGCATCACCAAGCTGATCCGCGACCCATATGCGATTTACGCCAGCAAAATTCTGCATCTTTATCCGCTCAATCCGCTGCGTCAGGAGCCGGATGCACCGATGGCAGGCACCGTGATCCACCGGATTTTGGAGCGCTTTATCGACGAGCGCGGTCAGGAAACGCTGGATGATGCAAAATCGCGCCTGATGCAAATCGCAGATGAAGTGCTTGCCAAAGACGCGCCATGGCCCGCCGCCCGCTGTTTTTGGCGGGCCAAGCTGGCGCGGGTGGCTGATTGGTTTTTGGCAGGCGAGGAACAACGACGTGCCTTGGCGGCTCCTTTTGCGTTAGAGCAAAAGGGGGCGGCCAAAGTTGGGGCGCTCGATGTGACGCTGGTGGCCAAGGCGGACCGGATTGACCGATCGGCTGACGGGCTTACCTATATTTACGACTATAAAACCGGCAAGCCGCAGACCCAAAAGCAGCAGCTGGAATTTGACAAACAGCTTTTGCTGACGGCGGCGATGGTTGAAAACGCAGGCTTTGCCGGGCTGGCCGATACCCGGGTCGAACAGGCGGCCTATATCGGGATGGGATCAAAACCCGAGATCGTGACTGCGCCGTTAGATCAAGTCGGGACAGGGCAGGTTTGGGTTGAGTTAGAGACACTTTTGAGCAGCTATCTGACGGGTCAAAAGGGTTATACCTCGCGGCGGGCAATGGAAAAAATGAAGTATAATTATGACTATGATCACTTGGCGCGGTATGGGGAATGGGACGAAACCATGCCGGCAAAAAAGGTTAAGCTGACATGATCCGGCGCAATGAAGCAACCGAAATGCAGGTGCGGGCGGCCACGCCAGGGGCGTCTACATGGCTGTCGGCCAATGCGGGCTCGGGCAAGACGCGGGTGTTGACCGACCGGGTGGCGCGGCTGCTGCTGGATGGGGTATCGCCGCAGCATATTTTGTGTCTGACCTACACCACCGCAGCCGCCAGCGAGATGCAGAACCGGCTGTTCAAACGGCTGGGCGTTTGGGCGATGCAAGGCACAGACGAGCTGACCGCAGAGTTGCGTGAGTTGGGGTTTGAGCATGACATCAACACTGAAGAGCTGCAAAACGCCCGCAGGCTGTTTGCCCGCGCCATTGAAACGCCGGGTGGGCTGAAAATCCAGACGATCCACTCTTTTTGCGCCTCTTTGCTGCGGCGTTTCCCGCTTGAGGCCGGTGTTTCCCCGCAATTCAAAGAGATGGATGAGCGCACCTCAAAGCTGTTGCGCGCCAATATCGTTGAGGAAATGGCCGAGGGGGAGGATGTCTCGGCGATTGAGGCGATTGCCGCCTATCACTATGACAGCGATCTGGACAAGCTGACCTCGGAAATTGCCAAATATCGCGAGCTGTTTGGAGGGGGAACCAGCGTTGATGATATTTGGAAAATCTTTGGGCTCAAGGCCGGTTTCAACGCTGAGTCCATCCATAAAGCGGTGCTATTGGGGGGTGAGCGTGAGCTGCTGAAATCCGTTTTGCCCTATCTGGAAAATGGCAAAGCTACCGATGTGAAAGCAGCCGGCAAAATCAGAGAAGCGCTGCGCAAACCGGATCAGGCCGGGTTGGTTGAGGGTTTGGAATTAGCCTTTTTAACCCAAGCCGGAATCGTGTCAAAGCGCGGTACTCCAACCAAAGATGTGGCTCTTGACCTGGGCGATTTATTTGATCCGCTTGAAAAGCTAAAAGCAAGGATTGAAGAGGGCAAAAACCTGAAAAATAGTCTCTATTCTGCGGAAAAGACGCTTGCTCTTTACAAATTCGCCAACAGGTTTTTACCCCTTTATGCCGAACAAAAGCAGCAAAAAGGTTGGCTGGATTTCGATGATCTGATCCTGCTGACCGCCAAATTGCTGAACAATCCAGCGGTTGCCCAGTGGGTTTTGTTCCGTCTGGATGGCGGCATTAACCATATTCTGGTTGATGAAGCCCAAGACACCAGCCCGCAGCAATGGCATGTGATTGAGCGTCTGGCGCAGGAATTCAGCGCTGGCGAAGGCACCCATAGCGGCCAGCCCCGCACGATTTTCGTTGTCGGCGATGAAAAGCAATCCATCTACTCGTTTCAGGGCGCCGACCCGGATGAATTTGATCGGATGAAGCGGCATTTTGCGCAAAAGCTAGCCGAGGCACATACGCCGCTGAACGAATTGCAACTGACCTATTCCTTCCGCTCGGCCGAACCCATCATGCGGCTGGTGGATTGCACGTTTCAAAACCGCGATGGGTTGGATTTTGCCAGCAACACCAAACATATCGCTTTTAAAGAGCAGATGCCGGGCCGGGTTGACCATTGGCCAATGATCGCCAAATCTGACGCGGCCGAGCAAAAAGAATGGTATGATCCCACCGATATGCTGGCCAATAACAATGAAAAAATCATTCTGGCCCGGCAGGTTGCGGAAAACATCCGCAAACTCTGCGATAATGGCGATCTGATCCCACAGGAAATTGGGAATTCAGGCAAATATGAGATGCGCCCGGTGACCGAAGGGGATTTTCTGATCCTTGTGCGTAACAGGCGCTCTGGTTTGTTTCAAGAGATCATCCGGGCTTGCAAATCCGCCGGTCTGGCGATTGCCGGGGCGGACCGTCTGAAAATCGGGGGCGAGCTGGCGGTGAAGGATTTGACCGCGCTGCTGTCCTTTCTGGCCACGCCCGAAGACGATCTGTCACTGGCCGCGGTGCTGCGCTCACCTCTGTTTGACTGGGACGAACAAGCGCTGTTCGATCTGGCCCACAAACGGGAAAAGGGCAGCTTTTTATGGGCCGCTCTGCGCAATCAGGATCGGCATCAGGATGATCTGGAAATCCTGAATGATTTGCGCAAACATGCGGACTTTTTAAGGCCATATGAGCTGCTCGAACGGGTTTTGACCCGGTTTGAGGGCCGCAAAAACCTGCTGGCCCGTCTGGGGGCCGAAGCCGAGGACGGCATTGATGCGCTACTGGATCAGGCGATGAATTATGAGCGGCTCAGCATCCCCAGCCTGACGGGTTTCATCACATGGATGCAAACCGAAGAGGTCGAGATCAAACGGCAGATGGACAGCGGCAGCAACCAGATCCGGGTGATGACGGTGCATGGGGCCAAGGGGCTGGAATCTCCGATTGTTATTCTGCCGGATACCGCCGAATGGCCGCTGCGGATTCGGGGTGAGATTTATCAAACCGATGCCGGGCCAGTCTGGCAGGTAACGGCGGACAAAAGCCCGGAAATAGTCTCTAACACACGGGATATCATGCGTCAGAACCAAAAACGCGAGCGTATGAGGTTACTCTATGTGGCGATGACGCGGGCGGAAAAATGGTTGATCATTTGCGGGGCCGGGACGGATAAAAATGGCCAAAGCTGGCACGGCATCACCAAATCCGGCATGGAAACCGCCGGGGCGGTGCAGCATTCTTTTGACAATGGCCCCGGCTTGCGCCTGCAATCGGGCGACTGGACCGGGCCGCTGGCCGAGGCCAAGCCCGACTCCGAGCAAGCCACAGCCACGCTCCCGGATTGGGCGCTCCAACCGGCCGAGACTCCTGCACGGCCGGCCAAGGCGCTGTCGCCCTCTGATTTGGGCGGGGCCAAGGCGATTTATAATGACGATCAGGGGCTATCAGAAGAGCAGGCCATGCAACGGGGCAGCCGAATCCATGTGTTGCTGGAGCATCTGCCCAATCATCCGCGCCCAGACTGGCCGCAACTGGCGAAAAACATGCTGCCGGATTGCGACGAGGCCGCGTTCAACGACATATTCAACGAGGTTCACGTGGTTCTGACCCACCCGGATCTGGCGTTTATCTTTGCGCCGGGCACCTTGTCCGAGGTTCCGGTTTTTGCCCGTCCTGAGGCTGTGAACGGGCAATCGGTTTATGGTGAGGTTGATCGGCTGGTGATTTCGGAGGATCACATATTGATCGTTGATTTCAAATCGAACGCCGTTGTTCCTGCCACAGAACAAGACGTTCCTGACGGGATATTGCGACAAATGGGGGCTTATAAGGCCATGTTAGAGATGGTTTACCCCAATCACCGCATTGAAACCGCGATCCTGTGGACCAATAATGCGTCGCTGATGCGCCTTGCCCCTGAAACCGTAAACGCGGCATTTTGCCAAAGCGCCATGCCTTGACCTCAAAGTTGCATCTGCTTAGTTTGCGCCGAAACCCCACCCGCAAGGAGAATATCAAATGGCGACCGTAGCAGTATCAGACGCAACATATGAAGCAGAAGTCCTGAAATCCGATCTACCAGTTGTGGTCGATTTCTGGGCAGAGTGGTGCGGACCGTGCAAGCAAATCGGCCCTGCGCTGGAAGAACTGGCGGCGGAAATGGCCGGAAAGGTCAAGATCGCCAAGGTGAATGTGGACGAAAACCCGAATACTCCGGCACAGATGGGCATCCGCGGTATTCCGGCTCTTTTCTTGGTCAAAGATGGTCAGGTTATTGCCAACAAGGTTGGCGCCGCCCCCAAAGCCGCCATTAAAAGCTGGATTGAAGAATCGCTGTAAAAGGCCGCAAATCATCGCAAAAGGGGTGCATTCCGCGCCCCTTTTTTGTTGCCCGCTTGTGTTGTTTGGGCGGCATTGCCATATAGGTTCAGACAAAGCAGGAGGAAAACATGGCAGAAGATCAATTTCCCGGTTGGCATGGCACCACGATTATTGGTGTAAAAAAGGATGGCAAGGTAGTGATCGCCGGGGATGGTCAGGTGAGCCTTGGTCAGACGGTGATCAAAGGCACCGCCAAAAAGGTGCGCCGCCTGTCGCCCGGCGGGTTTGACGTTGTCGCTGGGTTTGCTGGGTCAACGGCCGATGCGTTCACCCTGCTTGAGCGGCTTGAGGCCAAGCTGGAGGCCACTCCGGGGCAGTTGGCCCGGGCCTCGGTTGAGCTGGCCAAGGATTGGCGCACTGATAAATACCTGCAAAAACTCGAAGCTATGCTGATCGTTTCCGATGGGGCAGATATTTTCGTCATCACCGGCGCCGGCGACGTGTTAGAGCCCGAACATGACGTGACGGCCATTGGATCGGGCGGGAACTATGCTCTGGCCGCGGCGCGGGGGATGATGGATAGCGCACTGAGCGCCGAAGACATCGCCCGCAAAGCCATGGCGATTGCCGCTGACATCTGCGTTTATACCAATGGCAATCTGACTGTTGAGAGCATTTCGAAATGATCTCCAAAGACGATCTTCGCGCCGCAGTTGGCTCGGGCCTTTTGTCCGAGGCGCAGGCAGCATCGCTTTCTGCGTTGGCCGACAGCCGCCGGGGTGCCCGTGAAAACCTTTCCGAAACCGATGAACCGTTTGAGCTGTTCCGGGGCTTTAATGAGGTGTTCATCATTATCGGCCTGCTCATTCTGACGTTCGGCTGGATCACCACGATGGGGGTCAATATTGCGGTCAGCCCAACCAATCCGCAATCCCAGGTTGTGAGCTGGGCCGTTGTTGGGGCCGCGATCCTTTGGGTGTTTTCCGAATACTTCATTCGCCGCCGACGCATGATCGGCCCGGCCATCACCCTAGCTGCCCTGTTTGCGGCCAATGCCACGGTTGGGCTGGTTGCCCATTTTTCGCATGTGTTCATGGTGGTGCAGCAAGATTACGCATCGCTGCTGATGCCGGTGGGCCTGACCACCGTTGCGGTCGCCCTTTATTGGTTCCGCTTTCGGGTGCCGTTTGCCATGGCCCTGATCGCGCTTGGCATCATGGCATTCGCGCTTATCGCCGGTGCCACCCAAGCCGGAAGCCCCTCAAGCCCGACCGAGCTATTCCTGCTGTCGGCCGATGGCACTTTTGCATGGATCACTCTAGCCGTTGGTCTGGTGGTTTTCATCATCGCCATGATGTTTGACATGAGTGATCCGCACCGCGTCACCCTGCGGTCTTCGCAAGGGTTCTGGCTGCATGTGATCGCCGCGCCCGCGCTGGTCAACACCATCTCGCTGACCCTGCTCAAAGAGGGCTCAGCCAGCGGAAATCTGATCCTTTTTGCCGTTCTGGTGCTGTTTGCTATTGTCGCCATCATCATTGACCGGCGCTCTTTCCTGATTGCCGCTATCGGGTATTGCGTGACCCTTTCAGTTACCGTCCTTGACGGAACCAGCGCGGCCTGGACCGTTTTGATCCTGGGCTTTTTGCTGGTGTTCATGGGTGCCTTCTGGGCCCGGATCCGCGCAACAATTCTGCAGCCATTGGGTGGTATTCTGCCGCTTGATCGCCTTCCCCCCTGCCACTGATCGAAAGACTAAAATGACTGACCTAACCCCCCGCGAAATCGTATCCGAGCTTGACCGTTTCATCATCGGCCAAAAAGACGCCAAACGCGCCGTGGCTGTGGCGCTGCGCAACCGTTGGCGGCGCAAACAGCTGGGCGATGATCTGCGAGAAGAGGTTTACCCGAAAAACATCCTGATGATCGGGCCCACCGGTGTTGGCAAAACCGAAATCAGCCGCCGTTTGGCCAAGCTGGCGCGGGCGCCCTTTATCAAGGTCGAAGCCACGAAATTCACCGAAGTTGGCTATGTTGGCCGCGATGTTGAGCAGATCATCCGCGATCTGGTGGACGGTTCGATCACCATGACCCGCGAACATATGCGTCAAGAGGTTAAGGCCAAGGCCCGCGAGGCTGCCGAAACTCGGGTGATCGAGGCCATCGCCGGCCCGGATGCGCGTGAAGGCACCCGCAACATGTTCCGCAAAAAGCTGCACGCCGGCGAGCTGGATGATACGGTGATCGAGCTGGATATCACCGATCAGTCAAACCCGATGTCGATGTTTGAAATCCCCGGCCAGCCGGGGCAGAGCATGGGCATGATGAATATTGGCGATATTCTGGGCTCGGCCATGGGTGGGCGCACGGTGCGGCGCAAAATGACCGTGTCCGAAAGCTATGATGTGCTGATCGGCGAAGAGGCCGACAAGCTGCTGGATGATGAAACCGTCACCCGTGCCGCTGTCAATGAGGTTGAACAAAACGGCATCGTTTTTCTGGACGAAATCGACAAGGTCTGCGCCCGCAAAAGCGCCGGTGGGGCTGATGTTTCACGGGAAGGTGTGCAGCGCGATCTGCTGCCTTTGATCGAGGGCACGACCGTTTCCACCAAACACGGCCCGATCAAAACCGATCATATTCTGTTTATTGCCTCTGGTGCGTTTCATGTGGCCAAGCCCTCAGACCTGTTGCCCGAACTTCAGGGCCGTTTGCCGATCCGGGTGGAATTGCGCGCCCTGACGGAACAGGATTTCGTGCGCATCCTGACCGAAACCGACAATGCCCTGACCCGGCAATATACCGCCCTGATGGCCACCGAAAAGGTCACGGTCGAGTTTACTGAAAACGGCATCAGCGCCCTTGCAAAAATCGCCGCCGAGGTCAACAAATCAGTTGAAAATATCGGCGCAAGGCGGCTTTATACGGTTATGGAGCGAGTATTTGAAGAGCTGTCTTTCAACGCACCCGATCGCTCGGGTGATCATATCAAAGTGGATTCAGGTTTTGTTGAGGAAAATCTGGGCGAACTTTCACGATCCATGGATGTCAGCCGCTATGTCTTGTAACCCATGACCCTGTTTTGGCGCATATTCTGGATCACCAGCCTTGCGGCGCTGGCGGCTTGCACGCCACGCGGGATTGTCTCGGTGTTTCCAGAAGCCGCGCTGGTCGGGCAGGTGCGCAGCATTTTTGTCGGCAGCACCCGGGGCATGAACCCGGATGGCAGTTTTAACAAAACCCGGGCGGAAAATCTGTCATTTCATCGCTATGATGTTTCGATCCCGCCAGATCGCAAGCCCGGGAAAATCACCTGGCCGGGTTCCAATCCCGACCCGAAAAAGCATTTTCTGACCACGGGCATCAATCATTTCAGCTCAGCCCACGGATTTGAGAAACACCTGTCCCAAACCCTCAAAAGTCTGCCCCCAAAGCAACGTGAAGTTGTGGTTTTCGTGCATGGTTTTAACAACAGCTTTGCCGAGGGTCTTTACCGCTTTGCCCAGCTTACAAACGATCTGGCCCTGCCCAACCCGACCGTTCATTATTCATGGCCCAGCGCGGCGAACCCTCTGGGGTATGTTTATGATCGTGATAGCGCCTTGTTCGCCCGCGATGGACTCGAGGAGATGTTGAAAACCATCAAGGCCGCCGGGGGAAAGAAAATCTTGCTGGTGGGGCATTCGATGGGATCTCTGCTGGTGATGGAGACCCTGCGCCAGATGGCGATTGAAAATCCACGAGGATTTGCTGACTATTTCAGCGGGATCATCCTGATTTCGCCGGATATAGATATTGATCTGTTTCACCAACAGGCGGCAAAAATCGGAGATTTACCCCAACCCTTTGCCATTTTCATATCGCAAAAAGATCGAGCGCTGAGACTGTCCGCCCGCCTTTCCGGCAAGCACAAACGGCTGGGCAATATCCGCAATGTCTCGGAGTTGGCGGAACTGCAGGTAACCCTGATTGATGTCACCAATTTTTACGGCAGTCCATCTGGCCATTTCACAGCCGCGACCTCGCCGGCCTTATTGCGAATTTTGGGTAAAGTCGGGAATGTGGATGCGGCGTTCAGGAATGATCGCACAGGCCGGGCCGGGTTGTTGCCCGGAACAATTCTGACGGTACAAAAAGCCACCCATATCATTCTGTCCCCGGCAACGGCAGCGCAATAGGCACCTATCGGTGTCGCCTCAGATAGACGTAATAAGCCCCCTCACCGCCATGTTTTTGGTGCGCCGGTGTGATTTGCAAAATCAGCTGCGCCAGCGGCGGGATGGTCAACCAGTGGGGAACCTGTTGACGTAAGACTCCGCGGCGTTCGGGGATGATGGTATCGCTGGTGTCGGATTTGCCCTTGCCAGTGACCACCAAAACCAGCCGTTTGCCCTGTGCATGTGCGGAAATGATAAACCCGGTCAGCGCCGGATGCGCCCGGGCCAGAGTCATCCCGTGCAGGTCAATCTTGCCCTCTGGTCCCAACTTGCCGCGTTTCATTTTGCCATAGGATTTGCGATCCATATGAACCGGAGCATTTTTAAGGTGTTCGGTGATGTGCGGGGTCAGATTATGCGCCGGGTTCGGGCTCTGGGCCTTTTGACCCAGCCGGAATTCCTCAAGCTGGGGCTTGGCGTGGGTAACATGGATTTTATCAACCGACTGCTTTACCGGACGCAGGCGCTCGGGGTGCAACGGCTTGGATTGTTCGGCCACACGCTGCCATAATTCGCGCTCTTCCGGGTGTAATCCGCGTGGTTTTCGCCTCATTGCAGCGCCTCGGGCACCAGCTCAAACGCCTGCTGGACCGGCATCAAAACCACCATCCGGCCCGTATCGCGCACCTTTCCCGCCGCACGTCCGGCCTGATCGCCCGAGCCATAAAAAATATCCGCCCGCTGCGCCCCTTTGATCGCCGATCCGGTATCCTGAGCCACCATCAAACGCCGGATCACATCATGGCCGGTTTTTTCCAGCCACACCGGCGCACCCAGCGGCGTGAATTTCGGATCAACCGCCACGGTGCGCCCGCCGGTGATCGAGCGGTTCATCGCGCCAATCGGCCCCTTATCGGCGGGCACTTTGGTGATTTTGCGAAAGAACACAAAAGAGGGATTGTGGCGCAGTAGCTCAGCCCCCAACCGGGGGTTTCGACGCACCCAATTCTGAATGACTTGCGCAGAAACCTGATGTTTTGAATAGACCCCGCGCCGGATCAGCTCCTGACCAATTGAGCGGTAATTGCGATTGTTCGAACCCCCATATCCCACTCGCATCATCCGGCCATTGGTCAGCCGAATGCGGCCCGATCCCTGAATTTGCAGAAAGAACAGCTCTACCGGATCATCCACCCAGACCAACTCTAACCCACGACCCGCAAGGGCTCCGGTTTCTTCAATCTGACGCCGGGTCAGCCATGAGCTGCCGGATCGGACTTCGGGCGGTTTGCGATAGAGCGGGTAACGAAAGCGGGCGGTTTGTGTGAGGGACCCATTCAGCTCGGGCTCGAAATAGCCGGTGAACAGGGCCGGTTTGCCGTCTTCGATCAGAACCGGGCGGAAAAAGGTTTCAAAATAGCTTTTGGCGTTGGGTTTGGTTTTGGCGAATTTACACAGGGCCGACCAATCGCCGGTTTTGTTGATAGAGCAGGTTTGCAGGAACACATGCAGGGCGCGATCGTGGTCATCCTGTTGCCAACCCAGAAGGTCTGAGAATTCCAGCAAGGTGTATTTGGCAGCGCTCGCTTTGGACGGATCGGTTGTGGCCATTACCATAAGCACCAGTATTGACCACAAGGCATGTTTCATTCCCCTGTTGCAACCAGCTTCCAGTTTGGATCATCCGAGGTCATGCTGCGGGCAAAGGTCCAGCTGTCTTTTTGCTGTTTCACTTCATTGGGGCTGCCCTGAACGGCCTTGCCATCGCTGTCATAAACGACAGAGGTGGTTTCGCCGATAAACCGAACCGTGATTTCGGCCAGTTTTTTGTTCACTTTGTATTTTGCATCCAGCAGCTTGGTTTCGCGCACGCCGATGAATTCAGATTCGATGGTCAGACCCTGCTGCTTGCGGTTTTCGATCACCTCAGAGAAGGTCTCAAACACCTCATCAGACAGAAACGGTTTCAGGTTTTCAATCTCGCCGTGCTCAAAACCCATCAGGATCATCTCATAGGCACCGCGTGCGCCCTGCAAAAATTGGCTGACGGAAAAATCAGGGTTGGCGGCTTTCATCTTTTCCAGCTCATTGGCCACCGCGCTGCCTTCTTCGACATGATCGGTAATGTCGCGGTCCACCCCGCCTTCAATCACCTCGAATTGCGGCTGGGTTGGCTGGCGCTCGATAATCTCCGGCGGTTTTTCAAACCCCTCACGCGTACCCAGAACGCCTCTGAGCTTGAGGATCAGAAACAGGGCAATTCCTGCCAAAACAATTAATTGGATTGTACCGGGGGTCATTCAGATCCTCATTTTTCGTAACTCAGGGCATGGAAACATGCGATGTTCGAACATATGTTGTAAGCGCTGGGCCAATTCAAGTCCAGCCCGGTATATGAGGGCAAGATGTGGTTATTTCTACTGTTTATAACGGTTCCGCTGATTGAAATTGCGTTATTTATCCAGATCGGCGGTATTCTGGGGCTATGGTATACGCTTGCGGTGGTAGTCCTGACGGCCATACTGGGCACTTGGCTGGTGCGCAATCAGGGGATCGCGGCCATGACCGAGGTCAGGGGCTCGTTTTCTGAATTGCGCGACCCGAGCGAGCCGCTGGCAAACGGAGCGATGATCCTGTTTGCCGGTGCGCTATTGTTAACACCCGGATTTTTCACCGATGTGGTCGGGTTTTTACTGTTGTTCCCACCGTTTCGCAGCGCTGCTTTTCACTATTTGAAAAAGCGCGTTACCGTGCAGAGCTTTACGGTTGTTGGGGGCACCCCGTCCCGGCGCGGTCGCCCGGATGACGTTGTTGATGTGGAATATACCGAAGTTACCACAAAAAAACCGCGATCCGGCAAACCTTCGGGCTGGACCAAGGATTGAGCCCAGCAAACGGACCTGCTAACACCAACCCAACGTAAATTCCTATCAGGAGAAGATAACATGGCCGAAAACGGCGCAGAAACCCCACAAGTCAAAATGCAAGTTCTGGCCCAGTTCATCAAGGATATGTCCTTTGAAAATGCTGTTGCCCAAAAGGGTATTGATGGCGAAGTCCAGCCTGACATTGAAGTTCAGGTTAATTTGGACGCTAAAAAACGTAATGTTGAGCATCAATATGAGGTGGTCAGCAAGTTCAAGATCAACTCGAAAAACAAAGAGGGCGGTCAGCCGCTGTTTTTGCTGGAGCTGGAATATGGTGGGATTTTCCACATTGAGAACGTGCCAGAAGACCAGCTGCACCCCTTCCTGCTGATTGAGTGCCCCCGGATGCTGTTCCCCTATGCCCGCCGCATTGTCGGAGACATCACCCGCGATGGTGGCTTCCCGCCGCTGAGTCTGGAAAACATTGATTTTCTTGCGCTTTATCGCGCCGAGCTGGCCCGCCGGGCCGAGGCAGAAGCAGCCGCTAAACCCGCTGACGCCTAAAGTTTCGACCAGATTGCATCGTCGCCCATTTCCTTGACAAAGGCATCATGGGCGGCGATTTCATCTTTGGTCAGTTTGCTGGCCAACGGTGTGGGCCGCGGTTTTGCCCGCCAGCTGCTATCGGTGCGGGTTTTGCTGCGGCGCTCAACCACGTTCAGGGCAAAGCCGGATTGACGTCCGCCCAGCAGTTCCAGATAGACTTCGGCTAGGATCTCGGAATCGAGCAACGCGCCATGCAAGGTGCGGGCCGAATTATCTATGCTAAAGCGCCGACACAACCCATCCAGAGATGCGTTCGCCCCCGGGAATTTTCGGCGGGCGATGGCCAGAGTGTCTAAGGAACGCTCCATCGGAATAATGGGCCGCTTTACCCAGCTCAGCTCGGCATTGAGAAATTTCATGTCAAAGCTGGCATTGTGGATGACCAGCTTGGAATCCTGAATGAAATCCAGAAACTCTTGCGCAATATCCTTGAAAACAGGTTTATCCGCGAGGAATTCATCACCCAGACCATGCACCTTGAAGGCTTCTTCGGGCATGGAGCGTTCGGGGTTGATATATTGGTGATAGGTATTGCCGGTGGGCATATGGTTGAACAGCTCAACCGCGCCGATTTCGACAATCCGATCCCCCTGATCCGGGTCAAAGCCGGTGGTTTCTGTATCCAATACGATTTCACGCATCACTATTCTTTCTAATCTGGCGCAGCAGTTCGGCAACCTGACTTTGCGCTTGTTCAAGGGTGCTGGTGTCGATCACATAATCAGCCCGCTTGCATTTTTCATCATTCGGCATCTGTTTGGCAAGGATCGAGGCAAAATGTTCAGGCGTCGTGTTGCCGCGGGCCAAGACCCGTTGCCGCTGCACATCCGCCGGCACCGACACCACAGCCACCGCATCCATTTCCTTGTCCGCTCCTGTTTCGAACAGCAAAGGGATGTCCAAAACCACAATGTCTGACGTGGCGGATGCAATAAACGCGGCCCGGTCGGCTGCGACCAGCGGATGCACGATAGCCTCAATTTGCGCAAGCGCACCGGGGTCTGTTTGCATCCATCGCTTCAACTGCTCACGATCCACCGCCCCGTCAATCACCGCCGCAGGGTGGCGTTTTCTGATCGGCTCAACCGCCGGGCCGCCTTTATCATACAGCCGGTGAACGGCCTTATCCGCATCCCAGACCGGGATGCCCAGATCGGCAAACATCGCCGCAGTTGTGGATTTCCCCATACCGATCGAGCCGGTGAGGCCAATGAGAAAAGGACGCTTGCTCATGCTGACAGTACCGCTTGGCGCAGGGCCTGATCGACCACCGGACGCTTATGAAACCAGCGCTCAAAGGCCGGGACGGCCTGATGTAACAACATCCCCAGACCATCAACCGTTCTGCACCCCTTTTCCCAGGCTTTGATCAGGAACTGAGTCTGCAGCGGCGTATAAACCAGATCAGTCACAACCGCATCAGTAGATAAGCCATCCAGCCCGATCTGTAGCTGAGAATGCCCGACCATTCCAAGTGACGTGGTGTTCACCACGGTTGAAGCTCCTTTAAGCATAGTTTCGGCCTCGGCCCAGTCAACGATCTGCAATTTATCGCCGAATTCCTGCTGCAAAGCCTCAGCCCGGGCGCGGGTGCGGTTTGTCAGCCTGATTTCGCTGGCTCCGGCCTGAAGCAGCGCACAAATCACCGCACGGGACGCGCCGCCAGCCCCGATCACCGCAGCGGGCCCGGCATCGGCGCTCCACCCCGCAGCGGAGTGGCGCAGATTTTCGATAAAGCCGTAACCGTCTGTATTATCAGCATGAATCCGACCATCTTCTTGAAAGGTCAGGGTATTTGCCGCCCCGATCACGGCTGCCTGATCCGTCACAATATCCGCAATCTCCAAGGCTTGTTCTTTGTGAGGAATGGTGATGTTGACCCCGACAAATCCCATTTTCGGCAGGGTTCTGAGAACCTGTTTCAGGTTTTCGGGGGAAACATCCAGAGGGATATAGTCCCCAGCAATTTGATAGCTGTTCAGCCAGTGTTTATGCAAAATCGGAGATTTGCTATGAGCAATCGGCGATCCGATCACGCCGGCCAGTGGGATTTTATTTGCACTCATAATTCCAACACTCCCCGTTTGGATAGATAGGATAGCAGCTCCAGCAATGGCAGGCCAAGCACCACGAAATAATCTCCGGCAATGGATGAAAACAGGCGCGATCCTTCTGCCTCGAGCTTGTAAGAACCGACGCAGCCTTGAATATCCGGCCAGTTTCTATCCAGATAGCTTTGCAGATAACTATTTGAAAAATCGTGCATTTTCAAAGTGGTTTTGCCGACATGTTGCCAGATTTCCTGCCCATTCTGACAAATGGCGACTGCGGAATATAGAGTGTGGCTTTGGCCCCGCAAGTCTTGCAGCTGTTGTTTTGCCTGATCTATTTTTTCTGGCTTGGTTAGTATTTTTCCATTTAAATCAAGGATTTGATCACATCCAATCACCAGAGCATCCGGCCGTTGCCGCGAAACCACCCGGGCTTTTTCCACCGCCAAAAGCGCAGCGACTTGCCCGGAGGGAACAGAATTTTGCTCTGCCTGGCTTCTAATTAACCCTTCATCAATACAAGCATCTGTAGAGTGAAAAGACACACCCGCATTCACCAGAAGCTGGCGGCGAATTGCTGATTTTGAGGCTAAGACTATCGGTTCATTCATCGTGATCTCTGTGGATAAGCCCCGGTAAAAACCGCGGGTAAAGCAGTGCTTAAAAGCGGCTGTTTTGTTTCCTGTTTAAAAACCCGTAGCTATAAACAAGTTCAAGGATTTTACACACTGTTAAGAAGGATAATTTCAAATTGTGGTTAACCAGTTGTTTTTGTGTTATCCCCTTTATCCAGTAACGGCATTTTCACTAAAAACATGGCGTTATTGGTCGTTATACACAGGTTTTTAAACTTCGGTAAATCTCTGGAAAACTCGGGTATAATCATTTAATCCCCAGAAACTGGCCAGACTACTTAAATCATCATCTTTTCTTTTATATTTATTTTATTAGAAAGGGTTTCAAAAATGTGAGGACAAACCCAATGTGGGAAGCGTTTACCGATTTCCTTTCTGATTATTATCTCTGGACAAAATCCCTTCATATCATTGCTGTCATTCCATGGATGGCCGGGCTGTTTTATCTGCCCCGATTGTTTGTTTACCATGTTGAGGTGATTGAACGGGGCATTGAGCCGGAAGAGGTGTTTCACACAATGGAGCGCAAGCTTCTGAAAATTATCATGAATCCGGCGATGACGGTTTCCTTGTTCTTTGGTACTTTGCTGTTGATGACGCCTGGGATCGTCGATTGGTCTTCGGTCTGGATCTGGTTGAAACTGGCGGCGATTGCCCTGTTGTGCTGGTTTCATGTCTGGCTGATCTACAGACGGCGCGATTTTGCTGCCGGGCAGAACACCAGAAGTGGTAAGCAATACCGCATAATGAATGAGATGCCGACAGTCCTGATGATCATCATCGTGTTTTCAGTTGTGTTGAAATATTAGAAATCGTTGACTCGGCCAGACCAAGCCATTAGTTAGAACGTCATCCTGCCGTCCGGCGGGCGTTTTTCATCTATATTTTGCGCAAGGCACCCTGTTTGGGGTGTTCAAGGATTTGTTCCCATGACCAAAGAAACCCTCAATCTTTCTGATCTGAAAGCCAAGAAACCCAAAGACCTGCTGTCGATGGCAGAAGAATTGGAAATCGAAAACGCTTCTACCATGCGTAAGGGCGAGATCATGTTTTCGATCCTGAAAGAACGGGCCGAGGATGGCTGGGAAGTGCTGGGCGATGGCGTGCTTGAGGTGTTGCAAGACGGTTTTGGGTTTTTGCGCTCGACTGAAGCAAACTATCTGCCCGGTCCTGATGATATTTACGTTTCGCCGGACATGATCCGCCAGCACTCGCTGCGCACTGGGGACACGATTGAGGGTGTGATCAAGGCGCCCGACGACAATGAGCGTTACTTTGCCATGACCAAAGTCACCAAGATCAACTTTGGTGAGCCCGAGAAAAACAAGCACAAGATCAGTTTTGACAATCTGACCCCGCTTTACCCGGAAGAACGCTTTAACCTTGAGCTTTCCGACCCGACGGTTAAGGATAAATCCTCGCGGATCATTGACCTGATTGCACCGATCGGGAAGGGGCAGCGTTGTTTGATCGTGGCACCGCCCAGAACGGGTAAGACGGTTTTGCTGCAAAATATCGCGACCTCTTTGGCGCAGAATCATCCTGAATGCTATCTGATCGTGTTGCTGATCGACGAGCGGCCCGAAGAGGTGACCGATATGCAAAGAAGCGTCAAGGGTGAGGTTGTTTCCTCGACCTTTGATGAACCGGCTGCCCGCCACGTTGCGGTTTCCGAGATGGTGATCGAAAAGGCCAAGCGTCTGGTCGAGCATAAGCGCGATGTGGTGATCCTGCTGGATTCGATCACACGCCTGGGTCGGGCCTTTAACACCGTTGTGCCGTCCTCTGGCAAGGTTCTGACCGGCGGTGTGGATGCAAACGCCCTGCAACGCCCAAAACGCTTTTTCGGCGCTGCTCGTAATATTGAGGAGGGCGGCTCGCTCACCATCATTTCCACGGCGCTGATTGATACCGGCAGCCGCATGGATGAGGTGATTTTTGAGGAATTCAAAGGCACCGGTAATTCGGAAATCGTGCTGGATCGCAAGGTCGCTGATAAGCGGGTGTTCCCGGCTATGGATATTCTGAAATCTGGCACTCGAAAAGAAGAACTGCTGGTGAATAAGGTTGATCTGCAAAAAACCTATGTGTTGCGGCGTATTCTGAACCCGATGGGCACGACAGATGCGATTGAGTTCCTGATGTCCAAGCTGAAGCAAACTAAGTCAAATGCTGAGTTCTTTGAATCTATGAATACATAACCTATTGTTTTTAAACAATAAGTTGGTCAGAAAATGGATACGATTTATGCCTTAGCGACGGCACCGGGGAAATCTGGTGTGGCGGTGATCAGGATATCTGGTCCACGGGCGTTGATTGCTGCGGAAAAAATGGCAGGTAAACTGCCGGATTTTCGTATGTCTGGCCTGCGTCGTTTGCGCTCGCATGATGGAGATCTGATAGATCAGATATTGCTGTTGTGCTTTGAAAAGGGGCACAGTTTTACCGGTGAAAATGTTGCGGAATTTCACTTGCATGGTGGGCCGGCCACGGTCAAGGCAACGCTGAAATCACTTTCGAAAATTGACGGTTTACGTATGGCTGATCCGGGTGAATTCACCCGCCGGGCATTGGAAAATGGCTGTTTGGATTTGGCGCAGATCGAAGGGCTTTCGGATCTGTTGGAGGCAGAAACCGAAGCGCAAAGAAAACAGGCTTTGCGGGTTTTTTCCGGGGCGTTGGGGGATGTCGCTGAGGGGTGGCGAACAGACTTGATCCGCGCTGCTGCGTTGCTTGAGGCAACAATAGATTTTGCGGATGAAGAAGTCCCGGTTGATGTCACACCAGAGGTTTCAGAGCTGATTGATGTTGTGGTTACCTCCTTGAAAAAAGAGGCGGACAGCAGCCATATTGCTGAGCGGATTCGCGATGGGTTTGAGGTGGCTATCGTTGGCGCACCGAATGTTGGCAAGTCGTCGTTGTTGAATAAGCTCGCTGGTCGGAATGCTGCGATTACCTCTGAAATTGCAGGCACCACCCGCGATGTAATTGAGGTTCGGATGGATCTTAAGGGCTTGCCGGTGACCATTCTTGATACTGCCGGTTTGCGTCAGACGGATGATACAATCGAAGGGATCGGGATTGAGCTGGCGCTCCAACGTGCGAAAAATGCCGATTTGCGGGTGTTTTTATATGAAGATCAGACGCTGGATTTTGGCCTGGAACCAGATGCGAATGATATTGTTGTGCGCGGTAAGGCCGATCTGTATGATGGAGATCAGTTTTCTGTATCTGGCAAAACCGGGATTGGTCTGGAAGAACTGACAAACCGCATTTCCGCTGTGTTGGAAAAGCGAGCGATTTGTGCAGGGAGCGCTATTCGAGAGCGGCACAGAATAGCGATTGAGCGAGCCATTGTGGCATTGGGTGCGGTAAAGGATGAGTTGGCTTCTGAAGCTGAGCGGTCTGAAATTGCGGCGGCTGAGTTGCATAATGCCATTCGCGCCCTTGATAGTTTGGTTGGTCGTGTCGATGTTGAACAAATACTGGATGAGATTTTCGCCAGTTTTTGTCTTGGAAAATAAGGATTGTTTCACGTGAAACATCGGGATTTCGATGTAATTGTTGTTGGCGGTGGTCATGCCGGAACGGACGCTGCCCATGCGTCTGCCCGGATGGGTGCTAAAACCGCTTTGGTTACCTTATTAAAAACAGATATTGGCGTTATGTCCTGCAACCCGGCTATAGGAGGGTTAGGAAAAGGGCATTTGGTGCGTGAAATTGATGCGTTGGATGGGGTAATGGGCCGGGTTGCAGACCGCGCTGGCATTCAATTTAGGTTGTTAAATCGGCGAAAAGGCCCGGCGGTGCAGGGGCCGCGTGCGCAGGCCGATCGAAAATTATACAGTCAGGCGATGCAGTCCGAAATTTTTTCATGTCAGAACCTTCAGGTTATTGAGGGCGAGGTTTCTGACCTGATGATGAATGATTCTGTCATATCAGGAATTGTGCTTGCGGATGGCTCAGAAATTTTTGCTCCGGCTGTTATCCTGACGACGGGAACCTTTTTGCGCGGAGTCATCCATATTGGCGATGTATCAAAACCTGGCGGTCGAATGGGGGATAGGCCCTCGATTAAACTTGCCGAACGCTTAGATAATTTTGGTTTGGCTTTGGGCCGCTTGAAAACTGGAACTCCACCGCGGCTGGATGGGCGTAGTATTAATTGGGATATTTTAGAGAGCCAACCGGGCGATGATGATCCGGTGATGTTCTCATTCCTATCGGAAAAGCCAGAAGTTCAGCAGGTGTCATGCGGAATCACCCACACAAATAGCCGAACCCATGATATTATTCGCGACAACCTTGGACGGTCTGCGATGTATGGCGGGAAAATTGATGGGGTTGGCCCACGATATTGCCCCTCGATTGAGGATAAAATTGTCCGATTTGCCGATAAAACATCGCACCAGATCTTTTTGGAGCCGGAGGGTTTGAATGATGATACCGTTTATCCGAACGGAATCTCGACATCTTTACCCCAGGAGGTTCAAGAACAGTATGTTAACTCAATCGTCGGGCTTGAGAATGCAAAAATACTCCAGCCGGGATATGCGATTGAGTATGATTACGTTGATCCTAGAGCTTTGACGGCTTCGTTGGCGGTGAAAAATGTTGCTGGGTTGTTTTTTGCGGGTCAGATTAATGGCACCACAGGTTATGAGGAGGCAGCTGCGCAGGGTCTTGTGGCTGGCTTGAATGCTGCAAACTATGCGAAGCAAAAGGAAGAGGTGCTTTTTAGCCGTTCTGATTCCTATATTGGTGTTATGATTGACGATCTGATCACACGCGGCGTTTCTGAACCCTATCGCATGTTCACCTCTCGCGCTGAATTTCGGTTATCGTTACGTGCTGATAATGCAGACCAAAGGTTAACTCAAAAAGGCATTTCCATTGGTTGTGTTGGTGTGGAACGTGAAAAAGCGTTTCAAAATAAGATGAAACAGATAAACCAGACTGTTTCTTACCTTACAAAAATGTCATTTACGCCCAAAGAAGTTGCTGCGCATGATGTTAAAATTAACCAAGATGGTAAGCGCAGAAATGGCTTTGAACTGCTGACATTCCAAGGGGTTAACTTCCAAAAGCTGCTACGGTTGATGCCGGAGCTGGCGACGACCCCGCTCGATATTCAGCGACAAATTGAATTCGATGCGCTTTACTCTAACTACATTGATCGGCAACAGAAGGACGTAGCTGCAATCAAGCGGGATGAACAGTATAAAATCCCAGAGGGGTTTGATTATAAAGCTGTAATCGGGCTTTCAACTGAGCTACAAACAAAACTACATGCGGTTCGCCCAGCAACCATAGCTCAAGCGGGCCGGATTGATGGTATGACACCGGCCGCTTTGACGCTATTGTTGGCTCGGCTGAGGCAGCGGGCACAACAGAAAGAACTATAGTGCTTACAGAACGTGATGCTTTTCAAAACAGGTTTGGTGTTTCACGTGAAACACTGGAGCGCCTTGATATCTATGCTGGGCTTTTAAAAAAATGGAACCCAGCAATAAACCTCGTTTCCAAAACTACAATCCAGAATTTGTGGCAGCGGCACTTTTTCGATTCTGCTCAAATATACCAATTCCGGTCAGATGAACCCAAAAAATGGGCTGATTTAGGCAGTGGCGGAGGATTCCCAGCCCTTGTGTTGGCAATTCTTGATGTAGATACATCACCTCAATCAAGTTTTGTGTTGGTTGAAAGTGACTTGCGAAAATCGACATTTCTCAGAACGGTGATTCGAGAGTTGGGCTTAAATGCAACAGTAATTACCAAAAGAATTGAAGAAGCCGACCGTCTTAACGCTGATATCCTGACGGCCCGCGCTTTGGCACCCCTGGATAAATTACTGGAATACGCTAATTTGCACCTAAACCCAAACGGGTTTGCCGTTTTTCCAAAAGGTGAAAAATTCAGAAGTGAGATAAAAGAAGCTTTGGCTCATTGGCGCTTTGATGTAAAAGAAACTGTTAGCGAAACAAACCCCAATGGGGCACTTCTAAGAATCGGAGGCATATCACATGTCTGACCCCACACGGCCAAAAGGACCACGAATTATCGCCGTTGCAAACCAAAAAGGCGGTGTCGGTAAGACGACGACTTCTATTAATTTGGGTGCGGCACTTGTTCGGGATGGTTTTAACGTATTGCTGGTTGATTTGGACCCGCAGGGAAATGCCTCCACCGGGTTGGGTGTTGAGCTTTCTGATCGTGATTATAACACTTATGACTTACTGTTGGGTGATGCTCCTTTGCAGGAGGTCATAAAGGAATCTGACATTGAGGGGTTTTGGATTGTCCCTGCGACAACAGATCTTAGTTCTGCCGATATTGAGCTGATTTCAAATGAAAAACGCAGCTATTTGCTTTACGACGCGCTAAGGCAACCTGCGATTGATCAGTATAATCTGGACTACATTTTGATTGATTGTCCGCCTTCTTTGAATTTGCTGACAGCTAATGCCATGGTTGCGGCGAATTCTGTTCTAATTCCGCTGCAAAGCGAGTTTTTTGCCCTTGAAGGCTTGTCCCAGCTCATGCTTACCGTTCGCGAAGTTCGTCAGACTGCAAATAAAAACCTACGTATTGAGGGTGTCGTTTTAACCATGTATGATGGGCGGAACCGGCTGTCTCAGCAGGTTGAAGAGGATGCGCGTGAAAATCTGGGGGAACTGGTTTTCAAAACAGTTATTCCTCGGAATGTCCGGGTTAGTGAGGCTCCATCATTTGCAATGCCGGTAACAGAATATGATCCGGATTCAAAAGGAAGCCAGGCTTATAGCCAATTAGCAAAAGAATTATCTGCAAAATATCTGAGCAGTTAAGTAAAGGGAAATTTATTATGGCTAATAAAAAACGCGATCGGCGCGGTTTGGGGCGTGGCTTGTCTGCGCTTATGTCTGATGTTGCACTTGACAACACGGAAAGTACGATTTCCGGCAACCGGGTTGATCAGTATATTCCCATAGAAAATATTTTTCCAAACCCAGACCAACCTCGTAGAGATTTTGACAAAGAAGATCTTGAGGATTTGGCTTCCTCGATTAAGGAAAAAGGCGTTATCCAGCCTCTGATTGTGCGCAAAATTAGCGACGAGCCAGATGGCTATGAAATTGTTGCCGGTGAGCGGCGTTGGCGGGCATCACAAATGGCTCAGCTGCATCAGCTGCCCGTGATTATCCGGGAATATACGGATACTGAAGTTCTTGAAATTGCGATTATCGAAAACATCCAGCGCGCTGACCTGAATCCGGTGGAAGAGGCCGCAGGGTATCAGCAGCTTATGGATAAATTTGGCCACACCCAAGAAAAACTGGCATCTGTTTTGGGAAAAAGCCGCAGCCATATTGCAAACCTGATGCGCTTGTTGAAGTTACCGGAAGAGGTTTTGGAATATTTGCGTGATGGGGCAATAAGCGCTGGCCATGCGAGGGCGTTGATTACTACAGATAACCCGGCGGAGCTTGCTCGGGTTGTGGTTAAAAAAGGCCTCTCTGTTCGGGAGACAGAAAATCTGGCCAAGGCGCCGATCGAAAAGCCTGCGAATAAAGCTATAAAAGCCGAAAAAGATGCAGATACCCGCGCGTTAGAAACTGATTTATCGGCTAATTTGGGTATGAAAGTTGTGGTTGATCATGCGCCCGGTAAGGAATCTGGTAGGCTGACAATTAACTACAAAACACTTGAACAATTGGATGATTTGTGCCGAATCCTGACAGTTAGCCCGCTGGGCGGGTCCAAATAAAAGCTGAAACCAAACCAAGTACGATAGCCTGAATTATAATTACAATCGTATTTAAACCCAGCAATAGAGATAATAGAAAAACGGCGGCGATTGAGAGCGTAGAGTAGATCTTGGCTGATCTGCTTATAGATCGGTCTTGTCGCCAGTTTTCGATAAATGGTCCAAAAACATCGTGGGTCAGCAGCCAGTTATGTAGGTTTTCGGATGATTTTGAAAAGAAAAATGCTGCTAAAATAACCAATGGTACGGTTGGGAGTAGTGGCACAAATGCGCCGATTGTGCCGATCGCAAGGGATAATAAGCCCAGGATTAACCATACAATCCGCATGGCTTATTCTGTCAACAATTCGCGAATTATCGCGTTGAGCACCGGCCTACCTTCGGCTGTTGTCTTTAGGTGGTTTTCGTTAATTTTGACCATGCCAATTTCTTCCAACGCATTGATTTTATTTGTATTTATTTTCTTGCCAGCGATTTTTTCGTATCGATTCAGATCGATCCCTTCGCGGATACGAAGACCCATCATCAGGTACTCATCTGCACACTCATCTGCGGATTGAACTGTGCTTGCTAAATCTCCATTACCAGATTCCCGAACGGCTTTTAACCATGTTTTTGGGTCGGAGTGGGCTTCGGTTGCATAGCGCTTACTTCCTATAGTCAGGCGTCCATGCGCTCCGGGGCCAATGCCGGCGTAGTCTCCCGCTTGCCAATAGATTAAATTATGGCGTGATTCAGCACCGATTTTCGCATGATTAGAGACTTCATAGGCATGAAAACCAGCCGAATTTGTTAACTCTTGGGTTAGTTCATACATATCCGCAGACAGATCTTCCTGAGGTAGGCCGTGCAGGCCGCCAGCGGCTTGTCGGCGGGCGAAGGCTGTGCCTTTCTCGATGGTTAACTGATAGAGCGACAGGTGATCTGCCGACATTTTCAGTGCTTCAGTGAGTTCGGAACGCCATTGCGCCAATGTCTGATCCTGCCGCGCGTAGATCAGATCAAAACTGATCCGGTCAAACACGTTTCCAGCAATCTCAAACGCAGCGCGGGCTTCGGCTGCGCTGTGTAGCCGGCCAAGTTTTCTGAGGTCGTGGTCATTGAGCGCCTGAATCCCCATGGACACCCGGTTTACGCCCGCTTGCCTATAGCCAGAAAACCGCCCGGCTTCTACTGAGGTTGGGTTGGCCTCCAACGTGATTTCTATATTGTTGCTAAAGGCCCAAGTCTCGCGGGCTTTTGTCAGGATGCTGTCAACGGTTTCCGGGTCCATCAGGCTGGGTGTGCCACCGCCGAAATAGACTGATTTCAGCAGTTTAGAGACTGTTTTTGCGCCAATACGTTCAATTTCCTGACAATACGCTGCTGCCCATTCGGTTTGGTTTACTGTGTTCGAAACGTGTGAGTTAAAGTCGCAATAGGGGCATTTTGATTGGCAGAATGGCCAGTGGATATACAGGCCAAACCCGCCATGTTGCCAGTCTTCAAGCAAAGCAATCCTCGACCAGTTTGGCAAACGCATCCGCCCGGTGGCTTATTTGCTTTTTTCGATCCGGGTCCATTTCACCAAAGGTCATGATTTCGCCATTAGGTAGAAAAATGGGGTCGAACCCAAAGCCCCGATCCCCGCGCATCGGCCAAACCAGACAGCCTTTTACTTGACCTTCAAAGATTTCGTCATGGCCATCGGGCCAAGCTAGGCACAAGGTGCAGTTAAAGGCGGCGCGCCGGGGTTCGGGGGCGTTTTTTTCTTCTAGCAAATTCCAAACCTTGGCCATTGCCATCGGAAAATCACGCCCATTCGGGGTTTCGGCCCAATCGGCGGTGTAAACTCCCGGGGCTCCGTCAAGAGCGTCGACCGTGATGCCGCTATCATCTGACAGCGCTGGTAGGCCGCTGGCTTGGGCTGCAGCGTGGGCTTTGATCCGGGCGTTGCCGGCAAAGGTGGACTCGGTTTCTTCGGGTTCTGGCAGTCCCAGCTTGCCGGCCGAGGTCACATCAATACCGAAAGGTGCCAGCAGTTGGGTGATCTCGATCAGCTTGCCATCATTATGGGTGGCAATCACCAGCTTTTTGTCTCTAAACCGGCGCATTTAGCGAGCCGCTGCCTGTTGCGCCTGGACCAATTCAGCCACGCCTTTTTCGGCCAAATCCAGCAATCCGTTCATTTGGTCGCGCGAATAGGTCGAGCCTTCGGCGGACATTTGCACTTCGATCATCTGCCCATTGCCAAGCATGACGAAGTTCCCATCAACTCCGGCTTCGCTATCTTCGGGATAGTCCAGATCCAACACCATCTGGCCAGCGTAAATGCCGCAGCTAACGGCCGCGACAGGCTCAATCAGGGGGTCAGTCACAACGTCTCCAGCCTTGATCAATTTATTAACCGCCAGCCGCAATGCGACCCAACCGCCGGTAATAGAGGCACATCGCGTGCCGCCATCGGCCTGAATGACGTCGCAATCCACGGTGATTTGACGCTCGCCCAAGGCCACCCGGTCAACCCCGGCCCGCAACGAGCGCCCAATCAGCCGCTGAATTTCCTGAGTGCGCCCGGATTGCCCATTTTTGGCCTCACGCCGCATCCGGGTGTTAGTGGCGCGGGGCAGCATTCCATATTCCGCTGTCACCCACCCCAGCCCGGTGCCTTTCAGGAACCGCGGCACAGTTGAGTCAATCGTGGCGGTGCAGAGAACATGGGTGTCTCCGCATTTGATCAGACAAGAGCCTTCGGCATGTTTGGTGATGCCGGTTTCGATTGAAATCGGGCGCATTTCGTCTACATTTCTACCTGATGGGCGCATGATGTGTCCTTTATGAATGGGTTACTGTGAAATACCTGTGCCATTGATGTAAAAGCAACCTGAAAGTGCGCCATGACCCACGGCAGTGAGATATTTAAAGAGTTGAACGACCGAAGCCGCGAGGTTTTTCGGCTTGTGGTCGAGAGCTATTTAGCCACCGGAGATCCGATCGGTTCACGTACCCTGACACGCAGCCTGAGCGAAAAGGTGAGCGCGGCGACCATTCGTAATGTGATGCAGGATCTTGAGCATCTGGGGCTGCTTAATTCGCCGCATATTTCTGCCGGGCGGGTGCCGACCCAGATGGGGTTGCGGATGTTTGTCGATGGGTTGCTTGAGGTTGGTGATCTGCAACAGGAGGATCGGCAGAAAATTGACGCAACCCTTGGTGGGGAAAACACCGATGTAGCCACTATGCTGGATCGGGTTGGTTCGGCCCTGTCGGGGATGACGCATGGCGCGTCTTTGGTGCTGGCCCCGAAACATGAAGCGCCAATCAAGCATATCGAATTTGTCAGCCTTGCGCCGGATCGGGCGCTGGTGGTGCTGGTTTTTGCCGATGGGCAGGTGGAAAACCGGGTGTTTACGCCTCCGGTTGGGCAAACGCCGTCTTCTTTGCGCGAGGCGGCCAATTTTCTGAATGCTTTGGCTGAGGGGCGTAGTTTGAGTGAGCTGCGCAAAAGCGTGGGCCATCAGATCAGCGCCCGGCGTCAGGAAATTGATGATCTGGCGCGTGAATTTGTCGAAAACGGCTTTGCGCTGTGGGATGATCACGACGAAAGCTATGAGCGTCTGATCGTGCGGGGGCGGGCCAATTTGCTGGAAAATGGCCCCGACACCGATGATCTGGAACGGATGCGCAACCTGTTTGACGATCTGGAACGCAAGCGAGACATCGCCAGGTTCCTGGAATTGGCCGAAGATGGTGAGGGGGTGCGCATATTTATCGGCTCGGAAAACAAATTATTTTCGCTTTCGGGTTCCTCTTTGGTGGTTTCCCCCTATATGAATGCTGAGCGAAAGATTATAGGTGCGATTGGCGTGATCGGCCCGACTCGGCTGAATTATGGGCGGATTGTGCCGATTGTGGATTACACAGCGCAGCTGGTCGGAAAGATGATTTCTGATCAGGGCTAAGGAAGAAAAAATGGCAGACCCAAATAAAGAACAGTTTTTAGACGATATCGAAGAGCTTGAGGCAGAGCTGGATCGCATCGAAGAGGATGAAGCGCAGGACGTTGATCCGCTGGAACAGTTGCGCGCCGAGCGTGACGAGTACAAAAACCGGTTTATGCGGGCTTTGGCCGATGCGGAAAACTCCCGTAAACGCAGCGAACGTGATCGCCGCGAGGCTGAGAATTACGGTGGGTCCAAGCTGGCCCGTGACATGCTGCCGGTTTACGACAATATGAAACGCGCGATTGAGGCCGCCTCGGGTGAACAGCAAGCTTCCGGTGCGTTGATCGAGGGTGTTGAGTTGACCATGCGCGAATTGCTGAATGTGTTTGCAAAGCACGGGATCACTATCATTTCCCCCGAAATTGGCGAAAGATTCGACCCTAACATCCATGAATCCATGTTTGAGGCGCCCCTACCGCAAACTCAGGCCGGCGACATCATTCAGGTATCTTCCGATGGCTTCATGCTGCATGATCGCCTGTTGCGGCCTGCCCAGGTTGGGGTGTCTTCGACGCCCAAGGCTTAGTTAAGTTCCTTTAACTCATAAATCAGGGCGAGCGCGTCTTTCGGGCTTAGTTCGTCCGGGTTCACCTCGACCAAGCGTGCTTCGACCCTTGAATCACGCTTGGGGCTTGGTGCTGGCAGTGGTGTCGTCGAAAACAGTGGCAAATCGTCAATCAGCGCTTTTTGCCCAACACTGCCCTCGCGTTCACCCTTTTCCAGCATTTCCAACACCACCCGGGCGCGGGCAATCACGCTGTCAGGCAATCCAGCCAGACGCGCCACCTGCACGCCGTAAGACCGGTCTGCCGCCCCCTTTTTGACTTCGTGCAGGAAAATCACATCGCCATCCCATTCCTTGACCGAAACCGTGGCGTTTTCAACGCCGCTTAGCTTTTGGGTGAGCGCGGTCATTTCGTGGTAATGGGTGGCAAACAGGGCGCGGCATTTGTTGACATCGTGCAGATGCTCCAAAGTGGCCCAAGCGATTGAAAGACCGTCATAGGTTGCGGTGCCGCGGCCGATTTCATCGAGAATAACCAATGCGCGATCATCGGCCTGGTTCAAAATAGCTGCGGTTTCGACCATTTCGACCATAAAAGTCGAACGCCCCCGCGCCAGATCATCCGATGCGCCAACTCGGCTGAACAGCTGTGAGACCATGCCAATATGAGCATGTTTGGCCGGCACATAGCAGCCGATTTGCGCCAGAAGGGCGATAATCGCGTTTTGGCGCAGAAAGGTCGATTTCCCCGACATATTCGGGCCAGTCAAAAGCCAGATATTCGCGTCATCGCCGGCATCCGCCAAATCACAATCATTGGCGATGAAGGGTGCGCCACCTTGTTTGCGTAGGGCGTGTTCAACCACTGGGTGGCGGCCCTGTTCGATTTTGAAAATTCGGCTGTTATCAACGACTGGCTTGCTCCAGTTTTCACCTGCGGCCAGATCGGCAAAGGCACAAGCCAAATCAATCTCAGCAAGGGCAGAGGCAGCGTTTGTAATCAGGGCAGATTTATCTAGAATAGACTGTTTTAAGCTGGAATAGAGCCGCTTTTCAATCTCAAGTGCCCGGTTTCCTGCGTTCAGAATTTTGGTCTCCATTTCCGACAATGCTACGGTGGTAAACCGCACTGAATTTGCGGTGGTTTGCCGGTGGATAAAGGTTTCGGAAAGGGGTTCGGACAGCATTTTTTTCGCATGGGTGGTGGTGGTTTCAATGAAATACCCAAGCACGTTATTATGCTTGATCTTCAGAGCGCTGATTTCGGTGAGTGCGCTGTATTCGGACTGCATCGCGGCAATCACGCTGCGGCCTTCGTCACGCAAGGTGCGGGCCTCGTCCAGATCCTGATCAAACCCCGGCGCGATAAAACCACCATCCCGCGCCAATAGCGGAGGTTCCGCGATCAGGGCGTTTTCCAGCAAAAGCTGCAATTCCTGATGGCCGGATAGCGATTTTGCTGCTTCGGACAGAATTTCCGGCAATTCTTTGTCCGATAACTGTGCCGCGATGTTTTCAGCTTGCGCCAAAGCATCACGCACGGCTGATAAATCACGTGGGCCACCGCGATCCAGACCCAAGCGCGACACCGCCCGATCCATATCCGGGCATTTCCGCAGATTTTCGCGTAACCGATCAGCCAGATCGGTGTTTTCCAGCATGAAATCCACGGATTGCAACCGGGCATGAATGGCGGCCAAATCGCGTGATGGGCTGGACAGCCGTTTTTCCAGCAGCCGCCCCCCCGCTGCGGTAATGGTGCGGTCAATCACCGACAGCAGCGACCCTTCACGCCCCCCGGATACCCCATGCGTCAGCTCCAGATTGCGCCTAGTGGCGGCGTCAATTTGCATGGTGCTTTGGGCGCTTTCCTGAGTGGGCGGCCTTAGCAATGGCAGCTTGCCTTTTTGGGTAATGTCGAGCCATTCGACAATCGCTCCCATGGCAGATTTTTCAGCGCGATTATACTGCCCAAAGGCGTCAAGAGTGCTGACTTTGAACAGCCCCAACAAACGCTTTTCCGCTGAAGTGCTGTCAAAACTAGAGCCTGCCAGAGCCGTCAGGGAAATACCGAATTCAGTCACTAATTCGGCCAAATCAGCCTCTAATTTCTCAGAAACCACCAGTTCCTGTGGGGCAAGTCGGGCCAGTTCGGGGCCGAGCCTGACCCGTGGGCAGCGCATAACGTGAAACGTGCCGGTCGAAATATCGACCCAAGCCAATGCCCCCTGATCGCGGATTTCGGAATAAGCCGCCAGATAGTTGTGGCTGCGAGCCTTCAGAAGCGAGTCTTCGGTCAGTGTGCCGGGGGTCACAAGGCGGACGACTTCGCGTTTTACCACCGCTTTAGAGCCGCGTTTTTTGGCTTCGGCGGGGTCTTCCATCTGCTCACACACCGCAACGCGATAGCCCTTGCGAATGAGGGTCAGGAAATACCCTTCAGCCGCCCGCACCGGCACGCCGCACATCGGAATATCGTTGCCCAAATGCTTGCCACGCTTGGTTAACGCAATGTCCAGCGCTTGTGCCGCGGTCACCGCATCATCAAAGAACATCTCGTAAAAATCGCCCATGCGGTAAAACAGCAGGGCGTCTTTATACTCGGCCTTGATTTCAAGAAACTGCGCCATCATGGGGGTGACGGATGTTTTGCTCATATGCTCGCTCCGGTTCCGGTTGCGCCAAGTGTATAAACTCAGGCGAATCCGGGAAAGATCAAAAGCAGTATATTGAGGCCATGAAAGAAAAAATATAAGAAGGCCTGACACCCACAAGGAAACGGAATATGACACAGAATAACAAGATCACCTCGGAAGAGGCATTGGCGTATCATGCAGACCCAAAACCGGGGAAATTTGAGGTTTCAGCGACCAAGCCAATGACGTCTCAGCGTGATCTTTCGCTGGCTTACAGCCCGGGTGTGGCTATTCCGGTTGAAGAGATCGCTGAAAATCACGAGCTGGCTTATGATTATACCAACAAAGGCAACATGGTTGCGGTTATCAGCAACGGCACGGCGATTCTGGGTCTGGGTAATCTGGGCGCGCTGGCGTCCAAGCCGGTGATGGAGGGCAAAGCGGTGCTGTTCAAGCGCTTTGCTGATGTCAATTCGATTGATCTTGAGCTGGATACCGAAGACCCTGAGGCATTTATCAATGCGGTTCGGTTAATGGGCCCAGCCTTTGGCGGCATTAACCTTGAGGATATCAAGGCACCTGAGTGCTTTATCATCGAGCAACGTTTGAAAGAAGAGATGAACATTCCGGTGTTCCACGATGATCAGCACGGCACGGCGGTGATTTGCGCTGCGGGCCTGCTGAATGCGCTGCATCTGTCGGGCAAGAAAATTGAGGATTGTCGCATCGTTGTAAACGGTGCCGGGGCGGCTGGTATTGCCTGCATTGAGCTGATCAAATCCATGGGCGCTCAGCATGATAATTGCCTGCTCTGTGACACCAAAGGCGTGATTTATAACGGGCGCGAAGAGGGCATGAACCAGTGGAAATCGGCCCATGCGGCGAACACCGATTTGCGCACGCTGGAAGAGGCGATGAAGGGCGCAGATGTGTTTCTGGGGGTGTCGGTCAAGGGGGCTGTGACACAGGAAATGGTCTCTAACATGGCTAAAGACCCGGTTATTTTCGCCATGGCCAACCCGGACCCCGAGATCACCCCCGAGGACGCCCACGCCGTGCGGCAGGATGCCATCGTGGCTACGGGGCGTTCGGATTACCCCAATCAGGTGAATAATGTTCTGGGTTTTCCTTACCTGTTTCGCGGGGCGCTCGACATCCATGCACGCGCCATCAATGATGAGATGAAAATCGCCTGCGCCCGCGCCTTGGCCGAACTTGCCCGCGAGGATGTGCCTGATGAGGTGGCGATGGCGTATGGCCGTAACCTGACCTTTGGCCGCGATTATATCATCCCAACGCCGTTTGATCCGCGTTTGATCCACAAAATTCCTCCCGCCGTTGCCAAGGCGGGGATGGATACCGGCGTGGCGCGGCGTCCGATTGTTGATATGGTTGGTTATGAAGAGTCGCTGAAGGCACGGCTGGACCCGACCGCTTCGATTTTGCGCGGCATTTATAGCCGGGCCAAGGCGGCGCAGAGCCGGATGATCTTCGCCGAAGGTGATGATGTGCGGGTGTTGCGCGCTGCGGTGGCTTATCAGCGGGCTGGCTTGGGGCAAGCTCTGGTTGTTGGGCGAGAGCCGGACGTCAAGCAAAAGCTGGAAGCTGCCGGTTTGGCCGATGCGGTGAGTGAACTCGAAGTGGTGAATGCCGCCAACACCACGCATCTTAACCAATACAAAGATTTCCTTTACGAGCGCTTGCAGCGCAAAGGTTATGATTACTCTGACATTCACCGTCTGGCCTCGCGCGATCGGCATGTTTTTGCGGCGTTGATGCTGGCGCATGGGCATGGCGATGGCTTGGTGACGGGTGCAACGCGTAAATCCGCCTATGTGTTGGAATTGATCAACCATGTGTTTGACGCCCGGGCCGCGGATGGGGCTGTGGGCGTGACGGCGGTGCTGCATAATGGGAAAATTGTGCTGATTTCTGATACGCTGGTGCATGAGTGGCCGGACGAATACGATCTGGCGACCATTGCCGAACGCGGTGCAGATGTGGCAAAATCCCTAGGGTTAGAGCCGCGTGTGGCCTTTGTAAGCTTCTCGACATTCGGCTATCCGGTTTCGGAACGCGCCGAGAAAATGCACCTTGCCCCGGCGGTGTTGAATGAGCGCGGTGCCAGCTTTGAATATGAAGGCGAAATGGCGGTGGATGTGGCCCTGAATGCTCAGGCGATGGCGCAGTATCCGTTTACGCGTTTGTCCGGGCCGGCCAATGTGTTGGTTGTTCCGGCGCGGCATTCGGCTTCGATTTCGGTGAAATTGATGCAGGAAATGGCCGGGGCCACGGTGATTGGGCCGATTTTGACCGGGATTGATAAGTCAATTCAGATTTGCTCGACTGTTTCGACGGCCAATGACATTATGAATATGGCGGTTCTGGCGGCGTGTAAGGTTGGTTAATGCTGGCTGTGGCGCAGATAGGCATCGACAAAGCGTTGGCGGGCGGCGGGCAGAGGCTTGTTGCCCAGTGATGGTGCCAGCCAGTTGTTCAGGAAATGCCCGGTCAGCTTCAAGCCTTGGTTTATTTCGTGATCCGGTGCCGGGCCTTGGCCCAAAAGGCAGAGCGGTAATGGCAACAGACGGCTGGCCCATTCGCCGGCCCCCTCTGCGCTGACAGCATGGCCTGATTTTGGCGAAACATATGCCAGATCTTCGCGGCTGCCCGTGACAACGCAGCGGCGCAAATCCAGCCCAAAGCCCAGCTCTTCCAGCAGCGCCATTTCCCAGCGTAAATAGGCCAGCGGCCAGCCTTCAGTATTGCCTAACAGGTCGAATAGGGTCACACTTTGTTGGTAAAGCACCGGATGAGCTTCGCGTTCGGGCAGGGTAAAAGCCAGCAGGGCGCAGACCGAATTCAGCGCCGCCAGCGTCAGCCGATCCGCCAATATGGTGGCTGAGCGGCTGCGGATGGGTTCAACCGCATAGTTCCCCAGATGAGTTTCAAGCCGGGCGCTCCAAGTCAGGTCGAGCTGCGCCCCGGGTTGCAAAATCGGCCCCATTTTGCGCCCGGCCCCGCCGCGCACCAACCCGGCGTGGCGGCCATGCTGTTCGGTGAAAACTTCGATGATCGACGCGGTTTCACCGTGTTTCTGAACCTTTAGCAAAACGCCCTGATCATGCCATTCCATCAGCCTTACCCGCTATGACAGGCTCGGATCATCCAGCAAATGCTGCCCGTGCCGGTTTTCAACCTCAATCACCCACATATCAGAATCAAATGATTTTTGCTTGTTCAGATAGGCGTCAATTTTGGCCTCGGTCGCTTTGAGTATGCAAATCCAAGCGCGTTCGCCGGTTTGCAGATCAAAGGAACGCTGATAGATCTCGGCATTGCCGTCCAGCGTGTTCAGCTTTACCCAAACCACTCCGGCAGTCAGATCGCCTTTTTGTGTGACAAAAGCGGGGATATTCGCCAGATTCAGCCGCTGTAGATAGGCTTGCACCCAAAATTCTGCAGTGAGCCGGATCATGCATTCCCGTCTTTGAAGTTCAGGCCCATTTCGGAATAGCGCTCGGCCTCATTCAGCCAGTTTGGCCGGACTTTGACCTGCAAAAACAGATGCACTTTGCGGCCCAAGAACTCTTCCAACTCCTCGCGAGAGGCTTTGCCTATGGCTTTGATGGTTTCGCCTTTGTGGCCAAGAATAATACCCTTGTGGCCATCGCGCATGACGTAAATCAGTTGCTCGATCCGAACTGAGCCATCTTTGCGATCTTGCCATTTTTCGGTTTCGACGGTTAGCTGATAGGGTAATTCCTGATGCAGGCGCAGGGTCAGCTTTTCGCGGGTGATTTCGGCGGCGATCATGCGCAGGGGCAAGTCGGCGATTTGGTCTTCGGGGTAGAGCCACGGCCCCGCGGGCACATTTTCCGCGAGCCATTTGCGCAAATCCTGAACGCCGTGGCCTTTTTCAGCCGAGATCATAAAGGTTTCGTCAAAGCGGTATAAGTCATTCAGTTCCTTGGTCAGCGCCAGCAGCTTGTCCGACTTTACCTTGTCGATTTTGTTGATCGCCAGCGCCACGGGGCGCCCGCCGGCGCGTTCGTTTAGGGCATCAAGAATGACTTTGACGCCAGCGGTGACGCCACGATGTGCTTCGACCAACAGCACCACCAGATCCGCATCGGCGGCTCCGCTCCAAGCGGCGGCGACCATAGCGCGGTCGAGATGGCGGCGCGGCGTGAAAATGCCGGGGGTGTCGACAAAAACCAGCTGAGCCTGATTTTCCATCGCCACGCCACGGATGCGGGCGCGGGTGGTTTGAACCTTGTGGGTGACGATCGAGACTTTGGCCCCAACCATTTGATTGAGAAGGGTCGATTTGCCCGCATTCGGTTCGCCAATCAGGGCAATGAATCCGGCCTGTGTGTCAGTCATTTTCGGTCTCCAATCGGGCCAGCAGGATTGTGGCAGCGGCCTGTTCGGCCTGACGTTTTGAGTTGGCGCTGGCTGATTCGGCCTCGCCATTTTGTAGCTGGGCCTGGATGGTGAACAGCGGTGCATGGTCAGGGCCACTGCGGGCAAGTTCGGTGTATTTGGGCGGCGGTAATTTGCGCGCCTGAGCCCATTCCTGCAAGGCGGTTTTGGCATCGCGGGCGTCTGCTTTGACTTGCTCAATGCGCTTGCCCCACAGCCGGATGACCAGTTTGCGGGCCTGTTCAAAGCCACCATCCAGATAGACCGCCGCCAGCACGGCCTCCATCGCGTCGGCCAGCAGAGCCTGTTTGCGCCGCCCGCCTGATATCATTTCCGAGCGCCCTAGTTTCAGCACCGCACCCAGATCAAATTCACGGGCGACATCGGCGCAGCTTTCCTTGCGCACCAAGGCGTTGAATTGCGGGGCCATTTGGCCTTCGGTTGCGTTTTCGTCATTAGCGAACAGAGCCTCAGCGATGATCAGGCCTAGCACCCGGTCGCCCAGGAACTCCAGCCGCTGATTGTCTTTGCGGGTGGACGAGGACATCGAGGAATGGGTGACGGCCTGATGCAACAGCTCGGGCTGTTTGAAATTATAGCCAATGCGGCCGCAAAAGGCCCGGAGTTCAGACGAAAGTTTCACTGAATTGCCTTGAAATACCGATCTGATCGCCATGTCCAGAAGAAAAACAGGGATTTACCGGCGGATGAGAACATAACCCGATCTGCCCGGCCGATGAAGTTTTCAAATGGCACATAACCTACGCCTTGGCGGTTTTGTGAAACTCTGCTGTCGGAAGAATTATCCCGGTTGTCGCCCATCAGGAAATAGTGGCCCTCGGGTACCGTATAAATGCCGGTATTATCGGTGAGGTGGTTGCCAATGTCCAGAATGCTGTGCGAGACCCCGTTGGGCAGGGTTTCTTTCATGCGGGTTTTTTCGCAAATACCTCCAAAACCCGGATTGTTTTTGCATTTTGGTTGGTTGCCGGCCCAGCCCTGTTTTGCATATGTTTCCGTAAAGATGCCGGCATCTTCCAATTTCACAGGCTGACCGTTGATATGCAGCACACCGTTTTTCATCTGAATTTTGTCGCCCGGCATCCCGACCCGCCCGGAAATCGGGCAGGCCGCAAAGGGGCAGGAGTATTTGGAATAGCCATAGGCCATTTTGTTCACGAACAGGAAATCTCCGATCAGCAAGGTGTCTTTCATTGACCCGGACGGGATCCAGAAGGGTTGGAAAAACAATGTGCGGAAAATGCCTGCGATCAGCAGTGCCCAGAACACCGTTTTAATCATCTCCCAGATGCCATCGGGTTTGTCTGTGTTTTTTGCCATAACGGGTCTATTCCTGCTCGGGTTGTCGGTTTGGAGGCTACATGGAGTGCCGGGCGCTCAGAGTCAAGTTTTCGGGCCAGATCGGGCGTCATCCATCAGGCGGCGCATTTTTGCAATGGCGTCTTGCAGGCCGATAAAGATGGATTCTCCGATCAGGAAATGGCCGATATTCAGCTCCATCACCTCGGGGAAGGCGGCGATGGGCTGGACTGTGTCGTAAGTGATGCCGTGACCGGCGTGAACTTCGAGCCCGACCGAGTGGGCATGGCGGGCCATTTGCCGCAGTTTTTCCAGTTCAAGCTCGGCGGTTTTCAGATCCCCTTCGTGGAAGGCATCGCAGTAGGCGCCAGTGTGCAGTTCGACAACATCCGCGCCGATACGGGCTGCGGCGTCGATTTGGTGGGCATCGGCGTCGATAAACAGCGAAACCCGGCAGCCTGCGTTGCGAATGGGGTCAATGAAACTGGCCAGCCGATTGTCGCCACCTGCTACCTCAAGGCCACCCTCGGTGGTCAATTCCTCCCGCTTTTCCGGCACGATGCAAACCGCATGGGGCTTATGGCGTAGCGCAATCGCCTGCATTTCAGCTGTGGCGGCCATTTCAAAATTTAGCGGCACGGAAAGAATTTCCATCAGGCCATCAATATCAGCATCGGAAATATGGCGCCGGTCTTCCCGCAGATGGGCGGTGATGCCGTCGGCCCCGGCGGCCTCGGCCAGTTTGGCGGCGCGCAAAGGGTCAGGATAGCTGCTGCCGCGCGCATTGCGCACGGTTGCAACATGGTCGATATTGATGCCGAGCCGCAGATTTCCCAATGGTTTTCCGTTCATTCTGAAGGTTCCCTAAACTAAGAGCGTTACAAAACACCTAACCTGTTTGATCGTTGTCGTCAGCTTTCTTTGCGGCTTTTCTGGCGCGAATTTCGGCCAGTTTGGCCATGAGCTTGCCTTTGCGGTGGTTCTGATAGGCGGTGATGATCGGCACGCTGACATAATAGCAGATTGAACATGGCCCAAAAGTTGTGCCGTAAATCCTGCCAGGCACCACCGAATTTGCCCATTAGAGACAGATCTGCACCTTTTTGATAAACCGTTCCCAATATCTGGTGCCCCAATTTCAGGCTGCTGACGGCAATGAAGGGAAAGGTAATGGGGTTGCCGAAAAAGGTGGCCATGATGCCGGCGATTATGTTGCCGCGAATGATGAAGGATATCAGCGCGGCGGCGACAAAGTGAAAGCCGAAAAATGGCGTAAAGCTGACGATCACGCCGGCAAATACACCCCGGGCGATGCGATGCGGAGGGTCAGGCAAGCGGCGCAACCGATGCCAGACGTAACGCGCAGCCCGACCCCAGCCGCCTTTGGGGTAGAGGAGTTCCCAAAAAGTGCGCCAGAATGGTCGTTTATCACGTCTTTTAAAAACCAAACCAATCGTTCCTATCTATCTTTTCGTGCTGTTGCTATGGCTTGCGGGTCGGATCGCGATGGCGTTCGATTGCGGCAACATCGGTATCGGCCTTTAATGCCATTATGACGGCATGCATATGCTCTATGTCTCTTAATTCAACCTCTATAAGAAGTCTGTAAAAATCTGGTTTGCGGTCCAAAAAGACCAGATTGGCGATATTGGCTTTTTGTTCGCCGATTATGGTGCAAATGCGCCCCAAAACTCCGGCGTCATTGCTGATGGTGATTTGCAGATTAACTTTGTGAGTGGCCGAATGTTTTCCGCTGTGCCAGTGCAGATCAACCCAGCGGCCAGCCTGATCTTCGAAATCCGATAAAACCGGACAATCGATGGCATGAACGATCACACCCTTGCCGCGATAGCTGATGCCAACAATACGTTCACCGGGGATCGGCTGGCAGCAGCGGGCCAGATCAAAGGTCTGGCCATGTTCCAGCCCGACAACGGCCTGAGCAGGCTCAATTTCGTCGCCGCTGCGGGTGTTCAGCTCGGGGTAAAGCACAGAAATCACCTCGCGGGCGTTGATTTCGGCGCTGCCAATACGGGCCAGCAATTCATCCATATTGGCTAGCCGCATATGTTTAGAAGCCGTCTCTAACGCCTTGTCAGAGACCTTTTTGCCGATATGTTGAAAGGACACCCGCGTCAGCTCGCGCCCCAGTTTGATAAAGCGATTGCGGTTTTGGCTGCGCAGAGACTTGCGGATCGCTGATTTGGCCCGCCCGGTGGTGGCGATGTCCAGCCATGTGGCTTGCGGGTGTTGCCCTTGGGCCGTGGTAATGGTGACGGATTGACCGTTTTTCAATCGGGTCCAGAGCGGCACCCGGATGCCATCGACCTGGGCACCGACACAGCTGTCACCAATCCGCGTATGGATTGCATAGGCAAAATCCAAAGGCGTGGCACCGCGGGGCAGTTTGACGACTTCGCCTTTGGGGGTAAAGCAAAACACCTGATCGGAATACATCTCGAGCTTGACATGTTCCAGAAACTCATCATGGCCGCCGGTGGCGTCTAGGCGCTCGTTCAGGCCGGATACCCATTTGGCCGGGTCCACCGCGAACGGGTTTTCCGAGCGCACTCCGTCACGATAAGACCAATGCGCGGCAACGCCGGATTCGGCAACATCGTGCATTTGCTGAGTTCGGATCTGAACCTCGACCTGCTTGCCATCGCGCCCGGATACTGTGGTTTGGATCGAGCGATAGCCGTTGGATTTGGGCTGGCTGATATAGTCTTTGAAACGGCCCGGAACAGCACTCCAGCGGCGGTGAATGGCCCCGAGCACCCTATAGCAATCGGTTTCGTTTTCGGTGATCACCCGAAAGCCGTAAATATCCGAGAGCCGCGAAAATCCTTGCTCTTTTTCCGCCATTTTGCGCCAGATCGAGTAGGGCTTTTTGGCGCGGCCAAACACCTCGGCTTTGATATGATCGCGCTTCAGGATAAAACGGATGTCGTCGGTGATTTTCTGAATCACATCGCCGCTTTCCTTTTGTAGGGTGATAAAGCGGCGCATGATCGAGTTTCGCGCCTTGGGGTTCAGCACGGAAAAGGCCAAATCCTCCAGCTCTTCCCGCATCCATTGCATTCCCATCCGGCCCGCCAGAGGGGCGAAAATATCCATGGTCTCCTGCGCCTTTTGTGCCTGCTTATCCGGGCGCATGGATTTGATGGTGCGCATATTGTGCAGACGGTCGGCCAGCTTGACCAGAATCACCCGCAAATCCTTGGACATGGCCATAAACAGCTTGCGGAAATTTTCGGCCTGTTTGGTTTCGGATGAGGACAGTTGCAGATTGGTCAGCTTGGTGACACCATCAACCAGCTCGGCCACCTCTGTGCCGAACAGCTCGGCGACCTCGGTATAGGTCGATTCGGTGTCTTCAATGGTGTCGTGCAGCAGAGCAGTGATGATGGTGGCGTCATCCAGCCGCTGATGGGCTAGAATCGCCGCAACGGCGACCGGATGAGTGAAATAGGGCTCGCCCGAGTGGCGGAACTGACCTTCATGCATCCGAGCCCCATACTCAAAGGCTCGTCTTAGTTTATCAGCGTCTGTTTTGGGATTGTAGTTGCGAACCAGCGCGATCAGGTCATCGACTGTGATCTTGTCCGGCATCTGGTTCGCACCTTTCTGCGATGTGGCGTTATGGCTGGCCTTGCGCTTCCATCAATGCGCGCAGCAGCTTTTCTTCGGACATATCGTCCTCTTCGGGCTTGTCGGCTTCGGTACCGACCATCAATGCCATGGCGTCTTCTTCGGGCTCGTCGACCTCGATCTGAGTTTGCTGGCTTTCGATCATGCGTTCACGCAGGTCAGCGGCCAGCTGGGTTTCCTCGGCGATTTCACGCAGAGAAACCACAGGGTTCTTATCATTGTCGCGGTCAACAGTAATTGGATCACCAGCGGCAATCTCACGGGCTCGATGGGCCGCAAGCATGACCAGATCAAACCGGTTTGGAACCTTATCAACGCAATCTTCAACCGTAACGCGGGCCATGGGGCGACTCCTGAGCAATTTGTTAGAGGGGGCATGTTTAGGGGCTTTATCCGCTGTTGACAAGTGCTGAATCAGCGCTGGCTATAACAGATTGACTTGGGCAATGTCAGCCGGATCCAGCTCATCGCGGAGCTGGCGTGCGGTTTTGCCAAAAACCGGGTGGGTCCAGTCGGGGGCGATTTCGGCCAGTGGCACCAAAACAAAGGCCCGGTCCTGGATGCGGGGATGAGGCAAAATCAACTCTTGCGGGGCGATCTGTTTTTGTTTTTCCAGCGGCAGCTGTTGCCAATGGTCAAAGGTCTTTTGGTCCGGGAGGATTTGCTGATCATAGGCGAGCAGATCCAGATCAATTACCCGGGCCTGCCATCGCCCCAAGCGCTGCCGGCCCAGCGCATTTTCGACCTCGTGCAAATGTGATAATAGTTTCTGTGCCGTCATTTTTGTGTGGATCAGAGCCACCGCATTCACATAATCCGGCCCGGTTCCAGCGGGGAAACATGGGGTGCTGTAAAAGGCACTAATCCTTAGGATAGATAATCCTTTTTGCTCCATTTTCTCAAGCGCCTGTTGCAATAGTGCTCGGGGGGTATTTTGCTGAAAGCTCAGATTAGACCCCAAGGCAATCAAGGCTGCGCCGGGGCTGGAATGTGTATCAGGGGGTTGCAACATCTTCCATGAATCCTTAATTTGCTGGGAATAATTTGGTTTCGCTTATCGATATTACTACCACCACTCACTCACGGATATCCAAGCCGAAACCACTTACCGGAAGGAAAAATTTATGTTTTACAAAGACGAACGGATCGCCCTGTTCATCGATGGATCAAATTTATATGCAGCGGCCAAGTCACTTGGGTTTGATATTGATTATAAATTGCTTCGCACCGAATTCATGCGGCGCGGCAAATTGTTGCGGGCGTTTTATTATACGGCCCTGTTGGAAAATGATGATTACTCGCCAATCCGTCCTTTGGTCGATTGGCTGCATTATAACGGCTACACAATGGTGACAAAACCGGCCAAGGAATACACTGATTCCATGGGCCGGCGTAAGATCAAGGGCAATATGGATATTGAACTGGCGGTTAATGCGCTGGAACTGGCCCCGCATGTTGACCATATGGTGATTTTCTCGGGCGATGGTGATTTCCGTCCGCTGGTTGAAAGCCTGCAGCGTCAAGGTGTGCGGGTTTCAGTCGTGTCAACCATTCGGTCTCAGCCGCCGATGATTTCCGATGATCTGCGCCGTCAGGTTGATAACTTCATTGATCTGGATGATTTGCGCGAGGTGATTGGCCGCCCTCCTCGCGAGATAGATACGCAACACTCTGCCGGTCGTGACCGGGGCTAATACTGATAAAAGGTCGGGGCAGAGCGGCTCTGTTTTAGGGAAAAATGCCTGAATTATTTATCTATACGGACGGTGCGTGTTCGGGCAACCCTGGGCCGGGTGGCTGGGGTGCGCTGATGGTTGCGCGGGATGGTGATACGGTTCTGAAAGAGCGCGAGCTTTGTGGTGGTGAGGCCCACACCACCAACAACCGGATGGAGTTGCTGGGCGCGATCAACGGGTTGGAGGCGCTGGAACGTCCGGTCAAAGTGACGCTTGTGACCGATAGTGCCTATGTTAAAAATGGAGTGACCAGCTGGATACATGGTTGGAAGCGCAATGGCTGGCGCACTTCGGCGAAAAAACCGGTAAAAAACGTTGAGTTGTGGCAGCAGCTGGATCAGGCACAAGCCCGCCATGATGTGGTCTGGCAATGGGTCAAGGGCCATGCGGGTCATCCGGAAAACGAACGCGCCGATGAGCTGGCCCGCCGTGGTATGGAGCCTTTTAAGCAGAGTTAGAGACTGTTTTACAACATTTGTAGCAACTGATTGTGGCGATCGGTAAAATCCTGACGCACCTCAACCGGCGGGCGCAGGCGGATTTGCAAATCTTTGACCAGTTCGGGGCTGGGTGTGCCGAACAGTTTGTTGGCCTCCGCTTTTGTGAAACCAGCGATTTGCGTGGCCTCAAGCCATGCGCTGATCGTATCGGCCTTTTTGATTTTCTTTTTGACCGCCACCGGGATCACCGCAGGCAGGCCAAACCGAATGTGAATTGCCGCTGTCAGCCTTTCGTCCAAAGCACCATATCCCGGGCCAACTGCAGATTTGACCGGAGAAATCATGTCTCCGATCACATATTCCGGCGCGTCATGCAGCAAGGCGGCCAGACGCCATTTCACGGGCGCTTTGGGCTGGATTAGAGAATAAATCTGCTCAACCAGAATGGAATGCTCGGCCACCGAATAGGCATAATCCCCCATGGTTTGCCCATTCCAGCGCGCCACAAAGGCCAGCCCGTGGGCAATGTCGTCAATTTCAATATCCACCGGGGTTGGGTCCAGCAGATCAAGCCGGCGTCCAGAGAGCATCCGTTGCCAGGCACGGGATTTGGTGGCCATGGGGTATCCTTTGGGCTGATTGACAAAACTATGCTGGCTGATTGTGCCGCATTTGCACGGGCGCGTCATCGGGAAAGTGTGCCGGTGGGCTGAATTTTCGGTGCTCGGGGTGATGCGTTGCTCTTGGGCTCAGGGAATGTTATGGCCCGCGGGACGGATTACAAAATCGCAAGGAAACAGCCCAATGGCGACCGACTATATTATCAAGGACATCAATCTGGCCGAATTTGGCCGCAAGGAACTGAACATCGCCGAAACTGAAATGCCCGGCCTGATGGCGTTGCGGGAAGAATATGGTGACAGCAAGCCGTTGAAAGGCGCGCGCATTGCGGGTTCTTTGCACATGACGATCCAAACCGCGGTGTTGATCGAAACGCTGGTTGCGCTGGGCGCGGATGTGCGCTGGGCGTCTTGTAACATTTTCTCGACTCAAGACCACGCGGCGGCGGCGATTGCGGCGGGTGGGACTCCGGTATTTGCCGTCAAAGGTGAAACGCTGGAGGAATACTGGAATTACGCCGATCGGATCTTCATGTTCAAGGAAGGCACCTGCAACATGATTCTGGACGATGGTGGCGATGCGACCATGTATATCCTGATCGGTGCCCGGGTGGAAAATGGTGAAACTGACCTGATCGAAACCCCCGGTTCGGAAGAAGAAGTGGCGCTGTTTGCTCAGATCAAAAAGCGTCTGAAGGAAAGCCCCGGCTGGTTCACCAAGCAACGCGCAGAGATCAAAGGCGTTTCCGAGGAAACCACCACCGGCGTTCACCGTCTTTATGATCTGGTCAAGCAAGGCCAGCTGCCGTTCCCGGCAATCAACGTCAATGACAGTGTGACCAAGTCGAAATTTGACAACAAATATGGCTGTAAGGAATCGCTGGTTGACGGTATCCGCCGCGCCACCGATGTGATGATGGCCGGCAAGGTGGCTGTGGTTTGTGGCTATGGCGATGTAGGTAAGGGTTCGGCTGCGTCTCTGTCTGGGGCCGGTGCACGGGTGAAAGTGACCGAAGTCGACCCGATTTGTGCTTTGCAGGCCGCTATGGACGGCTATGAGGTGGTGCGTTTGGAAGATGTGGTGGCAGATGCTGACATCTTTATCACCACAACCGGCAACAAAGACGTGATCCGCATCGAGCACATGCGCGAGATGAAGGATATGGCGATTGTCGGCAATATCGGCCATTTTGACAATGAAATTCAGGTGGCCAGTCTGAAAAACCACAAATGGACCAATATCAAGGATCAGGTGGACATGATCGAAATGCCCTCGGGCAACCGCATCATTCTGCTGTCTGAGGGCCGTTTGCTGAACCTTGGCAACGCCACCGGGCATCCTTCGTTTGTGATGTCGGCTTCGTTCACCAACCAGACTCTGGCGCAGATCGAGTTGTGGACCAAGGGCGAGAAGTACAAGAATGATGTTTACATCCTGCCCAAGCATCTGGACGAAAAAGTCGCGCGGCTTCACCTGAACCGGATTGGTGTGCAGCTGTCCGAGCTGAGCCAGGAACAGGCCGATTATATTGGTGTGTCGGTTGATGGGCCGTTCAAGCCCGAACATTACCGCTATTAAATGGTGCGTTTGACACAACCCCGAAATCTGCGGGGTTGTGTTTTAGCCGATGCCAGTGCTGCCGGCAAAAATATCTTTGTTTTTGTCAGGATTGGCGCTAGCTTGGCGGCGGTGGCCTATGTTGGGCTGTTATAAACGAAGCAAGGCTTCAAATTTTTTGTGGGAGTAAACCTTATGGGTAAAAGAGATGACCTGATTGCAAAATATGCGGATGATCTGAAAAACAAATGCGGCATCACGCCGGATATGGATCTGTTGAAAAAAGTGACAATCGGTTGTGGTCCTGCAATTTACAACGCTGACGCTTCGACCGTTGCCGCCACGCAGCAGGACGAGCTGGACACCGTGAAAAACAACTTCCTGATCAAAAAGCTGGGTCTGGCCGATGGGCCGGAACTGATGGAAGCGATCAACAAGGTTCTGGATACGTATGGCCGTTCCGAGCGCAGCAAATATCGTGCTGTAGTTTATTATATGCTGGCCAAAGAGTTCGGTAAGGAATCTGTTTACGGCTAAGTCTGTGGCGAAAACCGATTAGTGGGGCCGTTGTCGCCCCTTTGAAAAACGCCCGCTTTTGTTGGGCGTTTTTTGTTGTCTGGGCTTTTGAATCATATTGTTCCTATTTCGGGTTTGCTTGGAATCAGCACAACGTCTAATGTCATTTTATCAGGTCAGGACGGCCGGAACCTAATTTAAATTCACGTGTGGTGCGTAGGGAGCACGTGGGGTGATGGAGGGTTCTGGGGGGTCGGAGCCCTCCAATTTTTTTGGGCACTGATTTGATTATCTCATCATGAGGCGTTTGGCGTGGGCTCGGTTTGAACCGGAGTGCGGATGGTCTGTGAATCCTTCTGCTTTATGCCTGATCTTGTATTTCGCTTGCTCCTTGGGGCGCATCGGTCTATATGCCTCCAGTGGCGATTCAAATGCCACTTGTTTGAAACGATGAAAGCCGTGGTTGGTCCTATCGCTCGTGACCATATCCGGCAAGGAGAGAGCGACATGAAATTGCATGAACTGCGCGACAACCCAGGCGCAACAAAACCCCGCAAACGCATTGGCCGTGGTCCCGGTTCGGGCACTGGTAAGACCGGTGGCCGTGGTATCAAGGGTCAGAAATCGCGTTCCGGCGTGGCGATCAAAGGTTTTGAAGGCGGGCAAATGCCGCTCTACCAACGTCTGCCCAAGCGCGGCTTTAACAAGCCAAACCGCAAGAAATTTGCAGTTGTCAATCTGGGCATCGTGCAGAAATTCATCGACGCCAAAAAGCTGGACGCTGGCAAGGTGATCACCGAGCAGGCGCTGCTGGAGGCCGGTGTTGTGCGCCGCATTCTGGACGGTGTGCGCATTCTGGCCAAAGGCGAGGTGACATCCAAGGTGAATATCGAAGTCACCGGCGCTTCGGCATCGGCGGTTGCAGCTGTTGAAAAGGCTGGCGGATCGCTGAAAGTGACAAAGCCTGCAAAAGCGGCGGAATAAGCCTTGTTTGCGGTGCGTGCGCCGCTTACATAGACGTAAGTTTTCCTAACGCCGCGAAACCGGGAAACGGTTTTGCGGCGTTTTACGAACAGATATAAAGAGGCCCTGAATGGCATCTGCAGCAGAACAAATGGCAGCAAATATGAGCTGGGGCGCCTTGGGCAAATCCGGCGAGCTTCGCAGCCGCATTCTTTTCACCCTTGGGCTATTGATGGTTTACCGGCTGGGCACTTACATCCCAGTTCCCGGCATTGATGGCGTGGCGTTGCGCGAATTCATGGAAGGCGCTGCAGCCGGCCTTGGGGGTGTGTTGCAGATGTTCACCGGCGGGGCGCTGGGCCGGATGGGGATCTTTGCGCTGGGGATCATGCCTTATATCTCGGCTTCGATCATCATTCAGTTGCTGACCGCTATGTGGTCGCCTCTGGAACAATTGAAAAAAGAGGGTGAACAGGGTCGTAAAAAGATCAACCAATACACCCGCTATGGCACGGTGTTTCTGGCCACGTTTCAGGCTTATGGTCTGGCCAAATCGCTTGAAGCCGGTGATCTTGTGACCAATCCGGGTCTTTATTTTGAGGCGGCTACCGTGATCACTCTGGTCGGTGGCACCATGTTCCTGATGTGGTTGGGTGAGCAAATCACCGCCCGCGGTATCGGCAACGGCATTTCTCTGATCATCTTTGTCGGCATTGTGGCCGAGATTCCGGCGGCGCTGGTGCAGTTCTTGGCTCAGGGCCGCTCGGGCAGCATCAGCCCCGGGGTGATCGTGGCTGTGCTTGTCATGGTGGTTGTGGTGATTGCCTTTGTGGTGTTCATGGAACGCGCCATGCGTCAGGTGCATATTCAATATCCACGCCGTCAGGTTGGCATGAAAATTTACGATGGCTCCAGCTCGCACCTGCCGATCAAGGTCAACCCTGCCGGTGTGATCCCGACCATCTTTGCATCCTCGTTGTTGCTGCTGCCAACCACCATCGCCACATTTTCCGGTCAGCAAACCGGCCCGGTCATGTCGACGATTTTGGCCTATTTCGGCCCCGGCCAGCCGCTGTATCTGCTGTTTTTCGCAGCGATGATTGCGTTTTTCACGTTTTTCTATACTTACAACGTGGCGTTCAAGCCCGACGAAGTGGCTGATAACCTGAAAAAGCAAAACGGCTTTGTGCCCGGCATCCGTCCCGGTAAAAAGACAGAAGAATATCTGACCTATGTTGTGACACGCTTGCTGGTGTTGGGGGCGGCTTATCTGACGGCGGTCTCGCTGATGCCGGAAATTTTGCGTAACCAATTTGCCATTCCGTTCTACTTCAGTGGCACCTCGGTTCTGATTGTGGTCTCGGTGACGATGGACACCATTCAGCAGGTGCAATCGCATATGCTGGCGCATCAATACGAAGGTTTGATTGAAAAATCGCAACTGCGCGGCAACAAGAAGCGCCGCAGAAAACACACAGGAAGAAAATGAACATTATCCTCTTAGGGCCACCGGGTGCCGGCAAGGGCACACAAGCAAGACTTTTGGTAGAAGAGCGCGGCATGATCCAGTTATCTACTGGAGATATGCTGCGGGAAGCCAAAGATAGTGGCACTGAGATGGGCAATATGGTTGCCAAGGTCATGGCCGAGGGCAAGCTGGTCACCGATGAAATCGTGATCGGCCTGATCGAAGAAAAGCTTGCCGGTGATCACGGTGGCGGCTTTATCTTTGATGGATTTCCCCGGACTCTGGCGCAGGCGGATGCTCTGGGTGGGTTGCTGGAGAAATGCGGCCAGTCGCTGGATGCTGTGGTTGAGATGCGGGTGGATGATCAGGCTTTGGTCAAACGGATCACCGGGCGCTTTACCTGTGGCAGCTGCGGTGAGGTTTACCACAAAGACACCAAGCCCCCCAAGGTTGACGGTGTTTGCGATGAATGCGGTAAAAGCGACATGAAACATCGCGCGGATGACAACGAAGACAGCCTGCGCACCCGTTTGATGGAGTATTACAAGCTGACGTCGCCGCTGATCGGCTATTACTATGCCAAGGGCAAGCTGAAGCCCGTCAACGGGCTGGGTGAAATCTCGGAAGTTTCCGACGAAATTGCCAAGGCACTGGGTTAGGCGTTTTACACCCTTGACGAGATGTTAAAAACACCATAGATCACGACATCTGTTAACAGAATCAAGGTGCGGGACGGCTGTTGTCTGATTCGCACCTTTTCGGTTTTATTGATCGGCCCGGGAGGGATACCCCTTTTGGGCCGTGGTTGTGAAAAAAGGCTCTGGAATTACGGGGTCGCAACAAAAAAGGAAGCTAAAATTTGGCACGCATTGCTGGCGTAAATATCCCGACCCATAAACGGGTCCCGATCGCCCTGACTTATATCACCGGAATCGGCTCAACTTCTGCTACGGACATCTGCAAGGCCGTTAATATCGACGAAACACGTCGCGTTAACGAACTGTCGGATGCCGAGGTTCTGGCCATTCGTGAACATATTGACGCAAACTACACCGTTGAGGGTGATCTGCGTCGTGAAACTCAGATGAACATCAAACGCCTGATGGATCTGGGTTGCTATCGTGGTTTGCGCCATCGCCGCAATCTGCCTGTCCGTGGTCAACGCACCCACACCAACGCGCGCACCCGCAAAGGCCCTGCAAAGGCCATTGCTGGTAAGAAGAAATAAAGGGGAGTTGATAGCATGGCTCGTGACAAGACACGCCTGAAACGTAAGGTTCGTAAAAATATCGCATCCGGTGTTGCGCATATCAATTCGTCGTTCAACAACACCAAGATCCTGATCTCTGACGTTCAGGGCAACGCGATTTCCTGGTCCTCGGCCGGGCTGAAGGGCTTTCGTGGTTCTCGCAAATCCACCCCTTATGCGGCGCAAATGGCGGCTGAGGATGCTGGTAAGAAAGCCCAGGAACATGGCGTCAAAACGCTGGAAGTCGAAGTGCAAGGCCCCGGTTCCGGCCGTGAGTCTGCATTGCGCGCTCTGGCGGCGATTGGCATGAACATCACTTCGATCCGTGATGTAACTCCGATTGCCCATAACGGTTGTCGCCCACCAAAACGGCGCCGCGTATAATGAATTCTTTGCCCAGGCCGCAGTGTTGACTGCGGCTTGGGTTGTCAATTTTACCTCGGGTGTTTTCGGAAAACTGGACATGATCCGGGAACTTGAATGGAGGCGACACACATGATCCATAAAAACTGGCAAGAACTGATCAAGCCGACTCAGTTGGTTGTGACACCGGGCATGAACCCGGCGACTCAGGCCACTGTTATCGCAGAACCTCTGGAGCGCGGCTTTGGTCTGACCATGGGCAACGCCCTGCGCCGTGTGCTGATGTCGAGCCTGCAGGGCGCGGCCATCACCAGCGTGCATATTGACAATGTGCTGCACGAATTTTCGACCATTGCAGGTGTTCGTGAGGACGTCACCGACATCGTTCTGAACCTGAAAGGTGTTGCGCTTTCCATGGAAGTGGACGGGCCCAAGCGTCTGTCGATTTCGGCCAAAGGTCCGACCGTTGTGACCGCGGGCGATATCTCGGAAAGTGCGGGCATTGAGGTTCTGAACAAGGATCATGTGATCTGCCAGCTGGATGAGGGTGCCGAGCTGTTCATGGAACTGACCGTGAACACCGGCAAGGGCTATGTTTCGGCTGACAAGAACCGGCCCGAGGATGCACCGATCGGGCTGATCCCGATTGATGCGATCTATTCTCCGGTGCGCAAGGTGTCGTATGACGTGCAGCCGACCCGTGAAGGTCAGGTGCTGGATTATGACAAGCTGACGCTGAAGCTGGAAACCGACGGTTCGATCTCGGCCGAAGATGCGGTGGCGTTTGCTGCGCGGATTTTGCAGGATCAGCTTTCGATCTTTGTCAATTTCGACGATCCCGAGGCTGCAAACCGTCAGGAAGAAGACGATGGTCTGGAATTCAACCCGCTGCTGCTGAAAAAAGTGGACGAGCTGGAGCTTTCAGTGCGTTCGGCCAACTGCCTGAAAAACGACAACATCGTTTACATCGGCGATCTGATCCAGAAAACCGAAGCCGAAATGCTGCGCACGCCGAATTTTGGCCGCAAGTCTTTGAACGAAATCAAAGAAGTGCTGTCGGGGATGGGTCTGCATCTGGGTATGGATGTCGAAGACTGGCCGCCTGAGAATATCGAAGATCTGGCCAAGAAATTTGAAGACCAGTTCTAAACAGATCAGCGGCGCGGGTTTCGCGCCGCCTCAATGCCCGCGATATGCGGGGACATCAGGGCAATTCCGCCCCAAGGAGAGCCTCCACGCATGGGGGCCGGACAAAGCACAAAGCGACTGAAGTCAAAGGATAAGAAAAATGCGCCACGCAAGAGGCTACCGCCGTCTGAACCGCACCCACGAACACCGCAAGGCCATGTTTGCCAATATGGCTGGCTCTTTGATTGAGCATGAGCAGATCAAGACCACTCTGCCCAAGGCCAAAGAGTTGAAGCGCATCGCGGATAAGCTGATCACTCTGGGCAAACGCGGCGATCTGCACGCCCGTCGTCAGGCTGCATCCCGCCTGAAAGAGGAAAAGGACGTTGCAAAACTGTTTGACGTGCTTGGCCCGCGTTACAAAGAGCGCAATGGCGGCTATGTCCGGGTGCTGAAGGCCGGGTTCCGCTATGGTGATATGGCTCGCCTGGCTGCTGAAGAGGATGCCGCAGAGGAATAAATCTGCCGATATACCCGATCAGATCAAGCCCCGCCATTTGGTGGGGCTTTTTGGTCTTTGGGATGGTATTAACCGTTATTTCGCCATCGCCGCCATTTTGTGGCGGACCCGGGAAGATCATCATGGCAGCTCGGTCATTCGTGAGATCGACAATTTCACTCTGTCCATTCTGAATGCGCCGCGGGTGCGTTCGACCGAGGTCACCCGGGATGGGATGTCGTATTGGGAAGTGTCGCTGGCGTTGCTGCTGGAACTGCCCGAGCAAAGCGACGAGATCATTCACCACATCAATAGCCGTGCCGCCTATCGTTGGGATAAATTCTGCCTGCCTCAGAGCAACATCCACCCCACATATCTGCTGCCGAGCCGCCCCGGTCTCAGGGCTTTGCATGGCCATGATTTGGTAAGAACCGGCGGCTCCGATGACCGCTGTCATGGCCCTGGATCGGGCGGTGCGTCACAATCGGGCTGGGCCGCTTGCTCGACCGGAGGGATCATCTGCAACGCATGGCGCAAAACGATCGCGCCGTATTTGGCGTTCATATGGTGGAAATCATCCTCGGCATAGGTCATCCGCCGTCCGGCCAGCCGGTTGGCGACCTGTCCGAATTCACGGCGAGTCAGGCCGCAGGGCTCATAAATCGCATCCGGCGGATCAATCACCTCGATCCCGATCTGCTGATACAGCTTTGCCACCCGGGCGCGATACTGTTTCAGAAACGCCAACCCGCGGAAATCATCCCGGCCATAACGCGCCCACACCCCATAACGGGCATGATCGGCCGGGCAATCGGCCTGAGGGATCGGGGTCGGCAGACAAAACAGCCGCGGTTGCGTCCAGTTGTGCCAGTTCTCAGCCGGCAGGCGGCGGCGGATGACCTCATCGCAAAACGCCTCAAACGCCGCTTGCGACAGGCGGGGCAGGTGGGGGCGGGGGCAGACCCCATCAATGCTGAACCCCTCGAACTGGCGCAGAAAATCGACCTCATTGGTGTTGTGCCCCACCATCAGCACCCGGTCAAAGCCCGACATGTCAATGGTCAGGCGACGCATGGTTTTCTGCATGAATTTCACCTGATGGGCGCTGTATTGGGCCGGATCATGGATGCCAAAGCACAGCTTGTCGTCAAAGCTCAGCTGCCGGTAGAGGGTCGAATTGGTGGCAAAGAATTTGACCCGGATATCCGGGGAATCCTTGCGGATCAGCTTCCAGCCATTGCGCACAGCCGCAACATGAGAATTCCCGACGATCAATATCTTGGTGGTCATTTTGCAAACGCGTCCAACAGGGCCTCTTCGCAGACAAACTCATCTTCTGGGGGGGCATCGTCCGGGCGGACCGGTTGCGCTGGCGCGGGGGGGTCATCGGGCAGCGCGGTGTCATGGGCAGCCATGAACAGCGCCATCGCCTTGGCCACACCCTCGCGACGCACGCTGCGGTAATTGGCCTCGAAATGCTTGCCATGGGCGGTCTGAGAGGTGATGACCTCGTAAGAGGGGAAATAATCCACATCCTCAAAATCCTGCGCCAGCACCCCACACACCGCCCGCAGCACCGATTTCGAATAGGTCGAGGCCACCTCAACATGCTGTCCCGTGGCGGTGGCGGTCAGCGGCACCGGGGAAACCGTAACCAGAAACCGCGCCTTGCGGTTTTGCTGGCGGATGATGTGGCGCACCGCGCGAAAATCGGCCAGCACTTCGTCATAGCGGAAATTGCGGAACTGATAGCGTTCGGGCTGATACTGCCCGGCGATGGTGCCCGGAGCCGTTGGGTAAACGGTATCGCCCTGCTGCGAACACCAGGCTTCGGTCAGGCCAAAGGTAAAAACGAACAGGTCCAGATCACCAAACAGCCGCCGCACCGCCTGCAAATGCTGGGCGCGATGGTCCAGCACGTCCTGGGCGGTGGGCAGGCCTTCGGGTTCGACCGAGGGGCGCAGCGCATCATAAAACCGCCCGTCTTTTTCCCAGACCACCTCTTGGGGCTGAAACCCCTCAAAGGCTTCTCGCAGCAGCTGGCGCATTTGCCGCGCGGTGTAAACATTGCCGTAACGCGCCGAATACAGCCCATAGCCGAACCGGTTTTGCAGCTTGGGGGGGGCATTTGGCCCGGGTTCGGCATCCTGCACGTTATAGCCCGCCTGTTTCAGCGTGCGCCCGACATGTTGGGCAAAACACGACCCGGCCGTGACAATCCGGTGCTGGCGGGTGATCGCAAATTTGGGCGTATACAGATCGGACGCCTCGATCGCGCCGCGCTTGACCACGCCGCTGCGCCAATAGGCTTTGGCCGGGAGGTTCTGATAGGGCGATGACATAGGGTTAATCCGGGCTACACAAATCTGCAAAATGTTAGTCTATATCGTAAATCAGCTATTGTTTTTGCCCGAAGCTGTCAACCTTACCCCCCTACCACGGACCGGGTGCAAAGGGTGTTCTCAATAAGCGGGCTTTGCTCTATGAGGAGGGGTGGTTAACGAAAAGGTCGACAAGATGGGGCCAGCGCCGCCGGTAAATGTATCGGTTATCATGCCGCTGTTTAATGCCGGGCGCACTCTGGCGGCCAGTGTGGCTTCGGTGCGGGCGCAGAGCCATCCGGGCTGGGAATTGCTGCTGATTGATGATGCCTCGCAGGATGACAGCTTGGCCTTGGCGCAGCGTCTGGCGGCACAGGATCCGCGCATTCGGTTGTTGCAGATGCCGGGCCGCAGTGGAGCGGCAGCGGCGCGCAATTTAGGGTTGCAGACCGCCCGAGGGCGGTTCATCGGCTTTTTGGATGCGGATGATCTGTGGCACCCGGCCAAGCTGGAACGCCAGCTGGATTTTCACCTGCATAGCGGCGCGGCGCTCAGCTTTACCGGATATGCCCGGGTGTCTGACCCTGAAGGTGCGCTGATCACCCGGATGCCGGGGCTGGATCGGGTCGGGTATCGCCGGCTGCTGTGCAACAACCCGATCGGCTGCCTGACGGTGCTTTATGATACGGCGATCTGTGGCAAAATGCCGATGCCTTTGTTCAAACGTCAGCATGATTATGCGCTGTGGTTGCAGATCGTGCGCACTTTCGGCCCGGCCCGGGGGCTGAATCAGGATCTGGCGATTTACCGCGTGGGCCGGGGCTCGCTTTCGGCCAACAAGGCGGCGGCGGCGCTGGATATCTGGCGGATATTGCGCGGCCAAGAGGGGCTGAGCCTGCCACAAGCCGCCCGCTATTTCAGCCATTACGCCTGGCACGGGCTGCGCCACCGTCTGATCCAGCGTCCAAAGGCCGGTGCGCCGGTCCTGTTGTCGGCGGGCTCTCAGCCCTTTGAGGCCAATTTGCATCGTAAATAACGGGTTACGACTTCTGCCGAGCCCCCCTCTTGTGGCAGCACCCGCCGGGCCAGTTCGCTGCGCAATTCGGCAAGCGGGTCTTGCCCCCGGATCAGGATGCGCTCAAAAGCGCGGCGCAGCTCATCGGCGGTGTCAGCGGTATAAAACGCCGGCACCAACGCTCGCCCCGCCGTATTCATCGGCGCACTATCCGCCCGGCACAGGCGCAGGATGGGGTGCCCGGTGGGCAGATATTCGGCCAGAAACGAACCGCTATCGGTGATCATCAGATCCGAGCTGCGGAACAGGTCAAAATAATTGCCCGCCTCAAACTGCGCTGTATTCGGGGCCGCCTGCCATGCGTCAAGCCAATCGGCAAAAGCCCGGGCGGCACCGCGCCGGTGCATCTCGGCCCTCAGATTGGGGTGGGGTTTGAGCAGAAAATCCACCTGCGGATAACTGCGCACCAGTTCCAGCATGGTTGGCCCCGACCAGTCAAATGTGCCCATTTTCAGCGTGCTATCCAGCGTGTGATGCGGGGCAAAGATCACCCGTTTGCGCCCGGCCTGTCCTGGATGCGACCAATGGGGCACCGCGTTGCGCGCGGGCGCCGGGGACAGGTAGATATCCAGCTTGGGATACCCCGCCACGATCACCTGATAGGGCGGGGCCGGGCCGCTCATCGCCATTTTGCCGTGCCAGTCCGAAGCCGCAATATAAGCCCACAGATAGCGGTGGAAATCGGGCAGGCCGAATTGCATCCCGTCATTGCGGATGATCGGGTAGCCATAATGCAGATAGGCCGACAAGATGCCGCCTTTCAACAGCCGGCGGGGCAGATCCTGCATCCCCCAGGGCTGCTGGATCACGGCCAGATCAACCCCGATTTGCGCTTCGGGCTGCATCCGGTCGGTGGTGGCGTCATAAAGCGGCGGCCCCAGCGGGCCGATCATTTCGAAAAAGGCACTAACCCGCCGAAAATCCTCCCGCCGCTGCGCTCGAGGCAGGCGCAGGGCGACATCGGACAGGGTGACATGCAGGCTGACCTCAAAAGCCGGATCGCGGGCCAGCCGGGCAAAGAGCGGCCCCGCGCTCCATTTCGCCGGGTTGCACACCACAAACCCAATCCGCACCGGGCCGGGGCGGTTGCGCAGGGCGGTCTCGGCGGCTTTGATCCGCGCCCCGGGGTCGGGCGGGCGCAGCCGGTCCAGCAGCCGATACCCCCCACGCCGCGCCAGAGCCCGCACCCGCCAGCCAAACACGCCACCCCAGCGCGGCTCCGCCCCGGTCACGACAGCACCCCAGTCACGACAGCGCCCGGATCAGCGGCAGTTTCGGCGCGTCAGGGTCGAGTAGCTGATCCGCCATCTGCCCGGCGGCCTCGGGCTGATAGCCGGCAAATTGCGCCAGATCGGTGAATTTGGTGCGCAGCTCGGCCGGGCTCATGGCGGTTTCGGGCTCGCCCTTGGGCAGGTCGACCCGGGCGCTCAGGCTTTGGCCCGATGTCAGATGCAGCGTCACCACTGCCGGGCGGCGCGCGGGGATCAGCGCCGTCAGGGCCGGATCTTCGACCACCTGAACCCGGCGGGTCAGATCCAGCGTGGCGGCATCGCGCAACATCGCATCGCCAAACGCCGCCATGCCAGTTTCCCCCGAGATCAGGGCGGCGGCGACACAGTAAGGCACGCTCATCCTGGCCGAGCCGGGGCCGTGAATTTCGGTGTGATCATGCTGATACACCGCCAGACGATAGGTGCTGACATGCACGCGCGCGATCTGGTCGGGCGCGATGCCGTGGGCGTTGCGCAGCGACAGCGCCGCCTCGATCGGGGCATGGGCATAGCGGCAGGAGGCATAGGGTTTCAGGTAAACCGTTTCAACGCAATAGGGCGCGGCCACGGTCAGCTGGTCGAGGTCGGGCGCAGCCGGGCCGCTGAGGATGTCAAGCAGCCCCTGCGCCCCGCCCAGAACATCCGCCGCCCCGGCAAACCCGGCCATGGCCACCAGCCCGGCGGACAACCCGGCCTGCGCCGCCTGACCGCAATTATAGGGCTTTAAGTCTGATGCGCCCCGGATCACCGCCAGCAACCCCGAAGCGCCACTGGCCCCGGCCGACAGGGCCGCATTCATCTGCGCCGGCGAGGCCCCCAAGGCCGTCGCCACCCCGATTGCCGCGCCGATACAGCCAAACATGCCGGTGCCGTGCCAACCCTGATCCTTGGCCATGGGTTGCAGGCTGCAACCCATGCGGATGGCGGCCTCATAGCCCAGCAACAGCGCCCGCAGGAAGCTCTGTTCGGTGAGGTCAGGGTGATGCAAGGTCGAGATCAGCGCCGGCAGCACAACCGCGCCGGCATGGGTGATGCCGTAACGATGGCCGTCATCCAGCTCGGCGATGTGGCAGGACATGCCGTTGATCAGCGCCGCAGTTTTCGGATCGGCGCGGCGGCCAAATCCGACCACCGGCACCGGCCCTTCGCCGGCGCTGAGCCGCAACAGCGTCTGGCCGCGCCCGCGCTGCGCCCGCATGAGCGCGCCCCCGGCCAGCAGGCAACCCAGCCCATCCAGCAACCGCAACCGCACCACATCATAAAGGGCGTCATTGGCAGGGGTCTGGGCCAGATCCTGCAACCCGCGCAACAGCTGCGCCGCGGCCCCTTCGGCGCTCATGAGGCCGAGGCTCCGGCGCGGAACAGGGACAGATAGCAGGATTCATCCTCGATCACCCCATATGCATCGGCCAGACAGGAAATGCGTGTGGCCCAGCTGCGATGTGGGTTGATTTCGTTCATCTTGTTGTTATTGGCCGATTTGATCACCCCGCCCGATGTGCCCAGAATTTGCATGGCGTCCTCATATTCTTCGCGGGTGACGGCCTGCATGGCGTTGACATAGGGCAGATGCGAGGGGTGGATCACGGTTTTGCCGACAAAGCCATTGGCCTTGTCCAGCAGGATTTCGCGCAACAGCCCGTCGATCGCGTCATTCAGGATCGGGTTCATATTGCGCAGGCTGCGGGTCAGGTTTTCCTGCATCACCTGCTCCAGATCGTCGCGTTTATAGGCGAGGAAATATTCCCAGACGGCGGCCGATACCACATAGCCTTCTTCTGCCCGACCAAAGAAATTGAGGATATCGGCCAGCGCGTCGCGCACCGGCAGGATGTCATAAACCGAAGAGCTGATCCCCCGGCGCACCCCGAAAAACGAGGAAAAATCAGTGCCGCCGACCCGGATATTGAGGATATAATCGCGATAGCCGCGGCAAATTTCTAGCAGTTGGTGCAGCTCTTGCGTTCGGGTTTCGCGAAAGGCAATGGCCGCGCCTTCAAGGATGGGCATGGCGTAAAGCCGGGTTTCGAACCGTTCGTTCAACCCGACCAGATGATCCAGATACAGATGCGCATTGCTGCTGAAAAATTTCGGAAACACAAAGCCGGTCAGAACATTGGCCATGGCCGGGGTCAGGCGGTCTCCAAAGCGGCGGAATTGTTCGATATTGCGCACCCGCAGAAAAATCAGCGGCACATTTTCATCCGCCAGCGCACCGGCGGCGATTTTATCGGCCAGATAGTGGAGCTGCGCCAGCACGTTTTGTTCACCGCCGGGCAGATCGGCTTCGGCGATGGCGTCTTCGAAACACATGACCATGGAATGCATATCGGGCAGCGTTCTGGCCACGATCTTATCCACCACCTGTCGGGTTGAAGGCATATAAAGCGTGCCACCCAGACAATACCGCAATATATTATGTTCGGAAAAGCGGGAGAATGTGATCGGCCGGCGGTAAAAGACATCCGAAAGAGGGCCGGACAGGGCGGGGGTATTATAGCGCATCAGGGGTTCTTCCGAAGCAAGCGGGCGAGGGGGAGGAACGGAAAGGGGCCATATCTGATGTTGTTTTTCATGCGGTTTGATAAGGGTGTTTTCAAAGATTTGCTACCGAACCAAGGTGGCAGCCCGGCGCTTATCCCAAGTGCATATTGTCGATTTTCCAACGCGTCGGGGTTCAGGGTGATGCTCTTTGACCTCCTGTGTGGTCCGAGCGTAGGTCAAACGGTCGATTTTGGCAAGCGCGGTCAAGGGCAGAGCTAGGGTATGCACCAATCCGGCGCCTTTGATCTGCTTTGTCGCCTTAGTGGTTGTGGCGAGTGCCGGGTTGGTAACGTGGCCGATCACCAGCTTGCTGATACAGGTTAGCAATATGCTGTTCCATGCAATGAGATTTGACAAATGCCGCATTGCCGCTCAACCCGCAACGCGCTAACCTGCGGATATGACGCATATTCTCACTGACCGACTCATTGAAGAAATCGAAAACCGCCGCCAGGATCTGATCGAGCTGACTCAGGCTCTGATCCGCATCCCCACTCTGAACCCGCCGGGCACCAAATACCGCGAGATTTGCAGCTTTCTGGCCGAACGCCTTGGCAAGCGGGGGTTCCGGATCGAACTGATCCGCGCCCGTGGGGCGATTGCCGATAGCGACGCATACCCGCGCTGGAATCTGGTTGCCCGTCATCAGGGTGCCCATAACGGAGACTGCGTGCATTTCAACAGCCATCACGATGTTGTCGAGGTCGGCCATGGCTGGAGCCGCGATCCGTTTGGCGCAGAGCTGGATGGCGACAAAATCTATGGTCGCGGGGCGTGTGACATGAAGGGCGGGCTGGCGGCTTCGGTCATTGCGGCCGAAGCGTTCATTGCGATCTGCCCTGATTACGCCGGGGCGATTGAGATCAGCGCCACCGCTGATGAGGAATCCGGCGGCTATGGCGGCGTGGCCTATCTGGCCGAGCAGGGCTATTTCGATCCGGCGAAAGTCCAGCATGTGATCATCCCTGAACCGCTGCACAAAGACCGCATCTGTCTGGGCCATCGCGGCGTTTGGTGGGCCGAAATCGAGACGAAAGGGCGGATTGCCCATGGTTCGATGCCGTTTCTCGGTGATAGCGCGGTGCGCCATATGGGGGCGGTGTTGCAGGAAATGGAAACCCATCTGTTCCCATTGTTGGCGGGCAAACGCACCGATATGCCGGTGGTCCCGGATGGGGCGCGGCAATCGACACTGAACATCAATTCGATCCATGGCGGCGAGCCCGAGCAAGACCCTTCTTACACCGGCCTGCCCGCCGCCTGCGTGCCCGACCGTTGCCGTATCGTGATTGACCGGCGTTTTCTGATCGAAGAAGACATTGATCAGGTCAAAGCCGAAGTGACCCAAATGCTGGACAAAATCAAAGCCGAGCGGCCCAATTTTGAATACGATATCCGGGAATTGTTCGAGGTCCAGCCCTCAATGACCGAAACTAATGCGCCAGTGGTGCAGACCGTTGCCCGCGCCATTCAGCAGGTCATGGGCAAGAGCGCCGAATATGTGGTATCTCCCGGAACCTATGATCAAAAACACATTGACCGGATCGGCAAGCTGAAAAACTGCATCGCCTATGGGCCGGGGATATTGGAACTGGCCCATCAGCCGGATGAATGGGTCGGGGTGCAGGATATGATCGAAAGCAGTCAGGTCATGGCGCTGGCTTTGGCCGAGCTACTCTTGCCTAATAATAGAGCCTAATCGGCACATTAGAGCCTGTTTAGGCTGTGATCAGTCCCCAAAGGGCCGTTCCGGGTAATGCACATGCGCCAGATAAAGCCCCTGCGGCGGGCTAACCGGGCCACAAGCCTTGCGATCCCGGGCGGCAAGCGCTTCTCTCACATCTTCGGGCTGCCAAGCCCCTGCGCCCACCCGCTCAAGCGTGCCGACAAAACTGCGCACCTGATTGTGCAAAAAGCTGCGGGCCCGCAAATAAAAGCGAATTTCCTGACCATAGGGTATGTCTTGGGCGCTGATGCTCAGCTCATCCAGAGTCTTGATCGGCGATTGCGCCTGACAATGCGCCGACCGAAACGTGGTGAAATCATGCTGGCCCAGCAGATACGCCGCCCCCTGACGCATTGCGTCAACATCCAGCCGATGTTTCACCTGCCACACCCGCCCGCGCTCATGCACCACTGGCGCACGCCGGCTGATCAGGCGAAACAGATATTGCCGCTCTCGGGCCGAAAACCGAGCATGAAAATCGTCACTAATACAGGCGATTTCGACGATACTGACCGGATTGGGCTTCAGGTGATAATTCAACGCCTCCTGCAAGCGTTCGGGCATCCACGCTTTGCTCAAATCGCAATGCGCCACCTGACCTGTGGCATGAACCCCGGTATCGGTGCGCCCAGCGGCCTGAATGCCGGGGTGATCGGGTTCGAGCCTCTTCAGGGCATCCTCAACGGCACCCTGCACCGTGGGCAGATCGTTCTGACGCTGCCAGCCACAAAACGGCCCGCCATCATATTCTATTTTCATCGCATATCTGGGCATAATCCGTTAGCTACCCTGCGCTTGCGGATTTGGCAATCTTTGCGATGGGTAAAAGGGCGCGGGCCAAGACGGATAATGCGCAAACAACATTGCAGCCACCGGATCGGGTGTTTATCTTTGGTGGCAGGTGAAGGGGTAATGATGTGCGGATTTCCACAGTTTTAAACGGCCTGACAGCGGGCTGGATTGGGTCTGAGAGCAGCTTGCGGATTGGGGTGACGGGCCTCAGCCGGGCTGGCAAGACCGTGTTTATCACTTCGCTCGTGGCTAATTTGCTGAACCGGGGGCGGATGAGCCAGCTCAGCGGGGTCGCTAATGGCACGATCATCGCCGCTTATCTACAACCTCAGCCCGATGACACCATCCCGCGCTTTGAATACGAAACCCATCTGGCCGATCTGACCGGCACAGACCCGCGATGGCCGCAAAGCACAAGGACGGTTTCACAGCTGCGGCTGTCGCTGAAATTGCAGCCTCAGGGCCTGTTGGGGGCGGTTTCTTATCCGCGCGTGCTGCATCTGGACATTGTCGATTACCCCGGAGAGTGGCTGCTGGATCTGGGCCTGCTAGATAAGAGCTATCAGCAGTGGGCGGATAGCGTGCTGAATACTCTGCAAAACAGGGATTGCGCCCAAGACTTCCTGAACGCACTACCGGATGCGAACGCCAAATATGATGAGGACACAGCACAGGCTCTAACCCGCAGGTTTGTCTCTTATTTGCACGCTGCCCGGCAAGAGGGCTTTTCCGATTGCACCCCGGGGCGGTTTTTGTTGCCGGGCGATTTAGAGGGCTCTCCCGCCCTGACATTCGCTCCCATCCACAGCCCGCAAAACCCAAAGCGTGGCAGTTTGTGGTCTGAAATGCAGCGGCGTTTTGAGGCGTATAAAAAACAGGTCGTGCAGCCGTTTTTCCGCGATCATTTCGCCAAGATTGACCGTCAGGTCGTGCTGATGGATGCGCTGGGGGCCATTCATAACGGACCGCAAGCCGTCGAAGACATGCGCCACGCCATGACCGATGTGTTGACGGCTTTTCGCCCCGGCGCGGTCGGATTTCTGGCCTCGCTTTTTGGCATCCATCGGGTCGAGCGCATCCTGTTTGCTGCCACCAAAGCCGACCATTTGCACCACAGCCAACACGCCCGCCTGACCCAGATCGTCAGCGCCATGCTGCGCAAGGCCCGCGACAAAGCTGATTTTTCCGGGGCCTTGACCACCGCCATGGCGATTGCCTCTTACCGGGCCACGGTTGAGCAAAGCCTGAAACACCAGGGCGAAACGCTGGACTGTGTGCGCGGCACCTTGTTGGAAACTGGCAAGCAGGCGGCGTTTTATGCCGGGCAGTTGCCGGATGACCCGGCTCAGCTGCTCAACCTCGCGCGGCAAGGGGCCGAAAAATGGCTTGATGCGGATTATCAGATCATGAATTTTGCTCCTGCCCAAATGACGCTGAAACCGGATCAGGGGCCACCCCATATCCGGCTGGACCGGGCCATAGATTTCTTGATTGGGGATTATTTGACATGAGCCACAAAAACAACGCCCCTGTGTTGATTGAGCTGGACCAGCCCGAAAACGAAACCCCGACCGAGCTGACCCCAGCCACCGCCCCCGAAGTGCCGGAAACGGATCGACCAACCGGGCAGACCATGCAGGTTGTAACCCGAGTCGTTGCCCGCAAGCCTTCTGCCCTGACCCGTTGGTTCTGGGCGGTGCTGCTGGCTTTGCTGGGCTTTGCTCTGTCAGTCGCAGCCTGGGATTTCGTGACCGGGATGATCGCGCGCAATCCGTATCTGGGGTCTATTTCCATTGCGCTGATGGGGATGTTGGTGCTGGTTCTGCTGGCGCTGGCCTTGCGCGAGCTTTCCGGCTTTTGGCGCCTGAAAAAACTCGATCGCCTACACCGCGCTGCCGAACAGGCCATTGCAGAGGATGATCTGAAAGCTGCGCTGCATGTGACAGACGGGCTGGTTGCGCTCTATCACAAGCGCCCCGAAACCGAATGGGGCCGGGCCAATTTCGCCGAAAAGCACGGTGATCAATTCGATGCGCATGGTCTGTTGGGGCTGGCCGAAACCGAAATTCTGGCCCCGCTGGACCAAATGGCGATTGACGAGATCAGCGCCGCCGCCCGTCAGGTTGCCACCGTCACCGCCATTGTGCCGCTGGCCTTGGCCGATGTGGTGGTGGCTTTGGCGGCAAATGTGCGGATGATCCGGCGTATCGCTGAAATCTATGGGGGCCGGGCCGGAACCCTAGGCAGTTGGCGGCTGGCGCGTTCGGTCTTTGCGCATCTGGTCGCCACCGGGGCCGTAGCCGTCGGGGATGACATGATCAGCAGCTTGGCCGGGGGCGGTATGCTCAGCAAAATCTCGCGCCGGTTTGGTGAAGGGGTGATCAATGGCACCCTGACCGCCCGGGTTGGGGTTGCAGCCATGGAGGTTTGCCGCCCGGTGCCGTTTATAGCGCGGTCAAGACCCTCGGTCAGTGGCATCGTAAAACAGGCTCTAAAGCGCCTGTTTGGGTCTAAATCGTGACCCTCAGAACCCTTGGCGAGCCTTCAGCGCCGCCGAGATGGTGCCGTCATCCAGATAATCCAGCTCTCCGCCAATCGGCACACCACGGGCCAGAGTGGTGACGGTCACGTCCAGATCGGCCAGTTCATCAGCAATGTAATGCGCTGTGGTTTGACCATCGACGGTGGCGTTCAGGGCCAGAATAACCTCGGTGATATTTTCCGCCTCAACCCGGTCGCGCAATTTCGGAATCTGCAAATCCTCGGGCCCGATCGCGTCCAACGCCGACAGGGTACCCCCCAAAACGTGATACCGCCCCTTGAACATGGCGCTGCGCTCCATCGCCCACAGATCGGCCACATCCTCAACCACGCATAGCTCACCATTGGCGCGTTTTTCAGCGCTGCAAATATCGCAAATGTCGGTCGTGCCGACATTGCCGCAATTCAAACACTGGCGGGCAGTCGCCGCGACATTGGAGAGCACATCCGCCAGCGGTTCCATCAGCAGGGTGCGCTTTTTGATCATATGCAACACTGCCCGGCGGGCCGAGCGCGGGCCGAGCCCCGGCAGTTTGGCCATCAGCGCAATCAGATTTTCGATGTCATGGGTGGCGTTGCTCATCACCTTCCTGCCTTTGTTAGACCCCAAACGGGCTATAAACAGTCTCTAAAAAGGCAGTTTCATCCCGGCAGGCAGGCCCAACCCTTCGGTCAGCTTGGCCATCTCGCGTTGAGACCGCTCAGCCGCTTTGGCCTGCGCATCCTTGATTGCCGCCAAAATCAGATCCTCGACCACCTCTTTTTCGTCGGGGTGGAAAATCGAAGGGTCAATATCCAGCGCCACCAGATCGCCCTGTGCCGTTGCAGTCGCCTTGACCAGCCCGGCACCGGATTCTCCGACCACGGTGATCGCGGCCATTTCTTCTTGCAGGCTGCCCATTTTGTCCTGCATTTCCTTTGCGGCCTTCATCATCTTGGCCATATCGCCCATGCCTTTGAACATCCCCGGATTCCTCTGTGTTGTGTCTAGGTTTGGTTAACCCCCAAAATAGGCGCAGTGCGGGCCATTCACAAGGCGGCAGTTGCCAAAGCCGCAAGTGAATTAACAATTATCGAAAATTCGCCATATTGCTGCCGCATAACCGGGCTAGAAATGGCGAAAGCACAACATGCAAGCCGGAGGAAACATGCGCCTTATCGTCGGTATCGTGACCATTTTGGCCGGGTTCGCCACTGCTGGATTGGCCGGACCTTCGAACGCGCTGCGCCCCTTGCTGACAGGCAACGACAGCCGCGGCTGGGAAGCCGTGGGGCGGTTGGACATCGCCGGGCGCAATATGTGCACCGGTGCGATGATCGCCCCTGATCTGGTGCTGACGGCCGCCCATTGTTTGTTTGACAAAACCAGCGGCAAGAGGCTGCAGGATAATCGGATCAAGTTCCGCGCGGGTTGGCGCAGCGGGCGGGCAACGGCCTATGCCAATGTAAAACGCGCCGTGATCGCTCCGGATTACACATTTTCGCAAAACCCCGGAAATGAGCAGCTGCGCAACGACATCGCGGTGCTGCAACTGACACAGCCTATCCGCAAGACCTCGGTCACCCCATATGACACCGACCTGCACCCACGCAAAGGGGCGAATGTTGATATCGTGTCTTATGCCCATGACCGCGCACAATCGCCTTCTATCGAAGAAAGCTGCCGGGTTCTGGCCCGTCAAAGCGGAACGCTCGTGCTATCCTGTGATGTGGATTTCGGATCCTCCGGGGCACCAATCTTTGCCATAAAGGACGGCACACCAAGCATTGTCTCTGTGGTGTCGGCCATGGCTGAGGTTAAGGGGCGCAAAGTGGCTCTGGGCACCTCATTAGAGAAGCCTTTGGCGCTGATTTTGGCTGAGCTGAAAACCCAGAAAACCTATTTCAAAAAGGCAAATTCGGCCGGGAAAAAGCTCTTTCATCGCAATAACCGTAGCAGCATCTCGGCAAAGTTTATCCGCCCTTAGCTAAAGAAACAGACACATTTTTTTTAACTTGCCACTTGATTCCGGCAAGACACATTCTTATTGTTGAATTTGATTTCAAAAACCACCATCCATACCCCACTAACAAAAGGAAACGAAATGTCTTCTGAACGCGTTGTGCTGGCATTTGCCGGCGTTATGGTTTTGCTTTCGGTTGTTCTGACGCTTTATGTGCATCCCAAGTTTTTCTGGTTCACGGTATTCATTGGCGTCAACCTGTTCCAATCGGCCTTTACCGGCTTCTGCCCGGCCAAGATCTTTTTCGAAAAACTGGGTTTCAAATCCTCGGAAAAGAACTACGGCTAACAGAATATCGCAAAACCAAAAATTGGCCCGCGCCTTACCCCTCTGAGGCGCGGGCCTTTTTGTATCCATGCGCCAAACCGCGCAGCGAATCTAAGGGATTTGATCAAAACGGACGCTTTGATCCAAGTTAAACGCCTGCCTAATGCCCCAGAATCTGGCTGAGGAACAGCTTGGTGCGGTCGGATTGTGGGTTGTTAAAGAACTCTTCTGGCTCGTTCTGTTCAACAATCTGCCCCGCATCCATAAAGATCACCCGGTTGGCCACCTTACGCGCAAACCCCATTTCGTGAGTGACGCACAGCATGGTCATGCCCTCTTCGGCCAGCTCAATCATGGTATCCAGAACCTCAGCGATCATTTCCGGGTCCAGCGCCGAGGTGGGCTCGTCAAACAGCATGATGCGCGGCTTCATGCACAAAGAGCGCGCAATCGCCACACGCTGTTGCTGCCCGCCGGACAGCTGGCCGGGGTATTTATCGGCCTGCTCGGGGATTTTGACCTTTTCCAGGAAATGCATCGCGGTTTCCTCGGCCTCTTTGCGTGGGGTCTTGCGCACCCAGATCGGCGCCAAGGTGCAGTTCTCCAGAATGGTCAGATGTGGGAACAGGTTGAAATGCTGGAAACACATGCCAACTTCAGAGCGGATCTTGTCGATGTTTTTCAGATCCGAAGACAGCTCGGTCCCGTCCACGATGATCGAGCCCTTCTGGTGTTCCTCCAGCCGGTTGATGCAGCGGATCAGGGTCGATTTGCCCGACCCGGACGGGCCACAAATCACGATTCTCTCGCCGCGATTGACCGACAGGTTGATATCCTTGAGAACGTGAAACGCCCCATACCATTTGTTCATGTTAACGATTTCAATGGCCACTTCATCAGATACGGACATTGTCTTGGCGGTTGCGGAATCAGACATTTACGTCACTCCTTCTAGATTAATGGCCAGTCTGAAGCTTGCGCTCCAGATACATGGAATAGCGGGACATCGAGAAACAGAACAAGAAGAACACAAGGGCGACAAAGCCGTAGAGTTCCCAGATAATCCCGTTCCATTCTGTTTTGGATTGGATCAGCTTAACCCAGCCAATCGGATCAGACAGGGCGATGATCGACACCAGTGTGGTGTCTTTGAACAGGCCGATGAACGTCGACACAATCCCGGGGATCGAGATTTTCAGCGCTTGCGGCATGATGATCAGCTGCTGCGCCTGCCAGTAATCCAGACCCAACGCATCGGCGGCCTCGTATTGGCCACGGGGCAGAGCGGCCAGACCGCCGCGGATGACCTCGGCCATATAAGCGGCCGAAAAGATTACGATCATGATCATCACCCGCAGGATAATGTCAAACTCGGTCCCCTTGGGCAGGAAATAATTCAGCAGCGCCGAGGCTACAAACAGCAAGGTGATCAGCGGAACGCCGCGGATGAACTCGATAAAACCAATGCACATGGATCTGAGGATAATCAGGTTTGACAGCCGTCCCAGCGCCAACAAAATCCCCAACGGGAAGGACAGCACAATGCCGGTAATTCCCAGCAAAATTGCCAGCATGAACCCGCCAAATTCGCGGCTGGAAACCGGGGTAAGGCCAAACAGGCCAACCTCGTCATAAAGGCGGGTGATCACCAAATCCAGATTTGTGCGCCGGTCCTCCAGTTTCAGGGTGGCTTTGAGCGCGTCAACATCGGCCTCGGGGATGGTTTTGGCCAATTCTTTGGTGACTTCTTTAATGCTGTCAAATTTCGCAACGCTGGCTGGCAGATTTGCGCGGGCCTCAGCGGCCCGCTTGGTGATCTCATCCAGTTCTGCCTGATTTTTTGGCAAAGCCCGAATACCAAGCAAACGACGCTGCATTTGCTTGCGGATTTCATCGGCTTTGTTGCGCTTGGAAACCGCAGCGTTATAGGCCAGCTTGACCGGAGTTTTTTGCCGGATCAGCTCTGTCACCGAAACTCCGCTTGTCGCCCCAGCCTGGACGGCTGCGTCGATTTGTGCGTTCAGGTCATCCAGCTTTAGCTTGATCGGCTGCACGGCGGCATCCAGCCTCTCAACCTTGGCAATTTGCTCAGGAATTGCGACTCCAAGCCGTTCTGCTTCGTCCTGCATCCGGTTGCTGGCAATCGCATGGGTGATGCCTTGGCTCACCATACCCGCGAAGAACAGCCACCAGACCAAACTGGCGGCCACCGCAAGGATCAACGATCCCAATGAGCCTGTCACAAGACCTGCAAGCTTATGCACCACATAGCCAATCCCCAAACCCAGAGCAGCCACGATCGGCGTCCAGACCGGCCCGCCCCACAGCAACCAAGGGCAGATGAACAGCGCTGCCACCGAAACGATCAGCATCGCTTTTGGCAACCCGTTAAACAATATCGGAGCCAATGCGACAAACAGCAGAATCAGCGCCAGATTGGGCCGCCAGTACAGCTCGCTGGGGTAAAACCCATACATCAGGTGCCAGAACCGTTCCTGCACCACGCCCCAACAGGCGCGGCTGGCATGGTCGCTATCGCCCAAGGTCTCGGCAATGACCAAGCGACATTCGGCCAGCGAAGTCGCATTCCAGATGCCGCCAAAAACCCATGGAAGGATGGCCGACAAGGCGTAATAGATCACCACCAGAGAAACGATGGTTAAAACCCCACTCATCGGGGTTGAAAACAGGTTGGCCCGCAGCCAGCCGATCACCCCGATATTCGAGACTGGAGGAGGCTGATCACCCAGCATTTCGGTGCGCACATAGGCTTGAGTATTGCTCGCGGTCATATCAGCGCTCCTTCAGCTTGGTGCGTTCGTTATAGACATTCATCACGCCGGAAATGATCAAAGAGATGATCAGATAGCACATCATTAACAACAGGATCGATTCCATCTCGCGGCCTGTCTGGTTCATGGTCACGCCGCCCAATGTCTGGGTGATGTCCATATAGCCGGCAACCACCGCCAGCGATGAGTTTTTCGTCAGGTTCAGATATTGCGAGATCAGCGGCGGCACGATCACCCGCATGGCTTGAGGCAAAACAACCAGCCCCATGATGCGCTTGGACCGTAGCCCCAACGATTCGGCAGCTTCGGTCTGGCCCTTGGAAATGGCCAAGATCCCGGCGCGGACAATTTCGGCGATAAAGGCACCGGTATAAAGCGACAGCGCCAGCCACAGCGCCAGCAGCGAGCTGCGCATATGAATGCCGCCCTTGAAATTAAAGCCTTTGATCTCGGGATACCCAAGGTAAAAACCCAGAATATAAAGCACGATCAGCGTGGGCAGGAAGATAGCTGCGAGGCTCCAATACCATGTCGTCGGGCGCACGCCGGTTGCGTTTTGAATGTTTGTGGCGCGGTATTTGATCAGTTTGCTCAGCAAAATCCCGGAAATGAACACACATAGGATGGCAATCAGATCGAGGCTGATCTCAAACGAATTCCAGAAGACTGGCAAATCCCCCAGCCCGCTGGAAAACAACGGCTCGGGCAGGTAAACCCCGCGGTTGGTGATGGCGACACTGTCAAACAAACTCATCGAAGCGGTGGCATTTTCGCCGCGAAAGTCCTTGGGCGAGGGCAAGGTGTGGGAAAAAGCCACAACCGCCAGCGAAATCCACAGCAACACCGGCACATTTCTAAAGGTTTCCACATAGACCAACGCCAGCCGCGAAATGATCCAGTTTTTCGATAGCCGAAGCACCCCAACAAACACCCCGATAAATGTCGCCAGCGCACAGCCCATCACCGCCACCAACAGCGTGTTCAAAAGGCCAATCACCGCGGCGCGCATATGGGTGGATTGTGAGTTATATTCCAGCAGCTTTTGGTTAATGTCGTAATCCGAGGCTTCCCAAAGAAAACCGAACTCAAACGGCTTACCCGCCAGGGCCAGATTGACCCGCACATTATTAATCAACCAAACTGCAGCAACCATAAATGCGATCAGCGCAATCACCTGAATGGTTGTTGAACGATACCGCGTATCATTCAAAAGCATGGATAAGCGAAAGGACCCCTTCGAAGGGTCAGCGTTTGCTGTCGGCATTTGATACATCCCCATAGAAAACCGGCCTTTTTATTGGTGACACATAAGGGCGCGTCCCGGCTCGGCTTTTATTGTAATCAAAAATTGTATCTGCAGTCAGAAATCATGCAAATGCGAAAGGGCGCAGAACCGAATCTGCGCCCTTTTGCTTATGATTTTAGCGGAAAGGAGGCGAATAAATCAGACCGCCTTCAGTCCACAGCGCATTCAAACCACGCGCCAGACCAACCGGAGTCTTTTCACCAACATTGGCTTCAAAGATTTCACCAAAGTTACCATTGGCGGCAATCGCACGCTTGGCCCATTCAGCATCCAGACCCAGCATTTCGCCCATATTGCCTTCGCTGCCCAGAATACGGTTGATTTCAGGGTTTTTCGTCCCTTTGGCCAGCTCTTCGATATTGGCAGAGGTAATGCCAAACTCTTCAGCCGAAATCAGCGCGTTCAGAGTCCAGCGCACAATGTCGCCCCACTGGTTGTCGCCGTGACGCACCAACGGGCCCAGAGGCTCTTTGGAAACGATTTCAGGCAGGATCACGTGATCGGCAGGGTTTTTGAACGATGCACGGGTGGCCGCCAGACCAGAGGCATCAGTGGTGTAAACGTCACAGGCGTTCGACAGATATTGCTGCTGGCCTTCGGCGTTTGTCGCAACCGGAACGGGCTCGTAAGAGATGCCGTTGGCGCGGAAGAAATCCGCCAGGTTCAGCTCGGTGGTGGTGCCGGTCTGAATACAAACGGTTGCACCGTCCAGATCTTTGGCCGAGGTTACGCCCAAGGCCTTGGGAACCATAAAGCCCTGACCATCGTAATAGTTGATGCCAACGAATTCCATTTTCAGGTCAACGTCACGCGACAGGGTCCAAGTGGTGTTACGCGCCAGCAGATCAACTTCGCCGGAGTTCAGCGCAGTGAAACGGGTTTTGGTGCTGAGTGGAACGAACTGCACAGCGTCGCTGTCGCCCAGAACCGCAGCGGCAACCGCGCGGCAGATTGCGACATCATAGCCTTCCCATTTGCCGTTGGCATCGGGGGCAGCAAAGCCAACCAGACCTTCGTTCACGCCGCAATTCAGCTTGCCGCGCGCTTTGACATCATCAAGGGTGCCTGCCGAAGCAATGCCGGCCGCCAAGCCAGCAACTGTCAGCGCACCTAGAAATACGGATTTTTTCATGTTTACCTCTTCCTGATAGTCTGCCCATTTTTGGGCAGTTTAGTTGGCCCGAAACGGGCCGGGGGCGATACAAGGGAAACTTCCCTTTGATCCCCTCATTCTGAAGCAATTCCTAAGAATAGGTCAAGGGGCGTTTTGCAATTAACGCGTGTCGGGGCGGATTGGCGAAATTAATTGGCCATAAAATAAAACGTTGCCGCGTGCAAAAAATCGACTTTTTTGGCGGCAGCCGTGGCGCTGGCCTCGTCATCTTCGCCCCATTGCGCGATCTGCCAGTCCTCATCCACTCGGGAAAACGTCCAGAGTTGCTCGGGCGGCCATTTCTGGAAAACCACGGCAAAGCCAATGATCAGAGACCCCGATATCCCCACCAGATCGTGAAACCCTGCCAGTTGAAAGGCGCTCATATTCCGCACCCGCTGATGCAGCGCCTCCAACACCTCGGCGTCTTGCGCAACATGCATGATACCCGTGGCCGTTTTCAACGGCGCGCCCAAATCCCGAGCCGCCCATTGCAGCAGCGGATCCCATGCGGCCTGCTGGCGCTGGCACAGCTCTTTGGGGCTATCGGCCCGGTAGCACAGCAAATCCGAGCCCCCATACTCGGCCACCAGTGCTGCGACCTCGTCATGCATCGGCGCGACCTTGTCAATCGCAGCATTGGCCGAGCGGGTAAAGGGCATGGTGGTCGGGTCGATCTGCTCGCCCTGCGCCATTTGCGCCCATCCAGCAACACGGCATAGCCGCCCTCTGTCTTGTCAACGCTGGTCTGTTCCCAAAACCGCTTTTTGCCCCATTCCGCCATAAATCCAACCTTCAACAGAAATTCATCGCGCCGCAGGGCTTAAGCAAGCCACGGCGCATTGTCAAAATTCCTTACTATAGATAATCCTCAAACGGATCATCCGCCACATCGCCGCTCTCCCAGCCAAAAGTCTGCCATGTCTGGCGCATATGCTCTGGCATGGGGGCCACGATTTTCAGGGTTTCCCCGGTCACCGGATGCGGCAGGCTGATATAGCGGGCGTGCAGATGCATCTTTTTGCTGATCTCTCCGCCCAGCTGCGCCCCCCAGCCATCACCCTGATTTTCCTGACCCGAGCCACCATATTTGCCATCGCCGACAATCGGATGCCCCAGCTTGGCCATATGCACCCGCAGCTGATGCTTGCGCCCGGTGATCGGCACCAGAGCCAGCCAGGAACAGCGCTTGGCCGCCGCCGACAGCACCATATAATCGGTGGTGGCGCGTTTGGCACCGGGGGTGTGAGCGACCTCATCGGGGTGAATGCAAATCATCTTTTCCCCGGCCCCATGCGGCCCGTGACCGGCGGCCTGCACCAGACCGTAACGCACAGTGCCCATTTTGGGCGCGGGGCAACCGGCCACTGCGGCCCAGTAAATCTTGCGGGTTTCGCGGGCGCGAAAAGACTGAGTCAGCGCCGAAGCAACCTGACGGCTGCGGGCCAGCAGCAAAATGCCCGACGTATCCTTATCCAGCCGATGCACCAAACGCGGCTTTTGCGGATAACCAAAGCACAGCGCATCGGCCAGCATGTCCACATGCCGGGTTTGCTTGCTGCCGCCCTGCGTTGGCAACCCGGCTGGTTTGTTGATCGCAATGATGTGCTCATCTTTGTAAAGCACCGCATCCTGCATCATCCTGACGTCGGCATCGCTGATCATGTCATGGGTCTTGGCCCGAGCAGTGATCTCATGCGGTTCGGGCAGCGGCGGAACCCGCACGATCTGCCCCTCTTGAACCCGGGTGCTGGCCTTGACCCGGCCCCCATCTACCCGGATGTCGCCCTTACGGCACATCTTTTCAATGCGCCCTTGGGCAATATGCGGAAACAGGCGGCGAAACCAGCGATCCAGCCGTTGATCTCCGTCACCCTTGGCAACCTCGATTTTTTGCACAGCACTCATGCCCAAATCCCCCTTGTGACATACAGACCCAACATAATCGCCAAAAGCGACAAAACCACCGAGGCCGACCCATAAGCCGCCGCCAGCCCATACTGCCCGCGCTCATACAGCGTCATCACATCCAGCGAAAAGGCCGAAAACGTGGTAAATCCACCCAGCACCCCGGTCATCAGAAACGGAGCCAGCCGGGTGCCGCCCTTATGCGCCATCACCACCACCAGCACGCCCATCAGGAACGAGCCGATGATATTCACCGTGATCGTCCCCCAGGGAAAGCCGGTGCCAAAGGCCCGCAGCGTTGCCGTGCCAGTCAGATAGCGCAGCGAAGCGCCTATCGCGCCGCCGGCCGCGACCTGAAGAAGTGTGAGATAAGACATGCGCTCTCTTTCGTGGCTGTCTGGGCCGTTGTCAACTGCCCTGACGCTTGGCGCGCAATTTAGCAAAGAAATCCAGCCGTTTCTTTAACTCGCGCTCAAATCCGCGCTCAACCGGCTGATAATAAACCCCATGCTTCATAGTCTCGGGGAAATAGTTTTGCCCCGAAAACCCATCCTCGGCGTCATGGTCATAGGCATAGCCGGTGCCATAGCCCTGATCCTTCATCAAACTGGTAGGGGCGTTCAGGATGTGCTTGGGCGGGGGCTCGGACCCGGTTTTTTTCGCCGCTTTCATCGCCGCCTTATAGGCCACATAGGTGGCGTTGGATTTGGGGGCCAGCGCCAGATAGGTCACGGCCTGAGCCAGCGCCAATTCGCCTTCCGGGCTGCCCAAGCGCTCGTAAATCTGCCAGGCTTGCAGACAGATTTCCTGCGCCTGAGGGTCCGCCAACCCGATGTCCTCAACCGCCATCCGGGTGATGCGGCGCGCCAGATAGCGGGGGTCTTCGCCGCCGGTCAGCATCCGCGCCAGCCAGTAAAGCGCCGCGTCCGGGTCCGAACCGCGCACCGATTTGTGCAGGGCCGAGATCAGGTTGTAATGCTCGTCGCCGGATTTGTCATAAACCGCAGCCCGGCGCATCAGGCGACTGCCCAAGGCGGCGACATCCAGTTTTTCGCGGCTGTTCCACGCGCTGACCTGCTCAATCAAATTCAGCAGGGCGCGGCCATCGCCATCGGCCATCTCCAGCAGAGCCTCGCGGGCCTCGCCGGTCAAGGGCAGCGCCTTGTCCAGCTCTTTTTCGGCCCGTTGCGCCAAAAGCTCAAGATCGGCCAGCGTCAGCCGGTTCAGCACCAGCACCTGCGCCCGTGACAGCAACGCCGAGTTCAGCTCAAAGGACGGGTTTTCGGTGGTGGCCCCGACCAGCACAATGGTGCCGTCTTCCATATGCGGCAGAAACCCGTCCTGCTGGGCCTTGTTGAAGCGGTGGATTTCATCGACAAACAGCAACGTCCCCTTGCCGTTTTGCCGCCGGATCCGGGCCGCTTCGAACACCTTTTTCAGTTCAGGAATACCGGTGAAAATCGCGCTGATCTGCACGAATTCCATATCGGTTTCATCGGCCAGCAAACGTGCGATGGTGGTTTTACCCGTGCCCGGCGGCCCCCAGAACACCAACGACGACAAACTGCCGGTGGACAGCATCATCCCCAGCGGCGCCTCGGGCCCGATGATATGCCCCTGCCCAATCACCTGATCCAGAGATTTCGGCCGCAAATGATCGGCCAGCGGACGGGGTGCGCCCGCTGGTGACTTAAGAGAGGGTGTGTCGAACAAATCTGCCATAGGGCAAACTTATGCGCCCTGACCAAAATATAAAAGCAAAATGGTCAGTTGCGCCGGGCAGCCCCTAGTGGAACTTGTTGGCCAGATTGATCCGCACGCATTGATAATCTCCATCTCCGATGAACATCTTGCGGCCAATCGCCTCGGCATCCAGCCCGCAGCGGCCAAACCAGCGGGGCCAGTTGGCAGCGGTCAGAGCAATCAGCTTTGTTGCCCCCAATTCACGCGCGCTTTTGAGCATCGCGCCCACCATATAGGCATGAACCCGGCGGCGAATGCGCTCGGGCGTGGTGTGCGAGACAAACACCCGGGTGCTTTCCCAGATGTGTTCATCCACCGGAGCCTCTTCATACAGCAGATCCTGAGGAATGGTATCCAGCAACCCCCGCTGGGCATCCCGGATCATATAGCTGTAGATTCCACAACGCGCCGTAGTTGGGGTCAAGCGAATGCCGGCGTAAACCTCCCCCAGATTATGGATCGCAATCCAACGGCTGGCGGGGGTGTCGTATTGGTCATACTCCATATCCAGCGCCTCGGGCAGATCCCAATTTTTCTGTACGATAAAAGATTGCTTTCTGGCGCGAAAAAGATTTGCGAATAATTCCCCATGGTTGTGCATGTTTTCGAAAGAAAGTGTAGTGGTTTGCATGGCAGCCTCCAGTTTTTGTTGTAGTAACTCAAGCCTGAAAGCAGCAGATGCCGGTATGTGGTTAGAGCAGCCTGTAATCCTTAGCACGTTGCAACGCTTCGGCAGTGGTGCGAGCAAGTAACCGCTGCCGGGCAGAGGCCAGTCTGGCCTTTAATGCGCTTTCGGAAATGTTGAGTTTGGCAGCCGCAGCCGCATGTCGATCACCTGCTGCAATCAAGCGCAGAGCCTCGATTTGAGCCTTGGTCAGGCTCTCCGGCGGCTCACTCAGATCGTGGAGCCGGCGAACAATGCGCAAGATTTCAGTTATCTCGCTATTCGTGAATTCGCGGGTTTTCCGGGCAAAACTCGCGATTGTGCGGGAGCTGATCGGGCCACAAGACACCGACAAGCCAAAATTCAAACCATATTTACGCGCTTCTTCAAAAAGGCCGAACGGATCCGGGATTGTAAACTCGCTCCAACGGCAGGCACCTTCTGTGCTGAAACCCCAGGCAATGGTTGGGTCGCGCAAGGCAAATGCCTTTTCGTTATAGTAGTCCATCCATTTCTGATCATAAGTTGAAACCTGCATCAACGGAGCAGCGTAGCGGATGTGCAAACCGATGAAATACCCCGCGTCCGACAGTCGGGCGAGTTTTTCAAGTTCCTGCTTCATTTTCAACTTAATAGACATATCCTTTTAGACAGGCTCGCAGAAACCTCGTCAACCTATAATTGCCTCTGACGCTTTGACAATATCACAGGTTTCCTAACAAAAACTATTGCATAATTTGTATATCTCTATTGAATATCTTGGTGGGCTGCCCGCTGGGGTTTAGCTGGGCGGATTGGTGTGTTCGGGGGGACCTCGTTTGCGGTTCAATGGGATTTGGATTTGCAGCTGTTGGCCCCCTACCTATTGAAAATCGACCGAATAATACCCAAGCTCGGGGCACAGAGGTCTTTTCGCTATCTTCGCGTTTGCCGCTGCTGTTGCGTGACTGGTCCATTCAAAATTCAGCCATTATAGACAGTATCGTAAATTTTCTGTTTGGCTATATTTTGTCAACAGCCTCTAATCCAGCTGAATTTGTGCCTTGGCCGACTGACCTTTGGCGTCGATCACCGATAGCGAAACAAATCCGGGGCCAGAGAGTTCCAGCACGGATTGCCGCTCATAGGTAGAGACAACCATCGGCCTGCCATTGGCCAGCCAGGTAAAGGGCGCGACCCCATCGCGGACCTTGACCACCAGAAATGAGTCTTGGGTTTCCACAATGGCTCCGTCCGGCGGGAACGCCACGCTGGGTGCGTTGGGCGGCTTTTCAAACAACGCGGTGCGGGGCCGGAACTTTTGCAAGGGCTGTGGCAGTTCTGCATTGCTGACGGTCAAGGCCGCTGCTGGTGGACCGGGTAGCGGAGCCAGGCTGGGTTTGAGGCGGCCAAAGGCCTCGAACAGCACCGGAGCCGCCAATTCTCCGCCAAACGCACCCGGCACCGGGGTGCCATCGGCGCGCCCCATCCACACGCCCACCACATGCTGGCCATCAAAGCCCAGCGCCCAAGCGTCCCGGTGCCCATATGAGGTGCCGGTTTTATACGCCAGCCGGTTGCGCGGCGCATTGGGCGGCGGGGCAAGGCCCGATAGAATATCCGCCACATACCACGCCGCCACGGGCGAGATAATCGGGCGTGTTTGCCCGGGTTTGGGACTGTTTTTGCGCCAGATCAGCGGGCGCGGCTGGCCCGATTGGGCCAGGCTGGCATAAAGCTGGGTCAGGTCGGTCAGCGTCATGCCCAACCCGCCCAGCGCGATTGCCAGCCCCGGTCTGCCGCCCGGCACCACCGGTTTGGTGCCGGCCCGGCGCAGCGCGGTCATCAGCTTGGCCGGGCCCAGCGCTCGGGTCAGCCGGACAACCGGGATGTTCAAAGACAGTTGCAACGCCCGGCGCACCCGCAATGTGCCGCGATATTTGCCGTCGAAATTCTGCGGCATGTAGCTTCCAAAGGCGGTCGGGGTGTCGTCGATCAGGGTTTCGGGGTGGATTAGACCCTGATCAAAGCCCATCCCGTAAATCAACGGTTTGAGCGTAGAGCCCGGCGAGCGCAGCGCCCGGGTCATATCGACAAACCCAAGCCGACGATCCGAACGATAGGCGGCGGACCCGACCGAGGCCAAAATCTCGCCGCTCTGGTGATCCGCCGCGACAATGGCCACCGTCAGCTGATCCCCGCGGCCACGGATCGCGGTCTCGGCCAGCTTTTGCAGCTTCTCTTGCAGATTGGCATCAAGGGTCAGATGGTGCTGCGATTGCAACGGAGCCTTGCGCACCGCCAGATCGGCCATATGCGGAGCAAGCGCTGGGAAGGGATGTTTTGTGGGTGAAACAGGCTCTAACCTTGCGGAATCGGCGGTTTCGGGAGAGATGACCTTGGCCTCAACCATCCGCTGCAACACCCGATCCCGGGCCAAAGTCGCCGTTTTCGCGTGCCGGTCCGGGCGTCGGAGCTCCGGGGATTGCGGCAAAGCCACCAGCAAAGCCGATTGGGACGCCGTCAGACGGTGCGGCTCTTTGGCGAAATAGGCCCGGGTTGCGGCGCGGATACCCTCCAGATTGCCGCCAAAGGGGGCGCGGTTGAGGTAAAGCGTGAGGATCTGCTCTTTGCTCAGACGGCGCTCCAGCGCCAGCGCCAGCCGGATCTGGCGCAGCTTGCCGGCCCATTTCCCGGTGCTGCCATCCTCAAGCAAACGCGCCACCTGCATGGTCAGGGTCGAGCCGCCCGAAACGATTTTCCCCCGGGTTAGAGCCTGAAACCCGGCACGCAACATGGCGATCATGTCAACGCCGGTGTGCTGATAAAACCGTTTATCTTCATAAGCGATCAGCATTTTCAGATAATCGGCGTCGACCGCCTCAAGGCTGGTTTTCAACCGCCAACGCCCATCCGCCACCGTATAGGCCCGCAACAGGGTGCCGTTGCGGTCCAGAACCTCGGTCGAGGTGTCGGCGGTCAGGGTGGGCAGCTCGGTGTTGTCGACCCATTGATCAAACCCGTCCCGGGCCAGCGCTGCAACCAGCAGCGCCAGCGCCAGAAGGAACAGGCCATAGCGCTTGATCATGGCTTGATCGTGATCAGCCCCGTATCGGTATGGGCGCGGTATTCGGGCCGATACATATCCTCAACACTGGCCGCCGGATGGTGGTATCGCCCGGGAGAAATCGCCCGCACGATATAGGCCAGCCGGAAGGGTTTGGAATTGCGCAAATCCACCGCAGAGAGGAAACGGTTTGATCTGAACTCGGAGTGGCTGACATCGGATGTGGTATCGAGCCAACTCAGCGCTTTGGTGCTGCCCCCGGTCATCAGGCTGGGGTTGTCGATCTCAAACCCGGCGGGCAGAGGATCGTTGACCATCAACCGGCCTTCGGTATCGCCAAAAGGCTTGACCGTCAGCACCACCACCAAACGACTGCCCACCGCATGGCCGCTGGGGTCAACCGGCTGGCCGTCCATGGTGTAATAGCTGCGGGTGATGGCGTAACCATAGCCTCCGGCGGGTTCGGGCTGGTCGGGCACGCCAAAGGTGGTCATGGTGACGGTTTCATCCTGCGAGGTGCCGTTGCGGATGTCAAACCCGCTCTGGCTGGCGCCGTCTTGCAGCACCCGCACCAGCGGCCCCTGAACCGGCGCACCGTTGATGGTAAAGCCCTGCATGTTCGGATCACTGACCAGCGCCTTGACCGCCATCAGAGACCACACCGATTCCTGAGTCGAGTGGTATTCATCCTGCGCATAGGCATTCGAGACCTGATGGGCCAGAGCGTTGGTATCAAACGCGGTGCTGCCCGCATCCACGGCCAGTGCCAGCACAGCCGCCCCATCGCGCAAATCACTGCCATAGTCGCTGCGCCAGAAATTGGCTTCGTCCTGACCCAGACGGGTTTCGACAGTCCGAGCGGCCCGGGCGAACATGCGATCGGCACGCGGTTGGTCTCCGTAACTGGCCAAAGCCGCGCCCAGATGCGCCAGAGCCATCGGCGTGGCGAAATTGTCGGCCTTGGTGTCGCTGTAATAGCGCAGATCACCGATATTCGCCACACCTTCGCGGGCCAGAACGAACAGCGCATAGGCGACATCCTGACCGCCATCGTCAAATTCCGGCGCGTAATTGACCCGGTTGCGCAGATTGTCCATTGCGGCTCTAAACGCGCGATCAGGGACGTTATAGCCCTTGGCGCGGGCCTGGCTGAGGAAGTCGGTGACATAGGCATCCAGCCAGAAATCACCTTCAGAGGGCCCCCACAGACCAAAGGCACCGTTGCTGGACTGGTTGCTCAGCACCCGCTCGATCGCCTGATCAATGCGCTCGGTGATTTTGCCGTGGCTTTCCAGCCCCATCACCTTGGCAACCTCGTTCAGGTAAAGCAGTGGCAGGGCGCGGGATGTGGTTTGCTCGGTGCAGCCATAGGGGTAGCGATCCAGTGCGGCCAGCAGACCCGGCGCGTCGAACCGGGCCATGGGGCCGACCGACAGGAGCGCCGAGCCCGTGCCGGTTTGCAGGCCGGTGAACACGTTATCATCGAACAAGAAGCTCTGCCCCGCCGCCAGTTCAAAGCGGAAGGTGCGGGAAACTTCGGGATCATTGGCCTCGACCTGCAAGGCCAGCTGTTTGGTCAGAACCTTGCCATCGGGTGTGGTCAGCTGCACATTGATCTGATGTGCGCCGATTTCGCCGGCCTTGATCGGCACTGACAGGCTGGCTTTTTGCAGATCGCCCAAGCTGATTTGGGCCGGAACGGCGCTGTTATCCACCGCGATGCCCTGACCTGTTACCGCCAGCCCGATATTGCCCGAAGGCCCCGAGGCATGGGTGATTTCCAGCAACATCCGGCTGGAATCGCCCGGAGCCAGGAACCGTGGCAGGCTGGCATTCAGCACCACCGGATCGCGCACCAGAATGTCGGAGTCGGCCTTGCCAACACCGGCAGAGGACCACACCACCGCCATCAGGCGCACAGTGCCGTTGAACTCGGGCAGATCAAAGCGGGCCCGGGCGATGCCGTCCTCTCCGATCTGCACCGGACCTGTGAAATAGGCCACCAGCTCTTCTGTCGGGGGCGGAGATTGCAGCCGTGCTTCGCTGCCCGCATCACCGCCCGAACGGATCGTGCCCACAGCGCCATTCATGCCGTCAATCAGCCTGCCATAGACATCGCGCATCCCCACGCCCAGCTTGCGCTGGCCAAAGTAATGCCCGGGCGCGTCGGGGGTTTCAAAGCCGGTCAGGTTCAAAATCCCCAGATCAACCGCCGCGATGGTCGCATAGGCGGTTTCTCCGGGGGCGATGCCGTCAACCTTCAGCACCACATCCAGCGGTGCGCGGGGTTCGGCCTGAGCGGGCATCTCAAAACGCGCCGCCAGTTTACGCGCCCCCGGATCGACCGGCGCATAAGACAGCCCCAGCGCCCGGGCCGGGTTGTGGCCCTTGGCCGCGTCCATCGGTTTGATCACGGTGGCGGTGACATAAGCCCCCGCGCCCCATTGATCGGTGACCGACAGCGGCACAAGATTTTCACCTTTGCTGACATCCACCACCTTCATATCAATCAGACGGTTGGACACCACCGTGATCAGAGCCTTACCCGCGTAACGCGGCACAAGGCGCAGGGTGGCGGTTTCGCCGGTGGTATAGGCGGGTTTGTCCAGCGAGACTTCAAGCGTATCCGGGGTCGAGGACGCATCCGCAGGCGCATACCACCCGGCATAGAAGCTGGAGGACGAGGCCACATATTCGCCGCCGATCCCTTCGACAACCAGCTCATATTCGCCCCAATCCACATCGGCTTCGATCTCAATCGGCGCACCGTTCAGATCGGCCGAACCGCTTGCCACGCGCTTGCGGGTCTGGATGGCTTCCCAATCCCAGTTGCCATATTGCTGATACCACTGATAGCGGGTCTGGATGCGGTTGACCGACCATTTGACCTGCATTGGGGTTTGCGCCAGATTCTGGTCGATAGCGATCACCTGGAACCGTGCGGCGCTGCCTTCGGACACCACGTCTTCGAACAGCGGCTTGATGCCGATCATCGCCTTGGCCGGGGCAAGCGGCTTGACGATCTGGCGCTCAACCGGACGGCCCGAGCCCTCGGAGATCCGCGCGGTGAACTTTGCCTCGAGCGGCTGATTGGGATTGCCGACATCGGGGAATTCCACAGGCACCCGAACCACACCCTTGGCATCGGTTTGCAGCCCGGAATTCAGTGTTTTCAGCACCGGATCAAAACGCTCATCATAGCGGCCAAAGCTGTAGCCGGGATAGGCTTTGAGCCCGTTGACGGGGCGCAACAGAACCTCGCCCTCAAACGCCAGATCGGCACCGGGGGCGCCGAACAGGTAACGGGCATCGGCCGTCAGGACCGTGCCGTTTGCGACTTGCAGCGGTGTCTTGGGCAGGGTCAGATCGAAATCAATGCGCTCGGGCAGGAAATCTTCGATCAGAAAGCTGGTATCGGCCAAGGCAGGAGCCTCGGGATCGGTGAACAGCGCCAGTTTCCATGTGCCGCGTGGCACATTGGGGCCGGTGGGCAGGTTGAACACATGCCCGCCCAGACGCTCGGTCTGCGCATTGGAAACGTGGCGGCTGTATTCCACCCCATCCGGGCGGGTCAGAACCGCCGTGACCGGCAGCCCGACAATCGCATCTGCGGTGGCGTTGCGCACCAAAGCGGTGACGTTGATGGTTTCCCCCGCCCGATAAGCGCCACGGTCGGTGGTCAGGAACATGTCGATATGCTTGGCCGGCTCGCGCCCTTCGACGCCGCGATCCGACAGATCAAACGCCGGATCAGACAGCGACAGAAACGCAATGTCCTGATCCCCCTGTTTGGCCACGATCAGCGCCGGTTTCGCGCCGCCCGTGCCCCGCGCCAGCGCATCGGCAAAGCGCACATAGCCGCGTTCATCGGTTTTCTGTTCGGCCAGCACGGTGTTGGATTTGGACAGCAGGGCGACTTCGATCCCGGCCTTTGGCACCGCATCGCCCAGCCCACGGACAAAGACATGCACCCCGTCGGTGCCGCTCATGCTGGCAAGCCCCAGATCGGACAGCACAAACCACTGGGTCGCGGGCGGGTTGTCATAGGGATCGGCCCCCGGGATACCGGCCTGAAGGGCGTAAATCCCGGCGGGCAGGTCGCGGATCACCTCGCCCATCGGAAGGCGGGTGGTGACGTTTTTGTTCAGCTGATTCTGCACTTTTGCGGTGCCACGCCACAGCTCTTGCGCCACCTGGCTGGAAAATTTTTCAAGTTGCCAGCGGCTGATCGGATGCCCGAAATAGTCATCCTGAATGGCGCGCAACAAATTGCGGTCGCTGACCCGGCGCAGCACCAGCTCCAGCTCGGTCGCGTTCACCGTGTCAATCGGAATGCCGGCCTCAGTCGATTTCGGCAACACATAAGAGCGCCCGGGGAATTTGGCGCTGGGCGCGCGATCATTGACATAGATCGACAGCGCAACGTCCTTGAGTAGCGTTTCACCGGATTTGGCCGGCAGCCCTTCGCGCAGGGTGAAATCATAGCGCTTGCCATGCTCAACGCCAGAGATGCACAGGCTGTTGTCATTGGCCTCAATCGACAGATCCCCTTGCGGCAGCGCAACATAGGGGGCGTAGTCAACGGTTTTGGCCGCCAGAGGCTCGGAGAATTTGGCACAGATGCGCGGCTCGGCCAGATCGCTTTCAACGTCATGCTCAGACACCTTCAGCCCGTATTTCTGCACCGCATAGTCCAGCTTGGACAGCACTTCACGGGTGGGGGAAATCCGCTCGGCCAGCCGCAGCGCCCGGACCATCTTTTTGTTGCGGCCGTTCAGTTCCAGCGCATCGGCCATCACCAGAAGCGCCTGAGCCTTTTCCCCATCGGAAACGCTGCGCAAATAGGCATTCACCGCCGCAGATAACGCCCGGCGTTTTTGTTTGTTCTTATGAGAATAATCGCCGGAGCGGTCGTTATAAGAGGCCCGGGAATACTGGCTCCACAAATCGGCCATGTCATCCAGCGCCAGAGCCGCGCCGAAGTAATACTGCGCATCCCGGTAGCGGTTGTTGCTCATCGATTCGCGGCCCAACTGCCACAGCTCGGCAACACCCCTGTCGCGGGTGTCATATAAAATACCCACGCGCTGGGCCAGCAATTTGGCTTCGCTCAGATCGCTGGGGTGCAGAAAGGTCAGCTCGGCTGCGCGCATGGCGGCGCCGATCAGAATGTTGGGCTCGGTTTTGAAAACATAGGCCGAATAGGCGCCATCATAGGGTTTGATATCGCTGACTTTGCTTTTGGGAAAACAGGCTTTTGAGCGGTCATTAAAGGTAAAAGCCTGACAGCGTTTATCCGCCAGACAGGCATTCTGGCAGGCGCTGAGGGTGGTATCGAAAATGGATTGCAGATCAGAGCCGTAAAAATCCTGCCCCTTGACCAAAGCCGTGCGCCGGTCGGGGATAAAATCATTGGCCCAGATTGGCCCCGAGATAAGTGACAAAAGAACGAGGATGGATGAAATAAGGCGCATGATCTGCCCTCCCGATTTTAATAATACCCGATGGTCGCATAGTCGCCCCCGTTGTGGCAAATGAATAATCCGTTTGCGGGCATTTCAGAACAATCTTGCTGGCTTGCAGGGGGGCTTGATCCGCAAATAACGCCCGAATCCATAAAACACCGCAGCGGGGGCCAAAAATCGCCTTGCCGGGCGGTTAATTTCATTGACCCCTTTGAGAATCCCCATCATATCCCTTGGCTATGACAGAGCTTGATAAAATCCGTAATTTCTCGATCGTGGCGCATATTGACCACGGCAAATCCACCCTGGCTGATCGGTTGATTCAGGAAACCGGCACCGTCAAGGAACGTGACATGCAACAGCAGTTGCTGGACACGATGGACATCGAACGCGAGCGCGGCATCACCATCAAGGCCAACACTGTGCGCATTGATTACCGGGCCGATGACGGGCAGGATTATGTGCTGAACCTGATCGACACCCCCGGCCATGTGGATTTTGCCTATGAGGTGTCGCGCAGCATGAGGGCGGTTGAGGGCTCTTTGCTGGTTGTGGACAGCTCGCAAGGGGTTGAGGCCCAGACGCTGGCCAATGTGTATCAGGCGATTGAGGCCGGTCATGAAATTGTGCCGGTGCTGAACAAGATCGACCTGCCTGCCTCCGAACCCGAGCGCGTGGCCGAGCAGATCGAGGATGTGATCGGCATTGATGCCAGTGGTGCCATTCTGGTGTCGGCCAAGACCGGTCAGGGTATCCATGAGACTCTGGAAGCCATCGTAAACGAGCTGCCCGCCCCCAGCGGCGAGCGTGATGCTCCGCTGAAAGCGATGCTGGTGGACAGCTGGTATGACGCTTATCTGGGGGTGATCGTTCTGGTGCGGATTATCGACGGGGTGCTGAAAAAGGGCGACCGGATCAGGATGATGAACACCAATGCGCTTTATCTGGTGGACCGGGTCGGGGTGTTTTGCCCGCAGATGGAGCATATCGACGTGCTCGGCCCCGGCGAGATGGGCTTTCTGACCGCCAGCATCAAACAGGTCAGCGACACCCGGGTGGGCGATACCATCACCCACGAAAAACAGGGCTGCAAAGAGCCGCTGCCGGGGTTCAGGCCGGCTCAGCCCGTGGTGTTTTGTGGTCTGTTCCCGGTTGACAGTGCCGAATTTGAGGATTTGCGCGAGGCAATCTCCAAGCTGTCGCTCAATGATGCGTCGTTCAGCTCGGAAATGGAGACCTCGGCGGCGCTGGGCTTTGGCTTTCGCTGTGGGTTTTTGGGGCTGCTGCATCTCGAGGTGATCCGCGATCGGCTGGAGCGCGAATATGACATTGATCTGATCACCACCGCGCCCAGCGTGATTTACCATGTCTATCTGCGCGACGGCAGCATGATCGAGCTACACAACCCCGCGGACATGCCGGATATGTCGCTGGTCGACCATCTGGAAGAGCCCCGCATCAAGGCCACCATTTTGGTGCCCGATGAATATCTGGGCGATGTGCTGAAACTGTGCCATGACCGGCGCGGTTTGCAGCTGGACCTGACCTATGCCGGCAGCCGCGCCATGGTGGTGTATGATCTGCCGCTGAACGAGGTGGTGTTTGATTTTTACGACCGGCTGAAATCGGTTACCAAGGGTTATGCTTCGTTTGATTACAGCCTTGAGGGCTATCGCGAGGATCGGTTGGTCAAGATGTCGATTCTGGTCAATGAAGAGCCCGTGGATGCGTTATCTACCATGGTGCATCAGGACCGGGCCGAAGCCCGTGGCCGGGCGATGGTGGAAAAGCTTAAGGATCTGATCCCCCGGCATATGTTCAAGATCCCGATTCAGGCGGCGATTGGCGGGCGGGTGATTGCCCGTGAAACCCTGTCGGCGATGCGCAAGGATGTGACCGCGAAATGCTATGGCGGCGATGCCTCGCGCAAGAAAAAGCTGCTGGAAAAGCAGAAAAAGGGCAAAAAGAAAATGCGCCAGTTCGGCAAGGTGGAGATTCCGCAGAGCGCGTTTATCAGTGCTTTGAAAATGGATGAATAAGACGGGGACAAGACCCCCTCGAAACCTTGTCTGAATACCGCATATGCGGGGTTGCGCTGCCTGAACAGGCGCAGCCCGGCCATGCAGTCTGACGGCCCTTACCTACCCCTTGGCCACCCATTGACGCACGGCATCACCAAAGCTTTCAAACAGTGGGCGTGATACCGGATCACTGCCCGCCTGATATTCCGGGTGCCATTGCACGGCCATCGTGAAACCGGGGGCGTCCTTGACATAGAGCGCCTCGGGCGTGCCGTCATCGGCAATCCCATCTACCACGATACGCTCCCCGGCCTGTTTGATGCCCTGGCCGTGCAATGTGTTGGTCATCACCTCTTGCGCACCAACCACCTGATGAAACTTGCCTCCCTCCTGAAAATGCACGCAATGGCGCAGGGCGAATTTTTCTTCCAGCGTGCCATCAGGCGGCATACGGTGGTTCATCCGGCCCTCAAGCTCGCGGATCTCGGGGTAGAGCGTGCCACCCATCGCCACATTGACCTCCTGAAAGCCGCGGCAAATCGCAAAGAACGGCTTGCCCATCTCAACACAGGCGCGGATCAACGGCAGGGTGATCTCATCCCGGCAGCGGTCAAAAGCCCCATGGGCGGGGGTCTCGGCCTCGCCATATTCCGAAGGGTGGACATTGGGCCGGCCGCCGGTGAACAGAAAACCATCGCAGGCCTCCAGAAGCTCGGCCACCGAAGTATAGCGCGGGCTGGCGGCGATGGTCAGGGGCAGACAGTCGGCAACCTTGCTGATGGCCTCGATATTCATCTCGCCGGCAGCAAAGGCCGGATAATCGCCGTCTATCAAATATTGGTTCCCAATGATTCCAACAACTGGTCGCATCGCCATAGTCCTGTCTGTTTGATCGCGTTTCCTGAATTTGCAGCACTATAGGCCAAACCCGATACGTTTGTCATCGCACAGTGTTGCACATTTGGCCGCGCTGCTGTGCAAATTTCCAAAGCCTGCCGATAAATGCCGGGCGGGCGCGCAGATGGCTTTGCATTCAGGCGGGCTTCGTGCGAAACATTCGGCAACCACACGAAAAAACAAGGCTCCTCCCATGATCCTATACCCCGCAATCGACCTGAAAGACGGCCAAGCCGTGCGCCTGATCCGAGGCGACATGAACCAGACCACGGTTTTCAACGACAGTCCCGCGGCGCAGGCCAAAAGCTTTGTGGATGCTGGTTGCGAATGGTTGCATCTGGTGGACCTGAACGGCGCCTTTGCCGGAGAGCCCGTGAATGGCGCTGCCGTCGAGGCGATTCTGGCCGCCACCAAAGTGCCTGCTCAGCTGGGCGGTGGCATTCGCGATATGGCGACGATCGCCCGCTGGGTGGAAAAAGGCATCGCCCGGGTGATTTTGGGCACGGTTGCGGTGGAAAACCCCGATCTGGTGCATCAGGCGGCCAAAGAGTTCCCCGGAAAGATCGCCATCGGTCTGGACGCCCGCAACGGCATGGTCGCCACCCGCGGCTGGGCCGAGGAAACCGATCTCAACGTCACCGATCTGGCCAAATCCTTTGAGGATGCCGGGGTCGCCGCCATCATCTATACCGACATCAATCGTGACGGTGCCATGCAAGGGCCGAATGTCGAGGCCACCGCCGCGCTGGCCCGGGCTGTGCGTATTCCGGTGATTGCTTCGGGCGGGGTCAGTTCGATGGCGGATTTGCAGGCACTCAAGGATTGCGGAGCCGATCTGAACGGGGCGATTTCCGGGCGGGCGCTTTATGACGGGGCGATTGATCTGAAGGCCGCGCTGGCCCTGATGCGCGGCTGAGCACCTTATAACCCACGGGAAAGCACGCTGAATGCCTGATCCATTCCACATGCTGGGCGATATCGTCACCTATGATCTGCTGCGGCTGACGGCAGAAACCCGGCTGGCCGATGCGGTGCATTTCTTTGTCATGGATGTCAGCAAAATCTTTTTCCTGCTGGTGCTGGTGATTTTCATCATCGGCTTTTTCCGCTCGATGCTGACCCCGGAACAGGTGCGCAAAGTGGTCGCCGGCAAATCACGGTTCGTGTCTTATCCGCTGGCGGTCAGTCTGGGGGCAGTGACTCCGTTTTGTTCATGCTCTTCGGTGCCGCTGTTCATCGGCTTTCTCGAAGCCGGCATCCCGCTGGGCGTGACCATGGCGTTTCTGATCGCTTCGCCCATGATCAACGAAGTCGCTCTGGTGGTGCTGACGGCGGCTCTGGGCTGGGAAGTGGCGTTGCTCTACCTGATAACCGGGCTGACGGTGGGGGTGATCGGCGGGCTGGTGATCGAGTTTCTGAAGCTGGAAAAATGGGTTGAGGGCTATGTCTGGCAGATCCGAATGGGCGAGGCTCCGGGCCCGGCGGCGCTGAATGGGCTGCAGGACCGGCTGCGCTTTGCCTGGGGCGAGGTCAAAACCATCGTGACCCGCATCTGGCTCTATGTGCTGATCGGCGTTGGCATCGGGGCCGGTCTGCATGGGTTCGTGCCGCAGGAATTTTTCATCCAATATGCCTCGGCCGACAATCTGCTGGCGGTGCCGGCGGCGGTTCTGGTGGGCATTCCGCTTTATTCCAACGCCACCGGCGTGATCCCGATTGTCGAAGCGCTGCTGGCCAAAGGCGTGCCGATTGGCACCGTTTTGGCGCTGATGATGTCGGTCGCCGCCATTTCCCTGCCCGAAATGATCATCCTGCGCAAAGTTCTGAAACCGCAGCTGATTGCCACCTTTGTCGCAATCCTGTTTATTGCATTCATCGGGGTTGGCTATCTGTTCAACGCCCTGCTTATCTGAAGGAAAGAAAACCATGCAAACATTCAAGGTTCTGGGCTCGGGTTGCAAGAAATGCAATGTGACGGCTGAGATGATCCAGCAAAAGGCTGACGCATTGGGGCTGAGCGTTAAGGTGGAAAAGGTCACCGATATGGCCGAGATCATGGGCTATGGCGTGATGTCGACCCCCGGCGTGGTGCTGAATGAAACGGTGGTGCATAGTGGCAGCGTGCCCAGCGCCAAACAGGTCGAAGGCTGGCTAAAGGGCTGAGCTGGCGCTAGCATCTGCGCTGCATTGCGCCTAGAGTTCCACCATTCGTTAAAACAGGGCCAAACCATGCTCAAAACCCGAATTATCCCCTGCCTTGATGTGGCCGAGGGCCGCGTTGTCAAAGGCGTGAATTTCGTTGATCTGATTGATGCCGGAGACCCGGTGGATGCGGCCAAGGCCTATGATGCCGCCGGCGCGGATGAGCTGTGTTTCCTCGACATCATGGCCACCGAGGAAAACCGCGGCACCATGTTTGATCTGGCCACCCGCACGGCGGAACAATGCTTTATGCCGCTGACCATCGGCGGCGGGGTGCGCAATTCGGATGATGTGCGCAATCTGCTGCTGGCAGGGGCGGACAAGGTTTCGTTCAACTCGGCCGCCGTGGCCAACCCGGATGTGATTGCCGATGCCGCCAACCATTTCGGCAGCCAGTGCATTGTGGTGGCGATTGATGCCAAAACCGTTGCGCCGGGCAAATGGCAGATTTTCACCCATGGCGGGCGGCGCGCCACCGGCATTGATGCGGTGGAATTTGCCAAGTTGGTGGTCTCGAAAGGTGCGGGTGAAATCCTGCTGACCAGCATGGACCGCGACGGCACCAAGCAGGGGTTCAATCTGCCTCTGACCCGGGCGATTTCAGACGCGGTGCCGGTGCCGGTGATTGCCTCGGGCGGGGTGGGCGATCTGGATCATTTGGTGGAGGGCGTCACCGAGGGCGGTGCTTCGGCGGTGCTGGCGGCTTCGATCTTTCACTTTGGCACTTACACGATTGGGCAGGCCAAACAGCACATGGCGGATGCCGGTATCCCGATGAGGTTGACATGAACACGCTAGAACGGCTTTTCGCCACGATCGAGGCCCGCAAGGGGGCTGATCCTGATAGTTCCTGGACAGCGAAATTGCTGGCGAAGGGGCCGGAAAAATGCGCCGAAAAATTCGGGGAAGAGGCGGTGGAGGCGATCATCGAAGCCGTCAAAAACGACCCTGCGCGGCTGACCTCTGAGGCTGCGGATGTGCTTTATCACCTGCTGGTAATGCTAGCTGCTCGCAATGTCACGCTGGCCGATGTACTGGCCGAGCTGGAGCGCCGTGAAGGTGTGTCGGGGATTGAGGAAAAAGCGGGGCGGTGATTGGCCCTTGTGCCTCTAAGAGCCCAGATATTCCTGAATAACCCAGCTTTGTAACGCATCGCCCCGAAGCGAAGAGATAAACCGCGCCCCGGCCGGGTCTTCGAGGTGATAAAAAAACACAACGCGCCGGTTCTGGCGGTATTCCGCCCGGACATATTCACCGTCTTCTGAGCCAGCTCCGCCAATCTCGGGATCAAAGCCCAGCGCCTGAAGGGTGTTCACCAAGCGCTCCAACTGCGCCTCATAGGCGGGCGAGAAGCGCTCCCAGATCTCGGTTGGCTCGGGGCCGGTCAGGCCCCAAGCGAATGGTTCATTGTCGCGCGGGCGGGGGAAGCGGATTGGCATAGGTTTCTCTTTTGCTGTGTAAACGGGCTTCATCCGCCTGCAAGAACGCTTATTCAGACACGCAGTTTTGGTGGCTGTCTTTGTCCATTTCATTCTCTAACATGGCGGTTTTGCCCTTGGTCCACCACACATATTCCCCCGAAGCATATTTCGCACCCGAGGCCGAGACAACATTCACGAAAATACGCATCTCGCCCTTGATAGGCACAATGGCCAGCGTGTTGGGGCCGGAATTGATGTATTGAACAACAAAGGGCTCAGCCCCGTCACAGGAATAAATCTCGGATGTGACGCTGCTTGTGGCATCGGCTGCCAGAGGGATAGACAGGCTGACATCCGCGCTGGCCGCCGTGGCGCTGGCAAGCAGGGTGAGTGCAATGGAACTGATACGCATCATGTGATCTCCTTAAATTGACGCGCCATCATAGCGGTGGGGCAAACCCTTGTCAGCAGGAATATTGGGGGCGGCGGTTCTCAGCCGGGTGGCGTTATGGAATGCAGTGGGCCGGTCTTGTTCGGTGTTTCTGCGCGTGTTAGGGTCTATTAAGCGAAAAAGGTGAGGCATGAAACGCAGTTGGGAGATAAAAAATGGAGAGCTCCCGGACGCGTTGCGTTCGGAGTTTGAAGACATCACACACCCCAACAGCCCTTTTGACACAGAGGGCTAGCCCGTGCCCCCATGGCAGGCATTTTTGTATCTTGAACACCGCAGCATGGGGGCTGGAGAGGACTAAGTATGAAATGTCTGACTATATTGAAGCTGTTTCCAAAACCACTTTGCCCCACGGCTCTGGCGCGGCTGAGATCGTCAAAAGCTATGACCCTGACAAATGGGCGGCGCTGTTGACCCATTTGCGGCGGATTGACCTGTCGCCCGATGGGTTTGAAGCATTGTGCAGCAGTGAGCCGCGCGACGCTCCCAAATTTGCGGAAAATGTTTTCGCCAAACCCTGCCCGGAATAGGCTGGATTAGAGCCTTATTGACCCAGCCTTACCGGTTCATTTGTTGCAGGATTGCGCAACTGCCTCGCCCGCCCAGCCGCTGCGTGCGCGGATCGTGGTTGAGGAAATATCCAGCATTGGCGCATTGACAAAACTCCAGGCCGGCAGAGGGGCGGTGGGCAAGTGGGTGGACTCAGAGCCTGGCAATTTGTGCTGTCGATAGATTTTCGCCGCTTTGCTGGTGCGGGCGCGCATCCGGTCATTGGGGCGGGCGATGATCCCGACCGCGACATGATCCATGATCCAGCGCCAATCCTGCCAGTGGTCAAATTGCGTCAGATTATCCGCCCCCATCAGCCAGACAAATTTCACACCCAAGCGCCGCTTTAGCAAGGCTCGCAGAGTTTCAGCCGTGTAGCGGGTGCCGATACGGGCTTCGAAATCTGTCACCCTGATACGCGGATGCGCTGCGATGTCTCGACAAGCCTGCAAGCGTTGGTGCATCGGAGCAGGCGGGTTTGGTTTGAGCGGATTGCCCGGCGACACCAGCCACCAGACCTGATGCAACCCAAATCGTTTGAGCGCCACCTTCGAGATATGCAGATGCCCCAAATGCGGTGGATCGAATGACCCTCCCAACAGGCCGATGCGCTGGCCCGGGGGGGCATATGGCAAATCATTGTTCATGGCTGACAGGTTAACCAATATCGGGGCAGATGTGAAAGGGCTGAGGCTGTATAGCTGACCGGAGTGGGTTTTGCCCCCAAGATCAGCGCAGTATCCGTGCTGCCTCACGGCAAGAGCCCTTTGTGTCGATCGGCGTGGCTTACGGGTCAAGCGGGGGGTGGGCGTGCGCTCAGGATGCGCGATGCCAGAGCCAAGGTGACAGCCCCTTAGAGCCACCCCAGCGCAACACAAAGCGCTGCACCCGGCCCGGCGATCAGGCCACCAGCCGTCAGGCTGTTGGCCGTCACCCCGCGCCAGGGTGGCTGCCTGCTGATCCAGCGCCCTATCAATGATTGGGCACAGATGACGATCAGGCATGGGCAGCCTTTTAGGTCAGGATTCGCCGACCAGCTGATCCCATGCATCAATCGCCTTGGCACCATACATCAGGGACGGCCCGCCGCCCATCTGGATAGCCATGGCCACCACATCGGCCATTTCCTCGCGGGTGCCGCCTGCTTTGGCCAGCGCCTGAACGTGAAAGCCGATGCAATCGGTGCAACGATCCGCAATGGTGTCAGGAATGGCCTTGTTGAGGCGGCGCAGCTGGCCGCTGGTGTCGTTCATATGTGTTTTCCAATCCATAAGAGCATCCTTTGCTTTTGTTTGTTCTATAAGCTTGCTATGCAGACCCAAGCCCGGCTTTGACTAAAGCGACTGGGGCGCGAGCCGCAAGCACATTTAGGTGCAAGAGCAGATAAAAGACAGAGCCATGCGACATTGGGTCGCTTTTCTTTGCGACCCAAACGCTTTAGCCAGCATCCAGAATAACAAAAAGACAGTATGACATGGCAGATCTTCCCCCTAGATTTCCGGTGACAAGTGCGCAAATTGATCAGGTTATGCAGGTGTTTTATGCCTCGGTGCGCCACGACCAGACCCTTGGCCCGATTTTTGAGCGCCATATCGGCACCGATGCCGAATCGTGGGATCATCACATCGCCAAAATCAGCCGGTTCTGGCACCGTGGCATTCTGCACGAAGGCGAATATAGTGGCAATCCGATGACAGCGCACACCCGGGCGGGTGACATTTACGCACACCACTTTGACATTTGGCTGGCGCTGTTTGACCGTGCTCTTGCTCAGGTTCTGCCTGCCGAACCCGCGGCGCAGTGGTCGGCGCTGGCCCATCGCATGGGGCGCGGGCTGCGGATGGGGGTCAAAGACATCAACCAACCCGAAGGCGCGGTTCCTGATCTAAGCTGAATCCGGGTCGTTTTTCTGCCTCGCCTGCTTTTCAGCCTTTTTCTGGCGTTCCAGCCGCCTTTGCTGGCGTCTTTTACGCCGGGCACGGCGCTCTTTTCTGCGCTGGGCGATCTCGGCTTTGCGCTGTGCTTCGTCGGCGTCATCAACCGGTTCGTCTGGCGCGTCCTCATCGGGTTTTTCGGGCTCGGCTTCTCCGGCCCCATCGTCTTGTGGCCCGGTTTCATCGGGCGCAGTTTCATCCGGTGCGGGCTCCTCCGGCCCATCCCCCCATTGCGCCGTCATGCGCTGATTGACCCAAGCCAACCCGGCCAGAGACAAGCCCAGCCCAAGGAAAGAGGCCACCCGGATCAGCCCCGCCAGCCCGGACATGTCGATCAGGAACACTTTGGCCACTGTCAGCCCGATGCCGATCATTGCCAGACGCCGCACCAAAACCGAGCGTTTGGCAAAAGCAATCCCCAGCAGCACCACCGACACCAGCAGCATGGCAATGGTATAGCTGTAAAGCTCGCCATCGGTGGTGCCGGGATTGGCTAGCATGTCGCCCTGCCAGAACCGGCGGATTTCAAGCCCGACGTAAAGTGCGCTCAGCATGGCGCAAACCACCCCAAAGGTGGCGCGCAGCTTCCGGCCGAGATGGGTAAAGCGCCAGGCCACCACGCCAAACAGCAAACCGGGCAGCAGATAGGCGATCATCAGGCTGTCAAACAGCATCGGCCCACGCACCAGCTCGTGATTGTTCGTAAGCGGGTTGCCAAAAGTCAGAAGCATCCCCAGCGCCACCACCCCGAGCAGCCCGAACAGACAGGCCAGCACCAGCCGCACCCAGCCGATGATCCCGCCCAGCTGCATCCGATACAGCTGATTGGCGGCTGAGATCAGCCAGACCAGCGCGAACAAGGCCACCGGAATGCTGGCGCCGCGGGTGCCTTCGAACAGGCGGGCCAGCCAGATCGACAAGAACAGCCCGGCAATGGTCCAGACGGCGGACTCCATCACCACAATGGCCGCGATGCGTTGACGCTGTTGCAAGACCAGCCATGCGGCGGCAAACAGCGCGACTACCCCGGCATATCCCAGCGCGAATTCCCAAAATGCCGCTTGGTATCCCCAGAAAACTCCGGGGTCGACCAGCAGGCGATAGCCGACCACCACGCCTCCGATTTGCACAAAGACCGACAGTAATGGCAAATCCAGCTTGCGGTCGATTACCGCTGCCAGCAGCACCATCACCGCCAGCGCCACTGTCAGGGCCACGCTGGACAGCATCACCATCAGGGCAAAGCTGATCATGGTCATCGCGCCCAAGGCCAGAATGGCGATGGGGCGGCGCTCTTGCGGGTGCAGCCGTGCGTCATAGAGGGCGAATGCCGTCAACAAAATCGCCACCGCCATGGCGTGCCAAGCCCAGAGCGCCTGTCCCAGAACCCAAACCGGCAGCCACCAGATTTCCAGAGCCGTCACCACAAGCGGGGCAAACAGCGCTGACAAGGCGACCCACGCCAGCCGGTATTCGCTTTCGCGCAAGCTGCGCCAAAAGCTCAGCGCGGTGCCCAACAACCCCAGCCCGACGATCAGCGTCACATCCCATGGCGGCGAAGTTTCGGGTGGCCGGCTGCGCCCGGCGGCGAATTCCAGATAGAGGCCGCCGATGCCTTCGCCCTGCGAAAACAGCACAAACAAAAAGCCCAGCATCGGCGCGATCACCGTGCTGCGCAGGGCCGGAGCGTGCATGAACCAGATCAGCGACATTGCCAGTAATGCGGCCAGAGCCAGAAGCGCCAGCCAGACTTCGGCGCTGCTGGAGGCGTGCAGGCTGACCAGCACTGCCGCGATGACCGCCGCGACAAAGCCGCCCGAAGCAATCCGGGTGGGGAATTGTGGCCAGTCCGGTTTGCGCGTGGCTCTGCGATAGAGCGAAGACAGCACGGTTTCGCCCTGATGTTGCGGCCAGAATTGCAGGGGCGGCACCATGGCCGACACGATTGCGGTGATCAGCGCAAAGGCCAAAAAGCCCGGCCCGCCCGCGCCGGCGGCAAAGATCAGCCATGCCGCGCCAAAGCCGAAAATCAGGCCCATAGTTGAAACCCAGGCCCAGCGCTTGATCGCGTCGACCAGCATTGCCACCAATATGATCAGCGCGAAATAGTAGTAGAACAGCCAGCCATTTTCGCTGCTGCCCCCCACCAAAAACGGAGCCGCCGTGGCACCGATAATCCCGACCATCGCCAGCAACGGGCCATAAAACCAGCCCAACGTAACGGCCAGCGCTGAAACGGCGATCAGCCCGAGCAGCGCCATTTCCGGCCCGATCAGCCCGTAAAGCTGCCGTGCGGCCAGAACTCCGGCAAACAGCGCCACCAACCCAGCCCCGGAAAACACCGAGGGCAGATAGGCGGTGTGGCTGTCGGCCTCATCCCCGCTGCGGCGTCGGATCCATTCGCCGGCCACGATCAGAGCAGCCCCCAGCGCCAAAGCCCCCATCACACGCCAGATTGGCGTCAGATAGCCGTTTTCGATGCCATATTGCACGAAAAACACCCCGGCCAGCGCCAAGGACACTGCGGCAATGGCGTAAAACCAATTTTGCTTGAGCCATGCGCTTAAGGCGCTGGCTTTTTCCGTGGTAAACACAAAAGCGGCGGGCGGGGTCTCGGGGGTATGGTCGGGTTCGTCCGCCACCACGTCCAGCTTGGGCGTTTCGAGGGGAACAATCGTTGGCTCGGTGATGATGTCGGGCTCAGGCTCGGAGCGTTCCGCCTGAGGGGCGACTACAGGAGCGGGCAGCGGCATTTCGGGTTGGGCATCAGGCGCGTCAACGGTGTCTTGGGGTTGCAACTGCTTCAACAGGGTTCGTAACTCTGTGACCTGTTTTTTCAACTTCAAGTGACTGAAAAATAAGTAAATGAGCAGCAGTAATGCTAAAAAACCAATTCCCAAAACGACCCCCGCGCACAAACCTGCCTATATTGTGTGGCAATCTAGCTGGCCAAGGTCAATACCGCAAGCCTGCGACACAGACAGGCATTTGCGCTGTGCAAAAGGCCGGAGCGGATGAGTCGCTCAACCCGTTTCCAATCAGGCTGTTAGGCTGGCGAAGACATGGCACCCGTTATATAGTGACCACAGGATCATACCCCGCGCTGGCCTTGTGGGCGGGTGTTGTTTATGAATAAATTTGATCACGGATGAAAATATGACAGACACTGTAACACGCAAAGGGATTATTCTGGCCGGGGGCTCGGGCACCCGGTTGCATCCGGTGACGCTGGCCGTTTCAAAACAGCTGCTGCCGGTTTATAACAAGCCGATGATCTATTACCCGCTCTCGGTGCTGATGCTGGCCGGCATCCGCGATATTCTGATCATCACCACGCCCGAAGATCAGGATCAGTTCCGCCGCCTGCTGGGCGATGGCGCGTCCTTTGGGGTGCGGTTGCAATATGCGGTGCAGCCCAGCCCCGATGGTCTGGCACAGGCCTTTGTGATCGGCGAAGAGTTCATCGGCAATGACAATGTCTGTCTGGTGCTGGGCGACAACATCTTTTACGGGGCGACGTTTTCCGCGATCCTGCACCGGGCCGCGAGTTCGGATAACGGGGCCACCGTGTTTGCCTATCCGGTGCATGACCCGGAACGCTTTGGCGTGGTTGAATTTGACGACAACCACAAAGTGCTGTCGATCGAGGAAAAACCCAGCCAGCCGAAATCGCATTACGCCGTCACCGGGCTGTATTTCTACGATCATCGGGTGGTTGAGTTTGCCAAACAGGTCCGGCCCTCGGCCCGGGGGGAGCTGGAGATCACCGATCTGAACCAGCTCTATCTGGAGGATGGCAGCCTGTTTGTAGAATTGCTGGGCCGGGGCTTTGCCTGGCTCGACACCGGCACGCATGAATCGTTGCTGGATGCCTCGACCTTTGTGGAAACGGTGCAGTCGCGGCAGGGCTATCAGGTGGCCTGCCTTGAGGAAATCGCCTATTCCCGCGGCTGGATCAGCCGCGAAACCCTGCTGGAGCAAGGGCGCAAGATGCAAAAGAATACCTATGGGCGTTACCTGCTGGCGCTGGCCGAGGGCCGTTGATGAGCGACAAAATCTATGTGACCAAGCCCTATCTGCCCCCCTTGCAGGACTATATCGGGCATCTGCAACAAATCTGGGACAGCGGGATGCTGACCAATGGCGGCCCGCAGCACCAGTTGTTGGAAGAACGGCTGGCCGATTATCTGGGCGTGCCGCATCTGTCGTTGTTCAACAACTGCACCACCGCCCTGATTACCGCTTTTCAGGCGCTGCGGCTGCATGGCGAAGTCATCACCACGCCCTTTTCCTTCGTGGCTTCGGCCAATGTGCTGATCTGGAGCAACAACGTCCCGGTTTTCGTCGACATTGACCCGGAAACGCTGAATCTGGACCCGGACAAGATCGAAGCCGCCATCACCGATAAAACCTGCGCCATTCTGCCGGTGCATTGCTATGGCAATCCCTGCGCCATGGACGCAATCGAAGCCATCGCGGCACGGCACAATCTGCGGGTGATTTATGACGCGGCCCATGCGTTTGGGGTGCAGGATGACCGGGGCAGCATTCTGGCGCGCGGAGATCTGTCGGCGGTCAGTTTCCATGCTACCAAAGTGTTCAATACCTTTGAGGGCGGTGCGCTGATCTGCCAGAGCCCGGAGATGAAAAAGCGCATTGATGATCTGAAAAATTTCGGCATCCAGGACGAGCTGACCGTGATTACCGCCGGCAGCAATGGCAAGATGAGCGAAGTCTGCGCCGCGATGGGTCTGGTGCAGCTTAACTATATTGATCAGGCGATTGCCGGGCGCCGGCGCGTGGATGCGGCTTATCGGGCGGCTCTGGCCGGTATTGACGGGCTGAGGGTGCTGCCGAGGTTGCATCAGAGGGTCTCGAGCTATGCGTATTTCCCGATCATGGTCGAGGATGATTATCCGCTGACCCGGGATGAACTTTATGATGCGCTGCGTCAGGATAACATCCTGCCCCGGCGGTATTTTTACCCGTTGATTTCCGATTTCCCGATGTATCGCAATTTGCCCTCATCCGATCCTGACAATCTGCCGGTGGCGCATCAGATCGCCAAACGTGTCCTGTGCCTGCCGATCTATTCCGACCTGGCCGAGGCCGACATCACCCGGATCACCGATATTCTGGCCCGCGGCAAAATCGGTTAACAGATTACGGCTGCCCCCAAAGGCCCTGAGCGGCTCTGAACGCGGCGTTAGGCTCTATCCCCGATGCGCTCCGTCCGCCAGAGATTTGACGAAAGCCAGCACTTGTTCGACACTTTCGCCCGCCGCAATCCTGCTGACAATGGCTGATCCCACCACCGCACCATCGGCGACCTTGGCCACGGCCTCGGCCTTGTCCGGGGTGTTGATGCCAAAGCCTACCACAACCGGAATATCGGTCTTGGCCTTGATGCGGGCGACTTCAGGGCCGACATCGGCGGCTTCGGCCTCGGCCGCGCCGGTGATGCCGTTGATCGACACATAATACAAAAACCCCGAAGTATTCTGCAGTACTTTCGGCAAGCGCTGATCATCGGTGGTGGGGGTGGCCAGACGGATGAAATTCATCCCCGCCTTTTGCGCCGGAATGCACAGCTCGCTATCCTCTTCCGGGGGCAGATCGACCACGATCATGCCATCAATCCCGGCCGCCTTGGCGTCCTCCAGAAACCGATCCACCCCGCGATTATAAATCGGGTTGTAATAGCCCATCAACACAATCGGCGTCTGATCGTCGGTCTTACGAAAGGCGCGGGCCATCTCAAGCGTGCGCTCCAAACTCATCCCCGCAGCCAGAGCCCGCTGCCCCGCCATCTGGATCGTCGGCCCATCGGCCATCGGGTCGGTAAAAGGCAGGCCCAGCTCAATGATATCAACCCCGGCACCGGGCAGACCCTTGACGATTTGCAGCGAAGTCTCAAAATCCGGGTCTCCGGCCATGACATAAGACACAAAGGCTTTCTTATTGGCGCGGCGCAATGCGGCAAATTTTTGCTCGATCCGGGTCATGGGGGCTCCTTTTGCTGGTTCATCATGGTTTGCGTTAATTGGCGTCAAAAATCAATGCCTGCCTGACATGTGCGCTTGACCTTGGGCGGCGCTGACCCTAGGGCATGGGGAAATCAAAGTAAGGAGAACGGCCATGGGCTTTAAAATGGGGATTGTCGGGTTGCCCAATGTCGGGAAATCCACTTTGTTTAATGCGCTCACCAAAACCGCAGCGGCGCAGGCGGCGAATTTTCCGTTTTGCACGATCGAGCCCAATGTCGGCGAAGTCGGCGTGCCCGATCAGCGGCTGGACAAGCTGGCCGCGATTGCCGGATCGCAGCAGATCATCCCGACCCGGATGACCTTTGTCGATATTGCCGGGCTGGTCAAAGGGGCCAGCAAAGGCGAAGGTCTGGGCAATCAGTTTCTGGCCAATATCCGCGAGGTTGACGCCATCGCCCATGTGCTGCGCTGTTTCGAGGATGGCGATGTGACCCATGTCGAGGGCCGGGTTGATCCGGTCGAGGATGCGCAGACCATCGAAACCGAGCTGATGCTGGCCGATATGGAATCCATCGAAAAGCGCCTGCAAGGGCTGGTGCGCAAGGTGCGTGGCGGCGACAAAGAGGCGGTGCAGCAGGAACGCTTGCTCAAGGCGGCGCTGGCGATGCTGGAGGATGGCAAGCCGGCCCGTTGTGTCGAGGTGGACGAAGAGGATGCCAAGGCGTGGAAAATGCTGCAACTGCTGACCACCAAGCCGGTTTTGTATGTGTGCAATGTCGAAGAGGATGCCTCGGCCAGCGGCAACGCGCATTCGGCCAAAGTGGCTGAAATGGCGGCGGCTGAGGGCAATGCGCATGTGGTGATCTCGGCCCAGATCGAAGAGGAAATCAGCCAGCTGGACGCCGAAGAGGCCGAGATGTTCTTGTCCGAAATGGGCCTGCAAGAGGCCGGGCTGGATCGGCTGATCCGCGCCGGTTACGATCTGCTGCATCTTGAGACTTATTTCACCGTCGGCCCCAAAGAGGCCCGCGCCTGGACCATCAAACAGGGCACTCTGGCCCCCAAGGCCGCCGGGGTGATCCATGGCGATTTTGAGCGTGGCTTTATCCGGGCCGAGACCATCGCCTATGATGATTTCATCGCCCATAACGGTGAACAAGGGGCCAAAGAGGCTGGGAAAATGCGCATCGAAGGCAAGACCTATGAGGTCAAAGACGGCGATGTGATGCACTTTTTGTTCAACACCTGATGGCGGGCGGCCCGGCTGCTGCGGTGCAAATGGCCGTTGGGCCGGGCTGTGTTTTTTGGGCCACTCATCGCCTTTGGCGCATTGCAGACCGGCTTTACACGACTCAGCGGCAAACCTATACCAAACGGGCTTTGGTCCTGCCGGTTACGCGGTGGGTGAATAGGGAATACGGTGCGCTCTATAGCCAAACGACACAATTCTGATTGTGCCTTTTGGCTATGGGTCTCTGATTTGACGCTGATGCTTCGTGGATTTTGGGATCGAAATCTACTCCCGTCAGCTATACCGGATCAGATCTGATCGTTCAGGCAATTCCGTGACTGCCCCCGCAACTGTAAGCGGAGAGCAACGCCGAACAGATCCACTGCGCCCAAGGCGCGGGAAGGCCCGGCCGCGCATCGACCCGCAAGTCAGGAGACCTGCCAGAGCGTTCACCCAGCCTGCATGCGGGGCGCGCGCAAGGCTACGGTCTGTCCGTTGTGGTGGCATTTCGCCGTGACCGGATGGGCTGCCTATCTGGTTTTGACAATCCCAAATAGCCCGCGCAGCCCTTGCGCGGTGCCAATAGGAGGACGAGGCCCATGAATGCCCGTATTCTATCCACCAGTGCGCTTGTCTGTGTGCTGAGCGCTCCTGCCTTTGCGCAGGATGCAATCCCCCCCGCCGGTTACGCCGATCTGGGAACCATCATCCTTTCCGGCGGTCTGTCGCCGGTTGAGGCCGAACGCTATGGCCGCTCTGCCAGCGTCATCACCCGCCGCGATATTCAAGAGCGCGGCCTGACCACGGTTCAGGATGCCTTGCGGGCGGTTCCAGGCGTATCTGTCAATGGCTCAGGCAGCAGCTTTACCCAGGTGCGCATTCGCGGTGGCGAGGCCAACCACACGCTGATCCTGATCGACGGGGTGCCCGCCGCTGGCGGCGATGGGGAATATATCCTGACTGGCCTTGAGGTTTCGAATATCGAGCGCATCGAGGTTCTGCGTGGGCCACAATCGGTCTATTATGGCTCGAATGCGTCTTCTGGTGTGGTTAACATCATCACCCAGCGCGGTGCGTCTGGCCGTGAACTCCGCGGCACGATCGAGGCCGGCGGCGGCACCACGGCCACCGCGTTTTTGTCGTCGCGTAATGATCGCGGCGGGCTGTCCTTGTCGCTGTCGCATATGGATGATCGGGGCTATGATTATTCCGGCAGCGATGGCGAACGCGATGGCATCACCCGCAGCACCGCGATTCTGTCGGGCGATTATGCGCTCAATGACGACCTCAAGCTGGGCTTTACCCTGCGCCGTTCCAACGAAGACTATGACTATGACAGCACCAGCTGGGCCGCGCTGGTCCCAAGCGACTATGTGGTGGACGACCCAACCCAGACCTCGGAACGGGACGAGATGACGGCCTCGGTCTATGCCGAATATTTCATGATGGATCGCCGCATGTCGCACCGGCTGGCCTATAACGTCACCGATAACGAGCAATCCTATAATGGCGGCGCTCCGACCGAAACCGAAACCCGGGCGCTGAACTACCGGTTGAGCTGGGCGATGGATGGGCGCGATGTGGATGGCACCGATCATCTGCTGAACCTGCTGATCGATTCATCCGAAGATTCCAGCAGCTCGAACCCGATCTATAACCGCGAAAGCACCTCTTACGCGCTGGAATATCGCGGCACTTTTGCCGAGCGGCTGAATGTGCAGCTGGGCGTGCGCTATGATGACAATGACGTTTTCGAAGACATCACCGTCTGGAATGCAGCCGCGTCTTATCGCTTTGACAACGGGATACGGCTGCACGCTTCTGCTGGCACGGGGTCGGTCAACCCCAGCTATTTCGAGCTGTATGCAAGTGCCTGGGGCTATACCGGCAACCCCAATCTGGAGCCCGAGCGCAACCGCAGCTATGACATCGGGCTTGAGTTCCCGATCCTTGGGGATCGTGGCACGCTGGATGTGACCTATTTCAACGAAAAGCTGACCGATGAGATCACCTCGATTTCCACCGGGCCGGGCACCTTCACCTATATCAACCAGACCGGAGACAGCACCCGCGAGGGCGTCGAAATCACCGGTAAGCTGGCCGCGAATGATTGGTTGGATGTGCGGATGGGCTATACCTATCTGGAAGCGCGTAACCCCGATGGCAGCGTTGAAATCCGCCGTCCACGGCACGAGCTGTCGCTGGGGGCCACCATGGATGCGTTCAAAGGGCGGGGCTCGATTTCGGCCGATCTGCGGCATGTGTCGGGCAATTACGATACCCAGTTCTTTGGGGCTTATCCAACGCTGGAGCTGCCCTCTTTTACCACGGTTGACTTGTCAGCCCGTTACCGGCTGAATGACCGCGTAACGCTGACCGGGCGGGTTGTGAACCTGTTTGACACCGATGCAACCGATGTCTGGGGCTATGCCACACGTCCGATGACGGCTTATGTCGGGCTGGAAGCCCGGTTCTGACATGGCTCTGGTCCGTTGCGTGACCAATGCACTGGCCGGGGCGGCGTTGGCCGTTGCCCCGGTTTTCGGGTGGGCGCAGACCAGCGCGCCCACCGAAACCGCCCCGATGCGGGTGGTGTCGATGAATCTTTGCACCGACCAGCTGGCGATGCTGCTGGCCGCGCCGGGGCAGTTGCTGTCGGTGTCTTATCTGGCATTTGACCCGATGGGCTCGGCCATGGCGGATGAGGCGAAGGCCTATCAGCGCAATCACGGTCTGGCCGAAGAAATCTATCTGCTGGAACCGGATCTGGTGATCGCCGGCAGTTTTTCGACCCGCGCCACGGTCGCCATGTTGCGCCGTCTGGGCCTGCCGGTGGCGGTGATGGAGCCCGCCTATTCGCTGGAGGATGTGCGCGCGCGTATCCTTGAGATGGGCGAGATTTTGCACCGGCAGGAGGCCGCCGCCGAGATGGTCGCCCAATATGACGCCGATCTGGCCCGTATCCGGCAGAATGTGCCGCAAACGCACCCGCTGGCCGCCCTCTATGCCGCGAATGGTTATACTTCGGGCGATCGCTCACTCAGGGGCCAGATTCTGACGGCGGCGGGGTTTCGCAACGCCGCGGTCGAGGCCGGATTTCCGATGGGCGGTGTGTTCCCGCTCGAACTGCTGGCGCTTTCCGACCCGGATGCGCTGATTTTGGGGCGGCGCTATCCGGCGGCCTCGCGTTCAGAAGAGATTTTGGATCATCCGGTGGTGCAGGCGCTGGCCTCGAACCGGATGCAGGGCAGCGTCACCGACCGCGATTGGGTGTGTGGCACGCCTTATGTGCTGCGGGCGATCTCGGGGTTGGCGGCGCTGCATGATCAACCAAAGGAAGCCCAATGAGCCGACTGACCGCCCTCCTCACCACATTGCTGCTGATCCTGCTGGTGGCCTCACTGCTGATCGGCCCGGCGGGGGTGCCGATGCGCGACAGCTTGAACGCGCTGTTTCACGACACCGGCACGCCAATGACGCTGGTGATGCGCGAAATCCGCCTGCCCCGTGCGCTGTTGGCGGCGCTGGTGGGGGCCGGGCTGGGGCTGTCGGGGGCGGCGATGCAGGGCTATTTGCGCAATCCGCTGGCCGATCCGGGGTTGATCGGGGTATCGGCCTCGGCCGCCTTCGGGGCGGTGCTGTCGATCCAGACCGGGCTGGCGGCGGCATTTGCGCTCAGCCTGCCGTTGTCGGCTTTGGGCGGAGCGCTGATCGGAGTGTTTCTGGTGCTGCTGTTGGCCGGGCCGCGAGGGTCTTCGATCACGCTGATCCTGGCGGGCGTTGCGGTGTCGTCGCTGGCCGGGGCGCTGACTGCACTGGCGCTGAACCTGTCGCCCAACCCGTTTGCCGCCAATGAAATCGTGTTCTGGATGATGGGCTCGCTGGCGGATCGCTCGATGGATCATTTGTGGCTGGCGCTGCCCTTCATCGCTCTGGGCGCGGTGATGCTGGCGGCTCTGGGTCGTGGGCTGGACGCCCTGACATTGGGCGAGGACGCCGCCGAAGCAATGGGCATCAGCCTGCCCCGCTTGCGGCTGATGCTGGTGCTGGGGGTGGCCTCGATCGTGGGCGCGTCAACGGCGGTGGCCGGAGCCATCGGCTTTATCGGTCTGGTGGTGCCGCATATCCTGCGCCCAATGGTGCGGGCGCGGCCCTCGGCGTTGCTGTGGAGCTCGGCCCTTGGTGGCGCAATCCTGCTGCTGGCCGCCGATATCGTGGTGCGGGTGGTGCTGCCGGCCCGCGACCTGAAACTGGGCGTGGTCACGGCGCTGATCGGCGCACCGCTGTTTTTGCACCTGATCTACAAAACCCGGAGGCAGAGTCCATGACCCTGCTAACCGCCTCAGCCCTGAGCGTCACCCGCGGCAACCGCCCGATCCTGCATGATGTCAGCATGAAGATTGACACCGGCGAGGTGGTCGGGCTGATCGGCCCAAACGGTGCGGGCAAAACCACCCTGATGCGCGCCGCTCTTGGCCTGATCCCCGGCGAAGGCCACAGCAGCCTGGTCGCGCTCAGCGCCCGTGATCGCGCCAAGGCCGTGGCCTGGTTGCCGCAGGCGCGTGAACTGGCTTGGCCGGTGGATGTGGAGACCGTGGTTGCACTGGGGCGGTTGCCGCATTTGGCGATGGGGCAGACTCCGGGGCTTAAGGACCGCGCTGCGATTGAAAGCGCCCTCAACGACATGTCCCTGACCGAAATGCGTCGCCGCGCCGTCACGCAGCTATCGGGGGGCGAACAGGCCCGGGTGCTGATCGCCCGCACCTTGGCGCAGGAAACGCCGCTGGTGGTGGCGGATGAGCCTATCGCCGGGCTGGATCCGGCGCATCAGATCGCCACGATGCAGATTTTTCAGAGTCTTGCGGCGCGGGGGCAATCGGTGCTGGTGTCGCTGCATGATCTGGGTCTGGCGGTGCGCCATTGTTCGCGGCTGATCCTGCTGTCCGAGGGGCGCATCATGGCCGATGGCCCGGCGGATGAGGTGTTGTCGCCGGACAATCTGAGCGCCCATTTCGGCATCACCGCGCATTTTGAAACCGGCACCAAAGGCCCGATCTTTCAACCGCTGACCGTGCTGGAATGAGCCCGCGCCTGACCCTTACCCGCCCTTGGCTTGAGATGCGGCTGACCCGGCCCATGCTGGTCCTGAGCTGGACCCTGAACGCGCCGGGGTTCACCCACACGGATCGTTTGCTCTGGCGCGAGGTGCGCAACGCCGATCTGCCCCCTGATCTGGATGTCGTCGCATGGCTGCAAGACGAACTGGACAGGCGCGGGGATGGCAGCGTGCCCTGTCTTCTGACCTCGTGCAACATCGCCCGTTTCGTGCAGAACCGCGCTGAAATCGAGGGGATCCACGCCCATGCCGCCGTCACGCTGGGCCTGTCCAATGGCGAGCGCATCGGCACCCGCATGGCCCGCGATCCCGCCGCCTGGGGGACGATCAACATCGCGGTGGAATGTTCACTGCCGCTGGCTCAATCGGCGCTGCTGGAAGGGATCAGCATCATTGCTCAGGCCCGTACCGCCGCCCTGATCGACCACGCCCCGCACATCGCCACCGGACAAATCACCGGCACCGGCACCGACTGCATTGCTCTGGCCGCGCCCGAAGGGGCCGAGCGTTATGCCGGTTTGCACACCCCACAGGCCGAAGCCATCGGCCGCGCCGTCTATGATGCCGTTGCCCAAGCCACGCGCGACTGGAGAAAGGATACCAAACATGCCCCTTGAAACATTGCTGCAACAGGCGCTCACTGATCCTGAAACCGGCTGGAACATGGGCTCTTTCGGCGCGATTGCCGAATTTCACCATGTCGCCGGTGATCCGATGCCTACTCCGCCGGGGCCGCTGACTCAGGTTACAACACGCGGCGGGGTGCGGATCGACCGGCTTGAGGGGGTGCGGCCCGTCGCCTGGGAGATGCTCAGCCCGAAAGCGCATCGCTGGTCGCAGGGCATTTCGCTGTGCCTGCCCAAAGAAGAGGCCGCGATGCATAAACGCCCGGTTCTGACGGCGCTTGGCCCCGACAGCGGTGCGATCCGCCCCGAGGACCGCGCCGCCGAGCTGTTCGATATGGGGCTGGCCCAGCATCAGGTGGATTTCTGCATCCGCACCGCCGACCCGGAATTGCGCGCCCTGCTGCACGCGCAAAACGGGCGCTCGCTGTTTGAGATCGACAACCCTGCGATGGGCGCGATCCTCAAGGCGCATCCGGCGCGGGTGGCTCTGACCCGGGTCGGGCGGGTTGAAGTCTATCAGATGATCGGTGGCCCCGATACCGGTGGCAAATCGCCCGAGGGGCCGCACACCCATGTTTTGCCGAAATTGCTGCGCTCTGGTCGGACGCATTCGGCCAATACGCCGATCCCAAAGGGCTGGGTGCCGTGCTGTAGTCTGCACCCGGAAAACCCGGTGATTGATCGGATGGGGGCCGACAAGGTGCCGAACCGCGCTGCCTATGAGCAGTTCCAGAGCTATCTGGCATGGTGGGGCATCCCCGAATATCTCGCGGCCAAAGCCGTTGTGAACACCGCGCTGGCCGAAGGGCGCGGGCCGGAGCATGTGGCCGAGCCCTCAACCCGTCTGGGCCGTACCGGCCTGCGCACGGCGCTGCGGCAAGCCCAGAGGTTCCAGTCTGATGCTCCGAGTTTAGGCGCATGGGTGGCGGCGTTTGACAAAGCCGCCGGGGACGGCGCGGCGGTGGATACGCATGAAGAGATGCACCAATAGCGGACCCGGGCGCAGGGCAATTTGATCGCGTATTGCCGGGTGCCGGTGATCCTTTAACCCCCTTTTCAGGGTATTTCATGCGAGGCCATAACGCGGCCCGCCGCGTCTACCCGGCATCAACCCGTTGCATAATCGACACCCAGCTGCCCCCATAGCGACGTTGGTCGTGCAAATCATAGCCTTCATCTGCGGGCTGAGGGCTGTCCTCTTCCCAGATGATCAGCGCATCCGGTGCCAGCCAACCGCCTTTGCGGGCGGTATTCAGGGCGGCTTGGCCCAGTTTTTTGCCATAGGGCGGGTCGAGAAAAATCAGATCATAAGGCGCGTCCGGGTTTGGCGGCAAGCGCAGCGCGTTCACCGCCATCAGTTTCGTGTCGGCCTGACGGTGCAGCAGCCGGATGTTCTGGCGGATCAGCCCCTGCGCCTTGCGGCCATCATCGACAAAGGTCACATGCCGCGCCCCGCGTGAGAGCGCCTCCAACCCCAACGCTCCGGTGCCGGCAAACAGGTCCAGCACCCGGGTGCCGCTGATCGGATCGCCATAGGCGCCGCCCATCAGCACCGAAAACAGGCTCTCGCGCACCCGGTCCGAAGTGGGGCGCAGATGCGCGGCGGTGTCCCCGCGACCGACCGAGGCCAGACGGATTCCACGATGCTGCCCGGCGATGATCCTCATGGTTTAAGCAGGGATTTCAGATCGGTGTCCGGCGCGGCGATGGCTTCGGGCGCGGGCGATATCCCGGCCTCGATCAGCCGTTTGCCGATCATATAAGCGCGGGGGTCGTTCATCGAATCCACCGCCAGCAGCTGATCACCGGCGTAATACCAATGCGACCGGGCATTGGCGGCATCGCCGGGGCGCACCACCACGCGGTCATAGTCGGTGTTCAGCCCGGCGATTTGCAGTTTCACATCATACTGATCCGACCAGAACCACGGTTTGGCCACATAATCCTTGCCCGCGCCCAGCATATTTTCGGCGACCAGCTCGGCCTGATCAATTGCGTTGGGCACGCTTTCCAGCCGGATGCGTTTGCCCTGATGCGGAAACGAAGCGCAATCGCCCGCCGCCCAGATATGCGCATCTGAAGTCTGACCCTGCGCATCGGTCTTGATGCCGTCCTCAATCGCCAGCCCCGCCGCCTGGGCCAGAGCGGTTGCCGGAGCAATCCCGATCCCGGTAATGACAAAATCCACGGCGATGTCCTGCCCGTTGCTCAGCCTGGCGCTGCGCACCCGCTCATCGCCCGAGAGCTGCTCCAGCCCGACCCCTTCGAAGATGTTCACCCCGTGGCGGCGGTGCAGATCGCGGAAATAGTCCGAAGTCTGCGGTGCCGCGACCCGTTGCAAAATACGATCTGCCATCTCTACCAGAGTGACATTCAACCCCTGCTTGGCCGCAACCGCCGCCGCCTCAAGCCCGATATAGCCGCCCCCCACGATCAGCACATTGCGCCCGGCCTGAAATTCGCCCTTCATGCTGTCAATATCGGCCAGACTGCGCACCACATAGACCCCCTGCAGATCGCCGCCAATATGCGCGGGCAGGTGGTGCGGGGTGGAGCCTGTGGTCAGGGCGAGCTTGTCATAGGGCAGAGCCTCATCCCCCAGCCAAACCGTTTTCGCCGCCGGGTCAATCGCGGTGACGGTGCTGTTGAGGCGCAGCTCAATCTGCTGGCTTTCATAGAATTGCTCGGGCCGCAAGAACAGGCGGCTGCGCTCCATGTCGCCCAAAAGATACGCTTTGGACAGGGGCGGGCGCTGATAAGGCGGCACGCTTTCCTGACCGATCAGGGTGATGCGGCCCTCATAGCCCAGACTGCGCAGCTTGGCGGTGAGGGATGCGCCAGCTTGTCCGGCACCGATGGCAATGATGTGGGTCATGACAAGATCCGTGATGGCTGATTTGGTTTCACCGTAACCCGGGCGACCGTTTGAAGCAAATCGGCCCCGCCGGGCTCAGCTGTGGATTTCGGCGGGGTAGTTTTCAAAGGTGACGGTGTCGGCGATTTTGCGGGCCTCAGCCTCCTGCTCAACGCTGCGCACGGTCCAGCAGTTGATGCTGGCTCCGGCGGCTTTCAGTTCGGTCAGGCGGGGGTTGTCCAGATCATCGTGGCGGTGGCTGACGAAACAGGCATTCAGCCGCTCGTAATCGGGGATGGTCCGCAAATGGCTGCGGGTTTGGCTGTTCAGGGTGGGCCAATGCTCGGCCGGGAAATAACAGGTGACCAGACCGCGCGGAGTTTGGGGCGACAACTCGGCCATTTTGGCGATGGAATGAGGGTTGAAGCTCATCACCGCGGCGGGGCCGGTGTAGTGGGCCAGCGCCTCGGCCACCGATTGTTCGAGCGTCCCGATATTGCCGCCCATCGCGCCATCCTGATCTTTCAGCTCGATCAACAGCGGCACCCGGCCGGCGACCAGATTGAGGATCTCCGGCAGATCGGGGATGGTTTCGTCACAGCCCTTCAGGCCGATCCGGGTTAGCTCGGCATGGGAAAAGGTGCGCGCCGCGCCTTTTTTGTCGGTCAGGCGCGACAGTTCGTAATCGTGGAACACCATGGCATGGCCGTCCGAGGACAGCTGCAAATCCATCTCGATGCCATAACCAGCCTCGACCGCCGCCGCAAACGCGGCGCGCGAATTTTCAATGCAGCCTTTTTTAGCATCGTGATAGCCACGATGGGCAAAGGCATCGGTTAAGAAACCGTCAGGCAGTTGGGTCATTTGATCTGAAACACACCGTCGATTTCAACCGCAACGCCCAGCGGCAAAGACGGGGCGCTGACGGCGGCGCGGGCGTGGCGGCCGGCGTCGCCAAACAGCTCGACCAGAAAATCCGAGGCTCCGTTCACCACCTGAGGCTGCTGGGTAAAGTCGCTGGTCGAATTTACAAACCCGCCCAGTTTCACCACCCGCACCAGCCGCGACAGATCGCCTCCGCAAGCAGCTTTCAGCTGCGCCACCAGACCGAGGGCACAGGCTTTGGCCGCAGCCATGCCAGCCTCGACATCCATATCATCGCCCAGCTTGCCGGTGATCAGCCCATCCGGGCCGGCGGAAATCTGGCCCGAGATAAACACCAGATCGCCGGAAACCACATAAGGCACATAATTGGCCGCCGGGGCCGGGGCGTCGGGCAGGGTGATGCCCAGCTCTTGCAGGCGGGCTTCGTAAGAGTTGCTCATTTTTGTCTCCGTGGTCTATGGCGTTTGACGGTCTATGGCGTTTGACGAAATACCTGAAACATAGAGCATCACTCAGGCGCGTTGAACTCTATGATTTCAGGCAGCGTCTGAGTGATTCAGGTTTTTCGCATGACGCGATATCGTTTTTTGGCAACGCTATCCGGGATTTACGCCCAAGAAAACCGCTAATTTCACTCGCGAAACGCTTTGCTGAAATAATCGGTCAGCGGTTTCAGCAGATAGGCCAGCGGGGTGCGGTCATTGGTGCGGATAAAGGCCTGCACCGGCATCCCCGGAATCAGGGTGGCGTTTGGTGGCAGTTTGGCCAGCTCGCCATCCAGCATCACGATTTCCGAGCGGTAAAACCGTGCCTGTGTGCGCTCATCGGTAAAGGCATCGGCTGACATTTTTACCACGCGGCCCTTTAGCTCGGGCGTGTTGCGGGAATCGAAAACCGGAAAGCGCAGCGTGACATCCTGACCGACAAAGACCTGATCAATGTTGTTGATATGCACCTTGGCCGAGATCACCAGCGGGCGGTCCTGAGGGATCAGGAACAGCACCGGCTCGGCGGCTTTGATCACCGCGCGGGGGGCGAAAAACTGCTGGCCATAAACCACGCCCGAAACCGGAGCGCGAATTTCCAGCCGCGACAGCCTTTCCTGCAAGGCGCTGCGCTTTTCTTTCATCTCCAGCTCGCGGAAGTGCAGATCGCGCAGATTGCTGATTGCTTCTTCCTGGCGGCGGGTTTCGAATTTCAGAATTTCAATATCAATTTCGGTGATGCGCCCTTGGGCCTGCGCCTTGGTCGAGGTCAGCTCGCCCATGGTGCCCTCAAGTCGGGCTTGCTCGCGTTGCAGGCTCAGCACCCGGGTGGCCTGCGCCAAGCCGCGATCCAGCAGCGATTGCTGATCTCTCAGCTCTTTTTCAATCAGCTCAAGCTGCGCCGTCAGCGCGGTTTGCTGGGCGGTGATGCCGCGGATCTGATCGGCAATCTGGCCACTGCGCTTGCGCATCTGGGCAATCTCCTGATCCAGAGTATTCCGCCGGGCAACGAACAGGCGTTGTTGCCCCTGCATCAGGCTGTTGACGTCATCCGAAAGGGTGGCCATCTCGGTCAGTTCGGGATCGAATGTGACGTGCTTGGCCCCGTCACGCTCGGCCTCAAACCGGCCACGGCGGGCGATCAGTTCGAAAATCTGGCTCTGCACCACGGTTAGTTCCGACTGCAGCGTGCTGGCGTCAAGGCGCAGCAGCATATCGCCGGCATTGACCTGATCGCCCTCCTGCACCAGAATTTCAGCAATCACCCCGCCTTCGGGATGTTGCACGATCTGGCGGTTCTGATCGACTTCGATCTGCCCTTCGGCAATCACCGCGCCCGAGATATTGGCCAGCACCGCCCAGCTGCCAAAGCCGCCGACCAGCAGGATCACCGATAAAAACCCCAAAATCAGGGGCCGGCGCGCCGACCAGCCCTTTTGTGCGTTCAGGCTCATGTCACACCCCCGCCCGTTTTGCTGCTGCGGATTTGTGCGTGGTTTTTCACCACCCGTTTCAGCACTTCATCGCGCGGGCCAAAGGCCGTTACCGCGCCGTTTTCCAGCATCAACAGCAAGTCGCATTCCTGAATGGCCGCCGGCCGGTGGGCCATGATCATCACCGATTTGCCATCGGCCTTCATCTGACGAATCGTCGCGTTCAATGCTTGTGAGCCCTCATTGTCGAGGTTCGAATTCGGCTCATCCAGCACCAGAATCACCGGATCACTATAGAGCGCACGGGCCAGACCGATACGTTGCAGCTGCCCGCCCGACAGCTGACCACCATTAGCAGTGACGCGGGTGTCATAGCCATCGGGGAACGCCAGAATCATGTTATGCGCCGCCGCCCGCTTGGCGGCCTTGATCACTGCGGCATCGTCCGGGCTCAGCGACATGCGGGCGATGTTTTCGGCGATGGTGCCGTCAAACACTTGCACCCTCTGGGGCAGATAGCCGATATGCAGGCCGCGAATGTCCGGGTCATATTGATCCAACGCCGCGCCATCCAACCGGATCTTGCCGCCCACAGGCCGCCAGACCCCGGTGATCGCCCGCGCCAAGGTTGATTTCCCGGCCCCCGAAGGCCCGATCACCCCCAGAGCCAGCCCCGGCTTCAGCACAAAATTCACCGATTTCAGCGCCGCTTGCTGCTGCCCCGGCGCGACCACCGTCACCTGTTGCGCGGTGAGCAGAGCCTTGGGGGTCGGCAGAGCTGTGCGGGCGGGTTCGGTCGGGATTTGTGACAGCAGATGCGCCAGATTATCCCAGCCTTTAGACGCCGCCTGCACCAGCTGCCATTGGCCGATCGCCTGCTCAATCGGGGCCAGAGCCCGGCCCATCAGGATCGAGCCCGCAATCATCGCCCCCGCCGTCAGCTGGTTTTGCAGCACCAGATACGCCCCCAGCCCCAGCATGGCAGATTGCAGGAACAGCCGGAACGTTTTGGTCAGCACCGAAAAACCGCCCGTGGCATCCGAGGCCCGCACCGTAGCGGCCAGCGCCTGTTCCCGCGCCAGATTCCAGCGTCCGAACGCTGCACCCTGCATCCCCAGGCTCTGCACCAGCTCGCTTTCCCTGCGCATATGCTCGGCCATCTGGTTGGCGGTGTGGATGTTGCTGTTGGCCTGTAAAACCGGCTCTCGCGTGATGCGTTGGTTCAGAATTGTGATGAAAATCAACAGCCCGCCGCCGCTGAGCGCCAGAATGCCCAGCCATGGGTGGAACAAAAAGATCCCGGCCAGAAACAGCGGCGTCCAGGGGATATCAAAAATCGCGGTCAGAACCGGCGAGGTCAGCAAGCGCTGCACCGCCTCCAGATCGCGCAAACCGCTATTGGTTTCCTGTGTGCCCTGCCCGGTGACATTGGCCCGCAGCACCGCCGCAAATACCCGGTGATCCAGACTGTCCTGAAACCGGGCGCCGATCCGGGCCAGAACCCGGCCCCGGGCGTAATCCAGCAGCCCCATCATCAGGAACAAAAATGCCGCCAGAACCGACAACGCCAGCAGCGTTTCCTGAGACCCGCTGCCCAGCACCCGATCATAAATCTGTAGCATATAAATCGGCCCGGTCAGCATCAGCACATTGACGAACACGCTGAACAAACCCACCGCCCAGAACAACGATCTGCTCTTGCGGCGTGCTGCCCTCAGCTCGGTCAGGCCCGCGTTACGATCATGCTGCTGCATCTTGCCCCTTTACATTTCTACGCCAAATCATTTGCTGTTTAGCAGGGCAAGTGTTAAATTCTTGTATCCAATCTGTCACAGGCTGTTACCATTTCCGGATTTCTGCTGGGCATTCTTGCCGCAGATATTATGTAAATCGAAGTTATAAAAGAAGCTGTTCAGAATGCCATTATTTATTATGGGAAAACTGCGAAAATTAAATTCTACCCGGTTATGGGCCGGTGTTTTGCTGGTGGCGCTGGCGGCCTGCACGGCCCCAGAGCCGCATGGCATTAACGACCCGAACGAAGCGATTAACCGCAAGACCCATCAATTCAACCGCGATCTGGATCGCGTGTTGATTCGGCGGGTTGCCGGCGCTTATGGTCGCGGTCTGCCGAAACCCGTGCGTCAGGGCATTGGCAATTTTGCCTCGAATCTGAACCTGCCCAGCGTGGTGGTGAATGACATTTTGCAGCTCAAGATCGGCATGGCGCTGAAAAATTCGACCCGGTTTCTGATAAATTCAACTGTTGGTATTGGTGGGGTGCTTGACCCGTCTACCGCTCTGGGTCTGCCCGAGAAGCGCACCGATTTTGGCGAAACCCTGCATGTTTGGGGTGTTGGCGAGGGTGACTATGTTGAGGTGCCGTTTATTGGCCCTTCGACTGAGCGTGACGTGGCCGGTATGGTGGTCGATGTGTTTACCAACCCGCTGTCGGTTCTGGCCCCCAAACCCGAGAAATACATGGTCCCGGCGGCCAAAGGGGTTGCCAAGCTGGGAGATCGCCACGATTTTGCCAAATCGGTGAACTCTGTTTTGTATGAAAGTGCCGACAGCTATGCTCAGGCCCGGTTGATCTATTTGCAACATCGCAGATTCCAGCTGGGACAAGAGCTGAGCTTTGATGAATCCCCTGAAGAAGGAGAAGACGCCTATGAAGATTTTTACGCCGACTAAGCCAACCCGGCGCAATGTGACGTTTGGGCTGGTCTCTGCCCTGGCGCTGGGTGGTTTTGCCCAGCCCGCTGCGGCCGTCAGCAATAAGGCCGCAGCCGGTCTGGTGACGAATGTGGTCAATGACATCAACAGGGTGATTGCTTCGGGCAAATCCGAAGCCCGGATGATCGTTGATTTTGAAAAGATCTTTGTCAGATATTCCGATGTGCGCTATCTGGCCAGCTATGCTTTGGGCGTGGATGGTCGCCGCGCCAGCGCTGCGCAGAAGCGCGGTTTTCAAAAGGCGTTTCAGGGCTATATTGCCCGCAAATATGGCAAGCAGTTTCGCACCTTTATTGGTGGGCGTCTGGAAATCGAGCGCACCAAGACCGTGAAAAAACATGTCGAAGTGCGCGCGATGGCGCATTTGCGGGGTCAGGCGCCGTTTGATGTGACGTTTTTCGTGTCTGATAAATCGGGCAAGCCGCTATTTTACAATATGTATATCGAAGGCATCAACATGCTGCTGACCGAACGCAGCGAAATCGGAGCGATGCTGGATAAGCGCCGGGGCAATATCGACAGGCTGATCAAGGATCTGAGAAAGGTGGGTTAGGCCCGCCCGCCCCTGCCTTTGGGGCTAATGCCCGGTTCTCAGCTCTTTGGACAAGGACAGTGGCGGAGTCTTGCCCGACAAACGCGCCCGGTAAATCGGCAGAGATTCCGAAACCCGCATCACATAATTGCGGGTTTCGCGAAATGGGATGTGTTCGATCCAGTCGACCACATCCACCCCGGCTGATCTGGGGTCTCCAAACCGGCTGACCCACGAGCGCACACGGCTGGGGCCGGCATTGTAACCCACCGAGATCAGAATCGGCGACGGGCCAAATTCATTGCGCAGATCGGCCAGATAGCGGCTGCCCAGCTGTGCATTATAGTGCCAGTCGCTCAGCAAACGGGCCTTGTCATAGTCCAGCCCCAGATCCTCGGCCACGGACTTGGCGGTTTTGGGCATCAGCTGCATCAGCCCTTTTGCGCCAACGCCGCTTTGCACCAGAGGGTTAAACTCGCTCTCGCGGCGGGCGATGGCCAGCGCCAGTTCGGGCAGCACCGGCAGTTTTTCACGGGCCAGATCATGCAGCGGGTAGTAGGCACGATGCAGAACCAGCTGTCGTTTGGCGCCTTGCTTGGCGATCATCAGTGCCAGATGCGGTTCGTCCAGAAAAAACGCCAGATCGGCCAGCTGCCCCAATTCGACCCGGTTCAGGGTCTCGGCGACTTGCAGGAAAAACCGTTTTGATAAGGCGGATTGCCCGGATTGGTGCAGGATCAGTGCCGCATAAAGAACGCTTGAGGACATGAAGCGGGCCTTGCGCCAATCTGGGAAAGTCTCGGACCCGGTGAGGGCCGCATCCATCGGCAAGCCCGCCCGCTCGGCGGCCAGCAAGCCATAAAAGCTGGTCTGATACTCGGCCCCATAGGCATAGGACGCGCGTGCCGACTCTGTATCATTCATCGCCTCATAAGCACGGCCCTCCCAATAGGCGGCGCGGCCCAGACTGATGGGCGTTTTCACCGCAACGCGAAAGCTATGGAAATGCGCCAGCGCGGCCTTTGGGTCTTGCAGATAGCGCAGTGCCAAATAGCCCGATAGCCACTCAAGATCGGCATAATCGGACCCTTCGCCAAGATGGTGCGATGAGGCAATCCGATAGGCTAGGGCACCATCCCCGGCGCGCATCATCTGACGTGCCAAAGCGCGGCGCTGATTAGCCCAACGCAGCGGTTCTCCCAGGGTTTGGGCCGATTTGCTTTGCGCAAGCAACAGCGCGATGGCGCTTTCGGTGCGGCCTTTGCGCAGCCGCCACAGGAACCGCTCATAGGCAAGGCCGGGATCGGATTGCAGTTGCTCGGGAACAGCGGCAATCAGGCTGTCGACATTTTTCGCACTGCGGCGCAGAGCAATCCGGGCCTCGGCCAGTGCCTGCCAATCCGGCCCAACCAGATCAAACATCCGCTGTGCATCGGTGAACCGACCGCGCCAGAGCAGCATATCCAACCGCGCGGTGTGGTGCGGGGCCAGAAGCTCGGGGTATTTTGTGCTGTAGGCGGTAAATTCGGACTGGCTCAGCCCAAGCCTGCGCCACGCCAAAACGATTTCGGCCGCCGCATCGCCGTTTTTGCCCATCGCGGCATAGGCTGCGGCCAGCCAAAACGCGCCGTTGCCGGTGCGAGGTCTTTGGTTTTCAAAATAAGCGATCACATCTGCGGTTGGGGTGTCTGCCGAAATTTTCGCTTCGCCCTTGCGGTGCATCAGGGGCAGACCGGGCCAATCGGGGTTGCGCGTTATAAAGGCGTGATATTCGCCCAGACTGCCGACCCCGGCCCGCAAACGGTGCCATTGCACAATGTCCTTAGCTACCTGGTTTTCGGTTTCAACCAGCTGAAGGGCATTTTGCCAGTTGCCCCTAGAGATTTCGGCAAATGCATCCGCCAGAGCATTGCGGGGCTGTTGCTCTTGCCCCGCCGCCAAACCGGCCCAGAGCAACAGGGGAAATAGCAGGGATATGGCACGCATTGGGTTCAATTCACCTTCTGGTTTGTTATGATCCTATATCGTCGCATCACGCCGACCAAATAAGCGCAACACATCAGCTTGGCATTCCGCGCAACTGGCGCTAGTTTGCCGCTGCACAGGAAGGGGTGGTGAATCGCACCATCTCGACCAATATAAAAGGAGACGTGTCATGTTCAAAGGTTCATTTACCGCATTGGTCACGCCATTCAAAAATGGCGCACTGGATATTGACGCGCTCAAACAGCTTGTCGAATGGCAGATCGCCGAGGGCAGCAATGGTCTGGTGCCGATGGGCACCACAGGCGAAAGCCCTACCGTCAGCCATGAAGAGCATGAACATGCCATTGAGGTCGTGGTCAAGGCCGCTGCGGGCCGGGTGCCGGTGATTGCCGGGGCGGGGTCGAACAACACCGCCGAATCCGCGCGTTACATGGCATTTGCCAAAAAGATCGGGGCCGATGCGGCGCTGGTGGTCACGCCTTATTATAACAAGCCCACTCAGGCCGGGCTGATTGCGCATTTCACCGCGCTGCATGAGGGCTGTGATCTGCCGATTTTCATCTACAACATCCCCGGGCGCTCGGCGGTGGATATGACACCGGAAACGATGGGCGAACTGGCTAAATTGCCCCGCATCATCGGCGTCAAGGACGCAACCGGAGATCTGGCACGCGTCAGTCAGCAGCGTCTGACCTGCGGCAAAGAATTCATCCAGATTTCCGGCGAGGACGCAACCGCGCATGGTTTTAACGCTCAAGGCGGGGTTGGTTGTATTTCCGTCACGGCCAATGTCGCCCCGCGCCTGTGTGCGCAGATGCAGGCGGCAACGCTGGCTGGGGATTTCGCCAAAGCGCTGGACATCCAAGACCGGCTGATGCCGCTGCATATCGCGATTTTCACCGAGCCGGGGCTGGTGGGGGCGAAATATGCGCTCTCGAAACTGGGCAAATGCAGCCCCGAAGTGCGGTCTCCGCTGGTTGAGCTGACCGATGCGACCAAGGCCAAAATTGACGCCGCCATGGCCCATGCCGGGTTGCTGGGTTAGGGGCAAAACTCGCCTTGGCGGGGGCTGAATTCTTAGCTGGACAGAAAACCCCGGCTGTGATTCTATGCGCCGCATGAACACCACCACGCGCAATCTGCCCTATCTTGTGACCGCCATAATTTCGCTTGCGATGATTGTCGCGCTGTTGCTGATGGGGCGGGTTCCGATCTGTGAATGCGGCACGGTCAAATTGTGGTATTTCGAGCTGATGACCTCGGAAGGCTCGCAGCATTTGATTGATTGGTATACCCCGTCGCATCTGCTGCATGGGATCATCTTTTACGCCCTTTTGTGGCTGTTCGCCCGGCACATGCCGATAGGCTGGCGGCTGGCGATTGCCACGCTGATCGAAGCCCTTTGGGAAGTGGTCGAAAACACCCCGGCGATCATTGAGCGCTATCGTGAGGTCACAATTGCGCTGGATTATTACGGTGATAGTGTGGTCAACTCGGCAGCGGACCTGCTGGCGATGCTGATCGGGTTCTGGCTGGCTCGGCGGTTGCCGGTCTGGGCCAGCGTTGCGGTGGTGGTTGGGTTCGAAGTTTTGACGACGGTGCTGATCCGCGATGGGCTGGCGCTGAACATTATCATGCTGGTTGCGCCGTTCCAGACAATTCTGGACTGGCAATCAGCGCTATAACCAAGGTGATGAAATGGATATCGTAATTCTGGGCGCAGCACGCACGGCGATTGGCACATTCGGGGGGGCTCTGGCGGGGGTGACTCCAGCTGAATTAGGCACTGTTGTTGCCAAATCAGCGATGGAACGCGCCGCCATCAGCCCCGAGAAAATCGGCCATGTGGTGTTTGGCAATGTGATCAACACCTGGGCGCAGGATATGTATTTGTCCCGCGTTGCGGCGATGGGGGCCGGCGTGCCCGAAACCACTCCGGCGATGAATGTCAATCGGCTGTGTGGCTCGGGCGCACAGGCGGTTGTGTCGGCGACACAGTCTCTAATGCTGGGGGATTGCGACTTTGCGCTGGCCGGAGGCGCCGAATCCATGAGCCGCGCGCCTTATATCGTGCCTCAGGCGCGTTGGGGTCAGAAAATGGGCGATGTGTCGGTGCAGGACATGCTGCTGGGCACGCTGAACTGCCCGTTCAACGCGGTGCATATGGGGATCACGGCGGAAAATGTGGCCGCAGAATACGGGATCAGCCGGCAGGATCAGGATGACTTTGCCCTGCAAAGCCAGGAACGGACGGCACATGCGATCAAAGAGGGTTATTTCGCCGACCAGATCACTCCGGTTGCTGTGAAAAAGCGCCGTGAGCTGGTGGATTTTGACCGTGACGAACACCCCAAAGACACCACCGCCGAAGCGCTGGCCGGGTTGCGTCCGGCCTTTAAAAAGGATGGCAGCGTGACGGCGGGGAATGCTTCGGGCATCAATGACGGTGCCGCTGCGCTGGTGCTGGCCCGTGCTGAGGCCGCCGAAAAGGCCGGATTAGTGCCGCTTGCGCGGATCACCGGCTATGCCCATGCCGGCGTTGCCCCGGATGTGATGGGGATTGGTCCGATCCCGGCGGTGCGGGCTTTGCTTGAGAAAACCGGCCTGAAGGTGGATGATTTCGACGTGATCGAGTCAAACGAAGCCTTTGCCGCCCAAGCGCTGGCGGTCAATCAGGCCGGGATGATCACCATGTGCATTGGCGGCGGGCAAGGGATTGCTGTGTCGATTGAGCGGCTCTAAGGGTTCGATTTAACAGAATTGATTGTTGTCGGGCTCTTGCTGGCGTCTTTGTCGTGCGCCTGATAGGGCTGCGCAAGGCCCGGCGGCGGGGCTGGTCTGGGGCGCACATCAAACGCCAGACCAGCGCAGAGGTCTCGTTATCTTTGGAATGCGGACCGTGATTTATCGCAAAAGCACACCGGCGAAAACAAGGCGATTATGTAAGAAATGCTGTCATTTTATCCGGTGCCTTGAAATTTACGGTTTTATCCACTAGAAGGGCGAGCCCGGCTGAATTTCTGGAAACCCTTGAAATTTACCGAATGATCAAAATTTTATAGAGCGGTGGAGAGTCCAAACCCTGCCGCCGCTCTGTCCTGCCAACCTGGCCTGTATCCTGTCATGCGGCCATAATGTGAAAAGGTGTGCAACCCGTGCGGAAGCAAAACACAACCAGCCTCTATGATCCTTTACTTGAACACAGCGCTTGTGGCGTCGGGTTTCTGACCCGTAAAGACAGCAAACAAACCCACGAACTGTTGGAAAAGGGTCACGAGGCATTGTGTGCGGTGCCCCATCGTGGCGGCATGTCTGCCGAAGGTGTGGGTGACGGGGCCGGTGTGTCTGTGGATCTGTCGCTGCGGTTTTTCAGCAAGCTGACGGGTCATGATCTGAAGGCCGGGGCTTTTGGGGTGGGCAATTTCTTTTTGCCCGATGATGCGGATCAGTATGAGGCTGCGGATGCTCTGATCGAGGGCTGCTTCGACAAGGCCGGGCTGAGGGTGCTGTTGCGCCGCGATGTGCCGGTTGACAATGAGCAGATTGGCGCGCGTGCCGTCAAATGGCAGCTTCCGATCCGTCAATGGGTTTTTGAGGCCAAAGACGGCACCAAGGGCGCGGCGCTGGATAAGCTGATCCACCATACCTTGCTGGATATCGAGGCCGTGGCCTACACCACCCCGGCGCTGTCTGGGCTTTACCCGTTGTCGCTGTCGGCGCATATGCAGGTGCTGAAGGGGCGGCTGAATTCATGGGAGATTGTGCCTTATTTCCGGGATCTGAACGACCCGGATCATCAGGTGCATACCATGTATTTCCACACCCGTTTTTCCACCAACACCGATCCGCACCCGACCATGGCGCAGCCCTTCCGGCTGATGGCGCATAATGGCGAGCTGAACACGGATAAGAAAAACCGCCTGTCCGAAGCCGCCGTGGCCATGGCCAAGAGCAGCGATATCATCCGGCCCAAGGGGCAATCCGACAGTTGCCGGCTGGACCAGACCCTGAATGCCCGGGTTTATCAAGATGACCTTGATCTGGTGACGGCTGTGGTGTCGATGATGCCCCCGGCTTGGGAAAATGACAGCAGCCTGTCTCCGGAAGTGCGGGCGATGTTTGAGTATTTCTCGCTGTATGAAGAAAAGAATGACGGCCCGGCGGCGGTGATTTTTGGCGATGGCACGGTGATTGGCGCACGTCTGGACCGTCTGGGCCTGCGCCCGTTGCGCAGCACTGAAACCGATACCTATCTGTCGGTGATGTCCGAGGCTGGGCAGATTTACTTCCCGCCCGAAAGCGTCATTCGGCGGGGCCGGATCGAAGCGGGCGGGATGCTGTATTTCGACCATTCTCAGGGTCGGATCTTTGAGACCCATGAGGCGTTAGAGATGATGGCCGCGCGACGGGATTACAAGGCGCTGCTCAAGACGGCTCAGGTCAATATCGACGATCTGCCTGATGCCGAACAGGATGCAGCTGCCGCTGCCAGCCGCTATGAGGGCGATTTGCAGCGCGCTGCCCGCTATGTCGGCTATACCCACAATCAGGAAAGCTTCCGGTTTTTGATGGACCCGATGCTGGATACGGGGATGGAGAAGGTCTCGGCCATGGGCTATGGCAACGCGATCAATGCGCTGTCGGATACTGAAGGCGGGGTGGCCAAGTATTTTGCCCAGCGTTTTGCGCAGGTGACGAACCCGCCGCTGGATTCGATCCGTGAATCTGAAGGGATGACTCTGCGGGTGGCGTTGGGTGAAAAACCGCATGGTGGCCCGACCGGGTCGCCGCAGATCGTTGTGAATTCACCGATCCTGAAAATGACGGAAATTCTGCGCATCAAGGCCCAGGACAAGACCCCATGGGCGCGGTTTGACATGCTCTATAGCCCGATCTTTGACGATCCCAAGGCCAATGAAAAAGCGCTGACCGATGCGATTGACGCGCTGGGCAATCAGGTGGCTGATTTTGCCCGCGAAACCGGCGGTATCGCCATTGTCACGGATCGGCATATCAGCCGCTCGAAGGCGGCGATTCCGATGATTTTGGCGGTTTCGGCCATCAACCAGCGCCTGATCGAAGAGGGCTTGCGTCTGCGGGCCTCGCTGGTGATCGAAAGTGGTCAGATTTCGTCGGCGCATCACATCGCCTGTGCGCTGGGCTTTGGTGGTTCGGCGGTTTACCCGCTGGGTGTGCGGATGCGGGCCGAGGAAAAATACGGTGATCAGGCGGTCAAGGCCTATGCTAAATTCACCAAGGCGGCGGAAAAATCGCTGATGAAAACCATGGGTAAGGTGGGCCTCTGCACGGTGGAAAGCTATTCGGGCGGCGAATTTTTCGAGCCGAGCTTTCTGGATACCGATGATCCGGTGTTCAAAAAATACTTTCCCAATATGAAAACGCCGGTGGGTGGGGTGCAGTTTGACACCATCGCTCAGTCGGTGGCCGATTGGCACAAACGCGCGCTTGAGGTTCAGGGCGATGACGACGTGCCCATGCTGGGCCTGTTCAAGGAACGCGCCGGCGGGGCGGGGCATTCTTATGGTCTGACGGCGGTGCGTGGTTTTGTCGATATGACGGAAGAGCAGCTCGAATATGCCGATCCAGAGGCGGATCAGGATACTGACCCGTTCCGTATGCTGACTCTGGGCCAGATGAATGATGCGTTTGGCATTGATGATGCGGGTTATGTCAATACCAGCTTTGAAAAGCTGAGTGATGACAAGATCAACAATTTCAAGATCACCCCCGGATACCGCGCCTTTAGCCGGATGATGGCCAAGGAACGCCATGCCCGCCCGGCGGCGTTGCGCGATGTTCTGGCGTTTCCGGCCGATATTTCCAAGCTGACCAAAGTCGCGGACATCAAGCGCGAGATGATGCTGTTCAACCGCGCCGGCAACCGTGATTTCATGATCCGCGGCATTCATTGTGAAACCATTTCTGAGGGCGAGTTCAAGATTACTCTGACCGGCCCGAATGCCGGGGATATTGCCCGTCTGGATGCGGTTTCACAGACTTTGGTCGAGCGGTTCCGCGGTGACATTACCGGCCATTGGCTGGAGGGCGGTGCGCTGTTTGTGCAGGCCAAGGGGTCTGCCGATGATTACCTGTCGCGTATCATTCCTTGCGCTGATCCGGTGCCGCTGTCCGAAGTGCAACCGGCCTGTGAAATTACCGCCCGGCTGGCCTCGGGTGCGATGAGCCACGGCGCTCTGGTCGCCACCGCGCATGAGATGGTCGCCCATGGCACCAATATGGCCGGTGGTTTGTCTAACTCTGGCGAAGGCGGCGAGAATATCCGCCGGTTCGGCACTATTCGGGCCTCAAAGATCAAACAGTTCGCTTCGGGCCGGTTCGGGGTTTGGGCCGGTTATCTGGCGGACCCGAATCTCGAACAGATCGAGATCAAGATCGGCCAAGGTGCCAAGCCCGGCGAGGGCGGCCAGCTGCCCGCGCCCAAGGTCACGGTTGAAATCGCCGCGGCACGGGGCGGCACGCCGGGGGTTGAGCTGATCTCGCCCCCGCCGCATCACGATACCTATTCGATCGAAGATCTGGCGCAGCTGATCCACGATGCTAAGGCCGCGCGGGTCAAGGTTGTGGTCAAGTTGGTCAGCTCGGAAGGGATCGGCACCATCGCCGTTGGTGTGGCCAAGGCCGGGGCCGATGTGATCAATGTCGCGGGGAATACCGGCGGCACCGGGGCGGCTTCGGTGACGTCTTTGAAATACACCGGCCGCGCGGCCGAGCTGGGCATTGCCGAAGTGCATCAGGCGCTGTGTGCCAATGGTCTGCGGGCCAAGGTGGTGCTGCGCGGTTCGGGCGCGATGCAGACGGGTTCGGACGTGGTCAAGGCATCGCTGATGGGGGCCGATAGTTTCGAATTTGGCACCACCGCATTGATGATGCTGAAATGCGTCATGGCGAAAAACTGCAACATCAAATGCCCGGCGGGGCTGACCACCAACCCCGAGGTGTTTGATGGCGATCCGCGCGCGTTGGCGCAATATCTGCTGAACCTGTCGCATGAGGTGCGGGAAATTCTGGCGCGTCTGGGCCTGCGCAGTCTGGACGAGGCCCGTGGCCGCGCCGATCTGCTGCATCTACTGGATCACCCGGCTTCGGTGGGGCAGTTGAACATGCGCCAGATGCTGACCAATGTGCCCGAGGTCAAGGTGGATGGTCCGATCTATCTGGAGCGTCAGTTCGGCTTTGATGATGCCTTGATCGAGCAGGTGAAAGCCGCGCTGATTGAGGAAAAACGCACCACGATCCGCATTGAGGATAACCGCAGCCTGAACAACCGTGATAAAACGGTCGGTGGGCAGCTTTCGCTGGACATTGAGCGGATGCTGAATTACGAACTGCCGGATGCTGAACAACTGCCTGCGGTGATGGTTGACACGCAGGACCGCCGCTTTTTCGCGCCGCGTTCGATCACGGTTGTGACCGATGGATCAGCCGGGCAGAGCTTTGGCGCGTGGTGCAATGACGGCATGGTGATGGAGCATACCGGCACCTGTAACGATGGCGTCGGCAAGGGGGCTTCGGGCGGTGAGATCATCGTCAAATCACCCAAAGGCGGCGGCCGTGGCCCCGGTGAAAACGTGCTGATCGGCAACTTTGCCCTGTTCGGGGCCACCGGTGGGCGCACCTTTATCGAAGGGCAGGCCGGGGATCGTTTTGCGGTGCGGAACTCTGGCGCCACTGTGGTGGTCGAAGGGGTTGGCGATTTCTGCGCTGAATACATGACCAATGGCGCGGTGCTGAATATCGGCAGCTTTGCCAAGGGATTTGGCAACGGGATGTCTGGGGGCTTTGCCTATCAGTATGATCCCGAAGGCCAGCTGGAACATGCCATTGCCAAGGATTCGGTGCTGATCGGGTCGTTGGATGACGACAGCGATCACGCCCAGCTGCACGCCGATGCGGTTTATCAGATGCTGACCTGGCATGTTGAGGCCACGCAGTCCGAAAAAGCCACCCGTCTGTTGAAAAACTGGGAACAAGAGCGCAAGCATTTCGCCTATGTCATGCCGCGTGCCTTGTTGCAGTATCAGGATGCTGATGCCATTCTGGCCGCCAAACCGCGCAAGGATTTGGTCGAGGAACTGGCCACGGCGCTGTCCAACCACCAGATTACCAGGCTGAAAAAGGCCTGGAAAGACGGGGTGCCGGTGCAGCATGGGCTGGTGCCCAACATGGGTGAAACCGATACCGAGGATATGTATAGGCTGCTCAACAGCTGGACGGTGCTGGAAACGGCGCAGCGCATTGCCGCCAAACGGATCGGGGCCGATTCCAAAGACCCTCGGGTGCAGAAAACCGCCCGCAATCTGGTGCTGACCGAAGATTTTGCCCTGATGAACCAGCTTGCCAAATACGCCCGCGAGGCGGTTTCCGGCTATGATGATGCAGGGGTGGCGGCGCTGGTGGCCAGCAAGCGTTTGGGCGATTTCAAGCGCTCGCTGAACCTGCGCAACATCTTGTCGATGGACAGCCCCGGAACTTATGGCTGGATCCTCTATCAAAGTCGCAAAAACCGCGAGCATCTGGGCCACATCCCCAGCTTTGAAGAGCTGTTCGCCAAAAGCGCCCTTCCCGATATTGCAGCTGCTCAAAGGAAAGCGTCATGATTACGCCTTATACCGTGAGACCTCGGGCGATAATGAAAGCGCCCCGGCGCTGAACATCCTGTTTGGCACCCAGACCGGCAATGCCGAAATGGTGGCCGAAGAGGCCGCAGCGATGGCCAAATCCATCGGCTTTGCCCCGGTGGTCAGCGAGCTGGACGCGATCGAGATGGATCAGCTGGCGGCGATGCAGCAGGTGATCATTGTGGTGTCGACCTATGGCGAAGGCGAAATGCCCGATAATGCTCAGCTGTTCTGGGACGCGCTGTCTGCCAGCACCGCGCCGCGTCTGGAAGGCATGAAATACGGCATTCTGGCGCTGGGCGATACCGGCTATGATCAGTTCTGTCAGGCCGGCAAGCTGATTGATACCCGGTTTGAGCAGCTCGGGGCGGAACGCCTTGCGCCGCGGGTGGATTGTGATGTGGATTTTGAGGATATGGCCAGCGAGTGGGTGGCCAATACGTTGCCTCTGGTTTCGGATGGTGATCTGGATGCCGCTGCCTTACCAACCCCTTCCAAGCCCGCCGCCAAATCCGGCTGGTCGCGCAAGAACCCCTATATGGCGACGATTGTTGACAATCATTGCCTGTCGGGGCCGCGCTCGGCCAAGGAAATCCGCCATATTGCCTTTGATCTGGGTGATAGTGGGTTGGAGTATCAGGCCGGCGATGCCATGGGCGTGATGCCGGTGAACAATGCCGATCTGGTCAATTTGCTGCTGAAACGGGTGAATGCCGATTATGACACCCAGATTGCCGGGCAGGACGCGCCACTGGGGCATGTTTTGACCCATGATCTGGAAATCTCGACCCCACCCAAAAGCCTGATCAACGCGATTGCTGACAAATCCGGCCATGAGGAATTGCAGCGCATTCTGGACAATGGTGATAAAGAGGCGCTGGAAAGCTTCCTCTGGGGCCGTGATACGCTGGATTTGCTGAACCTGAACCCGGACCAAGAGATCGCCCCCGAAGAGCTGCTGGGCTGGCTCAAGCCATTGCAGCACCGGGCTTATTCGATTTCCTCCAGCCCCAAGGCGCATCCGGGCGAGGTGCATCTGACCGTTGCCGCGGTGCGTTGGGTGTTTGACCGGCGCCCGCATATGGGGGTTTGTTCGACCTTTCTGGCCGATCAGATGGCCGAGGGGCAGGCGGCGGGGATATTCATGACTCCGAACAAATCCTTCCGGGTGCCCGAGGATAATGACGCGCCGGTGATCATGGTCGGACCCGGCACCGGGATTGCTCCGTTCCGGGCGTTTTTGCAAGAACGTCAGGCGCGTGGGGCCAAGGGCAAGAACTGGTTGTTCTTTGGAGATCAGCACCGCGAGAGCGACTTTATCTATGAGGATGAAATCGGCGAGATGAGCAAATCCGGGATGCTGAACCGTCTGGATCTGGCCTTTTCCCGGGATCAGGCGGAAAAGGTTTATGTGCAGGACCGGATGCGCCAGAATGGCAAGGCTCTGTTCGCGTGGTTGCAGGATGGCGGGCATTTTTACGTCTGCGGCGATGCGCTGCGCATGGCGCGGGATGTGGATGCCGCGCTGCTGGAAATCGTGCAGAGCGAAGGTGCGATGTCGCTCGAGGATGCCGAGGACTATATGAAAACCCTGAAAAAGGAAAAACGCTATTTGCGGGATGTTTATTAAGACGCCGCGGCGGTAAAGTTGGTGATTTGCCCGCCGGAACTGTGGGCAAATTGCCGCAAGAGTGAAAATTAAATTAATTTAACATAGATCAAGCGGCGGTTCTTTGTAGAATGCCGCTCAAGAATCGTTTGGCTTGCGGATGCGTTTGCGTTTGGGGCCACGTTGCATATCCCAGCTATTTGCCAGGTTTCACAGTATGACTTTCCTTGCTGTCTCGTGAGAGGGTGGTTTGGTGTGTCTGCTGTATGCATCTCATCGTTATAACATTGTAGGGTGATGGATATGATAAAACACACAGCAAAACTCACAACCGCTTCGGCGCTTGCGCTGTCTTGCGGACTGGCCAGTGGGGCGGTTGCGCAGGACCAAACCTGGCTTGATCTGGGGCAGATCACGCTTTTGGGTTCTGGCTTTGAAACATCGGTGATGGAAAGCCCGGCCTCGGTGACAGTGGTTGAGTGAAGGTGGCAACCGCGTTTTGATCAAGATTGATGGTCAGGCTTTGACCGACCACACCGATTACGGCACACCTGTGCTGATTGATCCATCGACGATTGAGCGCATCGAAGTTGTGCGGGGCGCATCGTCTGTGATCAGCGGTTCGCGCGCCATTGGTGGTGTGATTAATATCGTGACCAAAGGTGGTGGCGATAAGCCATTCGGAGGCAGCTTCTCGGCCGGTTATTTTTCGGCCACGAAGGGTTATCGCACCTCTTTGTCATTTGGCGGCAAGAGCGGTGCGTTTGATTATCGTCTGTCATTGGGTAAGCGCGACGAAGGTGACCGCGAAAGCGCGGATGGCCCGCTGGTGCCGTCCGATATCGAAGATCAGAACGTTTCCGCGCATCTGGGCTATGATTTCGGCAACCATTACGTTTCGTTCAAGGCCAGCAAATTTGATATGGGTTCGACCCCCTATATCGACCCTCTGGGGTTAACACCGGGCATGACAATGTCGATGCATTTGCCCAAGCGTGACCTGACCAAGATGAGCCTGCATTATGAGGGCAAAGAACTGACGCCGTGGTTAACCAGCCTGAAAGCGGCGGCGTATCATCAAACCGTTGATCGTGTATTTGATGTTAACATTGCCCAGCCTTACACGTCCAGACCGCCTGCGCCGCCCGTGCCTCCTGGCACCAGATTTCAGGTGCTGAGCAGCAGTGTGGATGAGCAAACGACCTTTGGGTTCAATGTGGATGCCATTCTGGAATTCGCCGAGGGCAACCGCACCAAGGTTGGCCTGCAATATGAAGATGACTCGCTGGACGCGTCCAAGACGGCCACGGGCACATTGCTGTTCCCCGCGCCCATTCCGCCTGTGCCTGTTTTCACACGCACGCCTCAAAACGAAGCCAGCATTAAGACCACTTCGGTTTATGCGCAGCATGAGGTTGATCTGGGCAATACTCTGACTGCGTTTGCCGGTCTTCGGTACTACAATGTGGATGCTCAGCTAGAGAAAACCAACACGGCCAATCCGCTGTCCAAGAATTCCGACAGCACGGTTTTGGGCTCTGCCGGGCTGGTGTGGACACCGAATGAACAATGGGCGCTGCGTTTCAATGTCAATCAGGGGTATAGCTATCCAACTCTGGTGCAGATGTTCCTGCAAACAACGGCGGGCGCAACGCTTAACCCAAATCCGAATCTAAAGCCTGAAGAGTCGACCTCGTTTGAAATTGGGACGCGTTTTGATGGTGGCAATACGGTTGTTGATGCAACTTTGTTTTACACCGATTCAACAAACTACATCGCATCGGTGCCGGATCTTTCTACTCCTAACCCGAGAGATCTGATTCACCAAAACCTTGCGGCGGCGAAAACATATGGGTTGGAGCTGTATGCGGAACATGCTGTCGCCAATTCCAGCTGGACGCCTTATGTGTCGGCGACTTTGATGAACCGTGAATATCAGTTCGCAAATGGCTTTAAGTCAACGGATGTTGGTGAGCCATCAATCTTTGGTAAAGTCGGTGTGCGCTATGATTGGGAGCTGGGCAATGTTTCCGGGACTCTTGATGCGTATTTGCAGGGCGAAGGTGGTTCGCGTTCTGTAGATGAAACCGGCGCTGTTTCATTGGGCAGTGACAAATCCGGCTATGGGATCTTTAACATCGAAGCGGATGCCCAACTGGCCGAGAATTTGCACCTGAATGCAAGTGTGAATAACATTCTGGACCGCTCTTACCGGCCCAGCAGTGGCATCCGGGGTGCCGGGCGCAATGTAAAGCTGAACCTGACCTGGAAGTTCTAGGGCGGCTCTGTGGAGCTTTTGAAAACAGCGCTGTTGATGCTAACTGTTAGTGTCAACGGCAACATCCGGGCCACCATATCTGTCACTGAGACGGATATGGTGGCCCGTCACGAACAGATTGGGGCAGTTTCGGCCATTCTTGAGGGTTCGGATCAAGGGGCAGAATTGCACACCCGGAGTGGAAAATGGCACTCAAACCTATTGCACGGTTTCCAGCCAAAGACTAATCCATAGATAAATTCACAGCACTGGCCAAAGGGGCGAGCATGTCAAAGAAAAGAGCTATCATAACCTTCCTGATCATGACGTTGTTGCTGATTGCGCTGGCGCTCGTCATTACCGTGGTGCGCGGCGGAGATGATATGTATCCGCTTGATCCTAAGCTGATCGTGGGGTTGACGCTGTATACATTTGTTGGTGTGATCAAAAGCTTTGGTGTGGTTGTCGGGCTGAATGTTTTTGCCGGATACCTGATCAAATGGCCGTCTTCCATCGTGCTGTGGATCCCGATTGGCACCGTTTTCGTGCTGGTGGCGCATCAGCAGCTGGCGGGTAGTTTTGGCCTGATGTCGCTGGATCGCATCGGCCGGATTGATGCGTTTTTGATGTATCTGCCCGCTGTCAGCCTGGCCAGTTTCGCCGGGGGGCTGTTGCGAAATTTGTTTGGCAAATTCTGAACGGGCAAACCCGGCGCGGCTCAGGTACTCGGGTCGTCGATCAGTGGGCTTGGTTTGGCCAGCCCGGTCAGGGCTTGCGGGTCGGTGATCTGCACGTTCTGGCCATCAACCAGCACACCATAGGGACGCAGATTTTTGATGGCGCGTGACAGGTTTTCCGGCGTCATCCCCAAAATCGAGGCCAGCTTGCGCTTTTCGATATCCAGCGTAAATGTATCCGGCAACCCATTCTTTTTCTGCCATTTCAGCAGATAATTCGCCAGCCGTTCGAGCGAAGTGCGTAACTTCAGCCCTTTGATGCTTTTGACTGCGCCCCGGTAACAATGGGCCAATTCCATCACCACCGCGCGGGCAAACTCCGGGTCTTGCTGAAAGACCGAGCGCACATCTTCGGCCGGCAACATAATCACCCGGGTTTTTTCCAAAGTGCGGGCGGACATCAAGTTGGGCGCATCCCGGATCGCGGCGGCCAGAATAAATGTTGCCCCGGCCCGCAGGATGGTCATCGCGGTTTCGTGCCGGTTCCAATCGGCGAACAATTCCACGCTGCCATCAACGACAATATGCAGAAAATCGCAGCGATCCCCTTCCAGAATAAGATCAACCTGAGGTGGGAAATCCTGCACATAAGCAGCTCTTACCAGCTGACTAAAGCTGTCTTCGGCCATGTCCTGAAACAGCATAAGGGATCGGATTTTCGGTATATCGCTGACGCGCATCATAATACTCGCTGGCTTGGTTGATTGATATATATCAATTGAAAAGCAGGGTGTTTGTCAAGCTTAAATCTAAAAGTTTTTTCTCAGCTGCCTGAACTTTGCATTCAGGCGACATGACAAATCTTTGTAACCCATTTATTTTAAAGGAAAAATACCATTTATTGATCTGGATCAAACTGATTACGCCGCCTGGCCTATTGACTGGAGGTTAGTAAAGGGCGCGATTGGGCAGAGGTCTGGCCGTGCCGTTTAGCCGAAAATGAGCAACGCGTATTTTTAGATTCTAGTAGGGGACAGACTATGGAGCTACAAAACAAAGCCACAAATCTCTGGGGAAATTTCTTCAGAGTCGACATGGTGCAGATCAGAACATTCCACATGACTTGGTTTGCATTCTTTGCATGTTTCTTCGCCTGGTTCGGTATCGCACCAATGATGATTGTGGTGCGGGAAGAGCTGGGTCTGACAAAAACACAAGTGGGTTGGACGATCATTGCCTCAATCGCGGCAACGGTGTTTGCCCGGTTCTTTATTGGCTGGCTGTGCGACCGCATCGGCCCGCGCCTGTCATATACATGGCTGCTGATTTTTGGGTCTATTCCGGTGGCGGGTATCGGTCTGGCTGATGACTTTACAACCTTTTTGTTGTTCCGTCTGGCGATTGGTGTGATCGGGGCGTCCTTTGTGATTACTCAGTATCATACGTCGGTTATGTTTGCACCGAACGTTGTCGGCACGGCAAACGCAACCAGCGCCGGTTGGGGCAATCTGGGTGGGGGTGTGACGCAGGTCGTCATGCCGCTGATTTTCACCGGCTTTGTGGTTGGGTTTCATTTTACCGATGCGCAGGCTTGGCGTGCTGCGATGGTTTCGGTCGGTATTGTTACGTTTCTGATCGGGATTGCTTATTTCTTTTTCACTCAGGATGCGCCTGACGGGAACTACAAAGAGTTGCGCGCCAAAAATATGCTGTCGGCCAAAAACAAGGTGACGGGTGCCTATATGATGGCGATGACCGATTACCGGGTCTGGATGCTGTTTGTGATTTATGGTGCCTGCTTTGGGATCGAGCTGACCGTGAACAACGTGGCGGCGCTGTATTTCTTTGACTACTTTGACGGCATCACTTTGGTGACCGCGGGTATGATTGCCTGTTCATCGCGCTGTTGGGCGAAGGCCTGGCGCTGATGCTGTTCAGCCAGATGCCAATCCTTATTCTGGCCATTCCAACCCTGATCATCTTTTCGCTGTTCACCCAGATGTCCGAAGGCGCAACCTATTCCGTGGTTCCGTTCGTGAACAAACGGGCGCTGGGGGCAATTGCCGGGACAGTTGGTGCGGGCGGTAACGCTGGTGCGGTTGCGGCCGGGTTCCTGTTTAAAGGCGAGCTGCCCTGGGATCAGGTGTTCCTGATTATCGGTATGATCGTCACCGGCGTGTCGTTCCTGGCGCTGTTCATCCGGTTCTCGCCTGAAAAAGAGGCCGAAGAGAAAGCACTGTTCGAAGCTGCCAATGTGAAAATCATGCAGCACCGTGCGGATGAGGCGAATGCCGCTTTGGCGAAGTCTTTGAAGGTTATCCAAGACTACAACAGCACGCATGACGAAAAAGTTGAAGTCAATACCTAAGAAATAAACTGGCGGGCCAGAGGTGGCCCGCCATTCAACATACCCAAGGAGGGACAACGTGGGACAAGATCTAAGAAACTGGGATGTCGAGAATGAGGCCTTTTGGTCCTCGACCGGCAAATCCATAGCCAACCGCAATCTGTGGGTGTCGATCCCCAGCTTGCTGTGTGGCTTTGCTGTGTGGCTATACTGGGGGATCATCACCGTTCAGATGATCAACCTCGGTTTTGGCTTTGAGAAATCACAACTCTTTACGCTGGGCGCGATTGCCGGTCTGACGGGGGCGACGCTGCGTATCCCGTCGACGTTCTTTATCCGGCTGGCCGGTGGGCGGAACACCATCTTTTTCACCACCGCATTACTGATGATCCCGGCGATTGGCACGGGCTTTGCGCTGAGCAATCCTGATACCCCTCTGTGGCAGTTCCAGATTCTGGCGTTCCTGTCGGGGATCGGGGGCGGTAACTTTGCCTCTTCCATGTCTAATATCAGCTTTTTCTACCCCAAAAGAATGCAAGGTTATTCGCTGGGGATGAATGCGGGTCTGGGGAATTTTGGTGTGACAACCATGCAGATCGTTATCCCTCTGGTGATGACTTTTGGTCTGTTTGGTGGCGAAAGCCGCACATTGACCATCAAATCCGGCACCATCTTTAAACAAATCCCGGCCGGGTCCGAGACCTACATCCAGAACGCCGGCTTTGTCTGGCTGATTGCTCTGATCCCGCTGGCTGTGCTGGGTTGGACCATGATGAACAACATCCGTGACGAGCATGTTTCGCCGGATGCAGACAGTGCGCTGGCCGCGTTTGGTGCGATCACCGGGATGCTGCTGGTTGGTTTCCTGACTGCGGCCTTTGGTCTGTGGCTGTTGCTGCCAACTGTTCCCGGCGGTTTGCCAACATCGGGTCTGGGTCTGTCGAAGTGGATTACCCTGCCGATCGTGATCGTGCTGACCGTTGTGTTGCTGAGAATGATCCCCGGTTCGGTGGGTCGCAGCCTAGGGCACCAGTATAAGATTTTCGGCAACAAGCACACTTGGGCGATGACCGTGATCTATACCATGACATTTGGTAGCTTCATCGGTTACTCGGCCGCTTTTGCGCTGGCGATCAAGGTTATCTTTGGCTTCCAGCACATCATGGTTGATGGCGTGATGACCCACAATGTGGCCAACGCAAACGGGCCTTCGGCGCTGATGTATGCCTGGATGGGCCCATTCATCGGGGCGCTGATCCGTCCGGTTGGCGGGGCGATTTCGGATAAGCTGGGCGGTGCCCGGGTGACTCAGTGGATTTCCATCGTGATGGTGGCTTCGGCGCTGGGTGTGGCTTATTTCATGAAGCAAGCTTACGCTTCGGAAACGCCCGAGCAATACTTCCTGCCCTTCATGATCCTGTTCCTGGTGCTGTTTGCCATGACTGGTATCGGCAATGGCTCGACCTTCAGAACCATCTCGGTGGTGTTTGATCGCGAACAGGCCGGGCCGGTGCTGGGCTGGACTTCGGCGGTGGCTGCTTATGGCGCGTTCATCATCCCCAAAGTGTTTGGTGAGCAAATCAAGGCCGCAACCCCTGAATACGCTCTGTATGGATTTGCGATCTTCTACGCTGTCTGTATCGCCATCAACTGGTGGTTCTATATGCGGCCAAACGCCTATGTGAAGAACCCATAAGACTTAAGCCAGATTGCCCCGGCGTGTTCGCGCCGGGGCACCCCAAGCTAAAGGAGAATAACCATGAGCCATTTGCTCGACCGTTTGAACTTTTTCCAATCGAAACGACTCGATACATTTTCTGACGGACACGGTGAAACCACCCGTGAAAATCGAGACTGGGAAGATGCCTATCGGGATCGTTGGCGCCACGACAAGGTTGTGCGCTCGACCCATGGCGTGAACTGCACCGGCTCATGCTCGTGGAAGATTTACGTCAAATCCGGGATTGTGACATGGGAAACCCAGCAGACCGACTATCCGCGCACCCGCCCCGATCTGCCAAACCACGAACCGCGCGGTTGTCCGCGTGGGGCCTCCTATAGCTGGTATTTGTATTCTGCCAACCGGGTAAAAAACCCGCTGGTGCGTGGCAGCCTGATGCGGCTGTGGCGCAAAATGCGCAAAACCAAGAAGCCGGTTGAGGCTTGGGCCGCGATTCAGAACGACCCGATCCTGCGGGCCTCTTACACCAAAATCCGCGGTAAGGGCGGTTTTGTGCGCGCGACCTGGGATGAGGCAACCGAAATCAACGCTGCCGCAAACGCTTATACCATCAAGACATACGGCCCAGACCGGGTTTTCGGCTTTTCGCCGATTCCTGCGATGTCGATGGTGTCTTATGCCGCTGGTGCGCGCTATTTGTCCTTGTTGGGCGGCGTTTGCTTGTCGTTCTATGACTGGTATTGCGATTTGCCGCCAGCCAGCCCGATGCTGTGGGGCGAACAGACTGACGTTCCTGAAAGTGCCGATTGGTACAACTCCGGCTTCCTGATGCTTTGGGGTAGTAACGTGCCGCAAACCCGGACACCGGATGCGCATTTCTACACCGAAGCGCGTTATAAAGGCACCAAATCGGTGGTGATCTCGCCGGACTATTCCGAGGCTTCCAAGTTTGCCGATGTGTGGCTGGCCCCGGTGGCCGGGACGGATTCGGCGCTGGCGATGGCCTTTGGTCACGTCATCCTGCGTGAATTCCATCTGGATCATGTTTCCGAGTATTTTGACGATTACACCCGTCAATACACCGATTTCCCGATGCTGGTTGAGATCGATGAAAAAGACGGCCGTTTCGTGCCCGGCAAACAAATCCGCGCCGATGATATCGAAGGCAAGCTGGGCGTTACCAACAACCCGGATTGGAAGACTCTGGCCTTTGATGAAAACACTGGCGATCTGGTGGTTCCCAATGGCTCGATCGGGTTCCGCTGGGGTGAAGATGGCGAATGGAACCTGAAACAACTGGCGCAGGGCAAAGAGGTGCGTTTGCGCAAATCTCTGATCGAAGAGGGCCACCATGACGATGTGATCGGCATTGATTTCCCCTATTTCGGCGGTCAGGCAACCGAGCGTTTCGTGAATTGCCAACATCCCGAGGTTCTGACCCACAACGTGCCGGTCAAAAAGGTGAAACTGGAAGGTGGGCGCGAGGCTTATGTCGCCACTGTGTTTGACCTCTATTGTGCCAATTACGGTTTGGACCGTGGTTTGGGCGGGGATTATGTGTCGAAGAATTATGATGACGATATCCCTTACACCCCGGCATGGTGCGAGAAAATCACCGGTGTGCCGCGTGACAAGGTGATCAAAGTTGCCCGGGCTTTTGCCGATAATGCGGACAAGACCCATGGTAAATCCATGGTCATCATCGGGGCCGGGGTTAACCACTGGTATCACATGGACAGCAACTATCGCGGTGTGATGAACATACTGGCGTTCTGCGGCACAACCGGTAAATCCGGCGGTGGCTGGGCGCATTATGTGGGTCAGGAAAAACTGCGACCGCAAACCGGCTGGACTCCGCTGACATTCGCTCTGGATTGGCACCGTCCGCCACGGCATATGAACTCGACCAGCGCCTGGTATGCACACACCTGTCAGTGGCGTTATGAAACGATGGATGTCAATGATATCCTGTCGCCCACCGCGCCTGATGGTGACTGGAACCTGCAACTGATTGATTACAACATTCAGTCCGAGCGCATGGGCTGGTTGCCCTCGGCCCCGCAGCTGAAAACCAACCCGCTGGAAGTCAGCAAAATGGCCAAAGAGGCTGGGAAAGACATTCCCGCCTATGTGGCCGAAAAGCTGAAATCGGGCGAATTGGAGATGGCGTGCGAAGACCCGGATCATCCGAACAACTGGATGCGCAACCTGTTCGTGTGGCGCTCAAACTTGCTGGGGGCGTCCGCTAAGGGGCATGAGTATTTCATCAAGCACCTGCTGGGCACCGATAACGGCGTGATGGCGCAAGATCTGGAAGAAGCGGGCCGCCTGTTGCCAAAAGAGGCCAAGTGGCATTCCAAAGCCCCCGAGGGCAAGTTGGATCTGCTGGTCACGATTGATTTCAGAATGTCCACCACGGCGGTTTATTCCGACATCGTTCTGCCAACGGCGTCCTGGTATGAAAAGGACGATCTGAACACCTCGGACATGCACCCGTTCATTCACCCGCTTCAGGCGGCAGTTGATCCGGCTTACGAGTCCAAAACCGACTGGGAGATTTTCAAGCTGCTGGCCAAGCGCCTGTCGGAAATCGCGCCCGAGGTTCTGGGCGTGGAAACCGATATCATGCAGCTGCCCATGCAGCATGACAGCCCCGGTGAGATCACTCAGCCGGTTGTGCGTGACTGGAAGAAAGGTGAATGCGATCTGATCCCGGGTAAAACCGCGCCGGCCTATATTCCGGTCGAGCGGGACTATTCGCAGATCTATGACAAGTTCACTTCGGTTGGTCCACTGATGCATGATGTGGGCAACGGCGGTAAGGGCATCGCTTGGGATACCAAGGTTGAGGTGCAGAACCTGAAAGACCTGAACGGCGTTGTGCTGAAGGATGGTGTTTCCAAGGGTCTGGCCAAGCTGGACACGGCCATTGATGCGGCTGAAATGATCCTGATGCTGGCCCCGGAAACCAATGGTCAGGTTGCGGTCAAGGCTTGGGGTGAGCTGAGCAGAGCCACCGGGATTGATCACACCCATCTGGCAAAGCCCAAAGAGGACGAAAAGATCCGGTTCCGCGATATTGCGGTGCAGCCACGCAAGATTATCAGCTCTCCGACCTGGTCGGGGCTGGAGGATGAGCATGTCAGCTATAACGCCGGCTACACCAATGTTCACGAGCGCATCCCATGGCGCACCGTGTCTGGCCGTCAGCAGCTGTATCAGGATCACCTGTGGCTGCGGGCCTTTGGGGAAGCGTTCTGCGTCTATCGGCCTCCGGTCGATTTGAAAACCATCAACTCGCTGGTGCAGGACGATCCGAACGAACCGCATGTGGTGCTGAACTTTATCACGCCGCACCAGAAATGGGGCATTCACTCGACCTATTCTGACAACCTGCACATGCTGACGCTGAACCGCGGCGGCCCTGTGGTGTGGATTTCGGAAGTGGATGCGAAAAAGGCCGGCATTGTCGATAACGACTGGATCGAAGCCTATAACGCAAATGGTTCTCTGGTGGCCCGTGCGGTTGTGTCTCAGCGCATGAAAGAAGGCACGACCTTCATGTATCACGCGCAGGAGAAGATCGTGAATGTTCCGGGGTCGCAGAAAACCGGCATTCGTGGAGGCATCCACAATTCGGTGACCCGGACCATGACCAAACCAACCCATATGGTGGGTGCTTATGCGCAGCTATCTTACGGGTTTAACTACTACGGCACAGTTGGTTCCAACCGGGACGAATTTGTTGTGGTTCGCAAGATGAACAAGGTGGATTGGCTGGATAAGCCCGCGACCCAAGATATGGAGGCAGCAGAATGAGAATCCGCGCACAAATAGGAATGGTGTTGAACCTGGATAAATGCATCGGGTGCCACACCTGTTCGGTCACTTGTAAAAACGTCTGGACCAGCCGGGACGGTGTTGAATACGCTTGGTTCAACAATGTCGAATCCAAGCCCGGCATCGGTTACCCCAAGGATTGGGAGAACCAGAAAAAATGGAATGGCGGCTGGGTGCGCACCAAGCGTGGTAAGCTCCAGCCCAAGCAGGGGGCCAAATGGCGCATTCTGTCCAACATTTTTGGCAACCCCGATCTGCCGGAAATTGACGACTATTATGAGCCGTTCGATTTCGATCACGATCACCTGAAATCGGCCCCGCTGATGGAGCATTTCCCAACCGCGCGCCCCTATTCCAAGATTACCGGCGAGCGGATCGAGAAAATCGAATGGGCTCCGAACTGGGAAGAAATCCTGGGCGGCGAATTTGAAAAGCGCAGCAAGGATTACAACTTTGAGGGCATTCAAAAGGACATCTATGGTGAATACGAAAATACATTCATGATGTATTTGCCACGGCTGTGCGAACACTGCCTGAACCCGGCCTGTGTGGCGTCTTGCCCATCCGGCGCGATTTACAAGCGTGAAGAAGATGGCATCGTGCTGATTGACCAGGAAAAATGCCGCGGCTGGCGGATGTGTATTTCCGGCTGTCCCTACAAAAAGATCTACTACAACTGGGAAAGCGGCAAATCGGAAAAATGCACCTTCTGCTATCCCCGGATCGAATCCGGGATGCCAACGGTGTGTTCGGAAACCTGCGTGGGGCGGATTCGGTATCTGGGCGTTATGCTCTATGATGCCGACCGGATCGAAGAAATGGCCAATACGCCCAACGAAAAGGATCTGTATTACGACCAGCTCGAGATGTTCCTTGACCCCAATGATCCCGAGATCGAGGCCAAGGCGATCGAGGCCGGTGTTCCTCGGGACTGGGTCAATGCGGCGAAAAAATCTCCGGTTTACAAAATGGCGATGGACTGGAAAATTGCTTTCCCGCTGCATCCCGAATACCGCACCTTGCCGATGGTTTGGTATATTCCACCGCTCAGCCCCATTCAGAACGCTGCCGAAGCCGGCGCGATTGGTCTGACCGATGTCGATATGCCGGATGTGCGCTCTTTGCGGATTCCGGTGCGGTATCTGGCCAATATGCTGACCGCTGGGGATGAAGAGCCAGTTGTGCAGGCATTGGAACGGATGCTGGCGATGCGCTCTTACATGCGGGCGAAAACCGTTGATGGGGTGATTGATGCCGGTATCGCCGAAAAGGTTGGCCTGACCCCAGAGCTGATCGAGGATATGTATCACATCATGTCGATCGCCAACTACGAAGATCGTTTCGTAGTGCCGACAACCCACCGGGAACATGCCGAACATGCGATGGATATCCGCACGGGTTGTGGCTTTACCGATGGCAATGGCTGTTCGACCGGGATCAGCTCGGGCACGATGTTCGGTGGCAAGAAGAAGAAAAGCGAGGGCGATTTCATCGTTCCGACCGTGCCCAGCGCATCGCGGAGGGTGTTTTAAATGATTATGTCGTTAAAAGCACTTTCGGCTTTGCTCAGCTATCCGTCGACCGAGCTTCAGCAGGCCGGGGATGAGTTGCGTCAGGCTCTGGCGCAAGACCCGCTGTTGTCGCAGGAGATGGTCGAAGGGTTGGCCCCGTTGATTGAGGCCTTGGAACAGGGTGATATTTACGACCTGCAAGAGGTCTATGTCATGCTGTTTGATCGCTCGCGCTCGCTCAGTCTGAACCTATTTGAGCATGTGCATGGCGAAAGCCGTGCGCGGGGCTCGGCGATGGTGGATTTGCTGGAAAATTACCGCGCCGCCGGGTTCGAACCGCAGACCAGCGAATTGCCCGATCACATTCCTGTTCTTTTGGAATTCCTCGCAATGCGTCCCGTTGACGAGGCGCAGGAGGTGCTGGCAGATGCCGCGCATATATTTGAGGTTCTTCGTACACGCCTTGCGCGCCGCGATAGCCTCTATGCCGCGGCGTTTGCTGCCCTCCTGCATATTTCCGCAACCGTCCCCGATCAGGAGGCCGTCGCAGAATTGCTGGCGGTGGAAGAGGACGACCCCAATGATCTGGAGGCCCTGGACGAAGTCTGGGAGGATAGCGAAGTCACCTTCGGCCCGGATCCCAACGCAGGCTGTCCACAGGTGCGCGATATGCTCGCCAATATGGACACCCCACGCAACCCGCCGCCCGCAGCGGCACAATAAGGAGACAGAGGCATGATACATGAATTTCTGTTCGGAACTTACCCCTATATCGCCCTGACCGTTTTGTTCTGGGGCTCGGTCCTGCGATTTGAGCGCGACCCTTACACATGGAAAACATCTTCCAGCCAACTTTTGCGCCGCAAACAGCTGATCTGGGGCTCGATCATGTTCCATGTCGGTATTTTGGGCATCTTTGCCGGTCACTTTGTCGGGTTGCTGACGCCGATTCAGGTTTTTGATTTCATCGGTATCAGCCATGGTGCCAAGCAGATGCTGGCGGTTGTGGCCGGTGGTCTGTTCGGGTTGCTCTGTCTGGCCGGTGGGTCGATGCTGCTGCATCGTCGTCTGACCGATAGCCGGGTGCGGGCCACGTCCAGTTTCAGCGATACCTGGATTTTGATCCTGCTGATGGTGCAGCTGCTGCTGGGGCTCAGCACGATCTTTGTCTCTCTTGGCCATCTGGATGGGCATGAGATGACCAAGTTCATGAGCTGGGCACAGGGGATTTTCTATTTCGATCCTCAGGCCGCCAGCTATGTGGCTGATGTGCATATCATCTTTAAAATCCACCTGCTGTTGGGTCTGACCATCTTTGTTTTGTTCCCGTTCACCCGCCTTGTGCATATGCTGTCTGTTCCGGTGCGTTACCTAACTCCGTTGCGTCCGGGCTATCAGATTGTGCGCTCGCGTCACCAGAATGAACGGTCGCGTAAATTGCGGGTCGGGCGTCTGGATCGGTTGGAGAAACGCTGATGGGAAATCCGCTTTTTCCTGCGGTGGTGGTGAATGGGTTTGAGATTTCCTCGGATGCGATTGCGACCGAGGCCCAGAACCACAAGGCGCCCAAGGGCAAACCCGGGCTTGCGTGGCGTCTGGCCGCGCGGGCCTTGGTGATCCGCGAGCTGTTGTTGCAAGAGGCGCGCAAGCGTGATTTGCAGCCTCAGCCGATCGAGCTGGAACCCGGCAAGATCGAAACCGACGAAGAGGCGATGATCCGCGAGGTTCTGGACCTAGGCGTCAAGCCCAATGCGCCGACCGAGGAAAATATGAAAAAGGTCTATGCCGCGCGCCCGGATATGTTCCGTTCGCCGACGTTGTATGAGCCCGCGCATATCCTGTTTTCCGCCGACCCCAAGGATAGTGACGCCCGTCAGATGGCCATGACCAAGGCGCAGGCGGTGATTGAAACACTGAAAAAATCACCGCGCGATTTTGGTCAGCTGGCCCGTGAGCTAAGCAACTGCCCGTCAAAGAATATGGATGGGCAGCTGGGCCAGTTGATGAGCGGCGATACCGTGCCGGAATTTGAGGCTGCCATGGATCGGCTTGCGGCGGGCGAGACCTGTTATGACCCGGTCGAGACCCGCTATGGTGTGCATGTTGTGCGCATGAACGCCAAAGCCGAGGGCGAGGTTCTGCCCTTTGAAAAGGTCCGGGATCAGATCAGCGAGATGCTGGAAAAGGCGGAATGGGTCGCAGCTGCCGATCGTTTTGTGAACGATCTGGTGGCTGGGGCTGAAATTTCGGGGATAGATATGACCATCGCGGCCTAGCACCCCGCGCGATGGAAATCTGCCCCGCTTGGCTGCGCCTGCTTGCCGTCCCTCAAGCAGGCGCAGCCTTAAATTTTTCCGACCCATGCAATGATGTCGAAAGCCGTGGGTCTACTATTCGCTGTCGTCTTTGCTGTCGGGCAGGTTAAAGAAGCTGTCAGCGTCAACTTTGGGGGCGCTGCTTTCGGCCGGGGTCTTGGTGGGGGTGAAGGTTTCCAGCTGTTCCATGATCGAAGGGGTCTCTTCTTCGGGCGCGGCCAGAGATTGCTCGGTCGAAACCAGCTTGCGGCGCTCATCATCCGACATCACACCACCTTCTTCCGCCTTTTTGGCGCTGGCTTTTTGCACGGCGGCGTCCAGTTCGCTCTGTTTACACAGCCCCAGTGCCACCGGGTCGATGGGTTGGATATTGGCAATGTTCCAATGGGTGCGCTCGCGCAGCGCCTGAATGGTCGGCTTGGTGGTGCCGATCAGTTTGCTGATCTGGCTGTCGGCCAGCTCGGGGTGGAATTTGACCAGCCACAGGATCGAAGCCGGGCGGTCCTGACGTTTGGACAGCGGCGTATAGCGTGGCCCGCGGCGCTTTTCCTCACCCACGGCGGCAGCATAGAATTTCAGCTTCAGCCTGTGGGCCGGGTCAGCCTCGCCCTTTTCGATTTCCTCGCGGGTCAGCTGGTTGTTCGAGATTGGATCAAACCCTTTGACCCCGGCGGCCACATCGCCATCGGCAATGCCCTGGACCTCAAGCTCGTGCAGGTCACAGAAATCTGCCACCTGTTTAAAGGTCAGGGTCGTGTTGTCCACCAGCCAGACGGCGGTTGCCTTTGCCATGATCGGTTTTGCCATTTTGAAATCTCCTAAAGCATGTCTTTCCCATGCCCTTGAATGGGCGGCTTCACCTTAAGAAGCAGGTTCGCATTGTCAGGGAACTTGCCCGCTATATAATAGGATTGGGTAAAAGAGGGAAGAGTAAATGCGTATAATTGTCATGTTCCTGCTGGCATTGGTTGGATTTGTTCCGGGGGGTGTGGCGCGGGCAGATAAAGCAGGGGCGTTTGACTATTACATCCTGTCGCTGTCCTGGTCGCCAAATTGGTGTGCGACAACCGGGGATGCGCAGCGCTCAACCCAATGCGATCGCCGGCATCAGTTCGGTTGGGTCCTGCATGGGTTGTGGCCACAATATGAGCGCGGACATCCCAGCTATTGCCACACGGCCATGCGCCCTCCGTCACGGGGCGAGACCCGGGCGATGGCCGATATCATGGGCACTGGCGGGTTGGCGTGGCATCAGTGGAAAAAGCATGGCAGTTGCTCGGGCCTGAGTGCGCAGCAGTATTTTGCGACTGCGCGCCGGGCCTATAATGCGGTTAAGCGCCCGCCAGTGTTGCGCAAGCTGGATCAGGCGGTGAAACTGCGGCCTTCGGTGATTGAGCAAGCGTTTTTACAGTCAAACCCCGGCTGGCAGGCAGATATGCTGACCATCACCTGCAAACGCGGCTATATTCAGGAGGTGCGTCTGTGCCTGACCAAAGACCTGAAACCGCGTAAATGTGGCGCGGATGCGGTGCGTGATTGCAGGTTGCACGGTGCGTTGTTTCAGCCGATCCGCTGATTGCGCCCTAGGGGCTGATCTGTTGCAAATCTGGCGCAGCGGGGGGCATCTTTCTGGCTTTACTTGAAGTTATGGAATCGTTAAATACATTCACGCTTGTGAATGCGAATAAGGATTCCCTTTTAATACTGTGATGATTGTGGTCAAAGTGGAGCCATTCATTTTGACGCCCGGCCAAAGGAACCCCGAATATGAAAACGATTTTATCATTTGCCGTCGCGCTGCTTGGTTTCGCGCCAATGCTGGCCCATGCCGAAACCCTGACGCTTGCCCCGCAGCCGATCACCGAATGGAAAGCGGTTTATGGTGTGGTCGAAACCCGCGATAAGGTGCCGGCCCGCGCCCGGGTCGCCGGCACGATTGTGGCGCTGGATGTTAGCGAAGGCGATCTGGTCAAGGCCGGGCAGCGTGTTGCGCTGATCAAGGATGACAAGCTGGCCTTTCAACTGGCGGCGATGGATTCGCAGATCGGAACCCTGAAACCGCGCCTGAAAACCGCCCAGACCGATCTGGAGCGCGGCGAAGAGCTGATCAAGCGCGGGGTGATTACCAAACAGCGGTTCGAGCAGCTGGCCAGTCAGGTTGATGTGCTTCTGGGTGAGATCAACACCATCGAATCCAAACAGGCGGTGATCAAGCAACAGGTCTCTGAGGGCGAAGTTGTTGCCCCCGAGGATGGGGTTGTCCTGTCGGTGCCGACTTCGAAGGGCGCGGTGGCCAATCCGGGGGAAAGCATTGCTGTTATCGGTGGCGGCGGCACCTTTTTGCGGCTGTCTATTCCTGAGCGCCACTCGGATTCGCTGGTCGCCGGGGAAGCGATTGAAATCGGCGAAGGCAAGACCGGCCAGTTGATCAAGGTTTACCCGCAGATCGAAGGCGGGCGTGTTCTGGCAGATGTCGAGGTTGCCGATCTGGATGAGCGCTTTATCGGGCGCCGGGTGCCGGTGCGCTTGCCCGTGGGGACGCGTCAGGCGCTGCTGGTGCCGGAAACGGCGGTTAAAATCCATGGCGGCATTGATTTCGTCACCGTCAACAATGGCGACCAGCCGGTGCGCCGCGCCGTGGTTCTGGGGGCAACTGTAAACCGCGACGGGCAGGTGCTGCACGAAGTTCTGACCGGCCTGGTGGCTGGCGATCAGGTGGTGACCGGCCATGAGTAACAAACCCGAACAAACAGAAAAGCTGGGCCTGGCCGGGTTTCTGACCCGCAGCTTTATTGCCTCTCCGCTGACGCCGCTGCTGCTGATCACCGCCTTTGCGGTGGGCTTTATCGCGCTGCTCAGCCTGCCCCGGGAGGAAGAGCCACAGATTTCGGTGCCTCTGGTTGACATTCATGTGCAGGCGCCGGGGCTGAAGGCCGAGGATGCGGTGAAGCTGATCACCGAACCGCTGGAGAATATGGTTAAAGGGATTGATCAGGTTGAGCATGTCTATTCCTCGACCAGCGATAACCAAGCCATGGTCACGGCGCGTTTTATCGTCGGTGTGCCGTCCGAGACTGCGATCCTGCGGGTGCATGACAAGATCCGCGCCAATATGGATCGGATTCCGGTGGGCATCCCCGAACCTTTGGTGATTGGCCGCGGCATCAATGATGTGGCGATTGTGGCGCTGACCTTTGCGCCTGCGCCCGGTCAGGGGGCGATGAACGCCAATGATCTGACCCGCATCGTGCGTGAGGTCGAAGCCGAGCTGGCGAAAATCGACGATGTTGGCCTGACCTATATCGTGGGCGAAACCACCGAGGCGTTGCGCGTGGCCCCTGACCCGGAAAAGCTGGCGCTTTACGGGGTGACTCTGCAACAGCTGGTGGGCAAGGTGCAGGGGGCCAATATTGCCACCCCGGCCGGCACGGTGCGCGATCAGGGCGAGCAGGCGGCGTTTATTCTGGGCAATACCTTTTCCACCCCCGATGAGATCGGCAATCTGAAACTGACTGCGCGCGATGGGCGTTCGGTTTATGTGCGGGATGTGGCGGATGTGCGCTTTGTCACCGATATGGATGAGGTGCATGTGGCCAGCCTCAGCCGTGATGCCAGCGGGGCGGTTGAGCGGATGCCGGCCGTTACTCTGGCCGTTGCCAAACGCGCCGGGGCCAATGCGGTGAATGTGGCCGAGCATATCCTGCACAAGGTCGATAGCCTCAAGGGCAGCCTGATCCCGGATAGCATCGCGGTAGAGGTCACCCGCGACTATGGCGAAACCGCCAATGAAAAAGCAAATGAGCTGTTGTTCCATCTGGGTCTGGCCACGGTTTCGATCGTGCTGCTGGTGCTGCTGTCGATCGGCTGGCGCGAAGCCATCGTGGTGGCGGTTGTCATCCCGGTGACGATCTTGCTGACTCTGTTTGCTTCGTGGATCATGGGCTATACCCTGAACCGGGTTTCGCTGTTCGCGCTGATTTTCTCGATCGGGATTTTGGTGGATGACGCCATTGTAGTGATCGAAAACATCGCCCGGCATTGGGGGATGAACAAGGACGGCAAAAGCCGCATCGGCGCTGCTATCACTGCTGTGGCCGAGGTCGGCAACCCGACCATCGTCGCTACCCTGACCGTGGTTGTGGCGCTGTTGCCGATGCTGTTTGTGTCCGGCCTGATGGGGCCGTATATGAGCCCGATCCCGGCCAATGCGTCGGCGGCGATGATCTTTTCGTTCTTTGTGGCGGTGATGATCACCCCATGGCTGATGATCAAGATCGCGGGCAAAGCCAAACTCCACCATGGTGCGGATGCCGAAACTGGGGGCAAGCTGGGGAAACTCTATGCCGTTGCCGCCCGTCCGATCCTGCGCAGCAAACTCGTCAGTATGCTGTTTTTGCTGATCGTGGTGGTGACGTCGTTCGGCTCTTTGGGGGCGATTTATACCAGCGATGTCACGGTGAAATTGCTGCCCTTTGACAATAAGAGCGAGCTGAATGTGGTGATTGATTTGCCCGAGGGCTCTTCGGTCGAGGCCACGGATGCTGTGGCGCAGCAGGCGGCGCGGATTGCGTTGGGGCTGGAAGAGGTGGTTTCGGTGCAGACTTATTCCGGCACGGCTTCTCCGTTTAATTTCAACGGCTTGGTGCGGCATTACTTCCTGCGTCAGCGGCCCGAGCTGGGCGATGTGCAGATCAAACTGCACGGCAAAGAGCATCGCAACCGCACCAGCCACCAGATCGCGCTTGAGCTGCGTGAATTGCTGGCGGAAATGGACGTGCCGCCGGGGACCAATATCAAAACGGTTGAGCCCCCACCCGGCCCGCCGGTGATCGCCACACTGCTGGCCGAGATTTACGGCCCCGATGCAGACACCCGCCGCGAAACCGCCCGCCAGATTCGTCAGGCGTTTGAAGCGGTGCCTTATGTGGTCGATGTCGATGACAGCTTTGGCGAGCGACCCAGACGGTTGCGCGCCCAGCTGTCTGCCGATGATCTCGAGTTCTACCGGGTGCAGGAACGCGATGCGCTGGACACGCTGCGGCTGCTCAATAGTGACGTGACCGTGGGCTATTCCCATCGCGGCATGGGCCGTCAGCCGATCCCGATTGTGGTCGGGCGTGACCGTGGGGACAAGGTGATTGACGAACGGCTGCTGGCCACTCCGGTGCCTGCCAATGTTCTGCCCGGTGATCGCGGCGTGGTTGAGCTGGGTGATGTGGTCAGCATCGCGCCTGAGCAAGCTTCGCTGCCGATTTTCCGCCACAATGGCCGCTATGCGGAAATGGTGATGGGGGAAATGGCCGGGCAGTTCGAGGCCCCGCTTTACGGCATGATCGCGGTTGGCAAAGAGCTGGGCAAGATCGACTGGCAAAAGCTGGGGGTCGAAAAACCCGAAATCATCCTGCACGGCCAGCCCGAGGACGAAAGCAAGCCCGCGCTGCTGTGGGATGGCGAATGGGAGGTTACTTGGGTGACATTCCGCGACATGGGCGCTGCGTTTGGTGTGGCCTTGCTGGGGATCTATATCCTGGTGGTAGCGCAGTTTGGGTCGTTCCGATTGCCGCTGGTGGTGCTGACTCCGGTGCCGCTGACATTCCTTGGCATCATGTTTGGGCACTGGTTGTTCAAGGCACCGTTCTCGGCAACCTCGATGATCGGCTTTATCGCGCTGGCGGGGATCATTGTGCGTAACTCGATCCTGCTGGTGGATTTCATCCGCCACGAAGGCGATGGCAAGGTGGATCTGGACGTGCTGATCGCCGCGGGCTCGACCCGGTTCAAACCGATCCTGCTGACAGCACTGGCAGCAATGATCGGGGCGGCGGTGATCCTGACCGATCCGATCTTTCAGGGGCTGGCGATTTCGCTGTTGTTTGGTCTGGCGACTTCGACCCTGCTGACGGTGCTGGTCATCCCGGCGATTTATCGGGTGTTCAAAATGTAAGCCCTAAAAACACCCAAAAGAGCGCGCATTGCTGCGCTCTTTTTATATCCCGGCTCCATGGCTTGCCTGCCGGCTTCATATCCGCAATGGACAAGCCCGAATTAGTCTGTATCTTGGGCCGGTCATAAAAAGCAGGTTTTCAAAGTTTTGCCCCAGCATAACCCAACCAAACGGCCATTGACGTTGCGCGATGTGTCGCACGCTGCCGGTGTTAGCGAGATGACCGTCAGCCGGGTGTTGCGCGGCCGTGGCGATGTTTCGGAAAAAACTCGGCAAAAAGTCACCGAAGCGGCGAAAAAGCTGGGCTATGTGCCGAATAAAATCGCCGGAGCATTGGCCTCGCAGCGGGTTAATCTGGTGGCGGTGATTATCCCGTCGCTGTCGAACATGGTGTTCCCCGATGTCATGACTTCGATTTCCGAGGTGCTGGACCAGACCCCGTTGCAGCCCGTGGTCGGGGTGACGAATTACCTGCCTCAGAAAGAAGAGCGGGTGTTGTTTGAAATGCTGTCCTGGCGCCCTTCGGGGCTGATTATTGCCGGGCTGGAACACACGGCCAATGCTCAGGCCATGCTGCGGGCCGCGGATGTGCCGATTGTCGAGATCATGGATCTGGATGGCGAACCGATTGATAGCATTGTCGGTCTGTCACAACGTCGGGCGGGTTATGAGATGGCGGATGAGATCATCCGTCAGGGCTATCGCAAGATCGCCTTTATGGGCACCAACATGCCGCTGGATCACCGGGCGCGCAAACGGTTTGAAGGCTTTACCGAAAGGCTGGCCAAATCCGGGATCGAGATTATGGATCAGGAGTTTTACTCGGGCGGTTCGGCGCTGATCAAGGGGCGCGAGATGACCGAAGCCTTGCTGAAACGCTCGCCCGATCTGGATTTCCTTTATTATTCAAACGATGTGATCGGGGCAGGAGGGCTGCTTTATTGCATTGAAAATGGTATTGATGTGCCGGGTCGGGTCGGTCTGGCTGGGTTTAATGGGGTTGAGCTGTTAAACGGGTTGTCCAAGCGTCTGGCCACCATGGATGCCGAGCGTCATAAGATTGGACGTATTGCGGCTGAGATCATTGCGGCCCGGGCTGCGGGGAAGCCGGCTGAAAACCGGGTCGAACTGGCCCCCAAGCTGCAATTTGGCGATACGCTGCAGCGCAACGGGTGAGGGGGGCTATTGCTGTCCCCTGCGTTTATGAATTTATACCACAAGAGGTTTGCATAGAGTTGCATCATGTCACAAGGCCGGGCGGGACAGCGTAGAAGTGCGCAATGCTATGCGAAGCGTAATTCGTTGTATTCTGCGGCATAGGATCGGTATCGCCCCAGACGGGCTTGACCTTTGGGGCAAAGGATTATCTATCTGATTGTCAACAACCTACCCTGAAAGTCGTCCGATGTCCGATCTGAAATCCACCTCTTTGCAAGTCACGTCTCTGAACTGTGCCTCTTGCTCGGCCCGGGCGGAAAAGGCGCTGAATGCCGCTGCCGGAGTCCAGCAGGCCAGTGTCAATCTGGCCAATGAGACTGCTCAGATCATCTATGACGATCCGGCCAGCGTCAACAGCCTGATGCAGGTTCTGGAGCAGGCCGGCTACCCCGCCGCTACGCGCGACATCAGCTTTGAGGTCGCGGGGATGTCCTGTGCCTCTTGCGTGGGTCGGGTTGAGCGGGCGCTGGCCAAAATCGACGGCGTGACCGAGGTCGCGGTGAATCTGGCCAGCGAAACCGCCACCGTCAGATTTGCCGCAAGGGCGGTCAGCCCCACTCAGATTCTGGCCACGGTCACCAAGGCGGGCTATCCGGCGAAAATGCCCTCGGACAAGCCCTCAGCCAATGACGACCAGGCCCGGCGCAAGGCTGATGAGATCAGCCATCTGGGCCGTTTGACACTGATCGCTGCGGCCTTGGCCCTGCCGGTGTTTGTGCTTGAGATGGGCGGCCATGTCATTCCCGGAATGCGCGATTGGGTCGATGCGACCATCGGCAACCAGAACAGCAAATATCTGCAATTCGTGCTGACCACGCTGGTGCTGTTCGGCCCCGGTTTGCGGTTTTACCGGCTGGGGATCGTGGCGTTGCTCAAGGGCGCGCCCGAGATGAACTCTCTGGTGGCGCTGGGCACGGCGGCGGCGTATTGCTTTTCGCTGATTGCCACCTTCGCCCCGCAAATCCTGCCCGCAGGCACCGCGCATGTCTATTACGAAGCCGCTGCGGTGATCGTGGTGCTGATCCTGCTGGGCCGTTGGCTTGAGGCCCGCGCCAAGGGGCGCACCGGGCAGGCGATCAGCAAACTGATCGGCCTTCAGGCCAAAACCGCGCGGGTGGAACGCGGTGGCGATGTGTTGGAGCTGCCGATAGATGAGATCGTGATCGGCGATCTGATCGAGGCTCGCCCCGGCGAGAAAATCGCCGTGGATGGGCAGGTGATCGGCGGCCAGTCCTATGTCAATGAAAGCATGATCACCGGCGAACCTGCTCCGGTTGCCAAAGCCGAAGGCGATGCCGTGGTGGGCGGGACGATCAACGGGCAGGGGGCGCTGCGGTATCGGGCGACTCATGTGGGGGCGGACACGGTTTTGGCGCAGATCATCCAGATGGTTGAACGCGCCCAAGGGGCCAAGCTGCCCATTCAGGGGCTGGTGGACAAGGTCACCGCGATTTTTGTGCCGGCGGTGTTGCTGGCGGCGCTGATCACCGTTGTGATCTGGCTGATGTTCGGGCCAGAGCCTGCGCTGAGTCTGGCGCTGGTGGCCGGGGTTTCGGTTCTGATCATCGCCTGCCCCTGCGCCATGGGGCTGGCCACGCCGACCTCGATCATGGTGGGCACCGGGCGGGCGGCGGAAATGGGCGTGCTGTTTCGCAAAGGCGATGCGCTGCAAATGCTGCAACAGGCTGACATCGTGGCGCTGGACAAAACCGGCACTCTGACGGCCGGCCAGCCCGAGCTGACCGATTACACCGTTGCGCAGGGTTTTCATTTCGACGATGTGCTGCGCCTTGCCGCGGCGGTCGAGGACAGTTCCGAGCATCCGGTTGCCAAGGCGATTTTACGCGCAGCGCGTGCGAAAAACATGACCCTGCCGATGGCTGAGGATTTCCAGTCGGTGACCGGCTTCGGGGCGCAGGCGCGGGTGGATGACAAACAGGTTCTGGTCGGGGCCGACCGCTTCATGATCCAGCAGGGCATTGAGCTGGGCCGGATGCAACAGCAGGGGGATGCCTTGGGGCAGGCGGGCAAGACTCCGCTCTATGTGGCGATTGACAACGCCGCCGTTGCGGTTCTGGCCGTGGCTGATCCGATCAAGGAAACCACACCGCAGGCCATCAAGGCTCTGCACGATCTGGGCCTGAAGGTGGCGATGATCACCGGCGACAACCAAGGCACTGCCGATGCCATTGCCCGTGATCTGGGGATTGATCATGTGGTGGCCGAAGTGCTGCCCGATGGCAAGGTTGATGCCCTGCAAGAGCTGCGCCAGCAGGGCGGCAAGCTGGCTTTTGTTGGCGACGGGATCAATGACGCGCCCGCGCTGGCCAGCGCTGATGTTGGCATTGCGATTGGCACCGGCACCGATGTGGCGATCGAGGCGGCGGATGTGGTGCTGATGTCGGGGGATCTGAACGGGGTGGTGAATGCCTTTGATATTTCCCGGCGCAGCATGAAAAACATCCGCCAGAACCTATTTTGGGCCTTTGGCTATAATGTGGTGCTGATCCCGGTGGCGGCGGGGGTGTTGTATCCGGTTTCCGGGGTGCTGTTGTCTCCGATGCTGGCGGCGGCGGCGATGTCACTGTCCAGCGTGTTTGTGTTGAGCAACGCCCTCAGGTTGCGCTGGGTCCAGCCCGCGCAGCACTGACCCGCCTTTGGTTTGTTTACGATCCGGGGATAACCGTTTTCATATTTGCGGCTAATCAATTTCATATTCTGGTCAAAGTTACTGTTTAGCCGGGGCATAGCGGCAGCAATAAGGGACCAGACTATGCGACGTGATCGTAACAAAGATGTTTTTGCCGAACGACTGGCGCGTTTGAATGCGTCCCCTTCCAAACCGGCCCCTCAGGCTCCGGTTGAAACCCCGCCCGTGAGGAAGCCTGCGGCAAAACCGCGAGTCAACAGCACGGTGCGCAAAATTCAGATTTGGGGGTTTGTCCTGCTGATGCTGGTGGTTGGCGGGGTTGTGGGCAATTATCTTTACCCGGATTTCGTCAAGACTCAGATCGCTCAGGCCAAAAAGGTGGGCGAGGATATGAAAGTGGTGACTAAGGTGCTGATACCGCAGGGGTCGACCGCAATCAACATTGCCGGTAAATCCTCTCATGGCCTGCAAACACCCAACTCCGTCAGTGCGCCGCGCTCGGCCCCCGGGCCCAAGATCAGCAAAGTGCCTGAGAAGCCGCAATCAGACGATTGGAAGGCCACGGATTATGTCGAGCAAACCGATACCGGCCGGATCATCTATTCGCCCGCGGTTCTGGGGACGCAGTTTGTGAAAATCAGCGATCTGTTTGCGGATTACCACGATTTCAAGACTTCGCCCGAGCTGAAAAATATCCGTCAGTTTCAGAATCTGGACAGCTGCACCCCCCGCCGTCCGGCTGCGGGTGAGAAGCTGATGGGGGTGCGGCTGGAGGGTGCCTATATGGCCGAAAACTTCACCACCGTGGATGATAAGCAAATCGCTGGGGCGCTGCTGCAAGCGGTCAAGAACAGCTCTGAGCAACGCTTGTCTTTGGCCTTGGGTCAAGAGGAAGGGCTGTTCGAAGATGCCGCGCTTGCCGGGCAGGCGGGCGATGAGATGAAATCGGTGGATGTTGTGATCACCGATACTTCGGCCCCAATCTATCTGGTGTTGCAGACCACATCGGGCAACATCATCTGGAATTTGCATCTGTCCGCAGGCGTGCGGCTGGCGCATGTCACATCCGTTGCCAATGGGGCGTCCGGGCTGGCGGGATTGCCGGCCGGGGTCAGCTATCAGGTGCTGGATGTTGCAGATTTTGTGCAGACCGATGATTTTGGCGCGACCCGGCTGGCCGAGGGGTGTGAGATCATGCCGTGGCGTATGCCCACCCCCGATTGGGGGATTTGGCAGCGGACCGAACAAACCGGCTCGGATTTTGCCAAGGTCCGCGTCAGAAAGAATGTCAGCCGCCACGCCACCTATCAGGCGTGGTATGAAAAAGCGTTCGGTGTGCCTGCGGATCTGAACACGATCAGCGCCAAGGT
>PDSA01000053.1 GCA_002748285.1 Rhodobacterales bacterium
TTTATCACGAGCCATTGGTCGAACCCTCCCTTATTTCTTCTTGCCGGCGATGGGCTTCGCCGGACCTTTGCGCGTACGCGCATTGGTGTGGGTGCGCTGGCCGCGCACGGGCAGGTTGCGACGGTGACGCAGGCCACGGTAGCAGCCCAGGTCCATCAGGCGCTTGATGTTCAGCTGGGTCTCGCGGCGCAGGTCACCTTCCACCAGATAGTTGGCGTCGATGTGTTCGCGAATGGCCAGGACTTCAGCGTCCGACAGCTCGTTCACGCGACGGCTGGCGTCGATGTTCACGGCTTCGCAGATGGCGGCGGCCGAGGTGTGGCCAATACCGGTGATATAAGTCAGGGCGATCGGGACCCGTTTGTGGGTCGGGATGTTCACGCCGGCAATACGTGCCAAGTGTCATATTCCTTTTCGTTGCGGTTCCGTAACGCCGGAACCTTTTTTCACAACACAAGCCCGCGGGCTTTGCCTGCGGGCTTCGCTATGGTCTCTGGTCTGTGCATCCGGGGCGCGACCCCGACTCACACGATTCCCTTTCGGGATGGGGTGACGTATCCGGGAAAGGGCGGAGCGTCAAGGGGGTGTTCCTCCGACAGCCGGAGAAACCGGACCAAAGCCCCCAAAGCGACACGCTCCAGCAATCCGGAGGGCCGTTTCTGTCGTATCAGGCTGGCTTCAGCCCAGCACCTTGGCAGAAAACCAGCCGATCAGCGGCGCAGCCTTGATTGGGCATGGGCGGTCACAACGCCCCGGGCCACGGCATCCGAATGCACCACACCGACATGAACCGGGATTTCCGGCAACTTCAAAAGCCGCGCAATGGCAAAGCGGTGATTGCCCGCGCGATAGCGCAGGAACTGCCCATCATGGCCAATATGACAGTAAATCCCGCCGCTTTCCCGTTTGGAGAAGGCACGCCTCAATTCGTGGCGCGTCCGCAGGCGTCCTTCCTTCTCGACCGTTTCATACAGACGATCCAGCTTGGCATAGCGCGCAATGATATCCTGACGGGTGCGGCATTTGTCCACCACGCCCTCTTCTGCGATACGCCGCTCCATTTCATCATAGATGCCGGTCTCTTCCCAGGGCTGACCGTTGATGAAATGGTTGTGGCAGGCCGCATATTGCACCCCGGACAGCACCGGCTTGCGATATTGGTCCCATGTACCATCCAGCACCGTTCCGCTGTAAAAATAGGTACGGCGCCCACATGTCATGTAATTGTCCGGGCGATGTGCCGCCTGGGCCTGCACATCGTCGAACTGCCAGAGGATGTCTTGCGGATTGACGAACAGGATCTGGTCCGCATACGGGGCACGACTGCCCCACACCGCCTTGTTATTGCGATTGCGCGCCCATTTGATCACCCCGCCGAAAGCGCGTTGGACCACGCGCCGACGGGACAGGCTCATTGTTTGCTCACCATCGCGCTGGCGATCTCCGCTTTCACCTCGTCGATGTCGCCCAGGCCGTTTACCGATTTCAGATTACCTTTGGCCCAGTAATACCCGATGAGAGGCGAGGTTTTCTTGTAATACTCCATCAACCGGGTGCGCAGGCTTTCTTCGTTGTCATCGGCGCGGCGGTTGAACGTTGTCCCGCCACAGCTTGTGCATTTCCCATCCGACGGGATCGGCTTGAAGTTGTCGTTGTAGCCTTCGCCACAATCGCCGCAGGTCGACCGGGCAGTGATACGCGACACCAGCGCGTCATCATCCACCTGCATTTCGATCACCGCATCCAGCGACTGCCCGTGTTTGTCCAGCAGCGCGCCAAGAGCATCGGCCTGCGGCAGAGTGCGGGGGAAACCGTCAAAGATGAAACCACCGTCAGCACCGGCTTCAAGCTTTTCCTCGATCAGGCCAATCACGATGTCATCGGTCACAAGCTCACCGGCATCCATGATGGCGGCCACTTTCTGCCCCATCTCGGTGCCCGAACTCTTGGCTTCGCGCAACATATCCCCCGTGGACAGCTGGGTCATCCCACGCTCTTCCACAAGAAAACGGGCTTGGGTCCCTTTGCCGGCACCGGGCGGTCCTAGAAGAATGATGTTCATCGTCTGGCTGGTCCT
>PDSA01000030.1 GCA_002748285.1 Rhodobacterales bacterium
CAGGGCGATGATCGGCGGGCCATCCGGGCGTTTTTCGCGCAGGGTGGCGGCAACCTGTTGTCCGTCCATATCCGGCAGGTCCAGATCCAGCAGAACGATATCAAACGCCTCGGCCAGCCCCAGCGCAATCGCCTGCGCCCCGGTTTGGGCATCGCGCACCGAACAGCCCAGCCGGTCCAGATAGCCATGCGCCACCATGCGGTTGACCGGATTGTCCTCGACCAGCAGCACATGGCGGCGCAGATGTGCCGGGGCCACGCCATCCGGGGCTTGATCCACCTGGGCGAGGTCTCCGGGTTGCAAAGGCACCGTCAGGGTAAAACGCGAGCCAATGCCCGGTTCGCTTTCCACCGACAGCCCCCCGCCAATGGCCTCGGTCAAACGGCGCGAGATCGACAGGCCCAGCCCCATGCCCTGAATCGAGCCGATGTCGCGATCACTGCCCCGGCCATAAGCGTCAAAGATATAGCTCATATCTGCCGGCGCAATGCCGATGCCGGTATCAGAGACAGAAAAGCTGAGAACCGGGGCACCGGTCTCTGGGTCTGGGGCATGGTCAACCACCAGATCAACCCGGCCTTTGGGCGTGTATTTCACCGCATTGGACAAGAGATTGACCACGATCTGCCGGATTTTGGGAGCATCGCCGAACAGGGCTAGCGGCGCATCCGGCGCAAGCGAGACCGAAAAGGCCAGCCCTTTATCCTGCGCCGCCACCCCGAGGAAGGCCCCGAACTGCCCCACCAGATCACGCAGCGCGAAATGGCTGTTTTGCAGCTCGGGCTGGCGAGTTTCGGTGCTGGCGAAATCCAGAATGTCGTTGGACAGGGTCAGCAGATGTTCCGCCGATCCGCGCGCGGTGGCCAGCCGGGCGGGGGCGTCGGCATCATTGGGAGAGGCTTCTAACAGGCGCAACATGCCGATAACCCCGTTTAGAGGCGTGCGGATCTCGTGGCTCATCATCGCCAGAAACTCGGATTTGGCGCGGTTGGCGGCCTCGGCCTCGCTGCGGGCGGCGTCATGGGCCTGCATTTCGGTGACGATCTGGCGGGTGCGCTCTTTGACCGTGCTTTCCAGCTGATCGCGCAACTCGCGGGCACTGGCGGCGCGATTACGCAGCACATGCAGCGAACGTTCCATCTGGCCGATCTCATCGGCTCCGGTCACCGGGATGTCGCGCCCGTAATCTTCATGCGCCAGCGCGTCGATATGCTCGGCCACGCCGCGCAGACGCTGCACCACCCGGGTGCGGGCCAGCCGCCAGGAATAGATTGCCGCGATGCCCAACAGGATCAGCACGCCGATCAGGGCCAGCGAAATCCAGCGGCTGAGCATTTCAGCTTCGTGCTGGGCCTTGAGCACTTGGGACTGCACATTCAGAAGGTGGCGGTCCGTGATCTGGTTCAAAGCCTGCGATTGCACGCGCACACGTTCGACTAGTGCCTTGAGCTGCTGTTGCTGTTTGAGCAGGTCGGCCCGCAGCTCGAGGCTGCCACCGGGTTTCAACGCGCCCTGCACCTGTGCCAGCAACGCCGCAGCCTGCTTGCGCGCCGCGGTTGAGGATAAAAACCGCACCCGGCTGTTGGCAAATGACAGCTGTTGTTTGATGTCACCGCGCAGAGCGGTCAGCCGTTGGGCCGTGTCGATCCCCGGCACCCGCAACAGCAGCACCCGGGCCCGTTCGACCGCGCCCAGCAGCTCCATATGCCGGTCATAGGCAAAGAAATCCACATCCGCCAGCCGGTCCAGCTTCTCCCGCGCCGGCCCGCTGCCCTGATAGAGGTCGGCGATGGTGGCGGTTACGCGCACGCGGGCAATATCCGCCTGCCCCGAGAGCAACTCGGACAGTTCGGACAACTGATCTGTGGTGATGCGCCCGCTGTGCTCCAAAGTGTCCAGATCGGCCAGCTGTTGTCGGGTGCCCTGCACCAGTTGCAGGATTGTCGCCTGCAGGGTGTCAAGTGCGGCCGTGTCACTGTCCCGGGACGGGGCGGGGAAAAAGCCTTCGAGCGTTTCCAGATCAAGACGCAGGGCAGCCATTTCGGCGCTCACGGCCTGATCCAGCTTTTCCAGATCATCAAGGCTGCGCAGATCGGGAAAGGACGGGGCCAGCGTGGCGACAAAGCCTGAAGCCCCGACGATCTTGCGCGCCAGAGGGCCGGCGGGCAGATTGTCTTGCATCAAGGTGCGTTGGCGGTGAGACAGGTAGGTATTGGACAGAATCGCAACCACACTCGCAAGCAGGGCCAAACTCACGATGAATGAGAAAATACGCAGGATTTGTTTGTCGAAGCGGGTGCTTTGCATGGGGGTAATCTATGCGGCTCTGGTGTGGGCTGCAATCGCTGTTGTGCTTGGGACCGGGGGGGCGGCCTTTGCGCAGCCCGTGGCGCAAACCGGGGGCAAGCGGGTGTGTGTGGTGGTGCCGCATTTCAAGGATGAATACTGGCTGAGTGTCGGCTATGGGCTGATCGAAGAGGCCCGGCTGACCGGCACCGAGCTGCTGATTTTCGAAAGCGGTGGCTATAACGCGCTGCGCCGTCAGATTGCGGTGCTGGAGATGTGCGTGGCGCGTGGGGCGGATGCGGTGCTGCTGGGGGCGGTTTCGGCGGATGATCCGGCGCTTTTGGCTGCTGTGGCCCGAACCGCGCGCAAGGTGCCGGTGGTGGCGTTGGTCAATGAGTTGCATGCGCCGCAGATCAGCGGTGCGGTTGGGGTGGACTGGGCTGAAATGGGGCGGGTGATCGGGCTCTATCTGTCCCGTCTGCATCCCAAAGGCAGCGCGGCGGTGGTGGCAACGCTGGTGACGGGGCCGGCGCGGTCGGGCTGGTCGCCGCTGCTGGAGGCCGGTCTGGCCGAAGGGTTGCGGGGCTCATCGGTGCAGATCCGCCATATTGGCCGATCCGATACCGGGCTGCATGAACAGCTGGTGCAGGTGGAAACGGCGCTGCACAGCTTACCGGATGCCGGTATCCTGATCGGCTCGGCCCCGGCGATTGAGGGCGCGATGGGGCTGGCCGCACAGCCCGGCGCGGCGCGGCCGATGCTGGTTTCGACTTATATCAGCCACTCGGTCCGGCGGGGGCTGCAGGGGGGCAAAGTCGCGGCGGTCGCATTTGATGCGCCTGTTGAGCAAGGGCGGATGGGGCTGCGGGCGGCGCTGGAGGCGCGGCTTGGGGCGTTTTCGCAGCAGCTGATCGGGCCGAAAATCAGGCTGGTCGAGGCCGGAGCCACCCTGCCCATCATTTTATCCCCTGCTGAGTTGAAGCTGCGGATCGAGTAAGCCCCGCTGGGCCATTGTGATGTGACCCAGAGCCTCAATATCAGTTTTGCGCCTCAAAGAGCAGCTCGGCCCCGGATTTATTGAACAGGATCAGCTGGTTGCCGTCATGCTGCATCCGCTCAATTCCGTCTATAGCCACCATAAACTCGCGCTCTTTTTTGTCGATATGTGGCCGACATGCTATCAGAGTCACGCCGCTTGGGCCCATTGTCAGCTTGCCGTTGCGGCCGGCTTTGTAACCGCCAAAGCCGCTGTTGCAGGGGGCCTGAAAACTGTAGGTATCTTCGCTGAACTGGATCGAGGCGTCCACGTCCTCACTGGTGGAAAAGGGTTTGCCGTCAATCGACACCAGCTGCCAGCTGCGGTTTTGCCAATCCTGACTGTCGTTGCGTAAACATCCCGCCAAAACAATGGTGCTGAGCGCGGATAGCATGAGCAGTTTTTTCATCTTTACCTCCGGGGATACCTGATACTTTGGGCTGCAGATCGGGTGCTGCAATGCCCTGCCGAGCATCCCTTTTGCTGTGGCTTTGTCAAGGGTCCAATCCCCGAACCGGCTCCATGGTCCCGCCCGTTTCGGCACCATCCCGCCCATTCCGGGCTATTTGCCGGCCTTCTGCGCCCGAAGTGCCGCCCGCACGAATTTCGCGGCCGAGCGATAGGCGCTGGCCCCTGCGGCCTCGGCAAAACGCCCGGTGGTCCATTTGCCGTTTCCGCCTGTCATCGGGGCAGCGTAGAGGGTGCTGTCGGTCTGGTTTTCGATGAAGTCGATCAACCGGGCATGGCTGGCCGCGAGCATTTCGCGCACCTCATCCCAGCCCAGCCCGCGTTGTTGCTCACGCAGCTGGTCATTGTATTCTTTGATCTGGCTCCATTTATAACCCTTGGCCGGAATATCGGCCTGACCGGTTTCCTGCCCTTGCGCATACCAGCCCAAAAACAGATCGCTCCAATGTGCGCGGTGGCCGATCACATCTTTGATCGTGGTGGAGTCTTCATATTCGCAAAGCGCCGCCTCTTCGCCCAGATCGGCCAGCAGCTTGGTCAGTTTGGTGAATTCTTTTTCGGTGACGGCCAGTAAATCGGCGCGGGTGGTGGCTGCGGGCATGGGAAATCCTTTGGGGCTGTGACGGTTCGGTGCGTTTGATGTTAACATTGCAGGCTGGCAATGGATAGCCCGGGGCAGAGCCATCGGGCCGTCAGGCAGGCGTGGCCCGACGGTTTTTGGCCTTGGCCCGGCCCGGTTGCCGCCAGAAATTTCAGCTGCCGGTGGCCTCGGCCATCAACCAGTTTCGGAATTCTTTGAGCGGGGCATCGCCCGGTTTGGCCTCGGGCCAGACCAGCCAATAGGCCCCCCGCACCGAAATTGCGGGGGTCAGGACGGGAACAAGGCGGTGTTCGGCGATTTCGATTTCGGCCAGATAATGCGGCAAAAGCGCAACCCCCAGCCCGGAAATCGCCGCCTGAATCATCATCGAAAACTGATCCACCACCATACCGCCCCCGGGGCTGAGGCGGATGCCCTGGCCTTCGAACCAATCCGCCCACGCCAAAGGGCGCGATTCAAGATGCAGCAGCGGCAGGTGCTGAACATCCTGCACCGTCTTTAGCCGATGCGCCGCCGCAAAGCTGGGCGAGACGCAGGCGGTGACCTTTTCGTCAAACAGCTTGGCGCTGGCAACGCCGGGCCACGGTTCGACCCCGAAGCAGATCGCGGCGTCAAAGGCTTCGCCCTCGAAATCGAACCGTTTCAGCCGGGTGGCAAGGTTCACCGAAATGCCCGGATGCGCCTGCAAAAATGCCGACAGCCGCGGGCCCAGCCAACGGGTGGCAAAGGTCGGCAGCACCGCCAGCGCAAGCGTGCCGCCATCGGGGTTTGTCACCAGCCCCATGCTGGCGCGCAAAATCAGGTCCAGCGCTTTGGCGATGTCTTTTTGATAGGCAATCGCCGCGCTGGTGGGGATCAGCCGCCGCCGCTGACGCTGAAACAGCTGTTTGCCCAGCTGGGCCTCGAGTGACCGGATCAGCCGGCTGATGGTGCTTTGGGTCAGGTTCAGTTCCTGCGCCGCCGCCGTGGCCGAACCGTGGCGCACAACCGCGTCAAAGGCCAGCAACAGCTGAACCGAGGGAAGAAAGCGCCGGGGCCGCATATCTATTCATCCTATGAATGTTTTTATGCATTATTAGCGGTTTCCTTGGGCGCTGACTACTGATATCAGCCCATAAAACAAATGATTATGCGGAGACCACACATGGCCAACATATCCAAAGGCAGCCGTTTCGACTGGGCCGATGCCCTTTTGCTCGACAGCCAACTGACAGATGAAGAGCGCTTGATTCGCGACAGCGCCGCCGCCTTTGCCAGCGACCGGCTGGCCCCCCGGGTTCAGGCGGCCTATATGAACGAACAGACCGACCCCGAGATTTTCCGCGAAATGGGGAAAAACGGCCTGTTGGGGGTGACTCTGCCCGAAGAATATGGCGGCGTCGGTGCCTCTTATGTCGCCTATGGTCTGGTCGCCCGCGAGGTTGAGCGCATCGACAGTGGCTATCGCTCGATGATGTCGGTGCAAAGCTCGTTGGTGATGTTCCCGATTTACGCCTATGGGTCCGAAGAGCAAAAGCAGAAATACCTGCCCAAGCTGGCCAGCGGCGAATGGATCGGCTGCTTTGGTCTGACCGAACCCGATGCGGGTTCTGACCCCGGCGGGATGAAAACCCGCGCCGTGAAAACCGATACCGGCTATCGCCTGAACGGGGCCAAGATGTGGATCTCGAATTCCCCGATCGCCGATGTGTTTGTCGTCTGGGCCAAATCCGAAGCCCATGGCAACAAGGTGCGCGGCTTTGTGCTGGAAAAAGGCATGGAGGGGCTTTCGGCCCCTAAAATCGAAGGCAAGCTGTCGCTGCGGGCGTCGATCACCGGCGAAATCGTCATGAAAGATGTCGAGGTGTCCGAAGACGCGCTGCTGCCCGGCGCCGAGGGGATGAGCGGCCCGTTTGGCTGTCTGAACCGCGCCCGTTACGGCATTGCATGGGGGGCCATGGGGGCCGCTGAAGATTGCTTCATCCGCGCCCGTCAATATGGGCTGGACCGCAAGCAGTTCAATCGCCCTCTGGCGGCAACGCAGCTTTACCAAAAGAAACTGGCCGATATGCAAACCGACATCGCGCTTGGCCTGCAGGCAGCGCTTCAGGTCGGGCGGTTGTTTGACCAGAACCGCTTTGCGCCGGAAATGGTGTCGATGATCAAACGCAATAACTGCGGCAAAGCGCTGGACATCGCCCGTCAGGCCCGTGACATGCATGGCGGCAACGGCATCCAGAACGAATACCACGTTATGCGCCACGCCGCCAATCTCGAGACCGTGAACACCTATGAGGGCACGCATGACGTTCATGCGCTGATCCTGGGCCGCGCGATCACTGACATTCCGGCCTTTGGCTGATCATGGCAGAAGCACCGCTCAAAGGCCTGAAGGTTGTCGAGCTGGCGCGCATTCTGGCCGGTCCTTGGATCGGCCAGACGCTGGCCGATCTGGGGGCCGAAGTCATCAAGGTCGAAGCGCCCCAAGGCGATGACACCCGCCGTTGGGGTCCGCCCTTTGTCGATCGCCCCGATGGCCAAGGCGGCACCGAACACAGCGCCGCCTATTTTTTCGCCGCCAACCGGGGCAAAAGCTCGGTGACCTGCGATTTCTCCTGCCCGGAGTCTCTGGCCAATCTCAAGGCTCTGATTGCCGAGGCCGATGTGGTGGTTGAAAATTTCAAGGTCGGAGGGCTCAAGAAATTCGGACTGGATTATGACAGTGTTGCCGCGCTCAATCCGCGTGTAGTTTATGCCTCGGTCACCGGGTTCGGCCAGACCGGGCCGCGCGCCCGGCAGGCAGGCTATGATTTCATGATTCAGGGCATGTGCGGGATCATGGATTTGACCGGCCCGCCTGATGGCGAACCGCAGAAAATCGGGGTGGCGTGGATTGATATTTTCACCGGGCTTTATGGCGTGATCGGCATTCAGGCGGCCTTGGCCGAGCGTGAACGCTCTGGGCGCGGCCAGCATGTGGATTTGTCGCTGCTGGATTGCGGCGTTGGGGTGCTGGCCAATCAGGCCACCAATTACCTGCTGGGCGGCATTTCTCCCACCCGGCTGGGCAATGCGCATCCCAATATCGTGCCGTATCAGGTGTTTCCGGCCTGCGATGGGCATTTGATCATCGCTTGCGGCAATGATCGGCAATTCGTCAGCCTGTGTGAGGTGCTAGAGCTGGAACATCTCAGCGACGATCCCGCCTATGCCACCAATCCGGCGCGGGTTGAGCATCGCGATGCCCTCTGCGCCATCCTGTCCGAGGTCACATCCCGCTGGCCCAAGGCCGATCTGATCGCCGCGCTGGAAAACGCTGGCGTTCCCGGTGGCCCGATCAACACGGTTGCCGAAGCCCTGAATGAACCGCAAATCGCCCATCGCGAGCTTTGCATCAATCCAGAGGGGTTTGCCGGGTTGCGCACGCCGATCAATTTCTCGCGCAGCGCCCTGTCCACCGAACAAAGCGCTCCGGTGCTGGGCTCAGGTGATATGCGCTTTGGCAAAGAGGGCTGAGTCCGGGGCCTATAAATAAGGTGGCGTGCAGGCCGAGATCACTTCGGCAGCCCGCCCCGAAACATTGCGAAACCGATGCGGCTGGCGGCTGTTGAACAGATAGGCATCGCCGGCTTTCAGAATGCGGGTTTCATCGCCCACCGTCACTTCCAGCTCGCCAGAAATCACGATGCCGCCCTCGCTTGAGTCATGCTCAATCATATCCGCGCCGGTATCCGCGCCGGGCTCGTAATGTTCCTGCATGATCTGCAACCCATGCGCCCCGGCATCCCCGACCTGCCGAAAGGTCAGCCGCGCGCGCATGGCATCCGGCCCGTGATAAAGCTGCGATGTCAGGTCCCGCAGGTCATCAGGCCTGAAAAACACCTGCGCGGGTGCGGCGCTGTCGGGTTCGAAAAACTCGGACATGGTCATGCCAAAACCGCCCAGAATCCTGCGCAAAGACGCCACCGAAGGGCTGCTTTTGTTGGTCTCGATCATCGAAATCTGCCCATGCGGAACACCGGCCTGATCGGCCAGTTGTCGCTGAGATAAGCCGAATTTCCGGCGTATATCGCGTAATCTGGCACCAACATCAAAATCTGTATCCGAGGTTTTATGCTTGCTCATGGTCACTCTGGCCGGGCCGTTCCGATCTGCTTTTGCTTGCAAAGCGCGGGGTTTGCGCTCAAAATAATGAGCAAGATCATCCAACGATTCGCAGGGAAAACACAATGACAAATTCACAAGAGCTTCAAACGCGCCGCGAAAAGGCTGTTGCGCGGGGCGTGGGAACGCGCGGGATTTTTGCGGCCAAGGCGCTGAATGCCGAGCTGTGGGATGTGGACGGCAAGCGCTATATCGACTTTGCCGCCGGCATCGCCGTGAACAATTGCGGCCACCGCCACCCCAAGCTGATGGAGGCCGTAGCCAAGCAGGCCGAACAGTTCACCCATACCTGTTTCCACGTTGCCCCTTATGAAAGCTATATGCAGCTGGCCGAGCGCCTGAATGCCTCGACCCCGGGCGATTTTGAAAAGAAAACCATGCTGGTGACAACCGGCGCCGAAGCGGTCGAAAACGCGGTGAAAATGGCGCGGGCCTATACCGGGCGGTCGGGCGTGATTGCCTTTAGCGGGGCGTTTCATGGCCGCACGCTGATGGGCATGGCCCTGTGCGGCAAGGTCAACCCCTATAAGAAAGCCTTTGGCGCCATGCCGCCCGAGGTGATGCACGCGCCGTTTCCCAATCCGATGCAAAATGTGACGGTCGCGGATGCGATCCTGGCGCTGGAAAACATGCTGCGTTCCTCGATCGACCCCGAGCGCGTGGCGGCGATGATCATCGAGCCCGTGCAGGGCGAAGGCGGCTTTGTCACCGCGCCGCCAGAGTTTCTGCAAAAGCTGCGCGAGATCTGCGATACCTATGGCATCATGCTGATCGCGGACGAGGTGCAGGCCGGGATCGCGCGCACCGGCAAGATGTTTGCCTTTGAACATTCCGGGGTTGTCCCCGATCTGGTGACCATGGCCAAGGGGCTGGCGGGGGGCTTTCCGCTCTCGGCGGTCACCGGCCGGGCCGAGGTGGTCGACGCCGCGCCGGTTGGCGGGATCGGCGGCACCTATGCGGGCAACCCGCTGGCGGTGGCTTCGGCCAATGCGGTGTTTGAGGTGATCGAAGAAGAAGACCTCTGCGCCCGCGCCACCGAGATTGGTGAGCGGATTCAGTCCCGGCTCAAGGCCATGGCCGAACGTCAGGGGATGGAGCCTCTGGGTGATGTGCGCGGGCTGGGCGCGATGGTGGCCTTTGAGATGGTCAAGGATCGCGACAGCAACGCCCCCGATGCCGATGTCACCGCGCGGATCGTGGCCGAAGCCGAAAAGCGCGGCCTGATCATTCTGCCCTGTGGCACCTATGGCAATGTGGTGCGCCTGTTGCCGCCGCTGACCACACCGATGGAGCAGATTGACGAAGCGGCGGATATTCTCGAAGCCTCGATCGAGGCAGCGATTTCCGGCGCGGCCTGACGATCTGTTTATCATGGCGGGCCCGGTTGCAAAGGCTGGGCCGGCCCCAAAAGCATAAGGGTTGCGCATGGCCATTGGGCCGTGGGTGTTTTTCTGAGGGAGTGTTCCATGCACAAGAATTTGATTGCGGGTCAATGGGTTGGCTCGGATGATGTGAGCGAAAATACCAATCCGGCCGATGTGTCTGATGTGATCGGGCAGTTTGCCCGCGCCGATGCCACGCAGGTGAACCGTGCGGCTGAAGCGGCGGCACAGGCGCTGCCGGGCTGGGCGAATGCTTCGCCGCAGGTCCGGGCGGATTTGCTGGAAACCGTGGCGCAGAAACTGCTGCTGAAAAAGGACAAAATCGGCCGCATTCTGGCGCGGGAAGAAGGCAAAACGCTGGCCGAAGCGGTGGGCGAAACCGTGCGCGCGGCCCAGATCTTTCGCTTCTTTGCCGGCGAGGCGGTGCGCGTTGCCGGGGATGCGATTGCCTCGGTGCGCCCGGATGTGGATGTCGAGGTCACGCGCGAACCGGTCGGGGTGGTCGGCATCATCACCCCCTGGAATTTCCCCATTGCTATTCCGGCGTGGAAAATCGCCCCGGCTCTGGCCTATGGCAATACCGTGCTGTGCAAACCCGCCGATCTGACCCCGGCCAGCGTGCATCTTCTGGCGCAAATCCTTGACGAAGCCGGCTGCCCGGCGGGGGTGTTTAACCTTGTCATGGGCCGGGGATCGGTTGTGGGGGATGCGATTGTGCAGAACCCGCTGGTAGATGCAATTTCCTTTACCGGCTCGGTCCCCATCGGGCGCGGGCTGGCGGTGGCGGCGGCCAGTGGCATGAAGAAATTTCAGGCCGAGATGGGCGGCAAAAACCCCATGGTCATTCTGGATGACGCCGATCTGGACATTGCCGTTGACGTCTGCCTGAATGGGGCGTTCTTTTCCACCGGGCAGCGCTGCACCGCCTCCAGCCGGCTGATCGTGCAAAGCGGCATTTATGATCGCTTTGTTGACAGGCTGGTGGCCGGGATGCGGGCGCTCAAGGTGGGCAATCCGCTGGATGCCTCGGTGCAGATCGGCCCGGTTGTTTCCGAAAAGCAGCTGCACAGCAATCTGTCCTATATCGACATCGCCCACAAAGACGGGGCCGAGGTGGTCGGCGGCCAGCAGCTGAATCTGGAAACCGAGGGCTATTTCCAGGCCCCCGCCGCTTTCCTGAACGCAACAAACGACATGCGCAGCAGCCGCGAAGAAATCTTTGGCCCTTGTGCCAGTGTCATCCGGGTAGAGGATTTCGACGAAGCGCTGCATGTGGCCAATGATACCGAATTCGGCCTGTCCGCCGGGATCTGCACCGCCAGCCTGCACCATGCGCGTGCCTTCAAGCGTGGCGCCAAGGCGGGTATGGTAATGGTTAATTTGCCCACGGCGGGGGTGGATTATCATGTGCCGTTTGGTGGCCGTGGGGGCTCCTCTCTGGGGTCGCGCGAACAGGGCCGATATGCGGCCGAGTTCTACACCACGGTCAAAACCGGCTATACATTCGCCGGATAATGGCTTGCGGGCCCGATTGGCCCGGGGGCTGGCGGGGTTTGTTCCACACCATGCTTGGATCAGGCGTAATGACAGCGCCTGATCCGGCGATCCGAGCGGATGAGACATTTTGGCAACCGAGGTCCCGAGTCTTGAATGACTATAATGCAACTGGCCTGCAAACGGGTCGAGTTCAAGTTGCGGCTGGACCGCGGGTTTTGAATGGCTATAATAGATCTCTGGTTAACGCTCTGATATTCAAGAGTTTTTCCAGAGGTCTGTTATGACTTTCCAGCACGAATCACCTCAAAACATCACCAGTTGCTTCGGATTTTCCCGGGGCTCTTTGCGCCCCTGATCCGAGAAATGTACAATATCACGATATTGCCGATCCGTGAAGTTCAGAATCTGCACATCCCCCGCCGCCGGCAAATGACACTCGATCCGGGCCACGCGGGTGGCGAACGCCTCTTTGCCATTGACAAAACGCGCATAGACCGAAAACTGACTGCGCTCAAAGCCCTCATCCAGCAGAAAATCCCGAAACTTCCCCGCATCCTTGCGCTGCTTTTTGGTGTCCGTCGGCAGATCAAACATCACTAAAATCCACATCAATCGGTATCCTGAAAGTTGGGTGACAACGGCGCTCATTTGCCCAACCCCGCAAAAACCAGAGGATCGGGCGGCGCGGGCAGGGTGAGGCTGAGCTTGCCGGCCTCAAAGCTCTGCCCCAAAGAAATCGCCAGCTTGCTCAGGGCAACCGAGACCGGGGTGATGCCTTGGCCCAGCGGCAGATCGGTGGCGATCAGGCTGGCCAGTTTCTGTTTGGCATCGGTGTTTACCTCGGGCCCATGCGTGGCGGCGATGTTGCGGACAGAGCAGTCAACCAGCGGGCGGAAGGGCTCCATCAGGTCATCGGCCAGCGCAAAAGCATTGCCCCGGTTGGAGTGAAACAGCCCGATCGTCGGGTGCAGCCCCGCCGCCACCACCGCCCGCGCCGTGGCGGCCCGCAGGATGGTATAGCCGTAATTGAGCAGGGCGTTTTCATCCGTGGCCCCGGCATCGCGGCAGAATTGCGGCCCCATCAGGCGTGGCCAATAGTAACGCGCGGCCTGAGCTTCGACATTGGTGTTGTCGCCCGAGGTGACCCTGCGCAGCATCATATGCAGCGGGGCGGCGGGCTGGCTGATGGAGTCCAGCGCGGCGGCCTGCATTTTCACCTTGGCGATGACGATCTGCTTCCAGGCTTGCTTGATCAGCGGTGCCTTGGCCTGCCATTGCGCCCGCATCCGGGCCCCTTGGGCGTGGTGGCCTTCCAGCGGCATCAGCACGGATTTTGGGGCGTGGTTGGCGGCGCATAACACCACCGGAGCGCCGCGCTGTGCCAGCTCGACCAGCAGCGAGGTTGACCAAGTGGTGCCGTGGGCATGGACGATGACGGCGGCGATCTGATCCAGCGGAGTGCGTCCGATTTCGGCCCCGTCCTGACTGACTTTCAGAAAGCCACGGACGCGAGACAGATGGCGGCCATCTGTCGCGATATCAATGATCTGGTCCAAATCTTACCCCCTCGCACCCCCATGCGAATCGTTCATAGCTGGATTATAATACAACCCTAAGTTTTTACCTAATTTGCCCCCTTAGACTGGTATCCCCGGATCGCGCAACCGGCCCATTTCATCGACAAAGACCCGGCGGGCTTGAGCGGCGATGAGGGTGTTGGCAGAACGCCGGATATAGACATTGTCGGACTTGTTCTTGTTGTAACGGTCGGCGGCGTTGGCTTCGGAATGGGGGACCATCTCGATCGTTCCGCTTTGGTCGAATTTCTCAACCGTAACAACAACCTCCTTGCCAGAGCTATCCTGCAAGCGCACCATATCATTCTTTTGCAGCTTCAGGACCAGACGCGCCGCGGGATGGGGGCGCAGGCAAGTGGCCGGGCTGGCTGGGCGGGCATCGGTTGGCAGGTCGGGCTTATGCGCATAGAAATTCGGCACTACCCAATGGGTGAATTTACCACCGGGCAGTTGCCAGACCTCATAGCGGTGATTGCCCGAGGTGGCATAGGATTTATGCGCCTTCTTCTGGCCATTATGGATGGGCGCCGTGCCGATCGGTTCAATCACCCGCACATGGCGGATCCCCTGATAAGGTCCGGGTTTGGACGCGAATTCTGCCAAAGCGGCGGTCAAAGCCTTGCCGTCTTTGCCCTCAATAGCCACCGCCAGAAGCTGGCGCAGATGGGCATCGCGGATCATGCCGCCTTTGCCGGGGGTATCGCGGCGGATGAGGGCGGCCGTCAGACTGCTCAAAGGTTTGCGGGTGACAACCAGCGGCACGCCCCGTTTATCGGTTTCTCCGGTCAGGCCGTAAGCGGTTTCGTTATGCAGAGGCCCGCTGGTGCTGTCGCGGCCGGATTTGCGACCCTGCGGCGAGATCGTGCCATGGTCGGCGCGGTGGCTGACGATGATGCGGTTCAGTTGCTGCTCGATATCGTTGCGGAAATCCTCCCACGGGGCGGGGACCGAGCGCACCTCCTTTTCGGCTCCAGCCAGCTCGTCGCGTTCGGCGATTTTGCCGATGCGTTGGATCAGCCCCCGGTCGGTGGCGGCGATCACGGCGGCGTCAATGGCGTGGTGGCGGTGATCGGTGCGGTTCTTGGTTTTGACCGCGGCCTTGCCCTCTGACAGCAGGTTGTTCAGCCCCCAATGACGGCGCAGCATTTCCGTCAGCCGCCCCGGCACCACCCAGACATGCGATTTTCCATCGCCGCCGTCATAAAGCGCACTCAGATAAGTGCGGGCGATTTTGGACAGATATTGGGTGTCTTTGAGCGCACGGGCGGTAAAATCATTCTCGCCTTCAAAGCGCTGCATCGCATCCGGGGCAAAGCGCCAGGCCTTGTTTTTGGGCAGATATTTTAAATTGGCCACGATTTTGTCCCATTGAGCCGTTTCTCTCCAAGTGTCCCACGGAGTTCTGTCTCTTTTTTTCTCGGTTATACTCTTTCAAGCACAGGGTGCGGTTGGCAAAGCTGTCATCCATGGTGCGCGAATAGGGCAGGATGTGATCGACATCGCAAGAGCCATCAAACAGCATCGTGGCACTGATCCGCTGGCCGGAATAGGGGCAAAACCGCTTCATGCAATCGTCAGGGTTCAAATCTTCCCACAGGCGCAGCACCATGCGGTTGGCACCGGTGTTAGGAATGCCCAGTTCTTCCAGCTTTTCCCCACGTCTGATCGCGGCCTCGGTGTTCTTTTTGATCTTGCTTTTGGCTTTGTCTTTCTGCTTTTTTGATTGCTTCAGGGCGCGGGCCAACTCCACCACGATTTCATCCGGCTTGCCATAGACGGTGATGATCCGGTTCACCAAACGGCGCAGCTGGTTCAGGCCGATATGCACGGTCGGGTTGGTGATGCGGCCATAGCGGGTGATGTCGTCGTGATCGGGATTGTAACTGCCGGGGATCACATGACGGGTCAGCAGCTTGCCGTAATAGGGCAGGGTATCCAGAACCTCGCCGGTGGGCTCATCCGAATGATGCCAGCCACAGCGGGCCACGGCTTCGCTATAGGGGATCACATCGGCCTCCAACTCGGCCAGAATGCGCCGGGTGGCGGTCAGGCCCAGCCGGCCATAGCCCTCGGGCAGCGGCGCATGGGCGGTGTTTTCGGCCTGCTCGCGCTCCAGCCCATGGGTGGCCATCAGCCATTGCACCAAGGCTGCATGATCCGCTTCGCTCTGCACCGCGCGAATGCGCTGCACCACCTCCCATTGCGCCTCTGCATCCAGCGCACTCCAATTCGGCCCAAAGCATGCCGGGTCCGACAGGCTGGCCCGCACCGGATCACAGGCGATCGAGTCACGATTGGCGGTTTGCAGCGTAAAATGCTGCCCCGGACGCAGTTTGATCTGTTTGCCGAGCGCTTTGAGCGCCAGCTTCATCCCCGACAGAGATTTGGTGTGTTTTTTGTTGTCCAGCGCGAGGATCAGAATGTTGCGCTCATCCATCGTCAAGGCACGTTCGGCCTGACCGGGCTCGGCGATGCGCAGAGCATTTACGGTTTCATAAAGCACCCGCCGCTGGGTCAGCGGATGCGCTTTGGGCAGGCGTTTTTCATCGCTCGGCACACCGTTTTGGCCAGAGAACAGGCACAACCCCACCTCGGGCGCTTTCAGCGGGCGCTGGTGAAAGATGATTGTGTGAATGGCATCGCGCAAGTCATCGGTCAGGGCCGGGTGGTGTTCGGCCTGAGCCGCCCAGAGTTTGGCAAATTCTTCGTCCAGATGGCGGCGGTCGGGGTAGAAATCATAGCCCGCTTCCTCTTTCGCATCCGGCCCGCCGCGTGCGGCGATGCTCAGACGGGTGCGCACGGGCGGGATGCGACGATAATCCTTGCGGGTGTGATCTTTATTCTTCTTAGGTTCGGTTGAAGGTTTCTCGGGCGTTTTTTGCCTGCGCATATGGAGGAACGCGCCCAGCGTGCGTTTACTTTCATCCTTGATTGCCGCAGCCATCTCCTGATCCAGCCGCCGTATCGCGTCTTTGATCTTGCCGCTTTCATTGTCGCCACGATCGGTTTTGCGGTTGGATTTGACCCCCCGGCGCTGGTTCAGGTGGAACAAAGCGCGGCCCAGATGGGGCAAGGGCAGCGCCTCATCCAGCCCGCGGGCGCGCAATTCGTAAGGGTCGAGCGCCTCTAACGCCTTGGCCTCGGCCGGGTCAGAGGGCATCAGGCCGACTTCGGCCATGCGCTTCATCAAGGTCGCGCGGCGGCGCAGATAGCGGTCACGGCGGCGGCGCATCGCACGGGCGGCGCGGCGATCAACGGCCAATGAGGCTTTGGTCTTGGGGTCGCGCCCATCCGATAATATCCGCACCCCGCCATCAATCACCGCCGTGATCTCACGCTTTCCGGCTCGATCTTTTTCGGTCTGATAAAGCCACCAGCCGATCGAATTGGTCCCGATATCCAGCCCTAACCGCATTTTCGTCCTCCCTATACCCTCGGCCGAGCCTTGCACCAATTGGCCCCCATTTCAACCTTGAGGTGTCTTGAGTTCGCCGAAATACTATGCCATAACAGCCCCATTCAAAACCCGCGGTCGAGTCGTTAACAAGCATTCGATTGCACCATATTGAAGCGCAGGGCCACGGCCCTCGCTTCCTTTTCAGCCCCACCATTTTCACCGAAATCGCCGCGTCTGAAAAAAGCGCTTGCGATTCTGTCGCATTTACATTTACCTGCCGGCGATGGTTCCCTGCAGGCCGGATTGAAACGGCTGTGGGATGAAAAGGGAACACGGTGCGGTGTAGCCATCAGGCGCCAATTCCGTGACTGCCCCCGCAACTGTAAGCGGTCAGCAACCTTGAATAAACCACTGGTGCCATGCGCCGGGAAGGGTCAGGGGAGCGCCTTAGCCGCAAAGTCAGGAGACCTGCCATCAGGGGTCAGACACCCGTCTGGCCTTGCGATCCAATCAACCCGGGCGGGGTGCCTGGCAAGGAGACTGACGATAACCCGATTGGCGCATCCCGCCATATTCGGTTTCGTGTCTGCTGCTGCCCCTGCTGATGCGCGGAGGGCGTTATGGGGCCAACACTACAGCAACCGCTTCCCCGGAGCAGGAGCTTTCAGACCGTCATCCGCTCAAATTGCGCGGGCGAGCAAGACATCTGCGGCCCCGGCTGCAAGCTGATCGAGAGCCTCTGCGCCGCGATTGCCACCGCCTCGGACATGCTGGCGGATGATTTTTCGATCAGCGGCACCGCCTGCATCACCGCCTGCCAGAGCCCCTGCATGGTCGGCTATCACGCCGATAAAAAAACCGCCTATCTGTTTGCCGATATCGACCCGGATCAGGATATCGACGCGCTGCTGCGCTTTGCCCGCCGCTATCGCTCGTTTCACGAAGGCCGCTTTCCCGGTCAGGCCGATCCGGCGGGGCTCAGCCACCCCGGGTTGGCGCGGATGCCCAGCGTGATTATTGCTCAGGACATCGAGGTGCTGCAATGAACAACGTGATTTTGCACGCCCATGATATCAGCTGGGGGCCGAAACGCGGGCCGGTGCTGATCCAGAAAACCAGCTTCACCGCCGCCAAGAACCGGATTTTGGCGGTGGTCGGGGCCAATGGGGCGGGCAAATCCAGCCTGCTGCGGCTGCTTTACCGCTATCACCGGCCCATTTCCGGCCAGATACTGGTCAAAGGGGCCGATCTGTGGGCGATCAAGGCCCGCACCGCTGCTCAGAGCATCGCCGCCGTGCTGCAGGAACAACCCACCGATTTTGCCCTGACCGCCCGCCAGATCGTGGCGCTGGGGCGCACGCCTTATCGCTCGGGCGTGGGCTCTTGCGGGGCGCGGGATGAGCAGATCATCCAGCAATCGCTGGACCGGCTGCAACTGGCCCCGCTGGCCTCGCGCATGTTCGGCTCGCTTTCCGGCGGCGAGCGACAGCGGGTCATGGTGGCCCGCGCTCTGGCGCAAGAGCCCGAGATCCTGATCCTGGACGAGCCCACCAACCATCTGGACATCCGCCATCAGCTCGAGGTTTTGCAAATGGTCGGCCAGCTGGGCTTAAGCGTGATCACCAGCCTGCATGACCTTAATCTGGCGGCGGAATATGCCGATGACGTGCTGGTGCTGCGCAAAGGCGAAACGCTCGCCTTTGGCCCGGCGCATGAGGTGATGACCGTGCCGATGATCGAAACCGCCTTTTCGGTCAAGGTGCGCAATCAGCGCCTGCAACCCAGCGGAAAATCACTTTTCACTTTTCACCTAACCCTCTCTGAATAAAGGAAAACTCAAATGATCAGACTTACCCTTGCTTTTGCGCTGATGGCCGGTGCGGCCATGGCCGATCCGGTCACCGTCAAAAGCTGTGACCGCGAAGTGACTTTCGACAGCCCGCCCAAAGCGGCCGTGTCAAATGATGTGAACCTGACCGAAATGATGCTGGTGCTGGGCCTGCAGGATCATATGGTTGGCTATACCGGGATCTCGGGCTGGAAGACGCTTGACCCGGTGATCCGCGAGGGCGTGGCCGAACTGCCCGAGCTGACCCCGCGTTATCCCACAAAAGAGGTGCTGATCGGTGCCGATGCCGATTTCCTGTTTGCCGGTTGGAATTATGGCCTGAAGGTGGGCGGCGAAGTGACGCCGGAAACGCTCAGCCCCTTTGGCATCAAGGTATACGAGCTGACCGAAAGCTGCATCCACATCATGGACAAAGACCCGGCCAGCATGGAGGATATGTATAACGATATCCGCAATCTGGGCCTGATTTTCGGCGAAGAAGAGCGCGCTGAAAAGCTGATCGCCGGTTGGAAAAAAGAGCTGGCCGAGATCGTTGCCGATGTGCCAAAGGATGCCGACCCGGTGCGGGTATTCGTCTATGACAGCGGCGAGGATACCCCCTTCACCGCCGGTCGTTACGCCATGCCAAACGCGATGATTGAGGCTGCCGGTGGGGTCAACATCATGAATGACGTGCAGAAAAGCTGGACCAAGGTTGGCTGGGAGCCAGTGATCGAGCGCAACCCCGAAGTGATCGTGATCATCAATTACGGTGATGTGACCGCCGAGGAGAAGCGCGCCTTCATGATGAGCAACCCGGCCTTTGCCGATATGGATGCGGTCAAGAATGATCGCTTTGTGGTGCTGGAATATGTGGTTGCCACGCCGGGGCCGCGCAATATCCCTGCGGTGAAAACTCTGGCCGAGGCCTTCTGGGGGAAATAAGACCATGATGAAAAGCATTGGCGTCATGCCGTTTATCCTGTTGATCGGTGTCTTGATACTGATGCTTTCCATTACCATTGCGGTTGGTGTGGGGGCGGTTTCGGTATCGCCCTCCACCGTCTGGGGCGTGATTTTGAACAAGCTCAGCCCCGGCCTGATCGAACAAACATGGTCAAAGGGGCGCGAAGCCATCGTTTGGGATGTGCGCTTCCCCCGCGCTTTGCTGGCCTGCATGGTCGGAGCCGGGCTGGCGGTGGTTGGCGCAGCACTGCAATCGGTCACGCGCAACCCGCTGGCGGACCCGCATCTGTTGGGGATCAGCTCGGGCGGGGCATTTGGGGCGATTTTGGCGTTGCTGCATACCGGCATGTTTATCGGGCTGCTGACCGTGCCCTTGATGGCGTTCATCGGCGCTTTGATTGCGGCGATGATCGTGCTGGCGGTGGCGCAGTTCACCGGGGCCAAAAGCGCGGATCGGCTGATTTTGGCCGGGGTGGCGGCCTCGTTCATCATCATGTCCTGCGCCAATATCCTGATTTTTCTGGGCGATCCACGCGCCACCCATACGGTGGTGTTCTGGATGCTGGGTGGGCTGGGGCTGGCACAATGGTCGCAGCTGATCTATCCGCTGGTGATCTTGCTGGTGTGCTCGGGCTATCTGTGGGCCAAATCTGCCCAGCTGAATGCGATGACGGTCGGGGACGAAACCGCCTCGACACTGGGCATCCCGGTGGCCCGGTTTCGGCTGCTGGTGTTTGTGGTCGGGGCGCTGATCACCGGGGTGATGGTGGCGTTTTCGGGGATTATCGGCTTTGTCGGGCTGATGATCCCGCATATCGTGCGGATGCTGGTGGGCGGAGACTATACCAAAGTGATCCCGTTCTCAGCGCTGCTGGGGGCGATTTTTCTGGTCTGGTCCGACATTTTCGCACGCACTTTGATGGCACCCGAAGACATCCCGATCGGCATCATCACCGGCCTGATCGGCGGCGGATTTTTCCTGTGGCTTTTGGGGCGTAGCAAAACCGGATAGCAGGCTTTGGGCTCGTGGCCGGGTTTGCGCGGCCGTTGGTAATTTCCGGTCGGATTATTCTTTTCATGCAGGGGCGGATCTTATAGTCTGCGCTCAGAAAAATCCTTGCCCTGTTGCCGGTTGCCATCTGTTTTCACCATGTCTCAAACCTACCCAAGCCCGCTTTTGTCGCATCGTCGGATGGATGTTCTGGTCCATCTGGTCGGCATCGCTTTCATCCTGATCGCCGGGGCGATGCTGATCCGCAACGTCGCCGCACTGGGCACGGGCAAGATGGTGTTGGCGGTGGTGATCTATGTGCTGTGCGTTTTCAGCTCATTCCTGTCCTCATGCCTCTACCATTTCGCGCCTTGGCACTCTCAACGCAAATTCCTGCGCCGCATCGACCACAGCGCGATTTATCTCAGCATCTCGGGCACCTTCACCCCGTTTTTCCTGCTCGCCAACACCAGTTGGACCTTGGCATTGTTCGGGCTGTGTTGGGGGCTGACGGTGGTGGCGGTATACAAAAAACTGACCGATCACAACGTCAAATCCCGATGGTCGACCGCCTCTTATCTGGGGCTGGGGGCGATTGGCCTGTGCGCCTTGCCTGATCTGGCGGGCACGCCGCCTCAGACTCTGTGGTTCGCGCTGGCCGGGGCGGGCTGTTTTGTGATTGGCACTGTGTTTTATGCTCGTAAGCAAATGCCGTTTCGCTATGCGATATGGCATTGCTTTGTCATTATCGGCGATATGTTCATGTTTGCCAGCATCTGGATGGCGGTGGGGGCATAGCCAGAGCACCCCATGCCCTAGGGGGCGGCGTCAGTTATCCTGACGCACGATCTCGGAAATCAGCACCCCCTTGACCACCGGCCCGGCGACTTTGTGCGCAACCTCATAAAGCGAATCCCGCAGGATGAGCATTTTATTGCTGCTGGTAAACACCCCGTCAAAGCCGCCAGCATTGGCATGTTCAAACAGCACCTGATTGAACTCATCCCGCAGCTTTGGCTCCAGCTGAAAGATCGCCTCCTGCCCGCCTGGCATTGCCTCGATGCTGATCGACATCACCACCAGCGCGGCGACTTTCTCATCCCGTATCACCGGGATAATGAACTGGTTGTTCATCTTGACATATTCCGGCAACACCTCGTGCCCTTCGTCATCCGCCGGGGCCGCAGTATCGGCATGAACCGGGTCACTAACCTCATGGGGCTCGGATTGGTGCGCCTCTTCGGCTGCGGGCTTGAGCATGATGCCGCCGCCAATACCTGCGCCGATGCCAATCAGCAGTAAGAGAACGGGGAGTATTTTACGCATGATCTGCTCCTAAAATGGCAAGACAATATCGGCGATTTGCTGGCCATAGCGGGGTTGTTGCACGTCAGAAATCTGCCCTCTGCCACCATATGAAATCCGGGCAGAAGCGATCTTGTCATAGGTGATCTGATTTTGTCGCGAGATGTCTTCGGGACGCACATAGCCCGTCACCTGCAATTCGCGCAGCTCGAAATTCACCCGCACTTCTTGCGAGCCCTTGATCGACAGAACCCCGTTTTGCAGCACATCCACCACGGTCGCCGCCACCCGCAAGGTCAGCTTTTCCTTGCGTTTGACTGATCCGTCACCGGAAAAAGTGCTGGCCGAGTTGGTGTTGAAAGCATCGGCCATACTGGCTCCGGCGGGCAAGTTTTGATTGATCAGCTGTGGTAGTCCCACCATCTGGGCAATGCCGGATTTCTCCGACCCGCTGCGCTTGCGTCCGGTGGCGTTTGAAATTTCGGCCTTGTCATCAATTTCGATCACCACCGTCAAAATATCCCCACGCTGCAAGGCCCGCCGGTCCCCCAGCAGCGATTGGCGGCTGGCCGTCCAAAGCGAAGCGTTCTCCGTCCTGCGGTGGCGCTCAATGGTTCTGGGCATGGCGGGGGTCATCATGGCGTAATACTCATCCGTGCCCTGCACCGGGGTCATCGCCGGTGCCTTGCCCACATTGCCCAGCCTTGAGCAACCGGCCCCAAACAGGAAAACGACAATCAGAAAATATCCAAGCACATTTTGCATTTTATAATCCTTCGTTGTTCATTGGCCGACAATGACCGAGCCATCGGGGCGCACCTTGCCGCTGACCGTGGTGCGCGAGCCCAGATTCATCACCCGCAGCACATCCCCAACCCCGCCGCGGCCCAGTGATCGGGCCTCGGTGATGATGGTGAGTTCGCCGCGCTGAAACACCAGCTGCACGATCTGGTTGCGCTCGATGATCGCCGCCGGCCCGATATCCTGCGGGCGGATCGGGCGACCGGCATAGAGGGTGATACGGGCCTCCTGGCCGATAGCGTCCTGCGCATGGGTCAGGGCGCCGGGGCTGTCGATGGGTTTGAGGGTGACGTCTTGGGCACCGATCATGCTGCGGCTGCGGATCGTGTGGGTGGGCACCAGCGTATCCGCCGCCGCTGCGGCGGCCGAAAACAGGAACAGGGCAAACAGGAGCGGTTTCATCAGCGGATCTGCGTGGTTGCGCCGAGCATCTGATCGGCGGCGGTGATCACTTTGGAGTTCAGCTCATAGCCGCGCTGGGCTTCGATCAGTTCGGTCACCTCATAGACCGCATCCACCGAGGATTCCTCGAGATACCCCTGTCGCAGCACCCCCAGCCCATCGGTACCCGGTGAATTGATCAGGGCCGGACCCGAGGCCGCGCTTTCCACAAACAGATTGCTGCCAATCGCCTCCAGCCCCTTGGGGTTGGTAAAGCTGGCAAGGGTGAACTGACCCAGCAATTCGGGTTCGACCCGGTCGTTGAAATAGGCGTAAACTTCGCCCTCGGCGTTGATCGAGATGCTGCGGGCATCGGCGGGGATGGTGATATCAGGCACCACCGCATAGCCCTCGGAATTGACGATCAGCCCATCGGCTGACCGTTTCAACCCGCCATCACGGGTATAGCCCGACAGGCCCGAGGGCAGGGTGACTTCGAAATAGCCGGCCCCTTCGATCGCCAGATCCAGATCGCCACCAGTGGCCCCCAGCGTGCCTTGGGCCAGCTGCATCGACACCGCCGCCGGGCGCACCCCCAGCCCCAGCTGCACGCCGGTGGGCAAAACTGTGCCATCTGCGGCGTTGACCGTGCCGGGCCGGGTGGCCTGCTGGTAATGCAGATCGGCAAATTCCGCCCGCCGGGCGTTATAGCCGGTGGTGCTCATATTGGCGAGGTTGTTCGAGATGACCTCGACCCGCATTTGCTGGGCGCTCATGCCGGTCGCTGCGATTTTCAGGGCGCGCATCTGGTTCTCCTTTTTCTATTAACGGCCGAGCGTTTTCAGGACGTTGCGGATGCGTTCGTCCTCTTTTTCAAGAAAGCTCTGGCCCAATTCGTAGGCGTGTTGCACTTCGATCATGCGGGCAATTTCGGTGACCGGGTTAACGTTTGAATCCTCAAGGAACCCCTGCACGATGGCAGACTCTTCAACCGGGATCACATCGCCCTCAAAGCGAAACAGCACACCATTCTGGCGGGTCAGCTGGTTGGGATCCTCCGGGGCGAACAGGCCGATCTGGGTTTGCGGTTTGCCATCGGCGCTGACGGTGCCATCCGCCGATACCGCGACGGAGCGGGCATCGGGGGGGATAAACACCGGCGCGCCGCCGGCATCCAGCAGGCGATACCCATCCGGCGTGACCAGCTCGCCCTCGGCGTTGGGGGTGAAACTGCCGGCACGGGTCAGACGGTCGCCATCCGGGGTCTGAATCATGAAAAAGCCCTCGCCTTCGATCGCGAAATCAAAATTCCCGTTGGTCTGGGTCAGGCTGCCCTGCTGGCTCATTGTCAGGCGCACATCGGCGTTGGCCATGGACAGCGATTCCTGTTCGCCATCCAGCGCCTTGATATGTTCGGCGAAAATCACCCCTTCCTTGCGAAATCCGGTGGTCGAGATATTGGCAAGGTTATTGGCCACGCTCTGCATTTCACGCAGCAGTCCGACTTGGCGGGTCAGGGTGGTGTATCCGGCATTGTCCATGGGTTAACCTCCTGCGATCAAGGGCACCAGCGTGTCGGTGAAGAATGAAACCAGCATGTTGGTCATGAAGCTCATCGACACCCAGAACACCGCCAAAATGGCTCCCAGCTTGGGCACGAACGTCAGGGTCATTTCCTGAATCGAGGTCAGTGCCTGAAACAGGCCGACTGCAAGGCCGGTGATCAGCGCCACCGTCAGGATCGGCATCGAGACCAGAACCGCGACCCACAAGCCTTGGCGCAAAGTGTCAAAGAAGAGGAGCGCATCCATCAGACCGGCATCCTCAGAATTTCCTGATAGGCTTCGACCACCTTATCGCGCACCGTCACTGCGGTTTCGACCGCCAGCTCGGTCTGGGCCAGAGCGGTGACCAAAGCGTGCGGGTCTGCCCCGCCGGTCATTGCCGCTTTGGCCACGTCTTCGCCCTGTTTCAGGGTCGCAGCGAAATCCGAGGCGGCTTTGCCAAATGCCTCGGTCGCCCCACCGCCCGCCCCAGCCTTTGGGGCTGTGGCGGGTCGGGTCGCTGCATAACCTTGGGCTGCAAATGATGATTTGATATCCATTTTAGATCACCTTTCATCGGCGTAGAAGTTCAAGCAGGCTTGAGGACATTTGCCTGGCCTGATCGAACATCTTGAGGTTCGCCTCATAGCTGCGCTGCGCTTCGCGCGCGTCAGCAATTTCGATCACCAGATCGACATTCGATCCATCATAGTGACCATTCTCATCCGCAAGCGGGTGTCCCGGATCATAGATCTGGGTCAGTTCAGAGCGATCAAGTTTTACCTGACCGATCTGCACTTCTCCCGTGCGTTGCCCGTCTTTGATCACAGCCTCGAATGAGGCGGTTTTTCTGTGATATCCGGGCGTATCCTGATTTGCGATATTTTCTGAAACATGGCGCCATCATGGGGGCCGAGCTGCTTTCGCCCAGCAAATGCCCGGCGCGGGTCTTGCGCATCTGTTGGCTGTCGTCGGCCTTATACGTCTGGGCAAAAGGGGCCACATCACGCGCCTTATAGCCCGGCGTATCGGCCTGAGCGATATTCTCGGCAATCACGCTTTGGCGTGCGGTGGCGTGCTGCGCCATGGCGCCCGCCATTCGGAATATTTCCAGTTTTTCAAACATCGGGGCTTCTCCCTCGAACAATCTCAACCAAGCTTTAACTCTGATTCGTTTAAAAAAGGTTGCCAAAACCAATTAGGAGAATCCGATGCCGGTTACTGATATTGATTGCCTCACGGCCGAGATTGCTGCGCTGCGGCCTATATATAATGTAGGGCGGGTGGTGCAGGTGGATGGCGGCACCGTGACGGTGCGCGGGCTGTCAGAGGCGGCCAGCCTGGGCGATCAGGTGCAGATTTTCCGGCAAAAAGATCAGCCGATGGGCGGCGAAGTGCTGAAACTCAATCGCCATCGGTTGGTGATTCTGCCGGATCGCCCGCCCGAAGGCATCGTGATCGGTGACAAGGTTCGGCTGCTGGGCGAAGCGACCATCGCGCCGGATAACAGCTGGATCGGGCGGGTGATTGACCCATCTGGTGCGCCGCTTGACGGGCGGCCTCTGTCGCGGGGGGTGTCGCCCCGGCCGATGCGGGCAGAGCCGCCCAATGCCACTTTGCGCCACCGGCTGGGCGAACGGCTTGAGACTGGGGTTGCGGTGTTCAACACCATGCTGCCGATCGTGCGGGGGCAGCGGATCGGGATGTTTGCGGGCTCGGGCGTGGGGAAATCGACGCTGCTTGCCAAATTTGCCCGCGGAGTCAGTGCCGATGTGGTGGTGATCGGGCTGATCGGCGAACGGGGCCGTGAGGTGCGGGAATTTGTCGAGGATGTTCTGGGGCCAGAGGGCATGAAACGCGCGGTTGTGGTGGCAGCAACATCGGACCAATCGCCACTGGTGCGCCGCCGCTGCGCCTGGACGGCTATGGCGGTGGCTGAACATTTCCGCGATCAGGGGCAACATGTGTTGCTGCTGGCCGATTCCATCACCCGCTTTGCCGAAGCCCATCGCGAAGTGGCACTGGCCTCGGGCGAGGCGGCCTCATTGCGTGGCTACCCGCCTTCGACCTCGCATATGATCATGTCGCTTTGCGAACGCGCCGGGCCGGGGGTGGGCGATAGCGGTGACATTACGGCGCTGTTCAGCGTGCTGGTGGCGGGTTCGGACATGGAAGAACCAGTGGCGGATATTCTGCGCGGGGTGCTGGACGGGCATGTGGTGCTGGATCGAAAGATTGCCGAACGCGGGCGCTATCCGGCGATTGACTTGCTGCGCTCGGTGTCCCGAAGTCTGCCAGATGCGGCCAGCGCTGAGGAAAACGTGCTGATCAACCGGACGCGCCGTTTGCTGGGGGCGTATGATCAGGCCGAGATGATGATTCAGGCCGGTTTATACAGTGCCGGCTCCGACCCGGTGATTGACGAAGCCATCAGTGTCTGGCCGCAGCTGGATGCTTTTCTGGCGCGGGACGCGCCTGAGGGCACCGCTGCCAGCTTTGCCGATCTTGCCAGTTGTTTTCAGGATATGGCTCAGCTTGCCGCGCAATGATCCGACAATGGATATTTGGCCGGAGTCTACATCCTGTGGATGAAAAACACTGTTGCCAAAGGGGTTCTGGCCCTGTTTGGCGAAATCTTTTGCCAGCGCCGCGATAAGCTGCCGGTTTTTGGCAAAGCGGCGATCAGAGATGCCGAAATGAAAGCCCTATGTGCCTGAGATCAAGGCGAAAGATCTTGTTCCACGATTGAGGAATCATTTACCCGGTCCTGGATCGGAACTGACAATGTGATCTTGGAGAGTCTGCAATGGTCGGCAAAAAATGCCGTGGGCATCATATGGGAACGCTGGATTTACCTTAGAAATTTGGCGATTTGGCATCGCAGTCTCGGCGGGCCTTCATCGACGTTTCAGCCAGATACACCTTGCGCTTATTTCATAATCAGGCTAAGATCCGGTTGTTTAATATATTGTTTTTTTCTTTTCGTTACTTTTGATTCTGGGTGGGCATTATTATGCTTCTACGGTTTTTTTGGGTTGCGTGTTTTATTTTATATTCGGGCTCTGCTGCCGCGATGGGCGCTCGGGCCGGGGGGTGTGACGTGACTGATCAGACCTTTTTGCAGATCACAGTTTCCAAGCTTGATGCCGGGATTTATCACAACGAAACCTTTCATCTTGCCTCCGATGGCCAGCTTGGCCGTGTATTGTGGCGTTCGGATCATCGGTTGATGGCGATGGGCGGGATGCGGGTGGATCCGGCGGTTTTTCCGCGTTTGCGCGGCCAAATCCCTTACCCCGCGCGGCTGAAACCCACCGGTGGCGGTGGTCGGGCTCCGCGGGGGGTGCTGATCGAAATGATCCAGTCCGATCCGACCGGTGCGCCGCGCATTTCACGCCTGTCGCAAATGCCGGCAGACATCGCTGCGGTGCTGGCCGGATGGCGGCAGAACGTTGCGATGCATCCGCCCAAATCCGGGCGTTACCTGTGGGTCAAACCGGCAATCACCGCCGGGCAGCCCGACATCCGCATCAGCCCGGATAGTTGTGATCAGCCGCTGAACAAGGCGCTGATGGCGGCTGTTGCTGCGGGTGATTTTATTGTGCCAGCCCCGGCGGCGGTCAAACCGTTCGTCACCGGGGGTAACAAGTATAGAGAACAATTTCGTATTTTAAATGCCGACCAGTCCTATTTGTTCGGGGTACTGTCGGCTCCATAGTATAGTCAAAACTTATACCAAGGAGGAGAAGAGATGACTGAATTTACCAAATGGCAACGACCGAGAGGGCTGCTATGTCAGTCCGCCTGCATGGTCGCGTTGCTGGGGGCGGTTTCGATGCCCGCCAGTGCTGCGGATATGTGGACGTCGGGGGTGACCATCACCAAGGGGGGCGCTCCGGTTTCGATGACGGCCAAGCAATTCGCCAAAAAGACAGCCCGGGGCGAATTCGCCACCAGCGCTACGGCGGTGTTTGACATCTCGATTTCGCTTGAAGCCAACCCGCAGGGCGATGACGATTACCCGGCGGATCCCGGCGCTGCGGATGATGATCAAAACGCATTCGAGGCCAAACTGGAAGAGTTTGCCGATGCGGTTTATCAATCGACCAATGGCGCGCACAAGATCGGCAAGATCACGATTTTCCGTGATGGCGATCTGAGCGGCCTGGCCGATGTGACCTGGGAAGAAAGCTGTGCTTCCAATAACGGCCCTTGGGCCTATCCCAGCACCTTTGGGAAATCCGGTGGTTACATCCATATGTGCACCACCTGGTCCGGGGCTCCCAGCCTGATGGACACGCCCAGAGGCGGCGGGTTTACTCTGGCGCATGAATGGGGGCATTATGCCTATGGGGTTTATGATGAATATGTGGCCTCACAGTGCAGCCTGCCGGATGCGAAAAATTGCGGCCCGCAGCCGCATGGCAGTGATACGGCGGCCTCGCCTTCGATCATGAACAACCAGTGGAATGCGGCTCAGCCCGGCGGGGATCAGAATTGGCTCGAGTTTTCCACCTCGAACATTGCGCCCTATAACGGCAGCGGCAGCAACGCGCACAAGCGTGTGTTTGGCGAAAGCATTTGGGACACTCTGGCCCGCGATCCGGCAACGGACCCCAAGCTGTCCTATCTGCCCGAGCGCACCCAATACACCACGCTGACGGCTCCGGTGGCACCGAACTTCATCGTCAATGATTCCGAGACCACTGCCCGCTCTGAGCTGGACATCGTCTGGGCCGGCGATCAGGTGGTCGAGCTGATGCTGGATACATCGGGGTCGATGATGGGTTCTCCGCTGGCCAATGCCAAAACCGCCAGCCAGCTGCTGATTGATCAGCTGCCCGAGGGCGAGGCTGCGATTGGGGTTGGTCGTTTTTCCAGCTCACCATCTCAGGTTTATGCGATCACGGATATCCCGGATCCAGATACCGGTGTGCGTGCGGCGGCAAAAGCTGCGGTTGCGGGCCTGACCGATAGTGGTCTGACCGATATCGAAGCTGCTGCGATTTATGCGCTGAATCAGACCCAGGGTTTCCAGGGTGGCGTACGGCCTTCGGTGGTGTATCTGCTCAGCGATGGTCATAGCACCACCAGTGCCGGTTATTCGGTTGCAGATGTCATCACGGACTACAATGCGGCGAAAGTTCCGTTGATTACCTTCGGGTTTGGCACCGGCGCCGATGAGGCCACGCTGACCAATCTGGCCACCAGCACCGGGGGCAAATACTTCTACTCGCCCACCACGCTGGCGGAAATTCAGCAGGCGTTTTTGGCGGCCAACGCGGCCTATTCGTCCAATGTGTTTGTTTCATCGACCTCGACTTCGGCCCCGGCTTCGGACACCACGATCCGTCCGATTGTGCTGGACAGCACGCTGGCCAATGCCATGATCAACGTCACCTATGACGGACCTCAGTCTGATGTGACACTGAGCATGCTGGATCCGTCGAACAAAGACATCGGTGCCAACTTCCAGTGTGAAGGCACGTCCGAGGTCTCGTGTAGCACCAATGTCGATGTGACTGCGCTGGGCAGCGGTGTCTATTCACTGCGCATGGCCAATTCGAGCACCGGGGAAAAGGATATCAGCATTCTGGTTGGTGCCGATGTCAGCGGCTTTGAAACCTACAACATCGCGGTTGATTTCGACAACACCAACTATCCCAGCAGCCTGACCCTGACAGCCACGGCCAATAAAGGGGCCGGGATCAGCGGTCTGAATGTGGCTGCGGTGATCACCAAGCCGGACACGAGCACAATGATTGTGGGGTTGAGCGATGATGGAACGGGTGAAGATGAGCGCGCCAGTGACGGCATCTACACCGCCACCGTGCCTTATAGCGCCGATGGCAGCTATACGGCTGTTGTGACGGCGTCGAACAGTGCGGGTTCTGCCCAGCTTAGCTATGAAGGCATCGCGATTTCGGTGCAGGAAGATGGCACCGGCGTTCAGCCTGGTGCGGCCAGTCTGCCAGAAAACTTCACCCGGACGGCTTCTGCTGCGGCTCTGGTATCGGGCTATAATACGGATGACCACGCAAATGATCCTGCGGTTCCGGCAGCCTGTACTGTGGTGAGCGATGACAACACTGACACGGCGGGTCGGATCGATTCGGCTGGTGATGTGGATTGCTTCAGCTTTGTGCCTTCTGCGACCAGCAGCGATCTGGTGGTGCGTGCCACCGGTCTTTCCGCTGGGATGCAACCTGAGTTGGTGGTTTACAACGCCGCCGGCACGAGCGAGCTGGCGCGTGTGACGCTTGCGACATCGGACAACTCGAAATCGGGTGCGATCACCACGATTGCGGCTGGCGATTTGGACGCTGCGGGTCATGTTGTGACGGTTGAGCATGAGGACGCCACGGCAGACAGCGGCAACTACGCGGTTTCTGTCGGTTCCAAGCTGATCTCTGACGAACCTGCTGCGCCAACTGGCGGCGGCGGCGGTGGCGGCGGCACCGATGACGGCGGCGGGGCGTTCGGGCCTTGGATGCTGTTCTTTGCAGCCTTCCTGTCGCTGATTGGCCTGCGCCAACGTCGTTCGGCCTGATCCGACGACACATCTGAAAACAAAACGGGCGGCGGTCAAAACTGCCGCCCGTTCTTTTTTGTGAAAACCACACTGCACAAAGCCATTTGCAGGGTGCCGTATGGCATAGAGAATGGGTGCAGCTGTCTTGGAAAACCATCTCATGTTTGCCCCTGCGGTGGTTGCCCAAGCCGATCTCGTCCACCTCTATCGCCAAACGACACAATCAGAATTGTATCGTTTAGCCATACCTCTGCCAAAGGGCAGGGGAGGAGAGGCCGTGGCTATGTTTACCAAGCCATAGCGACAAGCAAACAGGGCACCCAAATTGGATGCCCTGCTTATTCCCGAAACGCTTGGTTGCGTCTTATTCGCCGGCGAACCGCTCGGAGGGTTTGAAGCGGGTGTTTTCCGAAATTTCAAACCGACCGCGTTCGACCTTGATGATCTTGCCTTGGCGCAGCAGCTGGCCGAATGAGCGCAAACCCTCTTCACGGTTGAACTGCTCTTTGCCGGTCAGGCTGGCGGCGCGGCGCATGATCTGAGGCCGGCGGAAGTTCGGCTGACCTTCGATAAAGGCGTTATAGGCCGCGGCGGCTTCCAGAATGTCGGGTAGCTCGGTCGCGCCCATTTTGGCGGCAAAATCAGCAAAGCTGGTGCTGCTGGCCAGCATGGTGTCGCTGCTGTCCGCAGCGGGTTGCTGAACCGGAGCCTGTTCTGTGGGTTGAGGCTCTGGATGGCTGGCCACGATGCGCCGGGGACGGATCATGCCCGGTTTGCGCGGCGTGATTTTGCCCGGTTTGGCCGCAACCCTGCGCGGTTTGGGCGCGGTTTCGGCCGCGGCTTCGGGGGCAGAATCGGCTACGGGCTCGGGTTGAGCAGCGGGCTGTGCCGCATGTTCCTCGGGCCGGTCAATGCGTTGTTCCGAGACCAAAATCAGCGGGGTGGAAACATCGCCTTCCTGCGTGTCGTCATCTGCGCTGCGTTCCCGATGGACCGCCTCGGCCAGATCCCGGCGATAGGCCTGAGTTTCGTCGCTCTGGTCTTCGTCATCACTCGGATGCTCTTTGCGTTCGGCGATCGTTGCGGCCACAGCCGCCCGCAGATGCGAGATCACCGAGCGCCGGCGCGTGCTGCAATCCGTGTTCAGCTTGGCGTTGGTTTCATCCAACAGCCTTTCGACATCCGCTTCACTTTCGGCTTCGCTTTCCTTGCGCAGAGCGCGGCTGGCACGTTCCGTGCGCAGCATTTTGTTGATGCCGCGGCTGATATTGTGGTTGGTTGTTTTGCCGATTTCGGCAGCAGGATCCTCATCCAGATACTCTTCCGGCAGATCATCGTCTTCCGGCAGATCGCTGTCATCGTCCATCTCAACGCTGGCCAGCTCGGCCACCAGATCGGCCTCTTCTTCTGAAGACAGCTCGGTATGGCCCAGAATGTCCTGCACGGCCCCGAAGATGTTTTCCTGATCGCTCAGATCGTCATCCTCTTCGGCATAGTCGTCTTCGTCGTCCTGATCATCGTCAAACGCGGCCTCTTTTGCCAAGGGCGCATCCTGCTCCTGTGCGACTGGTTCCGGCGTATCGTCATGCAGGGCATTCATGATGCTGGCCATGGCGGCGCTATCGGTGCTGTCATCAGCCTCGGCCTCAAATTCTTCGTGGATATCGGCGGATTGCAACGCCTCATCCCGGAGGGTTTCCAGCCCGTCCATATCGGTTTCGATCTCGGTTTCATCGACATCGGGCAGGAATTCATCGGCGTGCTGGTCTTCGGAAAATGCCGCGTTTGGCAGCGTGCCCTGCGGGGCCGCGCTATGCGGGATGCTGCTGCGGTTTTTCGATACCACGGCACGGATGCGGCGCAGCTTGGCGGCAACGCTTTCAGTATCGTCGCTCTCTTCGGCGACTGTCTCTACGGGCTCCACATCTGCCGTGTCATCCGTGGCCGGAGCCTCAATGGTGAGGTCAATCTCTGGGGTTTCGGCTTCTGGGGCTTCGATCTCAATTTCGGGGGCGGGGCTGGTCGCCTTGGCCGGCGCGTCCTCAATCAGCCGCTCAGCCGTATCTTGCGGCGCGGTGCTGTTTTCCAGAGCGCTGGGGCGCAGCGTCACGCCGCCATCTTCGATTTGAGCATTGACCTGCTGGTGAATCTGACGACTGGCAATCCGGGCCAGCATTTCGGCATCCGGTGTCGGGGGTTCGGCCCCGAAATAGCGATCATCTGCGGCCAGATCTCGGAAATACTCAGCGATGGCCTTCATTGTGCCAAAGGAGTCGTCAAAGCCCTCAAGCGTACAGGAAAACGTCCCGTATGAGACTGTTAAAATTTTACTTGCACCAATCATTGGCCTGCTCACTTTCTGTTATTTCATCTATCCCAGCAACTGCATATTTCACAAAGAATGGTTCGATTTGATGAACAAACCATGGAAATTTTAGGTATTAATTCATGGCGTAAATGTGGCAGTTTGCTCAAAAAGGCAGAAAATACGAATGGAACCCCCTATTTTTGACACATCAGAGCCCACCGTCTTGCTGGGCGGGGCGGATTTCGACCCCGCCGCATTGAAGCTGGCGTTCGATCTGGCCCCGAATCTGGTCGCGGCTGATTCTGGGGCTGATTCTGCGATACGGTCGGGCCGGATGCCCGATGCGGTTATTGGCGATTTTGATTCTGTTGACCCGGCCAGTTTAGCACAAATTCCGCGCCGCCGTCAGCACCGGGTTCGGGAACAGGACAGCACCGACTTTGAAAAAGCGCTCAGCCGGCTGGCTGCGCCGCTGATTTTGGCGGTTGGCTTTACCGCCGGGCGGCTGGATCACGAGCTGGCGGTTTACAACGCTTTGCTGCGATATCCCGAGCAGCGCTGCATTGTGATCGGGGCGCAGGATATTTGTTTTCTGAGCCCGGCAGCATTGAGCCTGACACTGCCCGAATCCAGCCGGATTTCGCTGTTTCCGCTGGCCCCGTGCCGGGTCAGTGCCGCCGGGGTGAAATGGCCGCTGCAACAGCAGGAGATGGCGGCGGATGGGTTGGTGAGCGTCTCCAATCAGGTGCAGAGCGCCCCGGTCCGTGTGCAAGTCACACCGCGCAAGCTGCTGGTTATTTTGCCGCGCGAGCGTCTCAAGGCCGCCGTAGATGCGCTAACCCAGACGGCTCTTTAAGGCGGCGATAATCTGCCGACGTTGCGGATCGGGCTGCGCGTCGATCACCTGCATCAGCGCCCGCAGCTCGGCCCGCACCCCATGCAGTTGATCAATCAGCGACAGCACCACACCCATGGCGTCGTCCTGCAGATCGAACTGATCGCTCAGATCACAGATCAGCTCAAGCCGGGTCAGATCGGCCATGCCATAGCGCGGGCCGTGTTCCGAATGGGCCGGGGTGATGAAATCATGCTCCAGATAGCGGGTCAGGCGTTGGCGGGTCAGGCGGCTGATGGCGTTGATCAGTTGTTCTTCGGAATAATAGCGGCTCATCAGACGACCCCCTTGCGTGGATTATAGCTGTGGTTTCTGGCCCAGCCCTGCATGAAGTTCTCCAGATCGGAGTCAATTTTATCAGGCATCACGATGCGCAGCTCGACCATCTGATCCCCGGCTTTGCCGCCGCGTTTGATGCCACGGCCCCGCAGGCGTAGGGTCTGACCCGAGCTGGCCCCTTTTGGGATGCTCAGATTAACCTTGCCGTGGATGGTGGGGGTGGCCACTTTGCCGCCCAGGACCGCTTCGTTTAACGAGATCGGCAGGGTGATGAAAATATCATTGCCCTCGCGGCGAAACTGCTTATGCGGTTTCACGCTGATGCTGACATAAGCATCGCCGCGCTTGCCGGTGCCATAACCTTCGCCGCCCTTGCCGCGCAACCGGATCACCTGCCCATCGGCGGTGCCTTCGGGGATGGTGACTTGCAGATTGTCGCCCGAGGGCAGGGTGATCGGCTTTTTCCCCCCTTTGGCAGCGGTCATAAAGTCGATTTCCAGCACATAGCGCATATCCGGCCCACGGGCGTTCATGCCGGACTGATAATAACCATTCGCTCCCTGTTGCTGACGCTGGCGCAGGATGTCGGCGAACAGATCCGACATATCGCCGAAATCCTCATAGCCGCGGGTGCTGCCATAGCCATGGCCGGGCTGCTCGGCATATTCGCGGTAAAACCGGCGCTCGGGCTGTTTTTCCGCGCCCGTTGCGTCAATTTCGCCGGCATCATAGCGGCGGCGCTGCTCGGGGTCTTTTAAAAAGTCATAGGCCGCCGAAGCCGCCTTGAATTTGGCCTCGGCCGCCGGATCGCCCGGATTGAGGTCCGGGTGGCAGTCTTTGGCGATTTTGCGATAGGCCTTTTTGATCTGTGCATCCGATGCGGATTGATCCACGCCGAGCGCATCATAAGGGGTGTTGCCCATGGATGTCCTCCGAAAATTAAGTTGCTTTACATATAGGTGGGGATTGGATGGAAAAAAAGATGCAGGGGCAGGGATATGGCGGGGCAGGGCCAAGGGCTCTGGCGTCCCGGGCGAAATTGACCTAAGGCTGGCCCCATGCAGAACCAGACCCCACAGTCCCCCTCTGAACAGGCCGATGCCGGGCCATTTTGGCGCCGCCCGATGTTTTTGCTGTTCCTTATGTCTGCCGCCATGCCGGTGTCTTTTGCCACCTGGTCGGCGCTTTTGAATAATTTTGTCATCGAACAGGTCGGCTTTACTGGGGTCGAAATCGGCTGGCTGCATTCCATCCGCGAAATTCCGGGGTTTCTGGCCATCGGAGTCATCGCCATCATCGTGTTTATCCGCGAACAACTGCTGGCCGGGATTTCACTGCTGCTGCTGGGGGTGGCCACGGCGCTGACGGCGCAATTCCCCTCGCTTGCGGGGATTTTGACGATCACCATGCTCAGCTCGATCGGATTTCACTATTTCGAAACGGTTAACCAATCGCTGCAACTGCAATGGATCGACAAAAAACGCGCCCCGCAGACCCTGGGCTGGATCGTGGCGGCCGGATCGGGGGCGACGCTGGTGGCTTATGTGCTGATCGTGCTGACTTGGAAGCGCTTTGATCTCAGCTATCATTTCGTCTATATGCTTTCCGGTGGGTTTACCGCAATGGTGGCGCTGTTCGCCCTGCTGGCCTATCCGAAATTTCCCATGCCACATGCGCAAACCACAAAAATCGTGCTGCGCAAACGCTATTGGCTTTATTACGCGCTGCAATTCATGGCCGGCTCGCGGCGACAGATTTTCGTGGTGTTTGCCGGTTTCATGATGGTTGAAAAATTCGGCTTTCGGGTGCACGAAGTCACCGGGCTTTATCTGATCAATCTGCTGGCCAATATGCTGCTGGCCCCGCTGATGGGCAAAGCTCTGGGCCGGTTTGGCGAACGCAACACGCTGGCCTTTGAATATATCGGCCTTGTGGTGGTGTTTTCGCTTTATGGCGGCATCTTTTATTTCGGCTGGGGGGTGCTGCTGGCATCGGTGCTTTATGTGGTGGATCATCTGTTTTTCGCGCTGGCCTTTGCGCTGAAAACCTATTTCCAGAAAATCGCCGACCCGCAGGATATCGCCCCCACTGCAGCGGTGGCGTTTACCATTAACCATATTTCGGCGGTGTTCTTACCCGCCGGATTGGGCTATTTGTGGGTGACATCGCCCGGTGCCGTGTTCGGATTGGCCACATTTCTGGCGTTGGGCTCGCTGCTGCTGGCGCTGATGATCCCGCGCCACCCGGAAAAGGGCCGGGAAACCATATTTTGCAAAGGCTGGGCATGACAATGGACAAACCCACGATGATTTCCCCCGCACAGGCGCTGCCCGGTCGCGATCAACCGATTGCCACCGCTCAGACGCATTTCCTGTTTCATCGCCCACTCAAGGCCGAGCCTCCGGCCGGGATGGCGCAGGCGATGTTCGGCATGGGCTGTTTCTGGGGTGTTGAGCGGCTGTTCTGGCAGCTGGATGGCGTCTGGCTGAGCATGGTTGGCTATGCCGGTGGTTACACCCCAAACCCGACTTATCCCGAAGTCTGCACCGGCCAGACCGGCCATAACGAGGTGGTGCGGCTGATCTATGACCCGGCGCGGATCAGCTATCCGCAGCTGCTGCAAGCCTTCTGGCAGGGGCATGACCCGACCCAAGGCATGGCGCAGGGCAATGATCGGGGCACGCAATACCGATCCGGGATTTACACCTATAGCGACGCGCAACAGGACGCGGCGCTCAGCAGCCGGGATGACTACGCTGCCCGCCTGTCCGCCGCCGGATTTGGCCCGATCACCACCGAGATCATCCCCGCCCCGATCTTTTACTATGCCGAGGCCGACCACCAGCAATATCTGGCGAAAAACCCCGAGGGCTATTGCGGGATCGGCGGCACCGGGGTGGTGTGTCCGGTCGGGCTCGGCGCATCGTAACGGCCCCTTACCACAGCAGAACAAACCCTTTTCGGAGAACAACATGCCCACTTTTACCGCCCTGACCACTCTGACCGGCCAGCAACCCGCCCAAGCTCTGGGGGACGCTCTGGAAGCCCTCACACCCGCCCCAACCGGGGTGGGGGTGTTCGAGGTCGAGGATGGTTCGGGCCTGTGGGAGGTCGGAGGCTATTTCACCGAAGCCCCCGATCTGGCAGGGCTGGCGCTGTTGGCCACGTTGCATGGGGCCAAAGAATTCGTGGTTTCTGAGCTGCCGGAAACCGACTGGGTGGCGCATGTCAAGCGTCAGCTGGCACCGGTGCAGGCGGGGCGGTTTTTTGTCTATGGCAGCCATGACGCCGATCAGGTGCCTGCCGATGCGATCCCCTTGCTGATCGAAGCCGCCATGGCGTTTGGCACCGGCCATCACGGCACCACGCTGGGCTGCTTGCGGGCGCTGGATGCGCTGGCTGAAGGCGGCTTTGTCGGCCAGAATGTCGCCGATATCGGCTGCGGCACGGCGGTGCTGGCGATGGCGGCGGCGCGGATCTGGCCCAACCCGGTGCTGGCCAGCGACATCGACGCGCAGGCGGTGGATGTGGCCTGGGCCAATGTGATCAGCAACCAGCTGCAAGACCGGGTGATCTGTCTGGAGGCCGCAGGGTTCGACGCCCCCGAACTGGCCCAGGCTGCGCCGTTTGATCTGGTTTTCGCCAATATTCTGAAAGGCCCGCTGATCGGTCTGGCCCCGGATATGGCCGAGTCGATTGCACCCGGTGGCTATGCGATTTTATCGGGCATTTTAAACGAACAGGCTGATGAGGTGATTGCGGTTTATACACGCACCGGATTTAATCTAATTAAAAGAGATAGCATTGTTGACTGGACCACGCTGACTTTGCGGAAAAAATGAGCTAAGGCGCTGCATTAATCTTAAATTGTCCTTAATTGCCACAATTCTGCCCCATTTGGGAGCGACAATTGTCATTGTTATTGGTGGGGGCCAATAAAGAGTTAGAAACTGCCATGTCTGATGCATATGTCAAAAGTTATGATAAGCGCGTGCGCGAGATCAACAAGAAGCACCGCAAGATGGCGCAAGGGGTTGTGCATTCGATCAATCACGATGGTCTGATCATTGCCCGGCCACGCCGCCGTGGCCCTCGGCTGCCATGGAAAGGCGTCGCTCTGCTGGTGGCAGGTTTCTTTGGCTTCAAAGCGTTTTTGCTAATCAATCTGGGGCCGCAGAGCTTTGAAGACCGGGTTGCCGCGTTGAATGCCGGCACGACTTTTGAGCGGGTGGGGGGCTATGTGATGACGCTTGACCCTGTGACCGAATTTGTCGCCGAACAGGTCAGGCCATTTTTGCCCTAACACGAAGACGTGTTTTATAATCTGTGATAACCCATTCCCAACCGCGCCGGTTTTCGGGCGCGGTTTTTGGTTTTCTGTTTGGCAAATGTTCGCCTTTCGTGCTAATTCCGGTGCAACGGTGGTAAAACCGGTCATGAGCAGGAGAAAACATGCGGGTAATCGGAATTGATCCGGGATTGCGCAATCTGGGCTGGGGCGTGATTGACGTGGCCGGAACGCGACTGAGCCATGTGCAAAACGGAGTCTGCAAATCTTCTGGCACCGATCTGGCCACGCGGCTGCTGTCTTTGTTCGAGCAGCTGACGGATATCATCCGCCAATTCGCCCCGGATACAGCCGCGATTGAGCAAACCTTTGTCAACAAAGATGGTGCGGGCAGTCTGAAGCTGGGGCAGGCGCGGGGCATTGCCTTGCTGGCTCCGGCCCGGGCGGGGCTGAGCATTGGCGAATATGCCCCCAACAAGGTCAAGAAAACCGTGGTCGGTGTTGGCCATGCCGACAAGGCGCAGATTGCGCATATGGTCAGCCTGCAACTGCCCGGCGCGGTGCTGGCCGGGCCGGATGCCGCCGATGCTCTGGCGATTGCCATCTGCCACGCCTATCATTTCCAAACCGCAGGCCGTTACGAGGCGGCTCTGAGAAAGGCCAGCGCATGATTGGCAAGATTTCGGGCCGTCTGGAATACCGCGCCGCGGATCACGTTTTGATTGATGTGCGCGGGGTGGGGTATATGGTTTATGTCTCGGAACGCACCATGGCAGCCATGCCCGCTGCTGGCCAGCAGGTGGCGCTGTTCACCGAATTGCTGGTGCGCGAGGATATTCTGCAACTGTTCGGTTTCCCGACCTTGCTGGAAAAGGAATGGCACCGGCTGTTGGTCGGGGTGCAGGGGATCGGGGCCAAGGCTTCGCTGGCGATTTTGGGCACGCTGGGGGCCGAAGGCGTCAGCCGCGCGATTGCGCTGGGCGATGTCAATGCGGTGAAAATGGCCAGAGGCGTGGGGCCGAAAACCGCGCAGCGGGTGGTGCTGGAGCTCAAGGACAAAGCGCCGGCGGTGATGGCCATGGGCGATACCGCGGCGGCACCCACCGATCTGCCAGAGGACTCCGCGCCGGTGATCGAATCCGACAGCCCGCCGGTTGCCCCCCCGTCAGCGGCCCCCAGCACGGCCAATGCGCAGTCGGATGCGCTCTCGGCCTTGGCCAATCTGGGCTATAGCCCGAGTGACGCGGCCATGGCGGTGGCACAGGCCGCCGGAGACCTGCCGGATGCTGACACCGGTGATCTGATCCGCGCCGCGCTCAAGCTGCTGGCTCCGAAAGGCTGAGAAGATGACAGATCCCGACCCGCTGCTGCGTCCACAACCGCGCCCCGAAGATCAGGACCGCGCCCTGCGTCCGCAATTTCTGAAGGATTTCATCGGTCAGGCCGAGGCCCGCGCCAATCTGCAAGTGTTCATCCAGAGCGCCAATATGCGCAAACAGGCCATGGATCATGTGTTGTTCCATGGCCCACCGGGGCTGGGCAAAACCACGTTGGCGCAGATCATGGCCCGCGAATTGGGGGTGAATTTTCGCATGACCAGCGGCCCGGTGCTGGCCAAGGCCGGCGATCTGGCAGCGATTTTGACCAATCTGGAATCGGGTGATGTGTTGTTCATCGACGAAATCCACCGCCTCAACCCGGTGGTGGAAGAGGTGCTTTACCCGGCGCTGGAAGATTTCGAGCTGGATCTGGTGATCGGCGAAGGCCCGGCGGCGCGCACCGTGCGCATCGAATTGCAGCCTTTCACGCTGGTTGGGGCCACTACCCGCATGGGGTTGTTGACGACTCCGCTGCGGGATCGGTTTGGCATTCCGGTGCGATTGCAGTTTTACGCGGTGGACGAACTGCACCAGATCGTTATGCGCGGTGCGCATCTGCTGGGGGTGAATTGTGACGCAGACGGTGCCCATGAAATTGCCAAACGCGCCCGTGGCACCCCGCGCATTGCCGGGCGTTTGCTGCGCCGAGTGGTGGATTTCGCGGTGGTGCAGGCTGGCGGTCAGGTCAGCAAAGAACTGGCCGATGCGGCGCTGACCCGGCTGGGGGTCGACCATCTGGGGCTGGACGGAGCGGATCGGCGTTATCTGCGTCTGGTGGCGGAAAATTATGGCGGCGGCCCGGTCGGGGTGGAGACCATCAGTGCCGCCTTGTCCGAAAGCCGGGATTCGCTGGAAGATGTGATCGAGCCCTATTTGCTGCAACAAGGCCTGATCCAACGCACCCCGCGCGGGCGGATGCTGGCGGCCAAGGCTTGGGCGCATCTGGGCTTGGCCCCGCCAAAGCGGGCCGATGATTTGTTTGATTAGAGCACTGCATAAGGGTGTGGACCTATGAGCCGTCCCACCCGGCGTTCTGGAAGTTATACGGCATTTTGCAGAGGTCTCTGATTGAGTTTCTCGCCAGAAGCCGCTAAGCCATGCCCGCCCCGATCCGGCGGGCGCAGGATAAGATGGAGACCGCACAGATGATGACTCCCGAGCAGATCGAACAGCATTTCACCGATGCCAAAGGCAATTACGCCTTCGCCCGCTGGGGCCGCCCGATTGTGCCGGTGGTGTTCGGGGTGGATGACAAAACCCTGAGCGTGATCAAGGGCGCGATCGAGGCGGTTGTGAGCTTGGCGGATCACAAAATGGCGGAAACCGATGCGCAGCTGGGGGCCAATCTGATGCTGTTCTTTTTCCGCGACTGGGACGAGCTGTTGCAGGTGCCCAAGCTGGGCGAGCTGATCCCAGATTTGCCGCCGCTGGTGGCGCGGCTGAAGGCAGCGGGGGCCAACCAATACCGCGCCTTTCGCTTTGACGATGCCGGGGCGATTCAGGCGTGTTTTTCCTTTATCCGCATGGATCAGGCAATGTCCGAACTGCCGGCCGAGACTCTGGTTCTGGGGCAGGCGGTGCAGGCGATGCTGCTGTGGTCGGCGGCGGCTTTTGCCGAAAAATCGCCCTTGGCGGTGCTGCCGGAAAGCGGCGCAACCGTGCTGCGCCCGGAAATTGGAGCGCTGATCTCGGTGGCTTATGACCCGACCATGCCGGCCTGTGCGGCGGACAAATCCCACGCGTTGCGGCTGTTTGCACGGCTGTCGACGGTTGCGGATCAGATCGAACAGATTTCTGAGGGATAGGCTATATTCCGGCTATGTGTGTTAGCTGGCATATCCCTCCAGCGCCCGGGTGAACATATCCGCATCCACATTGCCACCAGAGGCGACACAGATCAGCGTGTCGGCCTCAATGCGCTCGCCATGAAACAGCGCTGCCGCCAGCGCCACCGCGCCACCGGGTTCCAGCACGATTTTCAGCCGTTGAAACGCCGCCGCCATAGCGTGCAGCGCGTCCTGATCCGACACCACCAATCCGGCTTTGCAGAGCCGTTTCATATGCTCAAAGGTCAGCTGCCCCGGCGATGGGGTGACGATGGCGTCACAGATCGACCGCGCCGAGGGGGCGTTGGTTTCGATCTGACCACTTTTTAAGGAACGCGCCACATCGTCACAGCCCTCTGGCTCGACCGGATGCACCGACATGTCCGGGGCTTGTTCGGCCAGAGCCAGAGCAATGCCCGAGGTCAGCCCTCCGCCGCCGCAAGGCACCAGAACCGCCGCCTGCCGGATGCCCAGATCATGGGCCTGAGCGGCGATCTCGAGCCCGACAGTGCCTTGCCCGGCAATCACCTGCGGGTCATCAAATGGCTTGATCAGGGTCAGGCCACGCTGATCCGCCAGCTGCGCTCCGATCTGGTCGCGGTCTTGAGCGTGGCGGTCATACAGCACCACCTCGGCCCCCAGCGCCTTGGTGTTGGCGATTTTCAGCTGTGGCGCATCGGCGGGCATGATGATGACGGCGCTGGTATCGTGTTTGCGTGCCGCCAGCGCGATGCCCTGCGCATGATTGCCGGAGGAATAAGCGATCACCCCCTTGGCACGTTGCGCCGGCGGCAAGGCCGAAATCGCCGACCACGCGCCGCGGATTTTGAAGGATCCGGTGTGTTGCAGGCATTCGGCCTTGATCAGTAGCCGTTTGCCGGCAATCTGATCCAGAAAGGGCGATGACAGCAAGGGCGTGCGCCGGATATGCCCGGATAGGCGGGCGGCGGCGTCTTGGATCATCTGGTGGTTCATCGGATGGCCTCTATGAATGCGTGGATGGCGGTCAGGCTTTGGGGTTCGTCCAGAAACGGGATATGGCCGCGATCAGGCACCTCGGCCCAGATCATATCCGGGCGGCAGCGGCGCATTTCGGCGGCGGTTTTGGCGCTGAGGATATCCGAATTTGCCCCACGGATCAGCGCCAATGGCAGGCCGCCAAGCGCGTCAAACAGAGGCCACAGATCGGGCAGCGGCTGATGGCGGCCGGCGCTGAAAGCCTGACGCAAATCCGGGTCGTAATTCAGCGCCAGCCCGTGGGCGGTTTCGTCAAACAGGTGATGGGCATCCTGCAGCCAGCGCTCCATCGGCACATTGGCAAAGCCGGGCATTTTGCTGCGGGCAATGGCGGCCTGTTCATAGCTTTGAAACCGCGGCGGGATGCCCAGATAGGTGTCGATCACCTCCAGCCCCTTTGGGGCGATCTCGGGCCCGATATCGTTGAGCAGCACCCCGCTGAGCCGTTGTTTGGCGGTGGCGGCCAGTGTCATGGCAATCAGCCCGCCGCGCGAGGTGCCGATGATTGCGGCGCGTTCGATGTTCAGGTGGTCGAGCAATTCCAGCACATCGCGGGCCTCGGTGGGGATGTCATAGCTTTCGGGCCGCGCCCAGCCGGAGGCTCCACGCCCGCGATAGTCAGGCCGGATCAGGCGGCAATCTGGCAGATGCGGGGCGAGAAAGTCGAAATCGCGCCCATTGCGGGTCAGCCCCGGCAGGCACAGCACCACCGGGCCGCTGCCCTGATCGCGATAGGCCAGCCGGATGCCGTCAGAGCTGGTGAAAAACTGCGTCATGGCCGGCCGAACCACCGGTGGGGCCGTGCGGGGCAGGGGGTGTTGGGCATGGGGCGGCTCCTTGTTTTTACAACAGGCGCGTCTGCGAATGGATCAGGCAAACGGCGCGTGGCTCAAAGGCTAGAGCATATCGCGGCGGATTGGCAATAAAAGACCTCTGCATAATGCCGCATAATGTCAATAACGCGGGGATGCGCCTGCCTGGGTAGGCGCTTATGTCGGACATGGATGCTAACGCTGTTTGCGAATAAGTCGTTTTGTTTTCGTGTGTTGAGAGGTTTTTTGCGCCTGCCGGGGGGCAGGCAGGCGCATCCCGGCCTGTCGGCCGGGCGGGACATTGATAGGGAACGCAGCTTTATGCAGAGGTCTTAAAAAACACTCCAGTCCCGAGCCCTACAGATTTTCGGTTTGCGCCATGCCCAGAATGTGAAAGCCGCCATCCACATGGATGATCTCGCCCGTTGTGCAAGCCCCGGCATCCGAGGCCAGATAGACCGCCGTGCCGCCGACTGCCTCAAGCGTGGCGTTGGCGCGCAGCGGAGCGTTGGCTTCGGTGTGGCGATAGGTTTTACGCGCCCCGCCAATCGCTGCCCCGGCCAGGGTTTTCATCGGCCCCGGCGAGATCGCGTTCACCCGGATGCCCTCGGGCCCCAGATCATTGGCCAGATACCGCACCGAGCTTTCCAGCGCCGCCTTGGCCACACCCATCACATTATAATAGGGCGTCACCCGGTTGGAGCCCTGAAAGGTGAGCGTCAGCACCGTGCCGCCATCTTTCATCAGCGGCGCGGCGCGGCGGGCCACGTCGATCAGTGAATAGCAGGAAATATCCAGCGAGTTCTTGAAATTGTCGCGGCTGGTGTTCACGAAACGCCCGGTCAGCTCATTCTTGTCGGAAAAGGCCAGCGCATGGACGATGAAATCCAGCTGCCCCCATTGCTGCTCGATCTGCGGAAAAGCCGCATCCAGAGAGGCATCATCGGTCACATCCACATCCAGTAGAATACTCGCGCCCAGCTGTTCGGCCAGTGGCGCAACCCGTTTGCCAAAGGCTTCGCCCTGATAGGTCAGTGCCAGCTCGGCCCCCGCATTCGCCATGGCCGAGGCAATCCCGAAAGCGATCGAGCGGTTATTGGCAACGCCCATGACAAGACCGCGCTTGCCTTTCAGTAAATCCGACATGTTGATTATCTACCCGTGATATTTGCTCATGGCGATGGTGCCATTGGTGCCACCAAATCCAAAGCTGTTGGAAAGAACCGTGTCAAGCCCGGCATTTTCGACGAATTCGGTGCAGATTTCATCTGGATGAATTTCCGGGTCCAGCTCGGTGATATTGGCCGAAGGCGGGATGAAATCGCCCTGCATCATGATCAGGCTATAGATCGCCTCATGCACGCCGGCACCACCCAGACAGTGGCCGGTCAGCGATTTGGTTGAGGTGATCAGCGGGGTGTTGCCTTCGCCAAAGACGCTGCGCACGGCTTTGACTTCGGTCACATCGCCAGCCGGGGTCGAAGTGCCGTGGGCGTTGATATAGCCGACCTTGCGGTCTCCGATGGTGGACAGGGCCAGTTGCATCGAACGCTCGGCCCCTTCGCCGGAGGGGGCCACCATGTCGTGGCCGTCGGAAGTGGCGCCATAGCCGGTGACTTCGGCGTAAATCTTCGCCCCACGGGCCAGCGCGTGTTCCAGCTCTTCCAACACCAGAACCCCGCCACCGCCGGCAATCACAAAGCCATCGCGGGTGGCGTCAAAAGCGCGCGAGGCGGTTTCCGGGGCATCGTTATATTTGCTCGACATCGCGCCCATGGCGTCAAACAGGCAGGACAGGGTCCAGTCCAGCTCTTCGCCGCCGCCGGCAAAGACCACATCCTGCTTGCCGAACTGGATCTGCTCAACCCCGTTGCCGATACAGTGCAGCGAGGTGGTGCAGGCCGAGGTGATCGAATAATTCACCCCTTTGATCTTGAACGGAGTCGCCAGACAGGCCGAATTGGTCGAGGACATGCAGCGCGTCACCATGAACGGGCCCATGCGTTTGGGGCTGCCTTTTTCCTTGACGATCTTATGCGCCTGAAAAAAGTTCGAGGTCGATGGGCCGCCAGAGCCCATGATCATACCGGTGCGGGGGTTGGACACCTCGTTTGGTTCCAGCCCGCTATCGGCAATTGCCTGTTCCATGGCGATGAAATTATACGCTGCCCCCGGGCCCATGAAACGCATATTGCGCTTGTCGATATGCTCCGTCACGTCGATTTTCGGCAGACCGTGGATCTGGCTGCGAAAGCCGTTTTCGGCATATTCCGGGGCGGCGACGATACCGGATTTGCTGTTGCGCAGCGAGTCGGTGACTTCTTTGACATTGTTGCCGATAGACGAAACAATGCCCATCCCGGTGATAACAACACGACGCATTGGCGTTCTCCTTGAATTAAGCGCTAGTCTTTTGCGGCGGCCAAGCCGACCTTCATATCCTTGACCGAATAGATCTGCTCGCCATCGGCGATGATGATACCATCGGCGACCCCCATCTTCAAACGCCGGTCAATGACGCGGTGGAAATCAATGTGGTAGGTGATCATTTTGGTGTCAGGCGTGACCATGCCGGAAAATTTCACATCTCCGGCCCCCAGAGCAAAACCTTGCCCCAGCATCCCGCGCCAGCCCAGATTAAAGCCAGTCAGCTGCCACAGCCCGTCCAGTCCCAGACAGCCGGGCATCACCGGATTGCCGGGGAAGTGGCATTCAAAGAACCACAGATCCGGGTGGATATCAAACTCGGCAACGATATGACCCTTGCCATGTTTGCCCCCATCGGCAGACACTTCGGTAATCCGATCCATCATCAGCATCGGCGGCATTGGCAGCTGCGCATTGCCCGGGCCGAACAATTCGCCTTGCGCACATTTGATCAGATCGTCTTTGTCAAAACTGCTTGGATATTGGCTCATTGAGCAGTGTCCTTTATGGTTTTCATGGTGTTACATGGCGGGTTTTGCTGCCTTGTATCATTTTGCCTTGAAGGGTTGCAATAGCCAGCGGGTGCAAGAATCCAATATAGATTGCGAGTTATTTGCAATTGAAACTGGCTAAATTTATCGACTATAAGGGCGGTGCAATAGCAACGGAAGATATATTCATGACGAAGCAAGCAAATGATCTGGGGGCCCAATGGCTGAGCGGAGCCGGTTTGCGTCCCACCCGCCAGCGCCTGTCTTTGGCCAGATTGCTGGTCGGCGATGGTAAGGATCGGCATGTGACGGCCGAGAGCCTTTATATGGCGGTGCAGAAGTCCGGTGAGAAGGTGTCTCTGGCCACGGTTTACAACACGCTGCGGGCGTTTTGTCAGGCCGGGTTGCTGCGCGAGATCATGGTGGATGGCGCGATGAGCTATTTCGACACCAATATGACGGATCATCCGCATTTCTTTTGGGAAGACAGCGCCGAAATCATGGATGCCCCCAATGATGATCTGGTGATCAGCCAGCTGCCTTTGGCCCCGGATGGCAGCGAGATCAGCAAGGTCGATGTGGTGATCCGGCTGCGCAAGACCGATAGCTGACGCAATCGCGGGCATTTCACAAGCGCTGCTTGTGTGTGGCCTTTGCGACGGCTTGTCCGCTCGGGCCAGACCGGAATGGGGGCTTGTGGGTGGCATCCCTTTTGCTTAGGCCGGATGGGCAAGAAAACCGCGCATAAATTCAAGCGCAGCCTTGCGGGTATCCTCGGTCAGAGGTAAAGCCTAACAAAACAGCTAAACCGGAGACCCCAGATGTCGATCAATAAAGAAACCGCCGCCCGGGTGGCCCATTTGGCCCGGATCCGGGTTGATGATGCGGCCCTGCCTGCGCTGGCCGAAGAGTTCAACGCGATTCTCGGTTTTATTGAACAGCTCAACGAGGTTGATGTGGACGGGGTCGAGCCGATGACCTCGGTTACTCCGATGCGTCTGAAACGCCGTGATGATGTGGTGACCGACGGCAATCAGGCTGACAAAGTTCTCAAAAATGCACCCGATGCCCGCGAGGGTTTCTTTGCTGTGCCAAAAGTGGTGGAGTAAATCATGTCTGATCTGAACACACTCACGATCTCTGAGGCCCGCGACAAGCTGCGCAGCGGCGAGGTCAGCGCGGTTGAGCTGACCGAGAGCTGCTTGTCAGCGATTGAAGGGGCCGATGTGCTGAATGCCTTTGTGCATAACACGCCCGAAATCGCCCGCGAGCAGGCCAAGGCCGCCGATCAGCGTCTGAAGGCTGGTGATGCGCCGGATATGTGCGGCATTCCGGTGGGGATCAAGGATCTGTTCTGCACCAAGGGCGTGGCCTCGCAGGCGGCTTCGGCGATTCTGGAAGGGTTCAAACCCGAATATGAAAGCACCATCACCCAGCAGCTGTGGGACAGCGGCGCGGTGATGCTGGGCAAGCTGAACATGGATGAATTCGCCATGGGCTCGTCCAATGAAACCTCGGTTTATGGCAATGCGGTCAATCCGCGGCGCCGGCAGGGGGATACGGCGCAACTGACGCCCGGGGGCTCGTCCGGGGGCTCGGCGGCGGCGGTGGCGGCTGATCTGTGTCTGGGGGCGACCGGCACCGATACCGGCGGTTCGATCCGGCAACCGGCGGCCTTTACCGGCATCACCGGCATCAAACCCACATACGGGCGCTGCTCGCGCTGGGGGGTGGTGGCCTTTGCCTCGTCGCTGGATCAGGCCGGTCCGATGACCAAATCCGTGCGCGATGCGGCGATCATGCTGCGGGCGATGGCCGGCCATGACGCCAAGGATTCGACCAGCGCCGATCTGGCCGTGCCCGATTTCGAAGCCGCGCTGAGCGGCGACGTCAAGGGCAAAAAGATCGGCATCCCCAAGGAATACCACATGGAGGGCATCCCGGCCGAGATCGAAAAGCTCTGGGCCGAGGGCACCGCGATGCTTAAGGATGCCGGGGCCGAGGTGGTGGATATTTCGCTGCCGCATACGAAATACGCGCTGCCGGCCTATTATGTGATTGCTCCGGCTGAGGCTTCGAGCAATCTGGCCCGCTATGACGGGGTGCGCTATGGCCACCGTGCGACTTTGGCTGCGGGCGAGGGCATTGACGACATGTATGAAAAAACCCGCGCCGAAGGCTTTGGCCATGAGGTGCAGCGGGGCGAGATGACCGATGCCGATCCGGTGCAGATGTATCTGAATGATGTGTTCACCGTCACCGTCAATCTGGCCGGGCTGCCGGGGATTTCGGTTCCGGCGGGGCTGGATCAACAGGGTTTGCCGTTGGGTCTGCAGCTGATTGGCCGCCCTTGGCAAGAGGGTGAATTGCTGAATTTTGCTTATGCGCTGGAAAACGCCGCCGGTTTTGTTTCCAAAGCGGAAAAATGGTGGTAATCAACTTTAGGATCTAACGGGTAAGGGTGAATATGATGCGGTATGTCTTTTCTGCGATGGTGGTATTGGCTCTGGCGGCGTGCCAGCCAAAGGTGCCTGACTCTGGGGTTGGCTTTGATGGCTACTCCGAATACGCGAAAAAACGTGCTGCCCGCGATGCCCAGTTGGAGGGCAATCAGATCGGCCGCGGCGGCGTTGTGTCCGATGAGATCAGCCAGGCGGGCACGCAACGGGTGAAACAGACACATACCAGCACGGCTGCGATCTCGGACGAGCAGGATTTCAACGCGGTTTCGGGCCGTGAAACGATTGAGAGCGACAAAGAACGTCTGGCGCGTCAGCGGGCGCAATATGTGGTGATCGAACCCACCGCCGTGCCCACCGGCAGCAATGCGCAAGGGGCGGCTCTGGTGAAATATGCGCTTTCGACCAGAAACAAGCGCGGTCAGGCGATTTACAAGCGTTCGAATGCCGGGATGTCGGCACAGCGTTATCGGCGCAACTGTGCGAAATACCCTTCCCCCGACCGGGCACAGACGGCGTTTCTGAACAGCGGAGGCCCGGCCAGAGACAGCAAAGGGCTCGACCCCGATGGCGATGGGTTCGCCTGTGAGTGGGATCCGCAGCCATTCCGCAATGCGCGCAAAGCGGCCTCAATTCGGGCTGTGCCACCGGAAAACGGGTGATCTGTCACCACAGCCCCAGCCCGAATTTTACCGCCCGCCGGGACGGGGCGCGGCCCGGTCTGGTGGTTCTGCACTACACGGCCATGCAGTGTGCCCCATCGGCGGTGTCGTGGCTGTGCAATCCTGAGTCTCAGGTCTCGGCCCATTACCTGATTTCGGAAACCGGTGATGTGTTTCAGATGGTGGCCGAGGATCAACGCGCCTGGCACGCCGGAGCCGGGCAGTGGGGCGCGATTTGTGATGTGAATTCCCATTCTATCGGCATTGAACTGGCCAATCCCGGCGATTGCCCGTTCCCGCTGCCTCAGATGACGGCGCTGGAGGGCTTGCTGGCGGGGATCATGCAACGCTGGGACATTGCAGCGCATCGGGTGATCGGCCATTCCGACATGGCTCCGGGGCGCAAGATTGATCCGGGGTGGCGGTTTGACTGGTGCGCTCTGGCGCGGGCGGGGCTGTCTGTTTGGCCGCGCTGTGATCTGGACCATGGCCCGGCAGGGCCGGCGGATGAGCAGCAGTTTCTGCGCCTGATCGCCCGGTTTGGCTATACCGCCCGGGCCGAGCCCGCTACTTTGCTGGCCAGTTTCCGTTTGCGGTTTCGTCCCTGGGCGCAGGGGCCGCTGGGTGGGGTGGATTTGCGCATCGCCCACGATCTGGCCGCGCGCTTCCCCGTTGACGCTGAAGGGGCAAACGCTTAGGTAACAAAATGCGCGGATGGCTGGATGGCCGCGTTTGCCGCTTTGGTGAACGAGGAAAGTCCGGACTCCACAAAACAACGGTGCCGGGTAACGCCCGGCTGGGGAAACCCAAGGGAAAGCGCCACAGAAAACAGACCGCCTGCCCCTGTGGCAGGTCAGGGTGAAACGGTGGGGTAAGAGCCCACCGCGGGGCTGGCAACAGCACCGGCACGGCAAGCCCCACCGGGAGCAATGCCAAATAGGAACCGCACGGGTGAAAAGGCCCAAAGCTGTTTTGGCTTGACGGTTCGGGTTGGCAGCTGGATCTGTCCGGTAACGGGCAGGGTAGATGAATGGCCATCGCGCATCGGGGTTGCCTGATGCGCACAGAATCCGGCTTATAGGCCATCCGCGCACCTCTGTGGCCCCTGTTCGGAAAAATTGCGGGAAAAGTCGGGCTGTATGGCGTTATCGGGATGAATTTTCGCGGATTGCTGTTGACTCGGCAAGCAAAGGCGATAAAAGGCGGGTTCGTAGATTTATCCGGGCCGCTTTGGTCCCCCGCTTTAGGAGTATACTCATGGCGAAGCCAACCACGATTAAAATCCGCCTGAATTCGACAGCGGGCACCGGCCACTTTTATGTGACCAAAAAGAACGCCCGCACCATGACTGAAAAAATGACCGTGAACAAATATGATCCGGTTGTGCGCAAGCATGTGGAGTATAAGGAAGGCAAGATCAAGTAAGATCGGTGCCTCGGGCCTGATGACGGGCCTGATCAGATAAAAAGCCACGCATTGGATTGCGTGGCTTTTTGCGTTTTTGGGGTGGGCTGTCAGTTGGAAATAGACGCCAAGGTTTTACATTTCGTTAAACTTGATCGACTCTCCGCAACCGCAAGCTTCGCTCACATTGGGGTTATTGAATTTGAAACCGCTCTCTAGCAGGGTGGTCTCATAATCAATCTCGGTGCCGAACATGAACATTTGCGCCATCGGAGCAATCATGATCCGGGCATCCCCCTGTTCGATGACTTCATCCATCGGGTCCAACTCGGTGACGAATTCCATGGTGTATTCCATGCCGACACAGCCGCCCTTGATCAGCCCGATCCGCAAGCCCAGATGACCGTCACGCGCCATCAGATCGGCAATCCGCTTGGCCGCTCGGGGGGTCATGCTGACCGCGTTTTTACGGGTGGGGGCGTTCATTTGATTCTCCTGAAAGGGCGCATTTACATGAAGCCCAGCTCAAGGCGGGCATCGTCGCTCATCATATCCATGCCCCATTGGGGCTCCCACACCAGCTGCACATCCACCGATTGCACCCCGGGCACGGCGGAAACGGCATCCGCCACCCAGCCGGGCATTTCACCCGCCACCGGACATCCCGGTGCGGTCAGAGACATATTGATCCGCACTTCGCCATCATCGCTGATGTCGATGGTGTAAATCAGCCCCAGATCATAGATATTCACCGGCACTTCCGGGTCGTAAACCGAACGGCAGGCCTCGACGATCTGATCAAACAGCTCGTGATCGGTGCTGGAGGGTTTGATCAACGGCGTCCCCTCGGCATCCTCCGCTGCGGGCTCGGCCGGTTGGCGCGGCGGGTGCTGGCCTTCGATCGGGTCGGCCATATAGGGCACATAGGGGTTGTCATCGGGGGTGTTCTGTTCATCGGCCATGGCGCATCTCGTCTGGGTTTCCTTAGCAAATACATAGGGATTAATGCACCCAAGGTCCAGAGCGGCGATTGCACAAGCGGCAAAACCCGCGTAAACGGGCGGCTATGACGCAGAAATTTACCTTTGATCTGGCCACCACCGATGGCAAAGCCCGTACCGGCACCATTCACACGCCCCGCGGAGATATTGCCACGCCGGCCTTTATGCCGGTGGGCACCGCCGCCACCGTAAAAGCCATGCTGCCGGAAAATGTCGCCGCCACCGGGGCGCAGATTTTGCTGGGCAACACTTATCATTTGATGCTGAGACCCACGGCCGAGCGCATTGCGGCGCTGGGCGGCTTGCACAAATTCATGAACTGGCAGGGGCCGATTTTGACCGATAGCGGCGGCTTTCAGGTGATGAGCCTGTCTGATCTGCGCAAAATGTCGGAACATGGGGTGGTGTTCAAATCGCATATTGATGGCTCGAAACACGAAATCACCCCGGAACGCAGCATGGAAATCCAGCGGCTGCTGGGCAGCGATATCGTGATGTGTTTTGACGAATGCACCCCGCACCCGGCGACGCGGCAACAGGCGCTGGACTCGATGCAGCTGTCGATGCGCTGGGCGCAGCGCTCCCGTGATGCGTTTGGCGACCGGCCCGGCCATGCGCTGTTTGGCATCCAGCAGGGCAGTGTGTTTCAGGATCAACGTCAGGAAAGTGCCGAGAAGCTGATCCAGATCGGCTTTGACGGTTACGCCGTGGGCGGTCTGGCGGTGGGCGAGGGGCAGCAGACCATGTTCGACGTGCTGGATTACGCCCCCGACATGCTGCCCGCCGACAAGCCGCGTTATCTGATGGGAGTGGGCAAGCCCGACGATCTGGTCGGAGCCGTTGCCCGTGGCATTGACATGTTCGATTGCGTGCTGCCATCGCGTTCCGGGCGCACCGGGCAGATTTTCACCCGTTTCGGGGTGCTGAACATCAAAAACGCCCGCCACCGGGATGACCCGCGCCCGCTGGATGAACATTGCACCTGCCCGGCTTGCGCCAATTACAGCCGCGCCTATCTGCACCATGTGTTCAAGGCGCAAGAGATCATTTCTTCGATGCTGATGACTTGGCACAATCTGCATTATTACCAAGAGCTGATGGCGGGTATGCGCCGCGCCATTGCCGCGGGCACATTTGCCGAGTTTCAGGCCGAGTTCCACCGCCAGCGCGCACAGGGCGATATCGAGCCCCTTTAGAAGCGTTCTGAAAGGGGCTCTGATGACACAACATATCACCGCGCACCGCGCCAATCTGATCGGCAGCCTATGGATGGTGGCGGCGATGGCTGGCTTTGCGGTTGAGGACGCTTTGATCAAGGCCGCCGCGCTCACCATGCCTTCGGGCCAGATCATGGTGCTGTTCGGGCTGGGCGGGGCGGTGGTGTTTGCCGGGCTCAGCCTGATCCGGCGGGCGCCGCTGTTTCACGCCGCCGTCATTTCGCGCCCGATGCTGATCCGCAGCGTGTTCGAAGTGGTCGGGCGGCTGTTCTATGTGCTGGCCATCACGCTCACCCCGCTTTCGGCGGCCACGGTGATTCTGCAAGCCACCCCGGTGGTGGTGGTCGCCGCCGCTGCGCTGCTGTTTGGCGAGCGTGTGGGCTGGCGCAAATGGATGGCGATTGCGATCGGGCTGGCAGGCGTGCTGATGATCGTGCAGCCGGGCAGCGAAGGGTTTTCGCTGCTCTCGGTGCTGGCGGTGATCGGGATGCTGGGCTTTGCCGGGCGTGATCTGGCCAGCCGGGCGGCTCCGGCATCGCTGGGCACGCTGGCGTTGGGCTTTTACGGCTTTTTGGCGATTCTGCTGGCCGGGGTGATCTTTGCCATTGTTCAGGGGCAGCAATTTGTCTGGCCCGGCCCCTCTACCGCGCTGATTCTGCTGGCCATTGTGCTGGCCGGGGCCGCGGCCTATTCCTGCCTGATGCGTGCCATGCGCACCGGCGAAGTCGGCGCGGTCACACCGTTCCGATACAGTCGCTTGCTGTTTGGCATCGCAATCGGCGTAGGCTATTTTGGTGAACGCTTCAGCCTGCCTATGGCGCTGGGCTCGGCCCTGATCGTTCTGGCCGGGTTGTTTCTGCTGTGGCGGGGCAAGGGCACCCGCCGTTAGGGTCGAAATCCTGCCAAAATCCGCCGCCTTGGAAAAAAGCTGCGTTTTGTCGGAAAAGGGGCTTGCACATCCTTGGCCACTCGGTCTAGAAGTCGCCTCGGAACGGGTGATTAGCTCAGTTGGTAGAGCGCTTCGTTTACACCGAAGATGTAATTCCATGGTAATGCCTCAGAAAATCCATTGTAATTGGGCCACACCTCTAGCCGCCAAAACTTTTTGACTGCGTTTGAGAAAACTCCCCAAAACCCGCAACCGTTCTCTGTATGTTCCTTGATGTGAGTCGCAAAGTATGGTATGTTTCCGAACATAACCTAATTGCCGGGGGCAGTGAGGTTTGGCGCCGGGGGCGTTTCGAGAATCATTACATCTTAGGAGCCACGCCGTGAGCACATTCACTATCACGCGTGCGATGATCTGCGCTGCCACAGATTGGCGTTACCATCGGGTCCGCGCGATTATTGAAACTCCGTATCGACTGCAATGCCAGTTCGGTTCGTCTGGGCCACAAGGTGGCGGACGTACCGAGCGGTTCCGACTGGGCGATGTTCTCGCCCGTTGCCGTGACAAACGTGCATTCGATGAACTGACAATGTCGTCAAAACTTTTCGCGGCTGACGCCGGTTATCGCAAGGACAATAAACAATGACACAAGCAATCCAAAAGGCGATTGACGCTGAGAAAAATCGCCAATCTCGTATCGACGCGCAGCGTGTCGTCACACCGCCACACCAAATCAAGCGTCTGGAAGAGGCGCAAATGAATGCACGCGTTGCACTGGCACGGAAATATGGGCACCGGCTGGATGCTCGCGTCAGCGAGCGCATCATTGATGGCATGATTTTGCTGCCCGAAGTCCTTTGTACCATTGGCGGGGGAGTGGACGAACTTCCGAACGACGCTAAGGGATGGGATCGCTGGGCAGCAAACGCCGTTTCGCAGGAACCTTTGGCACAATTGTCTATCGACGCATCCGACGCTGCTCTCAAAGAGGAATTACGGAAAAAGACCTTGGCTGCGATGCGTCCCGAACAACGCCTTCAAATGGCGCGGGCTGGAACACTGGATGACCACATCGAGGGTATCGTACGCGAAAAAATTGAGGCGCGTGCTGGTGTTTGAGGGAAGTGTGCCTCTGATGAATGAGAAGCATGAAAGCTATGCCAGTTCTCGTGCCAAGGGGGTTAGTCAAGCTGAGGCCTTCAAATCCACAATCCCTTTCGGCACCGCGTACAACGGAGGTAACGCAAGCCTCCGCGTCAGCGGTCATCGGCTCGAAAAGCGCCCCGACGTGAAAGCACGTATTGCCTACCTCCGGAAAATTGCTCGCAGCGATGTTGACGATGCCGACAAGCCGCTTTCGAGGGGTGAAGTGGTGCAGATCAGCTTGGAGGTGTCGGAGGCGCTGGAAGCCACCTACAAGGCTGCGCGCGGATCATCTGTTTCGCCGCAAGCTTTGGAGCGGCTCAAGGCTGTGCTGGCCTCGCACCTTGCCCGGCAGGGAAAGATTGATGACGATGCCAAGCCTCTGGATAGCGCTCGTGGTGACGTTGAAACCGCGCTCATCATGCGTCGCATTGTGGGATTGGGGGGGTGCACATGTCAGGCACTCTGAAGTCGCGCACAGCGCGTTCCGCTCTGTTTCTTTTGCGTGAGAATTTAAAAGACCTGCGAACCTATTCTTGGCAATTTGATCCCGCCGAAATTGATCGTGTTTCGAAGGCGGCTGAATTGGTTTCGACGAGTCTGAAAAAGCTTCAAGGCTGGGTCGCAGAGGAACCCGCCAATGCGAACGACAGGACTGCGGAACCTGCTTCCGACGAAATTGATGTGCTAGCGATCCGCTCCTTCTTGAACGCGGTCGAATCTGAACGCCTGTGCCCTATTTGCGGCGGTATGTTGCCGCCTTCCTGATAGCCCTGCTTCGCTTGCGACAAGGCTAGCGTGAGCCGCCCGGTGCTTTTCTCCTGCGCTGGGCGTGTTCCGCCGAAGATAACCCCGACCAACCTCAACCACACTCCCACCCGACAGGAGCGATCACAATGACTGGATAAGTAATGACATACCCACTACGGAGTCGCGCTGAACGCGCGAAACTTCATGTTGCCATGCTGGCAGCCCTCCCCCCAATCTCTGAAGCTGAGGCTTTCGCGGACGCCATTTGTTGGGCCGACACAGACGGCATTGCCGATCTCGGCGTCCTGTTCAGCTTGGCTGATGCAATCGACCATCACGTATATCAAGCAGTCTACTACAGCGACTGCCAATATGCCGAAGTCAGCGCCGATGATCTGCGCGTGGTGCACGGCACGCCAACCGTAAATTTGGCGCTGAAACTGGTCGGAGTTTGCGCGCGTCAGCGCGGGCGGAAAATGATCTGGACCGACGCCCCAAATGGCGAACCAACGGCTCTCGTATCTTTGCCCGATGACCTTCTGGAGCAATGGTATTCTGAATGAGCCGTCCAAAAACCTCAAACCTTTACCTTGGCCCGCTGGGAGCCTTTCACAGCGGGGGCGGGCGGGATGTGGATTACGTACATCTGCCCGCTATTGTTACCAGCCGCGCGGCTGGTCTGCATGTCGTGTGCGAAGATGCTGAGGATTTGCGCCGGGTCCTTACGGCGCACTGGGAAGCGTCTGGACGCACGTTTTGCGTTGACGATGTATTGGCATGGGCCATGGATCAGTTACCCCCAATGACGGCCTACGCGGCCACGTCTAGCTTGCGGTATGTGGCCGTTGATCCTGATTGGTTGCGGTACCGACAAAAAGAAAAAGGCGGGAGGCCCTGCAAAGCAACCTCCCGCCCATTCATGCCTACATCTAACCACAATGCACGGTCACAATACACTGGCAACGCGCCATATTTTAGGAATGCAGCAGCTTTGGTCGAAAAAATTTTTCCTCAATACCAGTCGTTTGAGCTGGGCTTTTCGGCAATTTTTCGCCTTCCCTAGCTTTTTTTATTGACTTTTGAATTCATTTTTGACCGAAGCTCAAAAATGATTCGACTCATCCCGGTTCAATATGCGATAAGAGGTCAACTGAGGTTTTAACGGGCCTCGTTCATGAACCCGTCTGTCAGGCGTATGTTTGGCGGCACCCATCCTGACGGACGAATGTTCGTCTGCACTGCGTATGTGCCCAGACTTCGTTCGGACGTCTGGTTTAACCCAATCACGCAGCCAAGACATTCTTTCTGAAACACCGCGTTTGCGCGGATGGCGGAGCTATGTCGGCTGCAAAGGAGATACTGCAAAATGGCTCAACCTGCCAAAGAACAATCTGGCCCTAAACTGGTCACCATGAATAGCGCCCGCCTGCATGGCGAAGATCACCCGGAAATGCAGGAGCTTTTGCAACGCAAAGCCGTCTTTATGACCGGGCGTTTGTACGGGCAAAAGGGCCGCCGCAACACGCAAGACGGTGATTGGAAGCGCGTAGAACTTTCATGGCTGGACTGGCTGAAAGGTGCGGAAAAGAGCAAAACCGTGTCGGAGACTTGGGGCTTTACCCGGCACCCGGTCAGCAAGCGCAAGGAAGGCTCGTCCATCGTTCTGGCAGATGCCATTGATGGTGCGCGTACGGATTCAGCAATCAAAACGATGTATGCCGTGGGTCTGGATATCGACTCGGGCGAGTCGTTGGACGATGTTTTAGACAAGCTGGAAGACCTTGGCCTGTTTGCAATCGTCTACACCAGCTTCAATCACGGCAAGACGCGGTTGGTCCTCAAGCACGATGACATCATGCGCAAATTGAAATTGGATGCGTCTCCGACACTGGAACAGGTTCAAGACTATCTGCGTCAACATCACAAAGACCGGTATGACGAAGCCTTTGTCGCATCCATTGAAATGGTCGAAGCTCGCAAGCAAACAAAGGACGGACTGCGTGTGGTGCTGGAAACGCCACCGCTGGACAAGTTCCGCGTGATCCTGCCCCTGAGGGAGCCGGTTCAACTGGTTGATTTGGGCACGACCGTCAACGCGTGGAAAGAGGTATGGGCGGACGCCGTGACCGGCGTTGCTGTCAACATGCTGGGTATCAACTTTGACGCCACTTCCTGCGATGTGAATCGGCTTTTTTATACGCCGAGGCATCCGGCAGATGCCGAAGACTGGTATGCTGCGGTTGTTCAAGGACGTCCCCTGCGGTTCGAAGAGATCAAACCGTATTCGAAGGCGCGCTACGTCAAAGAGCGTGGTTTGAATGATGATCCATTCGCCGCCGTAGGCGGCGATGGCTCAGACGAGCACGAAACTTTCGTCACAGAAAGCGGTTTCAACCTAAGCCGTTGGCACCGGACCCACAAAGACCGCTTCCTGATTGCTGATGTAATCGAGTCCTACTGCGCGGATAAGGTGCGGGTTGCCGGTGGCGAAAAGGCTGGGACAGTCCACTTGGAATGCCCTTTCGAAGCGGAACACAGCACCGAAGGCGGCACCGCCACCATGGCGATGAACCCGGATGAATGTGAGTCCGGGTACTGGACCATCTTCTGCCGTCATGACGCTTGCGCCGGACGTAACAAGTTGGAATTCCTAAAGGCCATGCTGGATGAGGGCTGGCTCCCGGAATCGGCTCTGACCGATGACGAATGTAACATTCCATTACCGGACGAAGTCGTTCCGGGGCAAGACGTTGCGAATGACGCTGCCCCTGTTCCTCTCAGTGCACCGCTTTGGGAAGACGGGCTTGTTACGGATGGTTTCTGCAAGCGCAAGAAAGCCCCGGAAGTTCGCCAGCAAATCCGGCGGAATCTTCGTTCGCGTGTGTCGTATGTGATCGTGGACGGCGGTAAGGGCAAGTTGTTCCTTCACCCCAAGCGTGGGCAGTTGCCTGAAATCTGGGACGACACGGCGCTTGATAGGTTCTATCGGAACGCACGCGTTCAATACGAACGCAAAGACTCCGGCAAGTTGGAGGTAATCAATCCAGCGAAAGAGTTCTTCGAAGATGACTTGCGCGTTACCTTTGCGGGCACGCAATTCGAACCCGATCCCACAAAAGCGAACCCTCACAAGTTCAATCTGTTCAACGGGTTTCCAGTTCAGCCCGCGTCAGCAGGTGATTGGTCTCTGATGCGCACTCACATCCGGGAAAATCTCATTGCCGGAAACGGGGCAACGCCAGAAGAGGACGAATACCTGTTCAACTACTGGATGACTTGGCACGCTGATATCTTTCAGAATCCGAGCAACAAGAAAGGGAGTTCAATCGCAATTCTTGGCGAACAAGGCGTCGGCAAATCAAAGTTCTATGATTGGTATCGTGTTGGGCTGGGCGATTACGCAATCAAAGTCGCGAGTAAAAAGCACCTTGTTGGCCCCTTCAACGCGCACCTCGATTCAAAGCTCTTAGTTGTCGCTGAGGAAGCTTTTTGGAGCGGCGATAAAGAAGCGGCGAGTGTTTTGAAGGACTTTATCACGAGCGAAACCTATACCGTTGAGCGCAAGGGCGTGGATGCTGCGGAACGGCGTAATCTGATCCGCACCGCCTTTGTGACCAACAACGACTGGGCAATCCCAACTGATGACAATGCCGACGCCCGGCGGTTTTTGGTTCTTCGTGCGGGCAATGCACAAAAGCAAAACGGCGCTTACTTCAAGGCGATTGATGAACAGATGCGCAATGGCGGCTTGGAGGCAATGGTGCACGAGTTAATGACATGGGACCCAACGAAAGTCGGCATGTCGTTTGATGACCTCCGCTCAGCCCCTTGGACGCCAGCGCGGGCGGAACAGGCCTCGCATAGTGCATCCGCCCCAAAGGCGGCGCTGTTGCAGATCATCGAAGACGGTTTCTTTACAGACCGTGACGGCATGGACGTTGAACTGAGTGACACAAAGCCAACCCGCGTGCGTCGGGCCGATTTGGCGCATGTCGTGCAAGGCAAGGCGCAACACGGCGGTGCGCGGAAGGCTGCTCGCAAGGCTATCGAACAAGTTCTGGGGGGTGAGGCTTGGCACGACCTCAAGCACAAGTTTGAAGACGGCAAGCGCGTACGGTTCGTTGAGTTTCCGCCGTTGGATGAACTTCGGGCAAAACTCTCTGAGAAATACCAATGATGTTTTGAAACGAGGATCGGGCGCGCGTAAATGCCCCTCCTTTTCGTTGTTGGGTCAGACCCCAAAGCGTCCAATTTCGAGGGTTGGAATTTTCTAAACCTTTTCAATACTGTGTGGAGGCTTGACCCAGATGACCCGCGAACCCACCGCCTTTTCGATACCCGGCGAGAAAGAGCTGAAAGCGTTTTTCGGCGGTTTCAAGTTACATGGGTCTTCGTGGGCCATCTGGGTCAGAATTAAATAATAGAGAAGAAAATATGGGGTTTTATGAAGCAATGCTCACCCATGGATGAATTAAATGGTGGGTCATTGATAGAATTTGTGGGTCAGCCCTCAACCCGTCGCGTGCTCTTGTCAAATTGTGGGCGGCCCCGCGTTAGCGGGTTTGGCTTAATGGTTTGCATTAAGAATTGTCATACACTCTTGCCGCCGAATCGAGGCCTGTTCAATCGCTTGTTCCCATGCGAGACGGGTATCCCCTTGCTTGGCAATAAAGTACCCTATGGTATCCGTTTTGTTTGTTATTGCCGTTTCATAGAGCGTTTCAAGATATGACAAGCGGTGAACACCAACAAAGGTGGACATCTTTCCAATCCACTGCTCCATTTCCTTATCGGATGCCTCAATGTCGGAAAGCGTGAACGCAGCCCCCCTATTCCGCGCACTCGAGAGAAGGACGCCGAATATGGCAGTTTCCGCCGAACAATCAGCCCACGTTTGCGCGGTGAAACCCTGAGCATTCGCCGTTGCAGGCGGGGCCAATAACATCAGTGCAGCCAATACCATTTTTTTCATCGGTTTTACCTTACTCTAGACAAGAAGTTTGTAAATCGGAACTGTGCTGAAAGTATGACGATCTAGCGGAGTAATCTTGGCATAAATCCGTTAACATGGCTGCCGAGAATAAACAGCGGTTCTTGATACGCAATCCGCCAGCACGCTACCGCTTGAAACCTCGCAATCGCCAACTATAGTTGGTTTTATCGACCACCAACGTCTTTAACTTCCATTCTTGCAAAGCTGATAGAATTGGCCCCACACCGCCCGCACCTTCGCAGAAGATAATTTCTTTTCAGTTTCATTTTCCGCATGAAAATTGCCCGTGCAGCTTTCGCGGGAATCATGACGTTTTCTCATTTCGGCAAGAGGAAACGTCAATCTTGACGAGTCCTTGTTTTCGTTTTCTGACACGAACGAAATTCGATTTGCCGCACAGGTAATCGCGGCCTTGGTATCCCGTTGGCGGCATACCATAGGAGTTCACAGCCATGACCAATCAAACGTTGTTCACTTACGAAGACTGGCACGCGCTGACGCGCACTTTCGGACCAATCACCCGAGACACGGAACTGACATGCTCCAACCACCCGCTAGGGCGCATGTTGGTGCTGGACGTGACCGAAACCACGCGCGGCGTCTTGCTTCACTGGGCTTAATGCGTCCGAATAGAGTATACTCATAACCAATACGCGCAGGCAGGCAAAAAGTGTCAGATTAGACTTGCGAATCGCATATATCTGACACTACATATTTACCAGACACTCTAATCTGACAGGGGGGCTGGATATGCCAGAAATGATCGGATACGCTCGCGTTTCATCGCGCACCCAAGACCTGACAATTCAAACCGACGCCCTGACGGGCGCGGGTTGCACAAAGCTATTCTCAGAGAAGATCAGTGGCACCCGTACAGATGGGCGCAAGGAACTGAAACGGATGCTGGACTACGTCCGCGAAGGCGACGTGCTGACCATTACCAAACTAGACCGCCTCGCGCGCTCACTGCCAGACCTGTTGAAGATCACGGCACGCCTTGAGGAAAAGGGCGTTCAGTTGCGTTGTCTGGATCAGGCCATAGATACCACCACGCCAGAGGGCCGCATGACTTACCAGATTCTCGGGGCCGTAGCCGAGTTTGAAACCTCCATTCGAAAAGCTCGCCAGCGCGAAGGCATAGACGCCGCGCTTGCCAAAGGGCCTGACAGCCCGTTCAAAGGGCGTCCTGCCAAGATCAAGAAAGAAGACGTTGAAGCGGCCTTTGAGAAGCACGGCAGCAAGGCCGCAGCGGCGAAGGCATTGGGTATCAGCCGCGATTCAGTGTATCGCGTGCTGGCGTCATAGGGCTGCCGAAGCGGGGACGCATTTTACACCGTCAGCGCGCACCCATCAATCCACAAGCCTGCACCCCACCAGCCCCACACACGCCCGCTGACACGGGCGACAGGCAATCTTAAATACCCAACAACCCAACCTCGTTCAGTGATCCGCTGAGTGGGTCTGAGGCCTTTCGGTAGGCGGGGTGGGGTGTTGTTGGTTTGCCGGTGTTTGAATCCCGCCGGAGCCGTATTCTGATATGAGGCCGCGTAGCGGCGCTGTGCTGCCCGCTGAGCGGCCTGTCCTGTCGCAAGCCCCCCCGTGCCATGAGGGCGCCGTATGACCCTCGGAAAGGGTCGGAGGGACCCAAGGGTCGCACCGGGCTTGGGGTACCCGGCGCGTCCAGTTGCAGTACGGACGCACCGGATCAAATTGTTGCAGCATTGCGGGGGACCGTGCCAGCATCATCGGTGTTGAACCCTGCCCAAACAGCAAGCGCTCCGTCCGCGATGGCCCCCCATCCAATCATTGTCGGAACAAACATTCTTTCTCTCCCTAAACAAGCTCAGTCCAAAACCCGATAACGCCCGCCGCTTTCCCATTTTACGATGTCAGAGTCTTTGGGCACTTCCATGTCGTAATAGCTGAATTCGGACGCTTGCTTGATCCACTTGTATTGCGCACGCGTGAATCTCAGCATCATGAGGTTTTCCCGTATCTCGGTGTGAATCTGTTTGATGTTGGCATTCCGCGCGAATGCGACAGACACGAATTCTACTATGCGATAGCCCGCACCGACAGTCCGAGCGCTGCCGTCCGCCTCCCATAGTTGCCGGCGCATCGCCGGGCCATAGGCATCGCGCATGGCGGGTAGCATTTCGGCCTGTTTGCGGACAAGCAACTGCCGGAATTGCTGGCGCTTCTGTCGGGCTTTATCGTTCAAATCCAGCTTGTCGCCTTCTTCATACACCAACGCCTACATCCCAATCATCAATAGGCCGGTGTTGATGGTGGTTACATCGCCGGTATATTTCGATGCCTGTACGCCGGGGATAGATGCAATTTCCCGGTCCAGTTGCTCGATATAGGTAGCAACCTTGGTTGCTTGTTAGGCTTGGCGTTCTGCCGCTGCTTCCGCTGCCCGCGCCGCTTCTGTAGCGTAGCGTTCAGGGTTCAACTCCTCCAACTCCGAAAGCCACTTGGCGTGGTCGCGGCCTTCAAGCCCTGCCAGATAGGCGGCTGGGTCCGTTGCTCTTAGATCAGCCAAGCGCTGGGTATCATAGGAAGCTGCCGTGGTCATAAGCCCGACGAAGAACGCGACGGATGCGCTGAAAGCCCGGTGGTCCAAGTGAAGCTGCGGAAGTGGTTTGAACACCGCTACCAACGGCACCACAAGAAATGCCAGCCCAACCCAGACTCCTACCTGCGGTGCGACCGTTGCAAGGATCATACCCGCGATTGTCAGTGCAACAACAGTACCCAACCCTTTCAAAAAACCGTTCACTTCAATGGTCCTTTCAAATCACGGGTTGTAGAGCGAGAAAACCCCGCCTTCGAACAGATACCAAGCGGATTTTCGCGCTTCGTTTGTGACAAATGGATACATCACGCGCCGCTTGTCTGGGTTGCCGCCACCCTCGCAAGTGATCCGATGAACAAACAGGACTTCACTGCTGAGCGTCATTTCCTCTTGCAACGGTAGGAATAATTCAAACTCAGGATTGGCGAAAAAGGCGGCATTGTTATACTGGGTATAGGTGGAAGACTGACCGGCATATTCGCAGGTATAGAACACGCCTTCCGCGTATCCGCGATTAAAGGTCTGAGACTGGTCAATCACGCTCTGCGGGCTGATAAACCACGCTTCGCCAGTGAAATCGACAACAGACCAACGTGTGTCTATGAAGTCAGCTTGCGCCGGGACGGACAGGAGTATGCCGAACGCGGCGACCGCTGAGAAAAATTGTTTCATTCAACTACTACCTAATACTTAATCTGCTGGTCGTTCCAGATCGCCCCATACGCAAGACGGTTCGGTTGTCTTCATGACTTCCCGAAGACCGGAAATGTTGAATCGTGCGATTTGTGGAGCTTCCCTATATGGCGAGAACCGTACAACCAAAGTATCGTGATCTAGGAGCGTATTTCGGATCGTGCTCATTGCGTCATTGTAATCCCACCAGCCGAAAGCTTTGTCATCGGTTGACGTATACAGCCGCTTGGTGCTGGTTGGTTCATCGTCAATGCGCAGTTGGACTGCTATCCGCTTTGAATCGCGGTCAGGAGGAGCATAGCAACCATGAGCAATGAACACATTGGTTTTGCCTTCGAGACAGCGAATAAACAGCGAAGGGGTTTTGCGGTAGCTGCATTGTAACGGACCTTCGGCAGCAGTTGAAATATAGACGTCCGTTTGATCCGTAAAATCTGACTTGGTAGACCGGACACGCCAATGCGTTGCGGGGGTTGGGTCTGGTGTAGGGGAACGCCCAAGTGCGCGATCATAACACGCCAGTCGCGCCAAGTCTTCATTGATTGCTGTGCATGCACCTGCTGAATCTTGTCCAAAAACTGCTGTGGCACAAGCAGCGGCTGCCCCAACCAGTGAAATAAAAAACTTCTTTCTCATAACCAAAAATCTCCATAAACAGAACACATTCTGGTTGAAATTATTGCCACAGCGGTGTGGTGAAAGGATGGCAATATGAAGAAATTTTTGGGCATAACCGCGCTGGCAGTAGTGTTTTCTGCCGGTAGTGTATTGGCTAACGAATGCGGTTCAAATTACTGGCCCGGAACTTTGCCCGAACATGAGCCGAATTCGGTTGCTGTTTCTGATTTGAATGATTTCCTTGCAACTTTTCCGACAGCCGAGGGAATCAAGTTTGATGTTGAAGTAAAACCCGGCGAACTTTGGATTGATGTTCTGGAATATCCCGGCGAAGTTACCGTTGCCGCAGCGTCTCGAATTCTGTTCATTATCGGACGCATTGCAGATGGCGAGTTTGGGTCGCTGGTGCTGGCCGACGCAGGCGAAGGTCTCTTTCGTATTTCAGAAGATGACATCCGTTCAATCGGTTGTCAGTTTGTTTGGGGTGTCGAAGGGCGCGGCCAAAACCCAATCGCACTCCTAAGAGAGTTTGCTGACGCACTCACCTACTACGATACAGGCCATCGGGTCGCCCTTCCGTTTAACGGTTCTCTTCTTGGCGACACACACAAGGCACTGGATATGCTAAACGAGGCCGTGAATCCTCAGTGGGTGCTACGCACGGTCGAGGTCAAATAACCGAGGTTATTTGGGTTCAGGAGAAAACATTCAAAGACTGCGTGATGTGAGATCAAGCGCGTGGCGAATATCAAAGCCCCTGACGGGGCCGAATCCGTCTTCTATGAGGTTTGGGAAGTCCTCGACATACATGGCGAAGATATGTCGCATCGGAACGCTGACCTAGCGTTCAAGTCTGAGGCTGAGGCAAAGGCTTGGATTGAAGAACGGGGCGGGTGACAGGTGCGTCAACCTCCGTATTGAACGCTTTCCATCGCAGCCAACATGTCCTTCATTTCTTCCGGGGACTTGTAGTGCCTTAGCATACGTGCGCTTCCTTTATGACCAATGATGTTTTCAATCATTCCGTCATTGTATCCGTTCCGCTGTAAGGTCGTTACAAATGTTGCACGTGTTGAATATAGGCTGACACGTGGGCGCTTGATCTTGAGGTCCTTCAATATTTTTCCAAACTGGCGCTCGCCAGACATTGCTTTCATGCGGTTGATCAAGTCGCGGTCGCTCTTGACATCCAAAAACTCTAACCCGCCATCACGGACAAGGTTTACGAAGGGCAATGCCATTTCGGGGCAGGGGATAAGTCTTCGCCCCGATTTTGTGCGTTGAATGTTGATACCACGATGGGGCCAGTTGTGCGTTTCAAAGGTCCCCACATCCTGAGGCGTTAGTTTCCAAAGCTCGTGAGGGCGCATGCCCGTATGTAAAAGCGCCACGATAGTGTGCCGATATAGCTGCCGTTTTTGCAAACTCAGGCGCGATTTGATGTTCTCGCCTGCCCATACATCGTGGATCATGTCCAGTATCTGACGCACCTGATCGGCGGAGAACGGCAGGTACTTTCTTTCTTCGACTGTTTTTGAATCCGTCGGCATTTTGAGGCCTACGGCGGGGTTGGTTGGTATTTGTTCCTCAGAATACGCATGGTTCAATAGAGCCTTGATCGGAACCATGTATCCCACAACCGAGGATACCTCTTTCATCCGTTTCGATAACGAGTCCCGATACTTGCGAAGGTGTTCCTTCTCGATTTCACCAAGGCGCAAATCACCAACATCTTCGATGAAATCTGCCAACTTCTTTTGATAGTCGATTTGAGTAAGTTCGCGGTGCCCTTTGTGCGGTGCGTACACTTCACGATAGTAAACCGACAAGCGGTCCGGCGCGTTTGGCAAAACCGATGCGGAGAGAAGTTGCAGGCGTGCCCGTACGGTCTCGTACATCGCATCGTAAATCATCCCGCCCGCGCCATCGGGGCGTTTCGGTTGGGTTACCTTCACGCCAAATTGGCCAAACGTGTTGTCGTCGGTGAGAAAAGATGTGTCGCCAAATGCAACGGCTGCGAAATTCGCGAGGCGACTATATGCACGTTTGTCTGATATATCGCTGGTGCTGGCAAGCATGTATTCTGTGGTGCGCCAAAGGTCTCTGTTGGGGTCGTCAGGCGGGCCTTCGTTTACGGCATAGCCGTTTTTCTTTAGCCACTCCTTTTCCTCAGGCGTGTCTTCGTTCCAAGTTCCTTGTATAGTGATCCACCCCGCTGACGCGGATTTCTCGATATTTTCGCCGACAGCTACTTCGCTGCCGTTGAACGCGACGCGCAGGTCCGTTTCGTAGTTTGACAACAATTCGGCCATTGCCGCTGCGTTATCTGACGCATTCTTGGCGATAAAGTCTTCACGGGTGTTGGGGTCTTTTAGTGAAGCGATGAGGTGGTCATGTTCTTTGGTGAACAATGCCCACTGTTGCAGTGCCTTGATGCGATCTGAGCCAAGGCTGTAGTCCCATCTTTTGCGGCCAAGCGCGGGTCTAAGAGATACCGGAACATCGCGCAGATACTTCCAGCGGCCATCCTTTGCCGGGTACAAATATCTTACTTTTTCGTGTTCCAAATGACGCCTCCGATTTCAAAACCATGGTAACAATTCCAGAAAACCATGGTAATTTTAGGGCAGCGTCAACGATGAAACCGCTATTTGTCAAAGATATAAGGGGGGCAGATTTTTTTTAGAAATTCGAGTCTCTCATCACCCACCATTCCCTGCAACGATGGTTTTGTAAGTTGTCTGCCCTGCCATTTCGGCGGGGGTTTGCGTTTGCAACGGGTGAAAAACTGTTTGTTTTGGCGATGTTGGAAACTATTTTTGAAAAACCTGTCAGAAGCGCTTGACGCCCCCCGTCCTTGGCCCTAGAACGCCCAAACAGTTCGCAAACACAGCGATCTGTGAAAAGCGCGGTTGTAGCTCAGTTGGTTAGAGTACCGGCCTGTCACGCCGGGGGTCGCGGGTTCGAGTCCCGTCAACCGCGCCACTTTTCCCCTAGGCAGAGGGGTGTTTCAGATACAGTTTAAAATTCTTGAACTTGGTTGTATTGCCGGGGTTTTCGGTTTGAAAACTGCTGATTGGCAGCGCCGAATTTGAGCGCTAAAGTCGCGTACACCCGCAATCCGCATTTGCAAGAAAAGGATACAGCATGTCTGAGCAAGAAGTTTTGGCCACGGTGCGCCCGTCGATGTTTCGGCGGCTGTTCGGGTTGCTGATGCTGGCGGGTTTGGGGGCGATGCTGGTTTATTTGGCGCTGACCATGCCGCCGGTGTCGCTGTGGTGGCGGGCTCTGATTCTGGGGCTGGGGGTATTGGCGCTGTTGCTGGTCGAAAAAATGCGCCGCGCTACCAGTCATGCGGTGCAGTTGACCCGTGCGCAGTTGCGCAGCACGGATGGGCAGGTGCTGGCCGAGATCGCCGATGTCGAATCGGTGGTGCGTGGGTCTTTTTCGCTCAAGCCTTCCAATGGTTTCACCGTCATCACCAAAACCAGCCAACCCGCCGGTTGGGCCCCCGGCCTGTGGTGGCGGGTGGGCAAGCGGGTGGGAATCGGCGGGGTGACCGCCGCCGCCCAGACCAAATATATGTCGGAAATTCTGGCGGCTCTGTTGGCAGAGCGTCAGGATTAATTCCACCACGACAGCACCGATGGGCTGCGCCCCCTTAAGGATGGCGCAGCCCTCTGTATGAGGTGTTTCTTTTAACCGCCGCTGGTGCAGTCTTCCCAGCAGGGCGGGATGAAACGGGGGCGGGTGGCAATCAGATATTCGATGTCAAACGGCACAATGCCAGAGGAGAAATTTGGCGTATATGTCATCTTGGTTTCCAGAATCAGCAGGCTGTCACCATGCGCCATCAAAGGAATGCGATCGCGAATATCGTCCAGAGTGGAGTCTGTCAGATCATCATATTCACCAATCCCATGCGACCATTTCAGAAACGCAAAGCCGTCATCATCATTGTCCAGATCTTCGCTGTCAAATTGCACCATGCTGATCCGAAACGAGCTGTCATCCGGGCTATCGACCAGATAGTCATAAATTGTCTTTAACCCTTGAACATAATCCTCATCCACGGTGGGATACTGACGCGACAGCAGATCGCTGACGGTATAGGCGGCCCTCAGGTTGACGCCCTTTTGCCGGAAACCGTCAAAATAGACCACCAGCGCAAAGAGCAGGAACATTATGATGGGAACGATAATCACAGCCTCGATCGTGATTATCCCTTTTTCATCACGGTAAAATTTGCCCAGAATACGTGAACGCAATGACATGATGATCTCCACTGTTATGAGGGCTCGTTGACAAAGGCTGAGGTCGCGACAATCGCATAGCCGCCCAACTCATCCCGGTGTAACGACATCCCGATGCGGGTGGTTGGGAACCACGGATCAAACACGGCACAGACCCGCACCAGCATCATTTCGTGGCTGCTTCCTGGGTCGAGCGATACAACCGGGTCAATATCGGCCTCGCGCTCCCGGCATGTGACCTCGTCAGGCAGGGTGTCCCATGTGGTTTGATCCACCGGGCGCAGCTCGATCAACAGGCTGGTCATGCAATCCTTGATCATGCTGGTATTGCCGCAAATGTTCTGGCGCAGCTTGTCCTGGTCGGGGTCTTCGATATTGCCAAGGCGCAGATCGCGCACGGTCAAATCAACGGCCCGGTCCAGATTGACCTGATGGATCATCACCATACCGATTTCAAAGGTCGCCAGAAACAGGCTGAGGAAAATCGGGAACAGCAGAGCGAATTCGACCGTGGGATTGCCCGCTTCGCTGCGCAGCATCTGGTGAAGATGCGTGCGCATTATTGGTAATGGCCTAGTCATTGTATCAGCCTCAGATCAATGAGTTGCGCTGCGATCGAAGCAAAGGCCTCCGATATCTCCACACCTTCGACCCGGAAGAAATGCGCTGGGGTCGTCGCGCAAGAGGTCAGCTTGACGGCGTTGGCGTCCTCAACCTCAAACCCAATGGTATAGAGTAAAATCCCCTGCGCCTTGGCCGCATTGCAAATATCGAACATGCGCTGGTCTTTTTCACCGGTGTAGATAATGCTGTAATAGTCGTCCCAGCCACTGTTACTCCACTCGCCGCCGCCATCTATATCGGCCCGGTCAAACAGATCGTGCGAAACAAAGCCCATGGCAGCCAGCCGCCACAGTTCGGGCCAAGTCAGCCGAGCAGTATTGTTGCCGGGGTTATTCTTCCAGCCCTTATTGGACAGGAACTCACTGTCAGAGTTGAAAAACAGCTTTTTGTATTTGTTCCGATCGCTGTTATAGATCCAGAATTTGTGTTTGTTGCCGGTGTATTTATACCAGACCGGGCTGTTTCCGGAAGAAACGCTGTCGTCCAGAAAATACTGGTTGGTATTTTGCCCGTCACTCATCACCACCATGACTTTCAGCACATGCTCTTCGTTATAATCGAAGGGGCGTCCGGTAAATTTAGTATCGACCAGCTCATCATCAACCATATCGGTGATCACGGGGCGGGCGCTTGGGTCCAGCAGGGCCGTGCCCCATTTCACGCCGACATCGGTCGAAGTCCAGCCGCCGGCCTCCAGCGAGTCGATATAGTCTTTCAGGGCATCAGCATCATCGCTGACCGGAATGATCTTGCGGGCAATTTCGTGGTTGTCACCATCAATATCGGTATCCGAAATGCATGGGTGGTCTTCCCACTCGGCCTGCATTACGCCCAGATCCCACCAGTCCCAGGGGGTAAAATGTCCGGTGCGTTGCAACAAATCGTTCACCGGGTCTATATCGGTTCTCTCAAAGTCAGCGGCTTCGAAATCGACACAGTTCGAATAGCTGTGCTCGTTCGTGACATTATAATGCGACAACAGATCTGCACCCGCGGTCACCTGGGTCGAGTAGGGCACGATTGAGATAGAATAGGTGTCATCGTCTTCGTCGCGGTCTAACAGCAGGGTATCCACGAAATCCTTGGCGGCGTCCTGCAAGTCTCTCAGTTTTGACTGGCCCGATTGAGAAATTCCCCCCATGGAGCCGGAGACATCCAACACCAGAGAAATTTCAACCTTTCCGATCTGATCCTCAGCAGCCGAGGCCGCGGGTGTCGAGAAATACTCAATTCCTAACTCGTCAATAAATCCTGTCGGGATGGTGGGGATATTGTCTTCGTCATAAATTGCGAACACCCGACGAAAGTTCAGTCCCTCTTCAACAACCGCTCTCGGGGTAAATTCGGGGATGCCGTCTTTTTCAAAATAGGAATCGAAAATGTCCTGCGCCTCTTCCTGCTGTTTCATGCTGGCCGCAGCCAAAACCGCGCGATCCTGGGTATATTGGATCTGAGTGCGTTGGGTTTCGGCGCGCATCACATCAATGGCCATGCCACCCATCAGAATCATCAGGATGATAATCGCCATAGCAAAGGGCAACATTGTGCCTTGCTCATGGCGGTAGAAATCGTAAATCGGTTGCCAGCTTGTGCGGGCGGTATGTTTGCCAGCCTTAGGCCGGGTGGTAGAACTCTTAAATTTTATCATCATCGACCCATCCTCATTCTGTTCAGGGCTTTGGGAATGGCCTGAATTTGCCAAAAATTACTCAGCACTATTTTAACCAATTGCGTGTGTCCTAATTGTGGCGGGAAAAGGTAAAAAAAGGCAGAAATAAGGTATTTCGCGCGAAACTTCGACAAAGCCCTGTTTATTGTTTCTGATTGATAACCAGCCGTGTTTATTGGGAATATTGTTTCACAGGGGCAGTTTTGGAGGTCATGGTTTTTCCATAAAATTCGATGGAAACGAATCTGGCAGGGCTGATCTAGATAATAATGAGTGCGCTGTTAACCAAAGCTCACTACAAAATAGACTATCAGGCTTGCGGGCGATTCTGCGGTGCCTTTAGATTGGGAGGATTTAGAACAATGTCGGCTATAAACGAACCGAGCTTTCGGGAATCTGTTGATTTGATGTTTGACCGTGCGGTCGCGCTGATGGACCTCAGGCCGGGGTTGAAAAAGAAAATTCGCGTGGTGAATGCAACTTATACCGTGCGCTTTGGGGTGCGGCTGCGGGGCGAAATCCAGACGTTTACCGGCTATCGTTCGGTGCATTCGGAGCATATGGAGCCGGTCAAGGGTGGTATCCGCTATGCCAGCACTGTCGGTCAGGACGAGGTCGAGGCACTGGGCGCGTTGATGACCTATAAATGTGCTCTGGTTGAGGTGCCGTTTGGGGGTTCTAAAGGTGGGTTGTGCATTGATCCGCGCGAATATGATGAGCGCGAGTTGGAAGTCATCACCCGCCGTTTTGCGTTTGAGCTGGCCAAGCGTGACCTGATCAACCCCAGCCAAAATGTGCCGGCCCCGGATATGGGCACGGGTGAGCGGGAAATGGCATGGATTGCCGATCAGTATGGCCGCATGAACACCACTGACATCAATGCGCGCGCCTGTGTCACCGGCAAGCCGATTCATGCCGGCGGCATTGCCGGTCGGGTCGAGGCCACCGGGCGCGGTGTGCAATATGCGCTGCAGGAGTTTTTCCGCTATCCCGAGGATGTGGCCAAGACCAATCTGAGCGGTGATTTGGAGGGCAAACGCGTTATCATTCAGGGGCTGGGCAATGTGGGCTATCACGCCGCCAAATTCCTGCAGGAAGAGGATAACGCCAAAATCATTTCGATCATCGAACATGATGGCAGCCTTTATGATGCCAACGGGTTGGATGTGGAATCGGTGCATCAATGGCTGGCAGAACATGGCGGGCTGAAGGGCTATGAAGGGGCCGAGTATTCACCGGACGGGGCCAAGATGCTTAAGGCCGAATGTGATATTCTGATCCCTGCGGCTCTGGAAGGGGTGATCAATCTGGAAAACGCCGATGCGATCAAAGCGCCGCTGATCATCGAGGCTGCCAATGGCCCGATTACCGCCGGAGCGGACGAGGTTCTGCGCAATAAGGGCATTGTGATCATTCCTGATCTTTATGCCAACGCGGGCGGTGTGACGGTGTCGTATTTCGAGTGGGTCAAGAACCTGAACCACATCCGGTTTGGCCGCATTGGCCGCCGTCAGGAAGAGTCCCGCCACCGGTTGCTGGTGAACGAGCTGGAGCGGCTGGATCGTTATATGGGCGACAAATGGTCGATGACCCCGGATTTCAAAAACAAATATCTGCGTGGCGCGGATGAGCTGGCGCTGGTGCGTTCGGGGCTGGATGACAGTATGCGCTCGGCCTATCAGGCGATGCGTCATGTCTGGCATTCCCGCGACGAAGTGCAGGATCTGCGCACGGCGGCCTTTATCGTTGCCATCACCCGGGTGGCCAAATCTTATGAGGCCAAAGGGCTGTAAACGGCCCCGGCTCCGGTTTGAGCAAAGACAACACACCGCTTGGCTGGTGTGTTGTCGCCGGTTGGGTTGCGCTTGATCTTGATGGATTGCGGGTGGGCGTCGATTGCGCCGGCGAAAATGCCTCTGCCCGCCCAAGGCAGCATCGGCGCCGATCTGTCGCGGCTGCGTGCTGCGTGCCCCGAGGCGCTTTTGGCCGGGGCCGATGGTTGGTATAGCGCAATTTCCGGCTTGCTGCCCGAGCTTATCATGCCGCTGGTCCGCGCGGCTCGGGCCGGGGATCGCCGGAAAACCATGCAGATTGAGGCTCCGTTTGCGCCGCTTTGGGCGTTGTTTCAGCAGCATGGATCGCTGCGGGTGATCTATACCGCGGCCAACCTTCTGGGCCTGGCCACATGCCAGCCCCCGCGCCCGATTCTGCCGCTTGGCAAACAGGCCACAGATCAGGTTGCGGCAGCGCTGGCTGGATTGGGGCTGAGCTGACAGACTCTGCAGTAAGGGCATATCCGGCTTTGGCGCATTGCCCGGGAATGCTGTATGAGGGACCATGTTTTTCCGATTCGAGAGCAAGATATGAGCCTGCCCCCCGGTTTTCTGGACGAATTGCGCAGCCGCACCAGCCTGTCTCAGCTGGTGGGGCGCAAAGTGGTCTGGGATAATCGCAAATCCAATCAGGCCAAGGGCGATATGTGGGCGCCTTGCCCGTTTCATCAGGAAAAAACCGCCAGCTTTCACGTCGATGACCGCAAGGGGTTTTATTACTGCTTTGGCTGTCACGCCAAGGGCGATGCGATTTCCTTTGTGCAGGAAACCGAAAATGTCGGATTCATGGAGGCCGTCGAGATCATCGCCCGCGAGGTCGGCTTGCCGATGCCCAAACGCGACCCGGCGGCGCAGGTCAAATCGGACAAGCGCAGCAAACTGGCCGAGGTGATGGAGCAGGCGGTGCAGTATTTTCGGTTGCAACTGCACACCGCGCATGGCGCAGCCGCCCGCGATTATCTGACCCAGCGCGGCTTGCGTGAGGATGCTCAACAGCGCTGGGAAATCGGCTATGCCCCGAATGACCGGCAGGGGGTGTTTGCGCATCTGACTGGCAAGGGGGTCGCCCCGGATCTGATCATCGACGCCGGTCTGGCCGCCCGCCCCGAGGATGGCCGCGCCCCTTATGATCGGTTTCGCGGCCGCATCATCTTTCCGATCCGCGATGCGCGCGGGCGGGCGATTGCGCTGGGCGGGCGGGCGCTGGACCCGCAGGCGCGGGCGAAATATCTGAACTCGCCGGAAACCGAGCTGTTTGACAAGGGCCGCAGCCTCTATAATCTCGGCCCCGCCCGCAGCGCGGCCGGCAAGGGCGCGCCGCTGATCGTGGCCGAAGGCTATATGGATGTGATCGCGCTGGTCGAGGCCGGGTTTGAGGCCTGTGTTGCGCCTCTGGGCACCGCGATTACCGAACATCAGCTGCATATGATGTGGCGAATCGCGCCTGAACCCGTGATTGCGCTGGATGGCGACACCGCCGGTTTGCGTGCCGCCATGCGGCTGGTTGATCTGGCGCTGCCCTTGCTGGAGGCCGGGAAATCCTTGCGGTTTGCACTGATGCCTGAGGGGCTCGACCCCGATGATGTGCTGAAATCTCAAGGCAAACCGGCCATGCAGCGGCTGCTGGACGGGGCTCTGCCCATGGTGCAACTGTTGTGGCAGCGTGAAACCGAAGGCGGCAATTTCGACAGCCCCGAGCGCAGGGCCGCGCTGGACAAAAACCTGCGCAGTGCGATTGCCAAAATCACCGATGCTTCGATCCGCAATCATTACGGGCAGGCGATCAAGCAGCTGCGTTGGGAGCTGTTTTCCCCCAAACGTCCACCGCGCGGGCGGGGCGGGTGGAAAAACCAGCCCGCCCCGGTGCAGTCCAGCACCAAATCTTCGATGCTGGCCAGCGCCGGACAGGGGGCCGAAGACCATTTGCGCGAAGCGGTAATTTTGGCAACCCTTGTGCTGCACCCCGGGATTATTGAGCTGTTTGAGGGCGAATTGGAGCGTCTGGACTGCGTCACGCCCGAGCATCGCGTTTTGCGCGATTGCCTGTTGCAAATTGGCGGGGTCGATGACCTCTATGCCCGGATCGAGCCGCGCGCCGGGGCAGAGCTGGCCGCCGTTTTCGCCCCGCGCCATGTGCAGATATCGCCCGCCGTGCGCAAACCTGGGGACCAGAAGCTGGCGGAAATGTGCGTGGCCGAGGAACTGGCCAAGCTGGCCGCCAAGCGCGGCGCGATCCGCGAGATTGAAGAGGCGATCGAGGATATCAGCGGTCTGGCCGATGAAGGGCTGACCTGGCGGTTGCAACAGGCCAGCAAGGCCAATTACGAGGCCGTCCACAGCCCGCGCCAAGATGCGGCGGTGTTTGACATTGCCCCCAGCGGTGCCCATATGGATCGCAGTGAGCGTGATGCTTTTGCCCGTCTGATGGCTGAAATCGGCGAAAACGCCCCCCGCAAGGGCAAGGGGCACGGTGAAAAGTGAACGCTTTGGTTAGGAACCGGTAAAGAAATCGGGGTAAACGTATTGCGAATCAGCGATTCGCCGTGTTGATTCTATTGAAATGCGCGAATCGCTTAATCCGAACGCCTTTGCCCCCGAAAGGACCATCCAGATGGCTGCAAAAGATACCGACAATAAAGAAGAAATTGCCGAAACAGGCCAGGCCGCCGTCAAAAAGATGATCGCCGATGGGCGGGCGCAAGGATATGTGACCTATGGGCAGCTCAACAAGGTGCTGCCGCCCGAGCAGGTCACCAGCGAACAGATCGAAGATGTGATGTCGATGCTGTCGGAAATGGGCATCAACATCATCGAGGATGAAGAAGAGGAAAAAGCTTCGACCGAGGTCGCCACCACCGGCGGCGCACGCGATGTGGCGATTACCGTCACCGGTGGCGAAAAGCTGGACCGCACCGATGATCCGGTACGGATGTATCTGCGGGAAATGGGCTCGGTCGAGTTGCTCAGCCGCGAGGGCGAGATTGCCATCGCCAAACGGATCGAGGCCGGGCGCAACACCATGATCATGGGGCTGTGCGAAAGCCCGCTGACCTTTAACGCCATCACCATCTGGCGCGACGAATTGCTGAACGAAGACATCCTGCTGCGCGATGTGATTGATTTGGAAACCACCTTTGGCAACACCATGGACGAGGAGGACGAACAGGAACCGGTGGTGGCTCCGACCGGGGCCAGCCCGGCGGCCCCCTCTGGCGACAGCAAGCCTGAGCTGGATGCAGACGGGAACCCGATTGCTCAGGATGACGATGAGGACGACGAAGAGGAACAGGTCAACCTGTCTCTGGCCGCGATGGAGGCCGCGCTCAAGCCAAAGGTTCTGGAGATGCTCGACACCATTGCCCGTGATTATGCCAAGCTGTCGGAAATGCAGGATACCCGGATCTCGGCCACTCTGAACGAGGATGCCAAATTCACCAAGAAAGAGGAAAAGACCTATCAGAAGCTGCGGGCCGAGATTGTGATGCTGGTGAACGAGCTGCATCTGCATAACAACCGGATCGAGGCGCTGATTGACCAGATTTACGGGGTCAACGGGCGGATCAAGTCGATTGACAGCCGCATGGTCAAGCTGGCCGATCAGGCCCGGATCAACCGGCGCGAATTCATCGAAGCCTATCGCGATCACGAACTTGACCCGATGTGGCTGGAGCAAATGGGTGAAAAGACCGGTCGCGGCTGGCAGGTTCTGCTGGAGAAATCCACCGACAAGATCGAGGAATTGCGCGCCGAGATGGCGCAGGTCGGGCAATATATCGGTCTGGACATCCCGGAATTTCGCAGCATCGTGCAGCAGGTGCAAAAGGGCGAAAAAGAGGCCCGTCAGGCGAAAAAAGAGATGGTCGAGGCCAATTTGCGGTTGGTGATCTCGATTGCCAAAAAATACACCAATCGCGGGTTGCAATTCCTTGATCTGATTCAGGAAGGCAATATCGGCCTGATGAAGGCGGTGGACAAATTCGAATACCGCCGCGGTTACAAGTTTTCGACCTATGCGACATGGTGGATTCGTCAGGCCATTACCCGCTCAATCGCCGATCAGGCCCGCACCATCCGCATTCCGGTGCATATGATCGAAACCATCAACAAGCTGGTGCGCACCGGGCGGCAGATGCTGCATGAAATCGGCCGCGAGCCCACGCCCGAAGAGCTGGCGGAAAAGCTGCAAATGCCGCTGGATAAGGTGCGCAAGGTGATGAAAATTGCCAAAGAGCCGATCAGCCTTGAGACCCCGATTGGCGATGAAGAGGACAGCCAGCTGGGTGATTTCATCGAAGACAAGAACGCGGTGTTGCCGCTGGATTCGGCGATTCAGGAGAATTTGAAAGAGACCACCACCCGGGTTCTGTCGTCTTTGACTCCGCGCGAAGAACGGGTGCTGCGGATGCGCTTTGGCATTGGCATGAACACCGATCACACGCTGGAAGAGGTTGGCCAGCAATTCAGCGTCACCCGCGAGCGGATTCGTCAGATCGAGGCCAAGGCGCTGCGCAAACTCAAACATCCCAGCCGCTCGCGCAAGCTGCGGTCGTTTTTGGATCAATAGGGTATTCGCAGAAAACAACTATGGGGCAGGGTCGCATGATCCTGCCTGTGGGGGCCCAGCTGCCTGCCTTGCGGGGGGTGTAACCGCCTGCTACGCTGGCCGCCATGAGCCAGAAAACAATCCAGACCAATACCGGCGTTCACCTTTGGACAGAGCAGTCTGGAGAAGGGGAGCCGGTGTTGCTGATCTCCGGGGCGAACGCGTCTGCCTTCATGTGGCCGGGTGCCTTTGTGCAGAGGGTCGTGGATCAGGGCTATCGGGTCGTCCGATATGACCACCGCGACACCGGGCGTTCTGACCGGCTGGATTTTCAGAAGACGCCCTACTCCGTGGTGGACCTTTGTGAAGATGCCATTGCCGTTCTCGATGGCCTGAACATCGCAAAGGCGCATGTTGTGGGCATGTCTTTGGGCGGCACCATCGGGCAGGTTCTGGCGCTGGATCACCCCGACCGGCTGCTCAGCCTCACCGTCATGATGGCGGCGGCGCTGGATGTTGATTTTGGGACGAACTGGATGTCAGCGCTGGAAGGAAAGGCCGCCCCGGGCGATCTGCCCGGGCCAAAACCCGAGGTCGTCAGGGCGTTCAAGGCCCCGCTGACCGAGCGAAACGCGGAGATTGCCAGACGGGTTGAGCAATGGCGCATCCTGTCCTCGCCCCGGATGCCCTTTGACGCGGAAGACTACGCGGCGCGTGAAGCGGCGGATATCGACCATTCGGGGGTGATCCCGGCGCCGTTTGCTCATGCGATGGCCCAGCCGATCCCTCTGGAACGCGGGCGCGAGTTGAAGGCGAGCCGTGTCCCCACCCTTGTGATTCAGGCCGCAGATGATCCGCTCAACCCACCACCCCACGGTCGCCACATCGCCGACCTGTTTGCAAATGCGAGTTTGGTGGAAATAGACACGCTGGGGCATGCCCTCCCCCGATCCCATTTCGCGGAAATCCTTTCGACCTTGGTGACTCACTGGCAGAAGACGCGACGAGATGAGCGCTGATGCGAATTGCCCCACCGCCCAGCATCCCCGGCGTTATTCCACTACATATTGGCAACCGTGCGTTTCACCGTTTCGATGCGCTCTGCATTGGGCGGGTGGCTGCCCAGAAACTGATTGCCCGGGTCCGGGATACGGGTGAAAAACGCCGCGCCGCGCACCGGATCATAGCCCGCCCGCACCGCGATGATGGTGCCCAGCTGGTCGGCCTGTAGTTCGTATTTCTTGGAATAGCCGCGCGCACCCACCGCGCCGCCCAGCTTTTGCGCTTGTTCAATGGCGGCACTGCCCGCCCCAAGCGCTTTGGCCAGCAGCCCGCCAACCACGGCACCGGCCACCGCCCCTTGCTGGGTTTTCGGGATATGGCCGCGAATATGATGGGCGGCTTCGTGGCCCATGATAAAGGCAAGCTCGTCCTGATTGCGGGCCTCGGCCAATAGGGCCGTGGTAAAGGCAATCACCGGCCGTCCGGCCTTGTCCAGCGTCTGATAGGCGTTGGGCGGCTGGCCGGCGCGTTCATCCACCACGATGTTGAAATCGCAGTTGCGCACTTCCATTCTTGCCCGGCACTCGGCCTCGGCCACCGGCTCGACCCGGCGCAATACGGTGAGGAAATTGCGTGCCGCCACCGCTTTGCTGACCCGCGGGCCAGCGTCAACCGGTGCCGGGGTGGGGGGCTGCTCCAGCGTCATACAGCCCGACAGAATCAAACCCGCCAGTATCGGCCATGCTCTGCTCATCTCGTTTCCCTTATCCATGCGTTGTCGGTGGAATTTAACACTCTTTGCGGCAAAGGCCAGCCCCGCCGGTGCATCCGGCAGCGTTTTGCCACCCCGGCGTTAAGCGCAAATCTGAAACAGCTTATCACGCGATGTCGCCCCGCGCAGCAGCGTCAGCCGCGATTTCGGCACTCCCAGCGCATGGGCCAGCAATTTCACCACCTGTTTCGTGGCTTTGCCCCCTTCCGGCACGCAGGTCACATAAACCCGGATCTCGCCATCCTGATAGCTGATCCGATTCCGCGCCGCCTTTGGGGTCACCCGTACCGCAAGCGTTGTTCCCTCCACCGCCAATTCTGCCAATTCGCCTTTTTGCATCCCGAAAACTCACTTTGAAAGGAGAGGCTGGATTTTCCCCACCCGGCTACATTATGAACGGGGGCAGAGAAAAGCCAGAGCCAATGACCCAACTGATCCTGTTTAACAAACCCTTTAATGTGCTGTCGCAATTCACCGATCAGGGCAGTGCGGCCAGCCCGCGCCAGACCCTGTCGGATTTCATCGACCTGCCCGGAGTCTATGCTGCCGGGCGGCTGGACAAAGACAGCGAAGGCTTGCTGGTGTTAACCGATAATGGCCGCTTGCAGGCGCGGATCAGCCATCCAAAGCACAAGATGGAGAAAACCTATTGGGTGCAGGTCGAGGGCATTCCTGATGAGGCGGCCCTGAATCGGTTGCGCCGTGGGGTGCGGCTGAAAGATGGCATGACGGCTCCGGCCAAGGCGAGTCTGATCGCGCCGCCCCAAAACCTGTGGCCGCGCACCCCGCCGGTGCGGTTTCGCAAAACCGTGCCCGATTGCTGGTTGCAGATCAGCATCTCCGAGGGGCGCAACCGGCAGTTGCGGCGGATGACGGCGGCGATCGGGCATCCAACCTTGCGGCTGATCCGTTGCCGGATTGGAAACTGGAGTCTGGATGGCCTGCAACCCGGCCAATGGCGCAGTATTGCGGCGCAATAGGTAAAGATTGCGCAGAAGGTTTCTGACACAGAATCAGCCTGTCTCGGGCCGCATTTGAGCCTTGATCCCCCGGGTGAAATGCCGCAAGTTTCCGCAAAACAACAGGAGCGCGACATGACCCCGAACCCAACCGTTATGGATTTTCTGCTAAACCGCCGTTCGCGGATTTACAAAACCCTGACCACTCCGGTGCCCAGCAATGACGAGCTACGCCCGCTTTTGACCGCAGCAGCGCGGGTGCCCGATCACGGCATTCTGAATCCGTGGCGGTTTATCGTGCTGCGTGGGGCGGCGTTGAAACGTCTGGCCGAGCTGACCAAAACCCGTGGTGCCGAGTTGGGCATGGACCCCGACAAAGTCGCCAAAACCGCCGCCATGTTTGAAAATGCCGGCCTGATCGTCACGGTCGTTTCTGCCCCGCATTCGCTTGAGCGCATCCCCGAGGTCGAGCAATTCTACTCCGCCGGGGCGTCTTGCCTGTCGCTGATGAACGCGGCGCAGGCTTCGGGCTGGGGGGCGAACTGGATTTCCGGCTGGACCAGCCATGACCGGGAGTTCATCCGGCAGGGGCTGGGGCTGGCCGATGACGAAACCGTGGCCGGCTATATCCATATCGGCAGCGAAACCACCGTTCCCTCCGACCGCCGCCGCCCGGATGTCGAGACCCTGATTGAATGGGTCGAGCAATAGCCCCGTCTGGCCGGAGCGGGGTTAAACCTGCTCCAGCTCAACCAGCGTGCCGTTGAAATCCTTGGGGTGCAAAAACAGCACCGGCTTGCCATGGGCGCCGATCTTGGGCTCTCCGCTGCCCAGCACCCGTGCGCCGGAGGCTTTGAGGTGGTCGCGGGCGGCAAGGATGTCATCGACCTCGTAACAGATGTGATGAATGCCGCCGGCCGGGTTTTTCTCAAGAAACCCTTTGATCGGGCTGTCATCGCCCAACGGGTAGAGCAGCTCAATCTTGGTGTTGGGCAGCTCGATAAACACCACGGTGACGCCGTGATCGGGCTCGTCCTGCGGTGCGCCGACATTGGCCCCCAGAGTGTCGCGGTAAAGCGCCGAGGCGGCCTCCAGATCAGGCACAGCAATGGCAACATGGTTCAAACGTCCGATCATCGGGGAGATCCTTTTTTCAAGTTTTTCCAACTTATGCCGTGGGAAAATCGGCTCTGCAAGCACACAGTTCAGGGTTTGTTGCGCGGCGTTAACCGCTCCTTAGCCAATTTTCAGCTTTACTACGAATCAGAAGTTGCACTGGAAGGGGATGTCTGATGGATGATTTTGAAAGTTTCATGATGCTGCGCACACCCACCGCAGAACGCCCGCTGCTGGGGATGACAGTTCTGCTGGTTGAGGATAGCCGCTTTACCAGCGAGGCGATGCGCCTGTTATGCCTGCGTTCGGGGGCGCGGATCCGGCGCGCGGATTGTCTGGCGTCTGCGCGGCGGCATTTGCAGGTTTACCGCCCTTGCGTGGTGGTTGTGGATATGGGGCTGCCCGATGGCACCGGCGCCGATCTGATTGCCGAGCTGCACCGGGCCCGACCGCGCATCAATGTTGTGCTGGGTATCAGCGGCGATTCCAGCCGCGAGGCCGAGGCGCTGCAGGCCGGCGCAGATGGCTTTCTGGCCAAGCCGGTCGAAAGTCTGGCGCTGTTTCAACAGGCGATTTTGGCGCATTTGCCTGATGATGCCAAACCTAGCGGGCCGCGGGTTGTCCATGATGATCGGATCAGCCCCGATCTGGTGGCCTTTCACGATGACATTGCCCATGCGGCAGATGTGCTGAGCAAACGGCCCAAGGGCAAGACGCTTGATTATGTGGCCCATTTCACCCGAGGCATTGCCAAAAGCGCCCATGACAACCGGCTCGAGGCCGCGGCTAAGGCGCTCGCCCGGGATCGCGCGGCTGGGGCATCGGTGAAACAGGATGTGCAGCTGTTGCGCGGTATGTTTGAGGATCGCCTGCAAGAGCGGGAAATCGTCTGACCGGGGCAAAAGCTCAGCCCGCCGGGGGGCACGGGCCACCGCTCACAGGGCGGGGTCGTCACACACCCGGATGGGGCGGGTCAGCTCTGACAGGCTCTGCTTTTGCCGGCCCTTGGCATCGAAATTATCCGCCGCCAGCCAGGTTTCAAAGGCCGCTTTCAGCGCCGGCCATTCTTGATCAATCGAGGCATACCACGCCGTATCCCGATTGCGCCCCTTGCTGATTGCGGCCTGACGAAAAATGCCCTCATAGCTGAACCCCAGCCGCTGCGCCGCCCGGCGCGAGCCCAAGTTCAGGGCGTTGCATTTCCACTCATAACGCCGATAACCAGCCTGATAGACCCATTGCATCATCAAAAACATCGCTTCGGTGGCGGCGCGGCTGCGTTGCAGGGGCGGGGCAAAATTGATGTGTCCGACCTCAATCGAGCCCGCCTCTGGATGGATACGCAAAAAGCTGGCCACCCCTTCAAACCGCCCGCTTTGCAGGTTTTTGATCGCGTAAAACAGGGGATCATCGCCGGATGTCATTTGCTGCACCCATTGATGGTATTCGGCTTCGCTGGCAAACGGGCCGTAGCCGAGGAAATCCCAGATGTGATCATCCAGCCGATTGGCGGCATGAAGCCGTGATGCATGGGCATCCGCATCCAGCAACTCCAGCCGGGCATAGCGTCCCTCCAGAACCTCCCCATCTGGGCGTTTGGGCGGCTGCCAGTTTTCAACCTTGCGGCCCAGCCCGTGTGCATCCGTCATATAAACTCTCCTTTAACCGGGTGGGCGGTGAAGTCGCATGATTCCCGAAAATTGCACGATCCGCTCCCAATTTCTGCCCAATTGTTCTGCGATCCCAAGCCTTGTGGGATTGATAAAAGGATTTGCCGTATGTTCAAGAGGGTGATTGATTCTGCAAAAGCAGAAGGCGGAAATCTGGCGGCGGATTGGGTTGTGCTGGCCGCCGGGGCGGTTTCGGTGTGTCTGGCATTTGCCATTGCATTCACTCACAACAATTCGATGGGCAGGCAGGTTGATACTCTGGCCAGTGCAGGAATCAGCGCGGAATTTGGCCGGTATTGACGCGTGTCAGGGTTTGAAATGCCGATGCTTGGCCAGATCGGGCGAGATCCAATCGGGCCGTCCAAGATAGCGCTCAATCGCAAACAGCAGAACACAGAGCAGAATCACCGCAATCACCAGCTTGACCCGCCGCGCCGAAGGCGGATGCCGGGCCCATTTGGACATGCGCAGCAGGTGAAGAATGTTCATAATACTGGCGGCTCAGCTTCGGTGAACTCGACTTTGCCGATAAAGGGCAGGTTGCGGTTTCTCTGCGCAAAATCAATGCCATAGCCCACGACGAATTCATCGGGGATGTCAAACCCCACCCAATCGGCGGTGATGTCCACCTCGCGGCGGGATTGTTTGTTTAGCAGGGCGATAGTTTTCAGCTTGGCCGGCTTGCGCGCCTTGAGCATCTCGATCACTTGTTTCAGCGTGTGCCCGGTATCCACAATATCCTCGACCAGCAGCACATCACGCCCGCCGATTTCGCCGCGCAAATCCTTCATGATTCTGACCTCGCGGCTGGATTGGGTGCTGTTGCCATAGGACGAGGCTTCCAGAAAATCGACTTCAACCGGCAAATCCAGCTCGCGCACAATATCGGCGATAAACACAAACGAGCCCCGCAGCAGCCCGACCACCACCAGCTTGTCGGTGTTTTCAAAGGCATCATGGATTTCAACCGCCAGCTCTTCGATGCGCGCGGCAATGGATTTGGCTGAGATCATCTGTTTGATGACATAAGGTCGTGTCGGCATGGATTTCCCCTTGATTTCCCCGCGATGGCATACATAACACTGGCCTACATTACTACACGAGGCCCCATGCCAACCCAAGGTGAAAAAAAGATCCTGCCCTATCGTGCAGAACAGATGTATGAGTTGGCCGCGGATGTGGCGGCTTATCCGCAGTTTCTGCCGTGGATTTCGGCTTCGCGGATCCGCTCGCATCAGGTGGTGGACGATCACGAGGTGATGCTGGCCGATCTGGTGATTTCCTTCAAAGTGTTTCGCGAGCGTTTCGGCAGCAAGGTGGTGTTGCGCCGTCAGGATCACCGGATCGAGATGGAATATCTGGATGGTCCGTTCAAATATCTGCAATCCTACTGGCAGTTCACTGACCAAGAGGGGGGCGGCTGCGAGGTGGATTTCTTCGTCGATTTTGAGTTTAAAAATCTGATCCTGCAAAAGCTGATCGGGGTGGTGTTCACCGAAGCCGTGCGCCGTACCATGCGCGCTTTTGAGGACCGGGCCAAGGCGTTATACGGGGCGGGTTGAAACGGGTTCACCGGGTTCAAAAGCTTTCTGGATAGGGGTATAGATTTCCGAATAGTCCCGCCCGGCCGATAGGCCGGGCTGCGCCTGCCTGCCCCCCGGCAGGCGCATTCGCGCCTCCCCAGGCAGGCTCCGCCCGGCGCCTTTTTGCACTCTACGACATGACCAAGAGCGCTTGATTCAAACCGCAATCGAAACGATGTGATTATCCCAGGACCGCGGGCTGAGGCTTAAAGGACGGGCGGTTTGGGGGGTGATTTTGTGCAGGGCCCCGTTGCCATCGCTGGCCAGAAACCCATCTCCCAGATCGCGCAACCCACACACATCCCGGCGCTGCCAATGGCCGATATAGTCGCCATTGCTCTGATAAAAATGCACCTGTCCACCGCGCGGTGAAGTGATCGCCAGCTGGGTGCCAGCCCGATTGTAAGACACCGAGCCCGCATAGCCCTTCATCCCCATTTGCCGAGCCAGCGGTGCCGAGAGCAGCCGCACCCCTTGCCCGCGTTTATGCAGGCCCAAAAGCGGGTGCGCTTCGCCGGGTGCCCCCTGCCACTGCATGGCAAAGGCCACGGTGCCGTCCGGGTGAATGTCCAGATGGCGGATGGAATTCTGGTGCAGCTCGGGTGCCAGAGTCACCACCTCCAGCACGCCGTTTTGCACATCCAGATAGGTCAGATTGGGTTGCATTACGTCCAGATTCAGCTTCTCTCGGCCCCGATCCGGGTGGGTCAGAATGCCGCCATTGGCCACCACCAGAACATCGCTGCCCGCCAATTTGCGCAGCTCATGCGGCCCGACCCCGCCGCTGCGGATTTGGCCAACGCGCCGATACCCCGCCTTGCGCGACCAAAACCCGATCACGCCGCGCTCGGCGTTGAAATCGTTTTCCGGGGTGCAGAGGGTGTCTCCGTCGCTCAGGAAAACCCCGTGGCCGGTGAAATGATGCCCGTTTGGGGCTTGCAGATGGGCGCTGATCTGGCCGGTGACGCAGTTGATCACCAGCGCATAAGTGCCGGGCCGGCGGGCAAAAGCCACCGCTTCTGGGGCGCTGGGATGGCCACAGGCGGCATGGCCGCGACCGGGCAGGGGGATGGTAAACAGATCCCTGCCGGCGCGGTCCAGCCCGACCATTTCAAAGCCACCCACTCGGTCACGCGCCGCCGCCAGATAGGCAGGGCTGCCCGCATCCGCCCAGCTTAACGAAGGCAACGCCGTGGCCGCCAGCAACCCGGCCAGAAAGCCCCGGCGGCTGTTGCCCGCTGGCATCTTAGTCGCCGTCCAGCGCGTTAAAGCCAGCCACAACCCCCAAATGGGCCCCGACCTCGGCATTGATCGCCTCATGCACATTGGCGACCATTTCGCGCAGCGATTGCACTTTGAAATTGGCTCCATTTTCGTCCAGATGCTGGAAAATATCATCATCCAGAGATTTGGCGTAAGTGAGAAGGGAGTCAAACAGCTCAACCGTTTCCCAAGCTTGCCCATCAGCCAGCATCAGGGTCATTTCCTGCAACGCTTCCAAAGACACCACGATATTGCGCATCGAACGGTTTGAGCGCCACGCCTCGGCACGGCGCGGTTTGGGGCGCTCGAATTTGCCCAGCGGGCGGGCGATGCGTTGGGCATAGATATACTCCATCCCGGCCAGCAAATTGGTAAACAGCGCCTGCGCCCCTTCCTTATCGGTCAGAAACACCTCATTGCCGTCGGCCCCGGCATTGCGTAGCGTTTCGGCAAAGCCATTCACCCAGCCAGCATGGGTCTGCAACGACACCCGCGCCAGATCCTTTGAGATCGCCTTGACCAGATCGCAGCGATAGTCATCGGTGGTGTAGTCCGAGAATTTGTCATCAAAAAGCAGCTGTTCCAGCGCGAAAAACCCGCGGGTGGCGACCGAGTATCCGGCAAAAAGTTTGGCATCATACACCACCGGGTCTTTCGCATTGATCACCCGTTTCAGATGCTTGGGGATCAGCCCCTTTTTATCTGGCCAATAGGCAATCGCCAGCCCTTCACCATTGCTCTCGATCGGGCCAAAGCGGATATGGCTGGCCCGCACCCAGGCATCAAACGCCTGATGATAGGCCGCTTTCATGCCGTCCGGGGTGCAATCTTTGTTCGCAGTCCGTGCCAGATCGGCAGCACTCTGGGCAAACGCGGCGGTGTTTTTCAGGATGTGGTCGTCAATCACCGTGTCAATATCGGCCACAGCCGGGGCGGCCAGCAGACCAAGACAAAAGAGAAGGGCTTTACGCATGTTATTAACTTTCGCAGATTATAGGCTTTGCAGGAATTCAATCAGGGCGTCTCGGTCGGCGGCGGGCATCTGAATGACACGCTGCTGGGCCTGACTGGCTTCGCCCCCGTGCCACAAAATCGCTTCGAGCAGATTGCGTGCTCGGCCATCATGCAGAAAATAAGTGTGCCCACTCACCTGCCTTGTCAGACCAATACCCCATAATGGGGCGGTGCGCCACTCATAACCGTTGGCGCGGGCTTCGGGGCGGTGATCGGCCAGCCCCTCGCCCATATCATGCAGCAGCAGATCGGTATAGGGCCAGATCAGCTGAAAGGATTGCTCGGGGCGGTCTTCCAGCCGGTGGGTGACGAATTTGGGGCGGTGGCAGGCAATGCAGCCGCTTTGGTAAAACAGCTCTTTGCCGCGCAAAACGCTGGGGTCGTTGACCTTGCGGCGCATCGGCACCGCCAGATTTTCGGCATAGAACGAAACCGCATCCATCGCGTCGCCGCCAATTTCCAGTCCGTCATTGGCGATCGAATTGCCATCCGGGGCGGTGCGGCAGTCAACCTGCTGGGCGGTGCATTCGCCATAGCCCTGCGGAAACAGCGGCGAGGAAATGCCGACATCGCCGTGAAAAGCGCCGGCGGATTGGCGGTAAACGGTGGCGGCACCGGCCTTGTGGCCAAACCGGCCCAGCATCGGTTCACCCCAGATTTCCGACGTCACGATCTGAGCCCGCCCGGAAATGCCATCGCCATCGGCATCTTCGGGGTCGGCATGGTCTAAAATGGCTTGTGCCGGGATGCTTTCCAGCAGGCCCAAGCCGATCATCTGCTGCGCCACCCGGGGCGAGAGCATCGCCTGAGGGTGCAGCGGCCCATAGCCCGGATCGTCGACCTGATAATGCGGCTTGCGCAGATGCACCACGGTGCCATCGGCCAGCTCGATGAGGGTCTCTTCGTAACGCACCGCAGGCTGGCCCTCCGGGGGCAGCGCACCGACGGCGACATTTTGCAACTGACGGCCATAGGTGGGCTCGGGCTGATCGGGGATGTAGCCATCAATGCCTTCAGGCGCGGTGCCGCCGGGGATCGACAGGCGCAAAAAGAACGACCGTGCGCGTTTTTGCGGCAGGGGCGGCGTGCCGCGCCCGGCCCCGGGGTGGCAGCGGGCGCAGGAGCGTGCGTTATAGAGCGGGCCGACTCCGTCCGAAGCTTTGGTTGATGAGGGCGACGACACCCACAGCTTTTCAAACAGCGCTTCGCCCAGCACGAACTGCATTTTGCGCTCGAACGCCATATTGGCCGAGGGCAGCTTGAACACTTTTTCCGATGCGCTCGCCGGGCTGGAGGCGGCGCCGGCGGAAAGCTGTTCAAAGCGCTCGGCTTTGCTGAAGTCGGTGGTGGGGCGGGTGACGGCGGTGATGCGGGCCTGCTCGGAAGCGGTGCGCGGGGTCGGGTCGAGATGCTGATCCTGCCCCAGCGGCGCAGAAAACGGGCTGGCGAGCGGGGCGCTGGCAAAAGTGGTGGCCAACAGCAGCAGAAGCGGGCGCAATGTCATCGGGGTGATCCTTTGAGGTCGGCGGCGCGTTGTGGGCGTTTGATAAATCAGCACTGCCAAAAAGACGAGTCTTTTCCTTTTGTCCCGAGGGCTTTTCGGGGCGTGGGCGCTTAAAGACCTCTGCATCACCGGGGATGATAGGGCTGTCGGACACAACAGCTTGAGGAGGGGCACCATGACCCGGCACCTCCGGCCCAAAAGCCACAAAAAGAAATGGCGGCGCAAACGCACCGCCATTCCCCGTGAGTGATCAAAGCTGTTTCTTATTCAAAAACGGCTTTTGGGTTGTCCAAGCTGTCAGAACCTTCGACTTCCAGAGGCTTCAGGCCCAGAGCGGCAGTCGCACGTTCGATCGAGCGGGTTTGCGAAACCAGCGCATTCACACCACCATCAATCAGCGCAGCACCGGCTTCGGAATTCGGAGCCAGCATCGAGTCATAAGAGAACCCGGCTTCGGCAGCGGTCTTGATTTTGCCAAGCGCGATCAGCGAGGCGTCCAGCTTGGCTTGCAGCTCGGCATCCACAGCGGCGTCAGCTTTGGCAACCAGAGAGGCCAGCGATGGGCCGGAAACGGTCGTGCCATCTACGCGGGTGTATTCGCCCACATAGACGTTACGGATGCCGATGCCGTCATAGAAGTGGCTGTTATGGGTGTTGTCCGAGAAGCAATCATGCTCTTCTTCCGGGTCGTTCAGCATCAGGCCCAGCTTCATGCGCTCACCACCGGTTTCGCCATAAGACAGCGAGCCCATGCCGGTCAGCATTGCGGTCAGACCAGCGGTTTCGTCTTTGGTGACGGCTTCGCGTGCGGCACCACCATCGGCCCATTGCGCGGTCATCCATTCCAGATCAGATACCAGTAGATCGGCCAGCACGTTCAGCAGTTGGCCACGACGATCGCAGTTGCCGTTGGTGCAGGCATCGCCGGCAGCGTAATCGGTCCAGGAACGCTCGCCCGCGCCGTGATCATAACCATGGGCATCCTGACCCCACAGCAGAAACTCGATGGCGTGGTAGCCGGTGGCCACATTGGCTTCGTTATCGGCGGCTTCGTGCAGGGTGTTTTCCAGCAGGTCAGCGGTGATGGTGGTGGCGTCGATTTTCTTGCCCGAGATTTCGAACATTGGGTTGGCAACCAGATTCAGAGCCGCCAGCGGGTTTTCGTCGGTTGGGCCACCATAAGCGGCGTCAACGTAATCCAGCAGACCTTCGTCCAGCGGCCAAGCGTTTACTTTGCCCTCCCAGTCGTCAACCATGGCGTTGCCGAAACGGTAAACTTCGGTTTGTTGGTAAGGCACACGCGCGGCCAGCCATGCGTCTTTTGCGGCCTGTTGCGTTTCGGCCGATGGGTTGGCAACAAAATCTTTGATCGCGGCCTGTAGCACTTTGGCAGTGGCCAAGCTGTCGGCATAGCCGGCTTGGGCGATGTCTGCATAAGTGTCCAGAACTGCAGCTTTGTCAGCCAGAACGGGCATTGCTGTCAGTGCTGTTGCCGTCAGTGCGGCGGCCATTAGTTTTTTCATGGATAGATCCCTTTAGGTTAGGTTGTGAAGTTGTTCGATGAATGAATGTAATAGTTGAGTATTTGCGTCACGATTGGCCATGCAATAGTCTTTCCGATCAAAAAGGTCAAGCATTTTGGCGTTTCTCAGGTGGGATCGGCCGCAGCCCTGACTTGAAAAACCATGCAAATCTGTGAGCGCCGTTCCACCCGGGCGGATCATTGTCGGGCCTTGGGCATCGGATGGGTCGGGCTGGCAGTTTGCGCAATGCTGCGGGGCATGTGCAGATCGGCCAGACAGGCAAATATCCGGCCACAATGGGCCGCAGGTTCGAGCAGGTGATGCGCAGAAGAGCCCCGGAACAGCAGCAGGCCGAAGGTTAACGCCTCCTGCATCTCTCCAGCGTGGGCCGCAGCGATGAAATGCGAAAAGGCGCTTTCGTCGCCGCCGACACAGTCGCAACTCTCGCTATGGCGCATCACCGGACGGCGGCAGTCATATTGCACCGCATCCATCAGGGTTTCGAGGTTGAGCATCGCTTGCTCGGCCTCTTGCGGGTCCAGTCGGTTGTGAAAATCGTGCCAGATGTGATCCTGTTTGCCGGAAAACCACAGCCGCAGATGGCGGATCGCCGCCAACTCGACCGGGTCCATCTCGGCCAGCACCCCAACGGGGGCGGCACCGCGATGGTGTCGGGCAGTCGTGTGCGGGCTCATTTCGTCAGAATCAACTTGCCCGCCCGGGTGATGCGCAGGAAATAGGTCTGATCATTCAGAACAATTTGCGCCTGCACGCCGCCCTGTGTCAGGTCCTTGGCGTCATAGGTTGGCAGTGTTTCTGTGCGTTGCATTTGCTTTGGTGTTGCTGTCATGGGTGAATGCGCGTTCATGTTGTGCCCTCTATGCGGTCCAGCAAAAAGCCGATCCGTCGTTCATCGGGAAAGAGCCCCTGTATAAAAAAATCGACAAGCTCTGACAGGTCCAGCCCCAAAGCCGTTTCACGCGCATCATCTGTGCGGGGGGTAAGGCGGGTTGGATTTGGCATGTCAGACCTCATTTTGTTCAGACAGATTCCAAGCACCCCGGGAAGAGCAACAGAATCCCTACCCTTGTTTGACAAATTGAATCAGGAAAGTCAAATCTGATTATTTTGGTAAGGTATTTTGGTTGGAATAGCGCCGGTCCAAATGGGGAGATGGGGAGTAGAACTGCTCGCTTTCGGGCGACAATAACCGGGCATCACATGCCTCTGTCGAATTCTGCTCTCCCAACCGGGTTTAGCCTGCGGCTAATGACCGCGCCACCCGAACAGACCCGCATCCCGAGCGGCTTTGCGGATGGCTTTGGATTTGTTGACGGTTTCCTGATATTCGGCCTCGGGGTTGCTGTCATGCACCACCCCGCCACCGGCCTGAATATAGAGTGTTTCCCCTTTCAGCACCGCCGTGCGCAGCGCGATGCACATATCCATATCGCCATTGGCGGCAAAATACCCCACCCCGCCGCCGTAAATGCCACGCTTTTCCGGCTCAAGCTCGTCAATGATCTGCATTGCCCGCACCTTGGGCGCCCCCGAAACCGTGCCCGCCGGCATCCCGGCAAAAAACGCGGACAGAGCATCCTGATCCTCGGCCAGCTCGCCCACCACATTGGACACGATATGCATCACATGGCTGTAATGCTCGACCACGAATTGCTCGGTCGGGCGCACCGTGCCGATTTTCGCCACCCGCCCCACATCGTTGCGGCCCAGATCCAGCAGCATCAGATGCTCGGCCAGCTCTTTTTCGTCGCTCATCAGATCGGCCTCAAGCGCGCGGTCCTGTTCCGGGGTCGCGCCGCGAGGGCGGGTGCCGGCGATCGGGCGGATGGTGATCTCGCGGCCAAACACCCGCACCAGAATTTCCGGGCTGGCCCCGATCACCTGAAACCCGCCGAAATTGAAATAGAACATGAAAGGCGAGGGGTTGGTGCGGCGCAGCGAACGATAGAGCGAAAAGGGCGGATGTGGGAAGGGCTGAGACCAGCGCTGCGAGGGCACCACCTGAAAAATATCCCCGGCGCGGATGTAATCTTTGGCCCGGTTCACGGCGTTCTTATAGCCCTGATGGCTGAAATTGCTGTGCAATTCGGGGGCAGGGGGGGCGGTGTTCGGGTCCATCCCGTCCAGATTGCGCGCGGCATTGGGCGGCTGGCGTTCCAGATCGCGCACCGCATCCATCACCCGCTCGGCGGCTTGCGCATAGGCGGCCTTGGCGGACAGCCCGCTGTTTGCCCAGGCCGGAGCCACCACGATCACTTCGCCCTTGACCCCATCCAGCACCACCACCACCGAGGGGCGCAGCAGCACCGCATCGGGCAGGCCCAGCGGGTCGGGGTTGACATTGGGCAGGTGCTCGACCAGCCGGATCATGTCATAGCCCAGATAGCCAAACAGCCCCGCCGCAGCCGGGGGCAGATCGTCGGGCATCTCGATGCGGCTTTCCTCGATCAGCTGGCGCAGATTGTCCAGCGGATCGCCGCTTTGCGCCTCAAAGGCCTCGGGGTCGATGCGGGCGTCGCGGTTGATCTGGCTGTTCTGGCCGTGGCATTTCCAGATCAGGTCGGGCTTGGTGCCGATGATCGAATAGCGCCCCCGCACTTCGCCGCCAGTGACCGATTCCAGCATGAAGCTGTCTTTGCGGGCGTCTGAAAGTTTCAGCATCAGCGATACCGGCGTATCCAGATCGGCGGCCAGCCGGGTATAGATCAACTGGTTTTCACCCGCCTGATAGAGGCGGGCAAAATCGTCAAAACCGGGGGTCAGAGCCATGGGAAACGCTTTCTGTAACGGCCCGCTTTTACTGCGGGAACTGCGCATGCACCGCGTTGACGGCGGCCTGATTGACATAGACTCCGGCTTCTTGTTGCAGGGCGCTGTTGAAGGCGACGAACACATCCAGCGCCAAGGCTTGCGAGATGTTGCGTTTGAGCATGTCGCGGGTCTGGGCCAGGTCGGGGTTTTCGGCATCCGGTGCTTTGATGTCATCAAGCCGGATCAGAAACACATCCTCACCCAGAGACAGTTTGCGGGTTTCGCCTTTGTCCATTTCAAACGCGGCACGCATCAGTTCGGCGGGCAAATCGGGCAGGTTGCTGCTGCGCAGCATGTTTGGCTCCGGGATCACTTCATAGCCCAAGGCGTCGAAGGCGGTGCCCTCGCTGATTTGCTTTTGCAGATCGGCGGCCAGAGTTTCCAGCTCAGCCTTGATCTGCTCGGCCTCCCAGCCGGCGATCACTGCGGCGATCACCTGATCCATGGGTTGCAGAACCGGGTCGATCACCTTGGTGAACTCCAGCGCAAAAATGCCGCCATCATCCAGCTTGATCACCTCGGCATAGTCGCCCAGCTCAGCCGCCAAAGCCGCCTCGCGGAATGCGCTATAGCCGGCAATGCCGTCGCTATTTTGTGGCCACCAGTCGATCTGGCCCAGCTGCATATCGGTTTCTGCGGCCACCTCGGCCAGAGTGGCGCCGCCGGCCAGCAGATCGTCGATCTTGTCGATTTCGCCGGCGATATGACGGCGCGCCTGATCCTGAGCCAGCTCGGCCCGCAGCGGCCCGCGCAGCTCATCTAGGCTGGTTTCATGGGCGGCGATGATGCCGTTCATGCGAAACAGCGCCGGGCCCAAGCCGGTTTGAAACGGGCCGATCACGCCGGGGGCATCCATGGCGAACAGCTCAGTTCCGCCCTGTTTCAACTCGTCAGCGGTGACGTTGCCCAAGTCGATATCCATCAAGGTCAGGCCACGCTCGGCGACCAGATCGGGGAAGCTGGCTTCTCCGGCATCCAGGCGCGCTTTGGCGGCTTTCGCTGTGGCCTCATCCGGGTAAACCAGCCGCTCGACCAGCCGGGTTTCGGGGCTGGAGAATTCATCCTTGCGGCTGTCATATTCTTTTTGCAGCGCTTCCGGGCTGACTTTGATATCGTCAACGATCATATCGGGCGTTACCCAGATATAAGAGAGCTGCTTTTTCTGAGGTTCGGTGAAGCGGGCGGCGTTGTCCTTATAATAGGTTTCCAACTGAGCGTCGCTGGGTTCGGGCAGCGCTTCGGGCAGGTTGCTCTGGTCGAGCTTGATCAGCGAGAAATCGCGCCGTTGCATATTGAAATCGACGAACATATCCACCATCGCCGCCGGGGCAGCAACCCCTTCGACCACGGCGCTTTGCAGCAAGGTGCGGGCGGTCTCAGTGCGGATTTTGGTCTCATATTCGGCTTCGGTTAACCCGGCTTGCGACAGCGCCTGTTTGTAACCGGCGCGGTCAAATTTGCCATCAATGCCCTGAAAGGCGGGCGAGGCCAGAACTTCGGCTCTGACCCGCCCATCGCCAACCGAAAGACCAATGCGGGTGGCTTCGTTTTCCAGAGCCGCCTGGGTGATCAGACGGGTGCGTACATTGCGATCCAAACCGGAGGCAATTGCCTGGCTCAGCCCCAGCCCCTGTCCGAGCTGCGCCTGATAGCTGCGCAACTCCTGATTCAGGGCGCGGTAATAATCATTGACGGTGACATCCGTCTTGCCGACCGTGGCCATGGCCGCATTGGAGCCGCCAAAATTGCTGATCCCGAACCCGCCAAGACCGGCGACCAGCAGCAGCATTATGATCCAGACCAACACATTACTGGTTTTTTTCTTGAGATTGCTCACCACGCGTCCTCTTCCCTGAAAGATTGTTGCAGCGATGTTTAGGCGGTTGTGGGCCAAGGGGCAAGGGGCAGGGCGGTTCGGTAGCCGGTTTGTTGGGGCAAAGCGGTGTCGATTATGGCCGGGCGCGACCTGAAAAAGGTTTTTCCCAAAAACCTTGGCAAAAATCTTGATAAGATTTTTGGGGCGGGTCACACGGGGTGTGACCGCAGATCACCAGAAATGCACAGCTGTCGGTCACAGTGATGCCAGAACCCGGATGAAACTGGGGCGAAAAGTAAATATGCCTCTTTCCAGGTTGATTCGTTTTATGTTAACCTGCCTCCAATAAAAAATAAAAAGTCTAAATTGAGGTGGGCGTTCAGATATGGAAACGGGCTTTAAGGGCGCGTTTGTTATTTCTTGGTCGCAAACAGAGGTGGATGGGCAGCGCATCACGGCGACCGATAAGATTGCCGTTGGTTCTGCGTGGCGCTGGTCTGGTCAGCTCGTGCGGGTCGATGGCCCAGCGGAGCTGTTGCTTCTGGGCGGTGGCAATGGAAAAGCAAACCTGAGAGCAAAAGCGGCGCATAATGTGTGTCGGCTGATCGGGCTAGGCGGTGCCTCGGGCAGGCAGGATTTGCCTGATTCCATTGATACAGATCCCGTGCTGGGCAACGGTTTTGTGGTAACGGATGGCCATCGCAGCTTTGCCGTTTCTCTGGTTGCGCTATCGGACGATTCTCCGCCATTGCTGCTGTTTTTAAACGACATTCCTCCGGCCAATACCGATATGTGGGTGGTCAGCAAAACGGCAAAGCGCCCGTCGAGATTGCCGGATGATCCGGCTTCTGGCGGGGTGATTTGCTTTACCACCGGCACCAAAATCCGCACCCCTGATGGTGTTAAGCGCATTGAAGAACTGGCCGAGGGCGACAAAATTCAGACCAAGGATGACGGTGCGCAGGAAATTCTGTGGATCGGCAAACGCCGGATGACCGGCGCGCGGATGCACGCCTTGCCGCATTTGCGTCCGGTGCGCATCCGGGCAGGGGCCTTGGCGCATGGCGAGCCAGACGAAGATTTGTTGGTGTCCCCGGATCACCGGCTGCTGATCAAAGGCCCAGTGGCGACAGCGCTGTTTAACGCCAGCGAAGTTCTGGTGGCCGCCAAGGACCTGATCAATGACAGGGATGTGCTGGTCGATCACAGCGTGCGCGAAACTGAATATGTGCATCTTTTGCTCAGCCATCATCAAGTGGTCTGGGCCAATGGAGTCGAAACCGAAAGCTTCCACCCCGCTGGCACCAAACTGGATGCGATTGCCCCCGATCAACGCGCCCGGCTGCTTGATCTGTATCCCAAATTGCAAAACGATCCGCACAGCTATGGTGCCTATGTCCGCCGCAACCTGTCCCCGTCCGAGGCTGAAATAATGAAATATGACAGCGTCATTCACCATTGACAGCCCGATCCGCGCCGCCTATACGCGGGCGAGTTCCCAGCCCTCACCGGCTGGGTCTTTCATTGGTGTTGATGGCCTTAGCAATAAGATGCCTGTCGCCCGTGCTGATCGTTCGGTTCGGGAGAGGACAACGCCCTTCATCGCTGGCCGCTCTGGTCCTTTCGGTTTTCGGATGGGCAGGGCGAAGGGCGCATAAAACAGAAGGAGACCAGCCGTGACCAAACGCACGTCTGCCAAGTACAAGATTGACCGCCGCATGGGCGAAAACATTTGGGGCCGCCCCAAATCCCCGATCAACCGCCGCGAATACGGCCCCGGCCAGCACGGCCAGCGCCGCAAGCAAAAGCTGTCGGATTTCGGCATCCAGCTGCGCGCCAAACAAAAGCTCAAGGGTTATTACGGTGACCTGACCGAAAAGCAATTCCGCCGCATCTATGGCGAAGCCGAGCGTGTTAAAGGCGACACCGGTGAAAACCTGATCGGCCTGCTGGAGCGCCGTCTGGACGCTGTGGTATACCGCGCCAAATTTGTGCCCACAGTGTTTGCCGCCCGTCAATTCGTCAACCACGGCCATGTTCGGGTCAATGGCAAGCGGGTGAACATCCCCTCTTACCGTGTGAAAGAAGGCGATGTGATCGAGGTCCGTGATCGTTCCAAGCAGCTGGCCGTGGTTCTGGAAGCCACCCAACTGCCCGAGCGTGACGTGCCCGAATATATCGACGTGGATCACTCGAAAATGACCGCCACATTCGTGCGCACACCGACACTGAGCGATGTGCCCTATCCGGTTATCATGGAACCCAATCTGGTGGTGGAATTCTACGCCAAGAACTAGGGCTGACAGATAGAATGCTGCGCTTCAAGGGGGCTTGTCGCGGCAAATCTGGAGCGATATTATTGTTATGGCCGGGGCGTTCTTAGTGACGCTCCGGCCATTTCGTTTTGCAGAAATCCGGGTTTATGGGCGGGGGCTGTGCGCCGCAATCGCTGCCTCTGCCTCCGTGCGGCTGCTGTGATTTTTGCCATCTGGCGTTATGAGGCTGTTCAGGTTCGGCAGACCCTTGAGGGGGGAAAGGTCCGTGACCGGCGCATCGCGCAGATCCAGCCATCTCAGCGCGGTCAGGTCGCTGAGCCGGGAAAGGTCTGAAATCGACGGGTAACCCATAAGAGGCTTGTCCAGAGAGGTCAGGGTGTTGAACGGGAACGCCTCTGCGAGATGCGGGCGGTTCAAAACCAAGACAGTCTCGTCTGCGGCCACGCATTCCGTCAGGATTTGAAAGCCGGGCTTGCCCTTGACGGTGCAATCGGGCATTGGCAGCGGGGCGGTTGTCTGCGAGTCTGCCCAACCGGTTGTGGCCAGTCCCAAGGCAATGGCATAGCTGGTGATCAGCGCGTTTCGGAAAGATGAGAACATGGGCAGTCTTGTCAGACTCTGGGTCAGCCGGTTGGCTTGGGCCAGCGTAAACAGAGTTACCATGACAGGGCAAGCCACGGCCGGGCCGGTTTTGCCCCTACCGGCTGCTGCGGGCCAGAAACAGCACCGCAACCATGCCCACCCCGATCACCATCAGGGCGGCGGGCGAAGATTCTCCGATATTTTCCAGCGAGGCCTGCTCATAGACGAGCGTTGATAAGGTATTGAAATTAAACGGTCTAAGCAGCAAAGTCGCCGGCAATTCCTTGACGCAATCTACAAACACCAACAGCAAGGCCGTCAGCAAAGAGCCCCGCATCAAAGGCGCATAAACCCGGCGCAAAGTGCCGCCCGCCGTGCAGCCCAAAGAACGCGCCGCCATGGGCAGGCTGGGCGAAATGCGCCCCATGGCGCCATCCGCCGCGCCCTGGGCAATGGCGAAAAACCGCACGCCATAGGCAAACACAATCGCAAAGCCCGAGCCCGTCATCACCAGCCCGATATCCACCCCGCTGACCCATTCGACGAAATCCGCCACCACATGATCAATCGCCGCCATCGGGATCAGGATGCCTACCGCCAGCACCGCTCCGGGTGCGGCATAGCCGATGGTGGTCAGCGGCATCATCAGCTGCGGAATGCGTTTGCCCGACAGGCGCACGCCATAGACCAAAAACACCGCCGCGATCACCGTGCTGAACGCCGCAGCACTTCCAACGCTGACCGTGTTGGTCAGGGCGCTGATCAGATGCGGGTTCGACCAGTAATTGGTGTTGGTCAGCGCATGAGACATCATCACCCCCACCGGCAACACAAACCCGGCCAGAATGGGCAACAGGCAGAGCAGAGTCACCAGCCAGGCGCTCGCCCCCGTCAGCTGAATCGGCACCATCGGTTGTTTGTTGCGTGCGCCTTGGTGGAAGCGTTGCTTGCGGCGGCTGGTTTTCTCAAGCCCGACCAGTAGCAGTACCATCAACAAGACCACCCCGGAAATCTGGGCGGCTCCGCCGGCATTGTTGGCCTCGAGCCAGACGGTGAAAATCCCGGTGGTCAGGGTCTGCACGGCGAAATACTCAACCGTGCCGAAATCGCTGACGGTTTCCATCATCACAATCGCCATCCCGGCGGCAATCGCGGGGCGCACCAAGGGTAGGCCGACCCTCCAGAAGCGCTCAAACGGCCCGGCCCCCAAGGCGCGGGCAACGTCATAAATGCTGCCGGATTGCTCACGAAACGCGGCGCGGGTCAGCAGATAGATATAGGGGTAAAGCGCCAGCGCCATCACCACAATCGCCGCCCCGCGGGAACGGATCTGCGGGAACCAGTAATCGCGCGAATCTGCCCAGCCAAAAATTTCGCGCAAGGTCATTTGCACCGGCCCGGCATATTCTAGAAAATCCACCAGCGCATAGGCACCGACATAGGCCGGGATTGACAGCGGAAACAGCAGCACCCATTGCAGCCAGCTTTTGCCCGGAAAGCGATACATCACCACCATCCACGCGGTGCTGACCCCGATCACCGCTGCCAGCACCCCCACGGCGACCATCATCAGCGCCGAGTTGAACAAATAGCGCGGCAAGGTGGTGGCCATCAGATGCGGCCAGATATTTTCGACCGGGTGAAAGGCAATCCACACCACCGCCAAAATCGGCAGCACCACCAGCGCGGCGATCAACACTGACCCGGCAGACCATAAATCCAGCCGCAAGGTGCGTCTGGGAGTCGTCATCAGGGAGGCGGAGGCGGAAGTATTTTGCGCGGTCATGGTGAACGCCCTATCCGAAACCGGCCGATCTGTCCAGAAAACAGATATTGTAACGCGCAGATGCCGGCTTCACACAGACCAAAGCCATGCCACATCATACAGAGGTCTTTGCAGAGATATCTTACATATCCCCCCAACATATTGTATAAGCACGGGTAATCAGAAACAGGGGCGTATGAACATGCAGGTTGTTTTTCACTTGGGCGCGCATTGCACGGATGAAGACCGTTTGCTGAAATCCCTGCTGAAAAACTGCGCCATCCTGAAGCCGCATGGCGTCACCATTCCCGGGCCCGGGCGCTATCGCAAATATATCCGCACTCTTTTGGCAAATTCCGATGGTCAGCCGCTGACTCAGGCCGAAATCGACTCGCTGCACAGCCGGATCATTGAAGAGGGGCAGACCAAACGGCTGATCCTGTCAAACGCCAATTTCATGGGCTTTGCCGCGCAGATTTTCGCCGGGCGGCAATTGTACCAATCCGCCAAACAGCGCTTGCCCGAGCTTGCGGCCCTGTTTCCCGGCTGCGAGATCGAATTTCATCTGGCGCTGCGCAACCCGGCCAGTTTTGTGCCTTCAACCTTTGCCCAATGCAAAAACATGCTGTTTGACGATTTCATGCAGCGCACCGAACTCAACAGCATCCGATGGTCTTCTCTGGTGCATATCATCCGCGCGGTCTGCCCCGAGGTCCCGCTGACCGTCTGGTGCAACGAAGACACGCCGCTGATCTGGTCACAGCTGCTCTATGAGCTCAGCGGCGTGGATCGTCAGATCGAACTTGAGGGGCAGGATGATCTGCTGGCCGAGATCATGCGCCCTGAGGGGTTAAAGAGCTATTACCATTACATCAACTCCCATCCGCTGAAAACGCATTTGCAGCACAGCCGGGTGATCAGTGCGTTTCTGGATAAATTCGCCCTGAAAGACCAGCTGGAGGATGAGGTAAGCGTTCCCGGTCTGACCCAGGAGATCGTGGATCAGCTCTCGGACAATTATGAGACCGATTTGCAGGATATTGAGATCATCCCGGGGGTGAATTTCATCCAGCCCTAAGCCTCCAAGGGTGCAAACTGCGGCCCCGGAGGCGCAAGAACTTGCAAAGCGTGCGGTCTAACTCTATGGAACAACGCATTATAATAAGAAAAAAATAAGAAAGAAGCCGAGTTGCTTTCATTCATTCTAAATCTTGCCGGGGCGGCAGCGTTGTTGCTGTGGTCGGTCAGGATCATCCGCACCGGGGTGCAGCGGGCCTATAAGAACCAGCTGCGCATCTGGCTGCGTCGCAGCGCAGAGCATGTGACCTTGGCGGCGGGCAGCGGGATCGTGGCGGCGATATTGCTGCAAAGCTCGACCGCGGTGGCCGTTCTGGTGGCCAATTTTGCCAATAAGGGCGGGCTGAGCGCGGCGGTTGGGTTGGCGATCTTTTTGGGGGCGGATTTTGGTTCGGCCATTGTGACGCAAATCCTGCTGGTGCGGGCCAATTGGCTGGTGCCGCTGTTGCTGCTGGTGGGGATCAGCATCTTTTTAAAGGCGAAACAGCCGAAACTGCGCCAAAGCGGGCGGATATTGATCGGGCTGGCTTTGGTGCTGGTGTCGCTGGACATGATCCGGTTGGCCACCGATCCGATCCGAGACAGCGCCGCGATTGCGCCGATCAGCGCTTATTTGGCCAAAGATTTGTTCTCGGCCTTTGTGCTGGGCGGGATCTTGGCCTGGGCGATGCATTCCAGTGTGGCGGCGGTGCTGATGTTTGTCACCTTTGCCGCGCAGGGGCTGTTGCCCGGTCCGGCGGCGCTGGCGATGGTGCTGGGGGCCAATCTGGGGGGCTCGGTGATCCCGGTGACGCTGACCATCGGCGCCAAACCCACCGCGCGGGTGATCGTGTTCGGCAATCTGATCCTACGGGGCTCGGGTGCGGTGATCTGCTTGATTTTATTGGCAAATCAAGCGCTGCCGGTGCAGTATCTGGGGGAAACGGCCGCACGGCAGGCGATCCATCTGCATCTGTGTTATAATCTGGTGCTGTTGCTGTTGGGGATGCTGGCCAGCGGGCCTTTGACCCGGCTGCTGGAACAGGTGATCGACGCCCCTGCGCATCCTGCCCCGAGCAGCGAGCGCATCAGTGCGCTGGACCCAAACGCGCTGGACGATCCGGCCCGGGCGCTGGTCTGCGCCAGCCGCGAGGTGCTGCATCTGGGCGAAACCGTTGAAACAATGCTGGCCCCGATCATGCAGCTCTACCGGAACTGGGATGACGAGACCGCTCAGAACATCCAGAACCATGAGCGCAGCGTCAACGCCATGCATTTTGAAACCAAGCTCTATCTGGCCGGGCTGCACGAAAACAAGCTGTCCAAGGCCGAGGCCAAGCAGAGCATGGAGCTATCATCAACCGCGATCAATTTCGAGGCCGCCGGGGATGTGATTTCGAAAAATCTGCTGCCGATTGCCCGTAAGATCAACAACAAAAAGCTGAAATTTTCGCCCGAGGGCTGGCGGGATCTGTGTGATTTTCACGATCAGGTGTTGTCGAATTTACAGCTGGCGCTGAATGTAATGATGATCAGCGGGGTGGATGCGGCCCGGCACTTGGTTGAAGAAAAAGAAACCGTGCGCGAGGTCGAGCAGAGGTTGCAGCTGCGCCATCTTGAACGGTTGCGCACAGGCAATCCGAACAGCGTCGAGACCAGTAATTTTCATCAGGAAACCCTGCGCGCACTCAAGCAAATCAACACGGCGGCGACCATGGTGGCCTATGCGATTTTACGCGATGCCGGCGAGCTGCTGCCCAGCCGTCTGATCGAACAGCATGAAGAGCATGGTTAACTTCCCGGAATTGGGTGTTCGGCTCATTGTTTCGGGGCAGAAGGGTCTGACGGATGTGTTTTATACGGGGCGTTTTTGGTCGTGGCGGGATGGGGCTCGGGGGCTCTGATGGAAGCCGCGAATCGCCCAAAATCCGTGCTTGATCACAATGGGGGGCATTCGGGCCTCAGGCTAAAAATGTTATGGCAACAGGGGACAATAATCGGCTGTTTTATTGACATGTGTCAAAGTGTTAACCTTGATTTAAGATTACAATACTAGCGCAGTTATAAAATTCAGGAGCCGCAAGCATGACAACACCCCCGAGAACCAGAACTCCCGCCAAGCCAGCCCCCAAAGCTCCGGCGAGGCCCGCTGTCAAACCGGCCCCGGAAAAGGTGGCCGAACCAAGCACTGAGGTCATTCAGGAAGGTTTGGGTTCGTTTCCGGTGGTGAATCGCGACAACATCAGAGAGTATTTCGAGTCCGGCAAATACCCCTATGACACCAAGATGAAGAAAAAGGTTTATGAGGCCGAAAAGGCCAAATTGCAGGCCGAGCTGCTGAAAGTGCAGAAGTGGGTCGGAGAGACGGGGCAGAAAATCGTTATGCTGTTTGAGGGGCGTGATGCGGCCGGTAAAGGCGGCACGATCAAGCGCTTTATGGAGCATCTGAACCCGCGCGAAGCCCGCGTTGTGGCCCTGAACAAGCCCACTGATAAAGAGCGTGGTCAGTGGTATTATCAGCGTTATATCCGTCATCTGCCCACCAAGGGTGAGATGGTGTTCTATGACCGGTCTTGGTATAACCGTGCCGGGGTTGAGCGGGTCATGGGCTTTTGCACCCCGTCGGAATATCTGGAATTCATGCGCCAGACGCCCGATTTTGAGCGGATGATGGTGCGTTCAGGCATTCAGCTCTACAAATACTGGTTCTCGGTCACGCAAGACGAACAGAAGCGCCGCTTTGACAGCCGTCAGGATGACCCGCTGAAACGCTGGAAGCTGTCGCCGGTTGACGTGGCGTCGCTGTCGAAATGGGATGACTATACCGAAGCAAAAGAGGCGATGTTCTTCTACACAGACACTGCCGATGCGCCTTGGACGATCATCAAATCCAACGATAAAAAGCGCGCTCGCCTGAACACGATGCGGCATTTCCTGTCTTCGGTGGATTACCCGGATAAGGATATGGACGTTGTCGGCCAGCCCGATCCGTTGATTGTTGGCCGTGCCAGCCATGTGCTGCACAATTCCGAGCATATTCTGGGGGCTTCTCTGCACCCTGAGCAACGCAAGGGTGGCAAATAGGCCGGGTTTCTCCGGGATCAGGGTCTCGCTTTTTAAATCACCGGCCGGCGCCCATCGGCCTCTTGACCGGCTGTGGCGCGGGCCATTTTTTGTGGCCGGGGGGATTTGCAATATATGATTGCCCTGTTGGTCTGTGTGCAGAGCCTATAGCTGACGGGAGTGGGTGTTGATCCCAGAATCCACAAAGCATTAGCGTAAAATCAGAGGCTTATGGCCAAAAGGCACAATCAGAATTGTGTTGTTTGGCTATAGCTTGCGAAAAGGGCTCTTTACCCCCGGCCTTTTGCCTGTTTCAAATCTCAACCCGTGCAGCGCCGGTTGGAAACCTCTGCCAGAGCAGCCGTGGCTTTGCTTGCAACAAAACGGGCCCACGCGGCTTTGTGATCTTGCCGGGGCAGGGCTTGTGCTCTAACCCTGATCCATGACCATCGAACCGATGACATATCGCGCGCATTTGCGGGCGATCCTTGTGCTGGGCCTGCCCTTGGTCGGCAGCCATCTGGCGCAGTTTTCCATCACCATGACCGATATGCTGATGCTGGGCTGGTATGATGTCAAAGCGCTGGCGGCGGTGACATTGGCCGGGTCGTTCTGGTTTGTGCTGTTCATCGTTGGCTCGGGCTTTGCCTTTGCGGTATCACCCATGGTGGCCAGCGCCCAGAGCAGCGGCCAGCCGCAGCAGATGCGCCGGATCACCCGCATGGGGATGTGGATCTCGCTGCTTTACGGTCTCTGCGTGTTGCCGCCAATGTTCTGGGCTGCCCCCCTGCTGATCGCCATGGGGCAAGAGCCCGACATCGCCGCGCTGGCGCAAGATTATTTGCGCATCATGTGCTGGGGCACTTTGCCGGCGCTGTTGGTGATGGTTCTGAAAAACTTTCTGGCGGCGATTGGCAAAGCCGGGATCGTGCTGTGGGTCACTCTGGCCGCGTTCGTGTTGAATGCCATGCTGAACTACGCGCTGATTTTCGGTCATTTCGGAGCCCCCGAGCTGGGCGTGCGCGGCGCGGCGATCGCCTCACTGATCCTCAACACCCTGTCCTTTGTGGCACTGGCGCTCTACATCGCCCGCACCCTGCCAGATTTTACGCTGTTTCAGCGGTTCTGGCATCTGGACCGGGCCGCCTTTGCCGCCGTGTTCCGGCTGGGCTGGCCGATTGGGCTGACCAACCTGTCGGAAAGCGGTCTGTTTGCCGCCGCCGCCGTGCTGGTCGGCTGGATTGGCACGGCCGAGCTGGCCGCCCATGGCATCGCCATGCAATTGACCACGCTGACCTTCATGGCGCAGGTGGGCTTGTCAAACACCGCAACCGTGCGGGCCGGACACGCTTATGGTCTGCGCGATGCGCTCAACCTGAAACGCGGCGCACAAGTGCTGCTGCTGCTGGCGCTGACGGTTTCGGTGCTGGTTGTGTCGGCCTTTCTGATCCTTCCCGAACCGCTGATCGGCCTGTTTCTGGACCCGGAGGAAGCGCAGCGCAGCACCATCACCGCGATCGGAGTCAACCTGCTGGCGATGGCCGCGCTGTTTCAGTTTGCCGACAGCGCACAGGTAAATGCGCTGGGGCTGTTGCGCGGGGTGCAGGATACCAAAATCCCGATGCTGATCGCCGCCATTGCCTATTGGCCGCTGGGGCTGGGCAGCAGCTATTTGTTCGGCTTCGTGCTGGGGTTCGGAGCGGTCGGCGTCTGGATCGGCCTGGTGGTCGGCCTGATGTCGGCAGGCGTGTTGCTGATGTATCGGTTCTGGAGCCGGGCGCTGCATATCTGAGCCCCCAGCTCAGCCCCGGCCCGAAACCATGCAGACACCCTTGACCAAATCCGGGGAATGAGCGAGTTTCGCCCGATGTTACCCCTTCGAGACCACAACCCCTCGCGGCAGACCCCTTATGTCACCTATGCCCTGATGGCCGTCAATATCACGGTGTTCCTGCTGAGTTGGGAGGCATTTCAGACCCCCGGCATTGCCCGGCAGCTCTATGCCGACTGGGCCATGGTGCCGGCGTTTGTCAACGAATTCGGGGCATATCACAGCCTGTTCACCTCGATGTTTCTGCATGGTGGGCTGATGCATCTGGCCGGCAACATGCTGTTTTTATGGATTTTCGGAGACAATCTGGAAGAGCAGCTGGGCCATGTCCGTTTCCTGTTGTTTTACCTGTTTGTCGGGGTGGTGTCGGCTTATGTCCATCTCTGGGCCAACCCGGAATCGGTGATCCCTCTGGTCGGGGCTTCGGGCGCGATTGCCGGGGTGATGGGCGGCTATCTGCTGCTGTTTCCCAAGGCCCGGATCGACATTTTGCTGATCTTGGTGGTGTTTTTCCGCGTCTTTACCGTGCCGGCCTGGCTGATGCTGGGGGTGTGGTTTGCCTTGCAGCTGTTCGGCATCGCCACCACCGATATCACCGCCGGAGGCATCGCCTATGATGTGCATTTCGGTGGTTTTGTCGCTGGCATTCTGGCAATCTGGCCGCTCTGGTTGCGCCGTGGCGGCCCGGCATTTTGGCACAAAAACCACGGGCACCCGCCGCATCCGCAAACCCAATACCGATGGACCAAAACCCGCATCCCCCGCATAGGAGTCCCAAAATGACTACCCCCCAAACGCCCCCCCACAAACTGACCTGCCATTGCGGCGCGGTTGAGCTATCGGTGAAACTGGCCGATGGCTTCAACACCGCCCGACGCTGCGATTGTTCCTTTTGTCGCCGCCGCGGCGCGATTGCCGTCAGCGTTAATTTGGGCGATCTTCAGGTTGTGCGCGGTGCCGATCAACTGAGCCTCTACACATGGGGCACCCACACCGCCAAGCACTATTTCTGCTCGGTCTGCGGCATTTACACCCACCATCAGCGCCGCTCAAACCCCAATGAGTATGGCGTCAACGCCGGCGCGCTCGAAGGCATCAACCCGCGTGATCTGGGCGACGTGCCTTGGGCGGAAGGGGTCAACCACCCGTCGGATCGCTGATGCTTGCCACCTTTTACATCATTTTGCCCCTGATGCTGCTGGTCGCGCTGGGCCATGTGGCGGCGCGGGCGGGGCTGTTGGCGCAATCCGATTGGCTGGGGATCGAGCGTTTCAGCTTCAAAATCATGATCCCCGCCCTGCTGGTGCAGGCCATCGCCCGTTCGGATTTGTCCTTGTCCACATCCGGGCCTTATGTGCTGACCATTATCTTGGCCTTGCTGGGGGCCGGGCTGCTGACCCTGGCCCTGCGGGTGCTGCCGGCGGCCACGGTCGACAACCCACAGCTTTCCTCAATGTTTCAGGCCAGCACCCGCTGGAACGGGCTGATCACTCTGACAATCGCCGATCAACTCTACCCGGAAAACGGGCTGATCATGATCGGCATCGCCATGGCTTTTCTGGTGCCGCTGATCAATGTGGCCAATATCTCGGTTCTGTCGGTGCTGAATGCCAGCGGCTTTGCTTTGCTGCCGATTTTGAAAAATATCGCCGCCAACCCGTTGATTTTGGGCTGCGCGGTGGGGTTGTTTCTGAACCTGTCGGGCATCGCGCTGCCCTGGGCGATTGATCAGGCGCTGGATATGACCAGCCGCGGGGCGCTGGCGGTGGGACTGATCTGTATTGGAGCGGGGTTTGATTTACGCCGGCTGATCCTGCTGAACTGGAAGGTCATCTGGACGGTGGGGATCAAATTCATCGCTTCTCCACTGATTGCTTATACTCTCAGCCTGCTGTTCGGGCTCAGCCCGATGCAAAGCCTCTGCGCCGTTCTGGCCGTGGCCACTCCCGCGGCGACCAACGGCTATATCGTGGCGCGTCACATGGGCGGAGATGCCGAGCTTTACGCCATCATCTTGAACTGGCAACTGGTGCTTTCGGTGCCGGCTTTTCCGGTGCTGATCTATCTGATGCAGGGGGGCGGGTGAAATTATCTGCCTTTGATGAGCTTTTTGCCTTGTTTTCCGGTAGAGCTCCGCTGTATAGCCGTCAGCGGAGACGTGGCCGAGTGGTCGAAGGCGCTCCCCTGCTAAGGGAGTAGGCGGGAAACCGTCTCGAGGGTTCGAATCCCTTCGTCTCCGCCA
>PDSA01000048.1 GCA_002748285.1 Rhodobacterales bacterium
TGCCAAGCCACGGCCCCAAGCCGTTACCATAACCAGTTTGGCTTTGCCTTTCGCATAGGCGGGTGCGGCCAGTGCGGATGCAGCGGCAGCCGATCCACCCAGCGCAGATGTTCTCAAAAATGAGCGACGATCCATTAAAATACTCCTCCCAAAGAGTTCGGTTTTTGCCCGGCGGAATCGTTTCTGCCAGGTCATTTCATGTCTACCCAGACTAACGGCAGCTTTGGGCGCTGGAAATAGCCACTGTTGCAGATATTGCGTAAAAACCGGGATTTTCGAAAAATTATAACCGGAAATTCACCTAATTATGTCGGATTTTCCACGAGCTGTTGAGCGCACCGCCCGAAACAGCCGCCAAAAGCGCCATCCGAGGGGAATCACAGAGGCATTGCCGGATCGGCACGCCCCAGCACCGCCTGATCGTTTTTCAGATGCCGCCGGATCAGCTGTTTCTGCAAACGGTTATCAGGCATCAGACGGGCGGCGGTGACCAGGTGAAAGGGCTCGGCCAGCTGTGGCAGGATCGCAAACAGCTCTTTCTTAGCCGCATCGGTCAGCGCGGATAAGGAAGGACCGCAGGCAAACAGGCTTTCGGTCGGGGCGTTTTCGGCATAGATCACCTGATGTTCGTCAAACACCAGATGGAAATACTCGACTTCGTCAATCTCCTCATCCACAAACACCCCGGGCAGATCGCAGAGCCGGATCGCGGCCACAAGCACTTCGGTCTGGCCAAACATCCGGCTGGCGATTTTGGACGAAACCAGCATCCGGTGCTGGCGCGACACCAGCAAATCGCGTTCCGGCAGCCCGCCCCCCAAAGCGCCGGCCATGATCCGGACCGGACGCAGCTTGGGGTTTCGGGCCAGCTCAGCGGCCCCGATCTTACGGCTCAGCGCCAGACGCAAAGGCTCGCTGCCCCCATCATGGGTGCAAATCCCCTGCCCTTTGCGCAGCTTTTCCACCGGAACCGGCCCCTGATCGGTCTGGATCAGACTGCCCCGCACAAAGCAGGCCACATCATCATAATCCCAGCCCACCGTATGGCCTTGATACACGCCAAAAAATGAGCCTACAGTGAAATCCGAGTCCGGACCGGGGGCGAAATACCAATCACCACCGGCATTGAAGAAATAAAAATCCTCAACATGGTGATTGCCATTCACATCCTGAAACGGCACCCGGATCACATAGGGCGCCCCGGATGTCCAAAGCGGGGGGCCGCCATCAATACTGACACTTTCATTGAAGTCTATTCCGCCATCATAGGACGGGTCATCATCGGTGATCACCACATCATAAGAGGTGTTGTAGGTCGAATTGTAACCGGTGCCGGTCCAGCGAAACGCGGTAAAACTGTGAGAGGGCATGTTATCGCTCCTCCTGCGGTTTTTCGGCTTGCCGTGACAGCGCCTGATAGAGCTTGCGCGCGCCACGGTCGTTCAACTGATAGGCGATGGCCCCCGTGCCCAGCTCCATTTCAGCCCGCCGAACCCCAACCATATCAGGATTACTGACTTTGTATTGCGCCAGCATCCTGGAAAAAGCCCGATTTTTGCTGCGATCAGCCACGTCCTGAAAACCCTTTCAACGAGGGCAAACAGGCCAAACCCCGCATATGGAGCAACTCCACAGCGAAAACCAACCGCAAGGCGCGGCAGTTTGAGATTTCAGGATCAGACACTGCTCGTCTCGTCCACTATTTCACGGCACCTTAGATGGCGCTCTGTAGGGGCAGCATAGCAAAGGTTTTGATTTTGACAACAATTTTGAAGAATATAACCAATCTATTGTTGTAAATGGGCAAAAACACCCGTGCATCGGCCCAAAAACAGCGCCGGAACACCGGCGCTGTTTGTTCTGTCTTTGTGCAAGGCCGGCTCTAGGTCGGCTGATCCACCCGGGCCGTCACCTGCACCTTACCCCGGCACGCGGTTGGCCAGTTCAGGCGGATCTGATCATGATTGGGCCCGACCTCTTTCACCGTATAGGGCATGGCCGTGACCCGACTGTTATTGCCATCCCGGATCAGACCATCCGCCACCACCGCGGTGACTTTGCGCGCCCACCCGCCAAAGGGCAGATAGGGGGCGAAATCCACCGTCCAGATATTGTTGTCCGAAGCCTGATTATGCTCCAGAGTCACCGGGCTGATTGTCCAGTCATTGATGTTGTTGAAGGTGTTGCCCTCAAAGCTGACATTGCGCATCGCACCAAAATCAAGGGTGGCGTGGCTGGTATCGACCCCTTCGATCCGATCGACCTGACCATTGAGCGCCCGGATCGTATTGCCGATCACATGGAACCCCTGCAAGGAATGGCCACTGCCATAAGGGGTGATCACGATCCATTTGAACCAGGGCGCGACATTGATCGACACAAAAGTATTGCCAACAATGTTCAACCCGCCAAAGGTGAACCCATCGACATTGTCAGGCTCGGGCTCGTGCTCATTGCTCATCTCAACAAAAGAGTTGTCAATATAATTGCCATTGACGATTGAGCGCACATTCACCCCGGTAAACACAATCCCGGCGGTGCGCAGCGCGTTGGATTCCTCATCGCCCTGATACCAGTGGTTGCCCTCGATCACATTGCCCCGCCCGGCCAGAATGGCGAAATGAGCGAAACGATGCACCTGATTGTCGCGCAATTTCGGGTCGTTCTTGTTCACATTCAACGCAATGGTGGTGCGGTCCTGCGCCCGCATGGCTTGCTCATTCGAGGCAAATTGGCACCGGTCCAGCTGCAGCCCCTGACACCCCGCGCCGATCGAAGTGATCCCCCGATCCTTGGGCTTGATGAACGCGCAATCCCGGAATTTTGGCAACATCCCACCGGGGGCCAGCATCACGCCGCTGGCGATGCCGTTGCAGAACAGCTCGACATTATCCAGCTGGAACCGGCTGAGCGCATTAAAGCCACTGAAATCCAGAATGTATTTGAACCGGGTGAAGGTGTAATTCTGCGTGCCCACGGCATCATGCAAAGGCAGGCTCAGCGTTACGGTATTGGCGCCGATGTTTTTCGAGCGCACATAGACTTCGCGCCCCACCCCATTGCCGGTCACCAGCGACCCAATCGGGATATTGGCGACATTGGCGACATTGGTCAGCGTGTTGGGGGCGCTGGTGGAATAGGTACCGTTGGACGTTACCACCTCGGTATCCCAGCCATTACTGGCCACGGCATTGAGCTGCCCATTGCGCAGCACCCGGCGCACGGCAAACGCATTTTTGTTGCCCACCACGCCATGCACATCAATCGGTCCGTCCAGCTCGACCCGGCGCCCGCACATATCCAGCGATTCATGATCCGAGAAATTCAGCAGCGCCTGCAACGCTTTTTCCAGCGCCAGCTTTTCATTGCCAAAAGCATTGATATAGCTGGGCAGGTCAAAGTTTTTCAGCAAAACCAGACGCTTATCGGCGGGCATGGTCACGGTGCCTTCGAACCGGGCCGGGTTTTCAAAGGTCATATGATCCCCCAGATGATAGGTGCCGGCCGATACCAGCACCCGGCGGCCATTGGCGGCAGCATCGGCCGCCTCAAAAGCGGGCTGGTCATCGGTGACCCCATCCCCCACCGCGCCAAAATCCTTGACATCGACCCAATCCATCATATCGCGCAAAAACGCGCTGGTGACATCTTCGATTTCAATATCATCAATGCGCACCACCCCGCCGGTGGGCCCGGTCAGATCCAGACCGAAATGGCCGTAAACCGGCTGACTGCCCCAGACCATATCCACGCCACTGCGCGCCCCGGTGCCGACAATCGCCGAAACCGTCACCACATCGCCATAGCTGGTCATGGTCGCTTCCGGTCCGGCCTCGACCAGCCCCGAAACGTGATTGTCCGAGCCATCCCCGGCCCAGCCCGCAATCCGCACCGTTGCCAGATTGCCGCTGACTGCCTTGACCCGGGCGGTGATGCGCAGATAACAGCCCGGCAAAATCGGGGTCTGGCCCATATAGCGCAGCTTTTGCGTGGCGCTGGTTTTGAGCAGTTCCAGACAGCCGCCAAAATCCTGATCCGCGGCCACCAGCGCGGCATTGGTGGCGTTCTCATATGTGTCCGCGCCGGCCGTGCCGTCCTGGCTGGACCACACATCCAGACCATTTGCAAATTGTGGCGGTGTAAAAACCAGCCCATCGGTGATTGCCTTGTTCATCCTAACCCCTTTTCACATCATCGGAACATATGACACATGGCACCAAGGCCACAGGGGCCGAAGAGCCCACCACAGATCCGCTCAAATGTTGGTTCGTGTTGAAAAATTCAGGCTCTGGCCCGAATAGAGGGGAAGTTAACAAACAAGGGTTAATCAAAATTAACCTTAGCGTACGGTGTCCGGCAAGGGGGAGGTTCTGGCCAAGCAGAGCAAGGCTAGAACCTCCAGGCCAGTGCTTCAAAGGTGTATTATTTGGAGCAAATATGAACTATGAGGTAAAACACCCATCCGCTCCGGGCATGTGACCCCATGAAAGCGTCATATTATGGCTGGTTTTATTACCCGTTCTTTTGAGTAAATCACCCCGCTTCACAAGGCGTCCGTAAATCTGAAAATCATTGTCGATTTTAACCATGAGCAACTTGCTGAAGTGCCTGTCCAACCGCACTATCTTGCGCTCTTTCCTGCTCATCGGGGAAATTGTTTTTATCTCAACAAAATCATTTCCGAGCCTGCCATCAGAACCTTGGGCATTATTCTTGTGGAGTTTGATGCCAAAGGCGATTGCACCGAAAAGCTCGCCAATATCGCCATAAACATTGAGGTGTTTGCCTGTTTCGTAATAATAGGATTCCGCTAGGCCCAGCAAATCTTCCAAATAGGGTATCAGACTCAGATCAGCTTTTGGATATCGCATACGCAGGTCTGCCTCGTGCTCAAGTTGCTTAAGGCGGCTATACTCGTCTTCCTCAGGATCAATGACGCTATCCCAACCGATCCATTCTCCATCAATCCAAAAGGCATTATCCGGGCCTAGTCCATTCATCTGCATTGCTCCTAGCAGCTCTATCTAAACCCATGAAGTCTGATTTTGGCAGGATTGTGGTATTCAAAAGGTATATTAAGGTCGGCTCACCACTGGAATTACTTGAACAGAATTCCCGCCATTTGGCAGGATTAGGTGCTTTATTATTTATGAGACACACTCATTGAGATGCGCAATAATCGAGATGCGCAATAAATTGAGAATAAAATTTTTTCTGGCATATTGAACTTCAAAAGCTCAACCTGTGCGCCGCACCGCAATCGCCTGTTTCCACATGCCGCAGCCGCTGGGCTCACGGCAATAATCTTCGAATTGCAACACCTCAAAGCCGGTGTGGAAATAATCCAGAAACTCATCGCGTTTCAGCAGATATTCGGGCCGGTGCGTGTTCTTTTGGTTGCGTTCGTCCACCATGAACGTGTCCATCACCAAAATGCCGGACAGGCGCAATGCCCGGCCCAGATGTGGGATCAGCGGGCGGTTCAGGTAATTGGTGACCACGATCAGATCATAACAATCGCGCGGCGGTACATAGCCCTCCAGATCAACCTGCTTTGTCTGCACCACGCCTGTCAGCCCCTGCGCCTCGCGCTCCAACCGCTGCAGGCCAACCGGCGAAATATCCAGCGCCTCCACCTCAAAGCCGCGCGCCGCCAGATAGAGCGCATTGCGCCCGGTGCCGCTGGCCACATCCAAGGCACGTTTGCCGCTGGCCTGATCGGCAAACCGTTTGAGCATATAGCTGGCCTCGCCGCCCTCAATCTGATGATCCGGCTGGCTGTATTTCGCATCCCATTTCAGTTGATCCGCCTTGCTCATAACGCCCGCCTTTGTCTTACAGCAATTCTCCGGCCAGAGCCTTGTCCATCAGCGCCACCGTTTCCTGAATGCCATATAGCGCGATAAAACCACCAAAACGCGGGCCCTGCGACGCCCCCAGCAGCACTTCGTAAAGCGCCTTGAACCAGTTGCGCAGCGGCTCGAACCCATGCTCTTTGCCCACCGCAAACACCATGGTTTGCAGCGCATCCGCATCCGCCGGCCCATCCCAATCTTTCAGACGGGCCTGCAAATCCAGCAAAGCGCTGCGCTCGGCCTCATCCGGGGCGCGATAGGTTTTGTTGGGGGCGACGAATTCCTTATAATACTTCACCGCATAGCCCGCGGCCGCATCCAGATCCGGGTGGGTTTCGGGGCTGGTATCGGGGGCATAACGCTGGATAAAGCCCCACATCTTGCCCTTATCCTCGGCCGCGGACACGCTGGCCAGGTTCAGCAGCATGGCAAAGGGCACCACCAGATTGCTGGCCGGAGGCTGCCCGCCATGGATATGCCACACCGGATTGGCCAGCTGCGCTTTCAGATCCTGATCGGCAAAGCCGCGCAACTGCTGGTGATACTCATCCACCGCTTTGGGGATCACGTCAAAATACAGCCGCTTGGCGGTCTTTGGTTTTTGGAACATGAAATATTGCAGCGATTGCGGCGGCGCGTAATTCAGCCACTCTTCCATGGTCAACCCATTGCCCTTGGATTTCGAAATCTTCTGCCCCTGCTCGTCATTGAACAGCTCATAAGACAGGCTGACCGGCGGACGCTTGCCAAGGGCGGAGCAGATTTTGCTGGATTGCGTGACACTCTCGATCAGATCCTTGCCCGACATCTCGTAATCCACCCCAAGCGCGGCCCAACGCAGCCCCCAATCCGGCTTCCACTGCATTTTCACATGGCCGCCAGTAACCGGAATTTCGATGCGCTCGCCATCGGGTTCCTCATATACAATCGTGCCTTTTTCCACATTGCGCTCAAGGGTTGGCACCTGCAACACATGGCCGGTTTTGGGCGAGATCGGCAGAAATGGCGAATAAGTCGCCTGACGTTCCGCCCCCAGCGTGGGCAGCATGATGTCCATGATCTTGTCAAAACGCTCCAGCGCGGTCATCAGCATTTCGTCGAATTTGCCGCTGGTGTAATACTCGGTCGCCGAAGCAAATTCATAATCAAACCCGAAACCATCCAAAAACGCGCAGAGCCGCGCATTATTGTGCTGGGCAAAACCTTCATGGGTGCCGAACGGATCACGCACCCGGGTCAGGGGCAGGTTCAGATCTTCGGCCAGCATGTCCTGATTGGGCAGATTGCTGGGCACCTTGCGAAACCCGTCCATATCGTCGGAAAAGCAGATCAGCCGGGTGGGAATATCGCTGAGCGTTTCAAAAGCGTGGCGCACCATGGTGGTGCGGGCAACTTCGCCAAATGTGCCAATATGGGGCAAGCCAGAGGGGCCATAGCCGGTTTGAAACAGCACATAGCCCTTTTCCGGAGCCTTGCCATTGAGCCGCTTGAGCACCCGGCGCGCCTCTTCAAAGGGCCAGGCTTTAGAATTCATTGCGGCGTCTTGCAGATCGGACATTTTTTACACTTCCTCGGCGGTTTTTTGCGGTATTGTCACAGGCTTTGCCCCGTCCCTATTGCCCTACCCGCCCGGCGTCAATAATCTGTGGCCACAGAAATGAGCTAAAATCAGGAAAACTCCGTTGCGTGAAACAACAAATCCCCTCAGCCCACAAGATTGCCTCATCGCCGTCATGATTGCGGTCTCAGCCTCGGATCAGAATATCAGAACCTCGGAATTGGTGACCATTCAGGCCATCGTTAACCATCTGCCAGTGTTTGCTGGTTATGATGTCGACCGGATCAAAACCGTTTCGCAAACCGTGTTCGATCTGTTTGGCGAAGAAGACGGGCTGGATGCCCTGTTTGGCCTGATCCGCAACGATCTGCCCGAGCGATTTTACGAAACCGCCTATGCGCTGGCCTGTGACGTGGCCGCCGCCGATGGCACCTTGCGCAACCCCGAACTGCGCCTGCTGGAAGAAATTCGCTATGAGCTGAACATCGACCGCCTGCATGGCGCAGCGATTGAACGCGGTGCCCGGGCACGGCATATTCTGCCCTGAACGGCAAAGCATGAGGCAGGCCTGAAATGGATAAAGGCTCTGGCGGTCCAACCGGCCAAGGCAGCAGTCCCTTTTCGCCAGCCCGATGCCGAGTGGTTGATACCCTCCATTCTCGGCCCAAGCACGGGTCTAATCGCGGCGGGGCTTTGTGAGCTGCAAGCAAAACCACCCCAAACGGAGCAAATCCCCGTTTGAAAACCGCCAGCCGTGACAACAGCCTTATGAATCGTTGTAACGCCAAGAACATATTGCGAACATACGGGGCAAGCTGTTAATGACTGGTAAAGCCGCGCCCCAAAAACGGTTGAGCGGGTGATTTTCAAAGCCACCAGAGGCCCGGCCTACCCCCCATAAACCGCCACCCAGCGTTCGATCAGTTCCTGCTGCAACCGCTTGGCCGCTTTGTTCCAGCTTTTATGCCCCCTCGGGGCAGCCCGATCCGATTTCGCCAACCCGGCCCGGCGTTTTTCATCCGCCGCAAAAATCGCAAAAGCCAGCTGCCGACCATCCGGCGCATTCACATACCCCGCCAGCGCCGAAACGAAATTCAGCGTCCCGGTTTTGGCGTAAACCCTGATCGGGTGGCCCTTGATCACCTTGCCGCGCCCATCGCGCATCGGAATATGTTTCAGCAAATGCGCCAGCGACCCGTTCGGCCCCTGTTTCACCAGCGCCGAGACCATATCCGACGCCGTCAGCCGCGAGCCCGCCCCCAGCCCGGAATGATCCACAAATCTGGATTTTTTCACCCCGGAATGGGATGTGCTCCATTTGGTCATTTCCTTGGCAGAGCCCTTGAGCGAGCGCACATGATACCCCCGTGCTGCGCTGGCGGTCATGCCGATGGTTTCGGCTGTCATGTTATTGGAATACTTCAACAATCCCCTCAGCAGCACCGGCAACTCATCGCTGTTATGCTGCACCAGAACCCGGCCCTTGAGTGCAGCTTTGCCCTCGATCGCCGCCGGCAGCCGGATGCCCTGAGCCCGCGCCATGCTGCGAAACACATCCCCGGCATAAAGATGCGGTTTGCGCACCGGCAGCCAGCGCCCGCCGCCCTTGCCCAGAACCCGGCGCGCCACTGTCCAGCTGTCCACCCCTGCGGCATCCTTGTAGGTGTAAACCGGCAATTCCCGGTTCACCACCCGCATCTTGGCCGAGCTGACCCGGGGCCGATAACGATCCGTGCGGGCATCCATGCTGATGTCATAACGCCCGCTGCCCCCGCCGCGACGCTTCCATTCGAAATACACCCGGTTGAAATTCAGATTCAGCGCCGCCACCGCCGGGTTATAGCCCAGATGCTCGGGCTGGCCACTGTCGATGCTTCTGATATAGGGCAAAGCAGCAATGTTGACCTTGAACTTGCCGCTGATGGCACGCACCCCGGCCCGTTTCAGCGCTGCGGCCATCTCGGCCAGATCATCGGTGGTCAGGCTGGGATCCCCTGCCCCGACCAGCACCAGATCTCCGGCCAGTCGCCCGTTTTGAACCGGCCCGGTGGCCATCAATCGGGTCTTGAAGCGAAAATACGGCCCCAACGCATCCAGCGCATAAAGCGCGGTGATGGTTTTGGTCACGCTGGCCGGGGGCTGGGGCAAAAGTGGCTTGTTGGTTTCCAACACCCGCCCGGTTTTGGCATCGGCCACGACAAAGCTGACCTTACCGCCCAACCGCGCCCGCTGGATCAGCGCTTTGACCGAAGGGGGGGCGGCAGGAACTGCGGGCGTGCCAGAGCGCGGGTGGGGCCGCAGCGATGACAAAGGGGCCCGCGCCAGCGCCGGGGCCGAGACCCCCGCCAGCAATGCACTCAAGATAAATCGCCTGGACAGATTTTTGTTCATAATTGCGGGGTTACTGAAAGCTGGAGGCAAGAACAATAGAAAACTTCACCATAGCCCTGCCCGTGCATTTTTGCCTTGACCGGGCGGGGCAAAAATTTCAGATTATTCAGGCAACCTCAAGGGCGCTGAGCGCGGCACGCACAAAATGGCGGCAACCGCGGCGCTGGCCTCCTTTGTCGTGTAACGGTTGCCACGGTTTTTCGGGGGCTGAAACCATAGGAGAGCCCGATGAAAACCATTATTGAGCCCTTTCGCATCAAATCCGTCGAACCGATCCGCATGACCAGCCGGCCGGAACGTCAGGCATTGCTGACTCAGGCCAGCTATGCCGGCTCGCCCTCATATGAGCGCTTTCGTCAGGCGGTGCATCATCTGATGCCCTTTGACCACATCATCCCCACCCATCAGGGCCGCGCAGCCGAAGCAATCCTGTTCGCTCTGCTGGGCGGTGCGGGCAAATTCATCCCGTCAAACACCCATTTCGACACCACCCGCGGCAATATCGAGGCCAGCGGTGCCACCGCCGATGATCTGGTGATTGATGAGGGCAAAGACCCCGCCAACCTGCATCCGTTCAAGGGCAATATGGATCTGGAGAAGTTAGAGAAATACTTGCAAAAACATGGGGATAACGTGCCTTGTGTGATGACGACCATCACCAACAATGCCGGCGGCGGCCAGCCCGTCAGTCTGGAAAACATCCGCGAAACCGCCCGCATCGCTCATGCTTATGGCCGCCCTTTCATTATTGACGCCTGCCGGTTCGCCGAAAACGCCTATTTCATCAAACAGCGCGAGCCGGGTCAGCAGGAGCGCAGCATCCGAGACATTGTGCGCGAATGTTTTGCCGATGCCGATGGCATGACAATGAGCGCCAAAAAGGATGCGTTTGCCAATATCGGTGGCTGGCTGGCGCTGAATGATGCCGATCTGGCCGAACAAGCCCGGTCGCGGCTGATCCAGACCGAGGGCTTCCCCACCTATGGCGGTCTGGCGGGGCGCGATCTGGAGGCGATTGCGCAGGGCTTGCAGGAAATCATCGACGAAGACTATTTGCGCTATCGCATCCGCACCAATGAATACATCATTGAACGGCTCGAAGCCCTTGGCGTGCCGGTGGTCAAACCCGCCGGGGGGCATGCGGTGTTTATTGATGCTCGCAGCTGGCTGGACCATATTCCGCCGCTGCATTATCCGGGTCAGGCATTGGCGGTGGCGCTTTATGAAATCGGCGGCATCCGATCCTGCGAAATCGGCACGGTGATGTTTGGCCGCCACCCCGATGGCAGCGAGACTCCGGCAGCGATGGATCTGGTGCGTCTGGCCATTCCCCGCCGCACTTATACTCAGTCGCACGCGGATTATATCATCGAATGCTTTGCTGAACTGGCCGAGGTCAAGGACACGCTACAGGGGTTCAAAATCATCAAAGAGCCGAAATTGATGCGTCATTTCACCTGTGCGTTTGCGCCGCTGTAACCGCTGAACGGATGAGAGATGCGTTCCTCTGATCTGCCCCGCCCGGCCGATAGGCCGGGCTGCGCCTGCCTGCCCCTCGGCAGGCGCATTCTGCGCCTACCCAGGCTGGCGCAACCCTCCGCTTTTTGTCTCAACCCAAGGGGAATAAAGGCCATAAATTGTGTATTTTATTCGATTATATTGTTTAATTGCAATGTATTAAAATGCAAAGCTAAACCCTGCAAACCTCACCCAAAACCCCCTGCCAAGCCCCGTGGACCAGCTCATAGCCCAGCACCCGTTCCGGGTTGGTCGGCGGTGGCATCTCCACCCCATGCAACAGCTCAAAGCCAAAACGCGTATAATAAGGCGCATCGCCAATCAACAGCACCCGCTGCCAATCGCCCTGCTTGGCCCGTTGCAGGCTCTGGCGGATCAGATAGCCGCCCAGCCCTTCGCCCTGATGCGTCGGATGCACCGCCACCGGCCCCAGCAACAGCGTCAAAGCCCCGCCAACCCGCACGGGCCAATAGCGGATTGCCCCGGCCAGCGTGCCCTCTTCCCGTGCCACCAGCGACAGCTCGGCCACCTTGTCGACGCCATCGCGCAACCGGTATGACGACAACGCCTCACGCCCCGGGGCGAAACACAGATCATAAAGCGCTTCGACCTCATAAAAATCATCGCTTGTTTCCTGGGAAAGCTCAATCACCCCGGTCAATTCCTCTTTTTTTCTGGCCTTGGACCTAACATGGCGCTAAGGGCTGTTCAAACCCTGAAGAAAGCCCTGCGCCATGTTTTATCAACCCAAAGACGGCCACCCCCTGAAATACAACCCGTTTTCGGCCATTGTCACGCCGCGCCCGATTGGCTGGATTTCGAGCCGCAACAAAGACGGGATCGACAATCTGGCGCCTTATTCGTTTTTCAACGCCGTGGCCTATCAGCCGCCGCAGGTGATGTTCTGCTCAAGCTCCAGAAAACCGGATCGCCATCTGGGCAAGGACAGCGTGGCCAATATTGATGAAACCGGGGAGTTTTGCGTCAATATGGTTGGCTATGAGATGCGCGATGTGATGAATGCCACCGCGATTGCGGATCCTGCCGGCGGTGATGAATTCACCCATGCCGGCATTGCCCGGGCCGCCTGCGAAACCATTGCTTGTTCCCGGGTGGTCGAGGCTCCGGCGGCGCTGGAATGCAAGCTGGTCGAGATCATCCGGTTGCGAGGCGATGACAATCTGATGGTAATTGGCGAAGTCGTCGGGGTGCATTTGCGTGATGACTGTCTGAAAGACGGGATTTTTGATATCACCCACTACCAGCCGCTGGCGCGGTT
>PDSA01000031.1 GCA_002748285.1 Rhodobacterales bacterium
CAAAATGCTGGATGACGTATCCCGTGGTATACTGACGCAATTGACGCCGCCGCTGCAAAATGTTAGCTGGACCCGCAACGCCTTAGAAGAGCTGGCCACACAGGTGGCCGCAGACAATGGAGCCAAATTTGGCAAGATTGCAGGGCCTCTTCGGGCGGCACTGGCCGGGCGTACCGCCTGCCCTAGTGTTTTCGACATGATGCTGGTTATCGGGCGGGATGAAACCATTGCCCGCCTGACTGATGCCATTGGCTAGGGCGCTTTTGCCTTGGCAACCAAGACAACCGCATTCTGGCGGCATTCACTGCTGGCCGGACAACGATAGGAAAAAAGAACAAACATGACCGACAGCAAGAAAACGGCCACCCTGAGCTTTAACGGCAAGACCCTGGAATTGCCGATCTATTCGCCCACCGAGGGGCCGGATGTCATTGATATCCGTAAACTTTATAGCGATGGCGATGTTTTTACCTATGATCCGGGTTTTACCTCGACCGCGTCTTGTGATTCTTCGATCACCTATATTGACGGCGAGGCCGGGATTTTGCTGCACCGCGGTTATTCAATCGGCGAGCTGACCGAAAAATCGCATTATCTTGAGGTCTGCTATCTGCTGCTTTACGGTAATTTGCCTTCGGAGACCGAGCTGGAAGACTTCGAGCATTGTGTCACCAATCACACCATGGTGCATGAGCAGATGAAAGAATTCTTCAACGGATTCCGCCGCGATGCGCATCCGATGGCGATCATGACCGGGGTGATTGGCGCGATGTCGGCGTTTTATCACGATTCGCTGGATGTGAATGATCCGCATCAGCGCGAGGTCGCTTCGATCCGCATGATCGCCAAAATGCCCACCATCGCAGCGATGGCGTTCAAATATTCGCAAGGCCAGCCCTTTGTGTCGCCGCGCAATGATATGGACTATGCCGCCAATTTCCTGCGCATGTGTTTTTCGGTTCCGACCGAGGATTACGAGGTTGATCCCATTCTGGCCCGTGCCATGGATCGCATCTTTACCCTGCACGCCGATCACGAGCAAAACGCCTCGACCTCGACCGTGCGGCTGGCCGGGTCTTCCGGGGCCAACCCGTTTGCCTGTATCGCCGCCGGGATCGCCTGTTTGTGGGGTCCGGCGCATGGCGGGGCCAATCAGGCCTGTCTTGAGATGCTTGAAGAAATCGGCTCGGTCGATCGCATCCCGGAATTTATCGCCCGTGCCAAGGATAAGAATGATCCGTTCCGCCTGATGGGCTTTGGCCACCGGGTTTACAAAAACTTTGACCCGCGTGCCACGGTGCTGAAACAGAGCGCGGATGAGGTGCTGGACCTGCTGGGAATTGAGAACAACCCGAAATTGCAGGTGGCCAAGGCGCTGGAAGCCGCGGCACTGGAAGATCCGTATTTCAAAGAGAAAAAGCTGTTCCCGAATGTGGATTTCTATTCCGGCATCATTCTGGAAGCGATGGGGTTCCCAACCTCGATGTTCACGCCGATCTTTGCGCTTAGCCGCACGGTGGGCTGGATTGCGCAGTGGAAAGAAATGCTGGACGATCCCCATCAGAAAATCGGCCGTCCGCGTCAGCTGTATCAGGGCGAACGCGCACGCGCTTATGTGGATGTCAAAGACCGCTGATCTCGCGGCCCATTCAATGCTCAAAGCCCTGCAAACTGCGGTTTGCGGGGCTTTTTTGTGGCGGGTGGGAACACAGCCCCCAAGACCTCTGCATGGAGCCTCGCCCCTTTTCATCATTCCGCCCGGCCGTTAGGCCCGGCAGGACAGTTCAAAAGTGCGCAGCCTTATGCAGAGGCCTTCTCCCGAATGTAATCCACCAGCATCCGGGTCGAACCATCCTTGCCCTGAGCCAAGCCTTCACCGCTCAGCAGCGGCTGCATCTGCTTGGCCAGCTCTTTGCCCAGCTCCACCCCCCATTGATCAAACGAGTTCAGCCCCAAAATCACCCCTTCAACGAACACCCGATGTTCGTAAAGCGCGATGATCTGGCCCAGAACGAACGGAGTCAGCCTTGGGTAAATCAGCGTGGTTGAGGGCCGGTTGCCGGGAAAAACCCGGTGGCGGGCCTGCGTTTCCAACGCGTCCCCGGTCAGCCCCCGATCCGCCATGATCTGACGCGCCTGATCCAGCGAACGGCCGCGCATCAACGCTTCGGATTGCGCCAGACAGTTGGCCAGCAACAACTGATGTTGCCCGGCAAGATCGGCCTCATGCCCGTTGGCGGCCACCATGAATTCACACGGCACCACCTGCGTACCCTGATGGATCAGCTGATAAAAGGCGTGCTGGCCATTGGTGCCCGGCTCGCCCCAGACCAGCGGCCCGCCGCCATGCGCCAGAGGCTGGCCATCCATCGCCACCGATTTGCCGTTGCTCTCCATTTCCAGCTGTTGCAGATAGGCTGGCAGGCGTTGCAGGCGCTGATCATAGGGCAGCACGGCGCGGCTGGCATAACCGCAGATCTGATGATGCCAGATCCCCACCAGCGCCAGCAGCATCGGCATGTTCTGATCCTCGGGCGCGGTGCGGAAATGGTCATCCATCGCCTGCCCGCCGGTCAGAAACGCGCGAAAACGCTCCGGCCCGATCGCCAGCATCAGCGACAGCCCGATCGGCCCCCACAGCGAATAGCGCCCCCCGACCCAATCGGCAAAGCCGAACACCCGCGCCGGATCAATGCCAAAGGCGGCGGTTTTATCCAGCGCCGAGGACAACGCCGCGAATTGGCGGGCCGGGTCGGCGACTTTGGCGGCCATCCAGCGCTGCGCGGTGTGCGCGTTGGTCATGGTTTCGATGGTGGTGAAGGTCTTGGACGCGACGATGATCAGCGTGGTTTCCGGGTTAAGACCCTGTAATGTATCATGAATATCCGCCCCATCCACATTTGAAACAAAATGCGTGGCCGGGCCGTCATGGTAAGGGGCCAGCGCCCGGCAGGCCATGGCAGGGCCGAGATCAGAGCCGCCGATGCCGATATTGACCACATCGGTGATCGCCCCGCCCTGCCCCTGATACCGGCCGCTGCGCACCGCTTCGGCGAAATCCTGCATCCGGTGCAACGTGTCCAGAACCTCGGGCATCACATCGGTGCCATCGACAAAAACGGGGGTGCCCTCGAGATTGCGCAGCGCACTGTGCAGCACGGCACGGTTTTCGGTGCGGTTGATTTTCGCGCCGGTAAACATTGCCTCCCGCGCCCCGGCAATATCGGCCTGCGCCAGCAATTGCAGCAACAAAGCGCGGCTGTCGGCATCAATGCTCGTTTTGGAATAATCAAACAGCATCTCGCCGCAATGACAGGAGAAATCTGCCGCCCGCTCGCCGGGGGGGGAGTGGTTGTCAAACAGCGACAGGATTGGCTGCGTTTCACCGCATTTTCGGGCCGCCTGCAGCGCACGCCAAACCGGCATTATGGAGTCCAATGCACGGTTGCACCTCTCAGAAACGCGGAAATCGGCGCTTTCAGCGGATCATTCAGCTTGCGCGCGGTTTTCAGCACTTTCTTTTTGGTTTTGCCAGTGAACAGGATATGGGTGATCGTGGCCCCCATCAACACCGGCGCCGTCAGGGTCAGGCGGGTGTCCTTGGCGCTGGGGCTGCGCATGGGCATCAGGATCGGGGCGTGCGGATCAAATGCGGCCTCCAGCCGGTCGCCATCCGGGAACAACGAAGCGGTGTGCATATCCCGCCCCATCCCCAGCAGCAGCACATCAATCGGCAAAAGCGGCTCGATCACCTGCGCCAGTTCCTCCACAACCTCTTCGGGCTGTTCAGCCGGTTGATAGAGCGGGATCAGCCGGGCATTGGCGGCTTGATCCACCAGCAGGCGTTCACGCAACATGCGGGTGTTGGAACGCGACGAGTCCTCTCCCACCCAGCGTTCATCACAGAGCAGCACATCCACCCGCTCCCAATCCAGAGACACCCCGGACAGGACATCAAAAACCGGCCCCGGCGTGCGCCCCCCGGGCACCACGAAGGTGACCCGCTCTTTTTCACTCAGACAACGGCCCAGCTGGTTGGCCAGATCGGTGGCCAGATCCATGGCCATCATTTCGGCATCAGGATATTTAATTATTTTCATCAGGAAATCTCCCTCCAACGGCGTCCATCTTTATGCATGAGCATCAGCGAATCTGCGGGCCCGGCGCTGCCCGCATCATAAGGTTGGGGCACATCCGCGCGCGCCTGCCAAGCGGCAATCAGCGGATCGACCCAAGCCCAAGCGGCCTCGACCTCATCGCCGCGCATGAACAGGGTCTGATCGCCGCGGATCACATCCATCACCAGGCGTTCATACGCATCGGTGATGGCATCGGCGGCCTCCCCCAGCGCATCGGCAAAGCTCATATCCAGCGGCACATCCATCAGGCGCATCCCGCCGGGGCCGGGCTCTTTGATCGTGACCCGCAAATCCATGCCCTCATCGGGTTGCAGATGGATCAGCAATTCGTTGCTGAGGTGATCAGGCTGATCCTTGAAGATCATATGCGGCGGGGATTTGAACGCCACCGCGATTTCGCTTTTGCGGGCCCGCAGGCGTTTGCCGGTGCGCAGGTAAAATGGCGTTCCATTCCAGCGCCAATTCGACAAATGCAACTTTATGGCCAAAAAGCTTTCGGTGGTGCTGTCGGGGTTTTCGCAATCCTCCAGATAAGAATTGCTTCCATCCCCGGCCCGATATTGCCCGCGCACGATGTCCTCAGGGGCGACCTGATCAAGCGCCCGGATGACTTTGAGCTTCTCATCACGCACTGCATCCGGGGTAAACTGGGCGGGGGGCTCCATCGCGATCAGACAGAGAAGCTGCATCAGGTGGTTCTGCACCATATCGCGCATCGCGCCGGATTTGTCATAATAAGCTCCGCGCCCGTCAATCCCAACGGTTTCGGCCACGGTGATCTGGATATGGTCCACATATTGTGCGTTCCAAAGAGGTTCGAACAAGATATTGGCAAAACGCACCGCCATCAGGTTTTGCACGGTTTCTTTGCCCAGATAGTGATCAATGCGGTAAATCTGATGTTCATCAAAGGATTGCGCCAACACCCGGTTCAGCTCTTGCGCTGTTTGCAGATCATGGCCAAAGGGTTTTTCCACCACGATACGCGCCTGGGGGCCGGAGATTTCGTATTTGCTCAGCCGCTCGGCCAGCGGGCCAAACAGGCTGGGGCCGACCGAAAAATAGAACGCCTGCACCACATCGCGGCGTATGGTTTTGGCCAGCGCGGCCCAGCCGGTAGACCCCAGCGCGTCGATTTTCAGATAGCTGAGCATGGCCAGAAAGGCTTTGAGCTTGCTGGCGTTTTGAGTGCTGTCCTCGGTGTGTTCAGTGATCGCCTGTTTCGCCAGTTTGCGAAAGCTGGTATCGTCCAGATCGGAACGGGCGGCGGCGATGATGCGCGCGCCTTCGGGAATCTGGCCAGCAACAAAGCGTTGATACAGCGCCGGAATCACCTTGCGCCGGGCCAGATCTCCGGTGCCGCCGAAAATGACCAGGTCGAAAATCTCAACCGGAATAACGCGTGTTGCCATTATGCTTACCTTTTCCAGCCCAAGGGGTTGGACTGCTGCGCAAATCTTGCCCCGTGCAACCCCATCATGCCTTAATTTGGCCGATAGAGCAAAACAAAGATGGCCAGAGCACCCCGATAACCGCTTCTGGTGTCGCACAACGGCGGGAACCAGCCAAAAATCTTACAAGATTTTTGGCAAGGATTTTAAAAAATCCTTACATGCCAGACTGTTACGCCCTATTCCTAAGAAATATTCAGTTTTTCCCGCATAAACGCCACAGCAACACTCAGCCCATCCGGGGCGATGCCATGTGCGGTGCCTTCCATGATATGAGCATAAACCTGAAATCCGGCCAAGGTTAACGCATCCCCAGCCTCATTCAAGGACTGCACCGGCACCACATCATCCTGATCGCCATGCACCAAAATCACCGGCGGTTTCGAAACCATTTCATCTTGCAGCAATTCGGGCGACATCAACCGGCCCGAAAACCCGACCACGCCCGCAAATTGCGCTTTGCGCCGCGGGGCCACATGCAACGCCATCATTGTGCCTTGGGAAAATCCAAACAAAACCGTGTTCTCGGCCCCAATCCCCTCCTCAGCCATCACCTGATCCAGATAGGCGTTCAGATCATCGACCGCACGCTGCATCCCAGCCGCCGCATCCTGCTCGCTCGAGCCATCAATCCACGGGATCGGAAACCACTGAAACCCCATCGGATTGCCGGCGCATTTTTCCGGCGCATCCGGGGCAACGAAAACCGTATCCGGCATATGTGGTGCCAGAATTTCGCCCAACCCCAACAGATCCTGCCCGTCAGCGCCATAGCCATGCAGGAAAATCACCAGAGATTTCGCCTTGCCCGAAGCCGGAGCCCGGCGTTTGCTGTCCAGAGTGCGTGTCATTTCGGGTCTCCTTCAATGCCCAGTTTTTCGCGCATGAATCCAGCTGCGACACTTAAGCCATCGCTGCTGATGCCATGCCCTGTATTTTGCATGATATAGGGGTAAATCTCAAAGCCCAGCGTCGAAAGGGCAAATTCCGCTTTGTTCAACGCCTCGGGCGTCACCACATCGTCTTTTTCCCCGTGCAGAAGTAGCACCGGCGGGAAAGAGATCACCTCATCACGCAACTCATCAGGCAACATCAGACGGCCCGAAAACCCGACCACAGCAGCAAAGACTTCATCGCGGCGCGGAGCCAGTTGCAGGGCCATCATTGTTCCTTGGGAAAAACCAAAAAGGACGGTATTCTCGATAGTTACGCCTTCTTCCTCAACCACTTTATCAATATAGGCATTCAAATCCATCACCGATTGGCGCATCCCCCGAACCGCGTCCTCTTCGCTGCTCTGGTCAATCCAGGGCACCGAAAACCACTGCCGACCGCCCGCATCACCGGCGCAAAGCTCTGGTGCATCAGGTGAAACAAAAACCGTATCCGGCATATAAGGGGCCAACGGCTTGGCCAGCCCCATCAAATCATCACCATCTGCACCATAGCCATGCAGAAAAATCAGCATCGAACGGGCCTTGCCCGAGGCCGCGCCCTGACGCATGCCGCTAAGGTCACGTATCATCTTATGCCTTCCCTTTGTTTTTCCAGCCGGTAATACGCCCACAACAGCCGGGCTGCAACCGCCCTCCACGGGCTCCAATCCTGTGCCATTTGCCGTAGTTGGCGTTCAGTGGGGCGCGTTTCCAGCCCAAACAGCAGCCGCGCCGCCTCTTGCAGCGCCAGATCATTGGCGGCGAACACATCCGCATGACCCAGCGAAAACATCGCGTAAATCTCTGCGGTCCAGCGGCCAATGCCTGGCAGTTCGGTTAAGGTCGAGACCACCTGATCGCTGGGCGCATGGCGCAGTGCCGGATAGTCGATATCCGCCACCGCCAGCGCCCTTGCATAGCGGATTTTCGGACGCGACAAGCCACAGCCGCGCAAGACCTCATCGCTGGCCCGCGCAATTGCGCCCGGCTCAGTCAGGCCAGCCCCCTGCATCCGTTCCCAAATTGCCGAGGCCGCCGCCACCGAGATCTGCTGACTCACAATCGCCTGCAACAGCGCGGCAAACCCGTCCGGGCGCAGCCGCAAAGGCAGCGGACCGGTCTGGGCCAGAACCTCGAAAAATTTCGGCTCCCGAGCGGCCAGAAAATCGGCCCCCTCGGCCACGCAATCCGCACCGGTGATGATCCGCATCATAGCCCCCTGACCCAGCTCAGCGCCGCCTGCACCGTTTCAACCCTTGCGCAATCCGGCGCGGGCGGGCGGTTGATCAGCAGCACCGGAATCCCCAGCGCCCGCGCCGCCAGCAATTTGCTCTGGCTCATCTGCCCCCCGGCGTTTTTCACCACCAGCCAATCAATGCCGCGCTGTTTGAACAACCGGATTTCCTGGTCCACTGAAAAGGGCGGGCGTCCAATCAGGTATTCGCCGTTTTCATGCGGGAACGCCCCCTTTGGCGCCCTGATCTGACGGCAAATCAGATGGCGATCCGGCATATTGTCAAACCGGTGCAGGCTCTGGCTGCCCGTGGCCAACAGCACGGTGGCCCCGGAGGGGATATGCTCGGCGGCCTGACCTTCATGGTCAATGAAATGCCAATCATCCCCGGGCCTGGGTCGCCAGGGCGGGCGCAGGAGTTGCAGATGCGGCAAACCCATTTCCCGAGCCACCTCGGCACAGCGTTGGCTGATTTTCGCCGCAAAAGGATGGGTCGCATCCAGCAGCGCCTCAATCCCTTCCCGGTGCAGATATTCAACAAAAGCGGCCCGCCCGCCAAAACGGCCGATCCGGGTAGGGATGGGCAAAGGTTCTGGTTGGCGGGTGACCCCGGCCAGCGAGGCGATTGCCGTCACCCGGCGCTCTTGTGCCAAAAGCGCGGCCAACTGCCGGGCCTCATGGGTTCCGGCCAGCAATAACAGCTTCATTCTGCGGCCTGCGCAATGATCCGGCCAGCGCGGTCAATGATGATGATGTCCGGGGAAATCCGGGCATCGCGCAACTGCTTGCGCACAGTCATCAAAGCCCGGTTTGCCACCAGATCAGCCATCTTTTCCCCAGCTATTTCATAGGCTTGCAGGGCAGTGTTCACCTTGGCAATCCGAGGATCACCCAGCCAATCGGCCAGCTTTTCAAAATCCACCTGCGAGCGTTTTGAATGCAGGTCCACCGCGCCCTGCGCCAGCTTGGTCATTTTGCCGATGCCTCCGCCAATGGTCAGCCGTGGCACCGGGTGGCGGCGCAGATATTTCAGCAATCCGCCAACAAAATCGCCCATATCCAGCATCGCCTGTTCCGGCAGGCCATGATGCGCCTGCACCACCGCCTGACTGGTCGCCCCGGTGCAGCCGGCAACATGTGGGCACTGCATCGCCCGCGCCACATCCACCCCGCGCTGGATAGAGGCAATCCAGGCCGAACAGGAAAACGGGCGCACGATGCCGGTGGTGCCCAACACCGACAGCCCCCCGACAATGCCAAGGCGGGGGTTCCAGGTGCGCTTGGCCAGCTTATCGCCATTTATGATGGAAATACAAATGCTTACATTGGGTTCTTCATGGTATTTCTCAGCCAACTCCCGCACCACGCCACACATCAGCTCGCGCGGTTTCGGGTTGATCGCCGGTTGCCCCACTGCAATCGGCAGCCCGGGACGGGTGACGGTGCCCACCCCGGTTCCGGCCCGAAACTGCACACCGGCAGAGCCCACCTCAACGCTGACCCGCACCCTGACTTCGCAGCCATGGGTCACATCGGGGTCGTCCCCGGCATCCTTGATGATGCCCACCTCGGCCCAGCCGGGGCCGGAGCGGGGGCGGATCACCGCGAAAATGGGCCGCTCACCCCGGGGCAAGGTGATCGAGACCAGCTGCGGAAACGCGCCCCCCCACAAGCCGATCAGCGCTGCCTTGGTGGCAGCACTGGCACAGGCTCCGGTGGTCCAGCCCCGGCGTAATCTTGTGGGTTGCGCATCGCTCATAACCTCCCGTTTATGGCGTTCAAAACCCGGATCGGCAAGCCCAGCATCGGCAAGATCGGCTTTTGCGCCGCCCAAACTCAAGGCATAAGGGAAAGCGAATCTGCAAGGAGCGCCATCATGGGCCATGCCATCATCCTGTCGGCTCCGGCTTCGGGGGCCGGAAAAACCACTCTGACGCTGGGGCTGTTGCGTGCGCTTTATCGCCGGGGCGTGGCGGTGGCCGGGGCGAAATCTGGGCCGGATTATATCGACCCGCGTTTTCATCAGGCGGCGTGCCAGCGCCCCTGCCCCAATCTGGATGGTTGGGCGATGAAGCCCGAACGGATCAAGGCGCTGGCCGCCGGGGCCGAGGCCGAGCTGCTGCTGGTTGAGGGCGCGATGGGCCTGTTTGACGGAGCCCCCCCCGATGGCCAAGGCGCCACCGCCGATCTGGCGCGGATCCTGCGCCTGCCGGTGGTGCTGATCATTGACGCGGCCCGCATGGCGCAATCGGTGGCGCCTCTGCTGGCCGGGTTCGCGCGTTTTCGCGATGATGTGACGGTGGGCGGGGTGATCCTGAACAATGTCGGCTCGCCCCGCCATGCGGCGATGCTGAAACGAGCGCTGGTGCCGCTGGGCATTCCGGTGCTGGGCGTGATGCAGCGGCAAGCGGGGCTGGCGCATCCCTCGCGCCATCTGGGCCTGATGCAGGCCAGCGAGCATCCCGATCTACCCGCCTATCTGGACCGGGTCGCCGATGCCGTCGAAGCCGCCATTGATCTGGATACCCTGACCACGCTGGCCCGCCCCCTACCCGATGCGCCAACCTTTCCTGCGCCGCCGCCGCCAGCGCAGCGCATCGCCATTGCTCAGGATCACGCTTTTGCCTTTGCCTATCCGCATCATCTGGCCGATTGGCGCGCCGCCGGGGCCAGCTTGCAGTTTTTTTCGCCGCTTCGGGGTCAACCCGCCCCCAAAGACGCCGAGCTGATTTTTCTACCCGGCGGATACCCCGAGCTTTACGCCGGGCAACTGGCCGCGGCGGCGCAGTTCAAAGCCTCGATGCAGGACGCCGCCCGGCGTGGGGTGCAGATTTATGGCGAATGCGGCGGCTATATGGTGCTGGGCGAAACCATGGTGGATGCCAAAGGCCACAGCCATCAGATGCTAGGGTTGTTGGATGTGCAGACTTCGTTTGCCAACCCGCAGTTGCATCTGGGCTATCGGCAGGTGGTCAGCACAGATGGCCCCTTTGCCGGAACCTATCGGGCGCATGAATTCCACTATGCCCGCACCATCAGCGCCCAAGGGGAGCCGCTGTTTCACGCCCGGGATGCCGAAGGCAATGATCTGGGACCGATGGGGCTGGTGCGGGGCTCGGTCTGTGGCTCGTTCATTCATTTGCTGGACAAACAATCGCAGCAATAAGGGCTTCCCCCCTCACCGCTTCCCGGTTAAAGAATGCGTATGGAAACGCAAATCCTCACCCCGGTTGCCAAACGCAACGTTGCCCTTCTGGTGCTGGCCCAGTCCTTTCTGGGGGCCCAGATGCCGATCTTTTTCACCCTGAGCGGCCTGGCCGGGCTGAGTATGGCCAGCAATGCCTGCTTTGCCACCCTGCCGATCACCATGATCATTCTGGGCAATGTGGTGGCGGCCACGCCGCTTTCGGCCTTCATGCACCGCTTTGGCCGGCGCATTGGCTTTATCACCGGGGCCGGGTTTGGCTGCCTTGGGGCGATCACCAGCGCCTATGCAATTTACGAGCAATCCTTTTATCTGCTGCTGCTGGGGTCGTTTTCTACCGGGGTTTATGCCTCAGCGCAGGCGTTTTACCGCTTTGCCGCCGCCGATGCGGTGCCGACATGGTTTCAACCCAAAGCGATTTCCTATGTGCTGGCCGGAGGGCTGATCGCCGCGATCATCGGCCCCCAGCTGGTCAAGCTGACCGTGGATGCCATGGTGTTCCCGTTTCTGGGGGCGTATCTGGCGGCGATTGCCATCAATCTTGTCGGCAGTTTGCTGTTTCTGTTTCTCGACATCCCGCTGACCCATGACACCCATCACGATGCGCCCAAAGGCCGCAGCCGGATGGAGCTGCTGAAAACCCCGGTGATTGCCGTATCAATCATCTGTGGCATGGTATCTTATGCGCTGATGACGCTGGTGATGACGTCGACACCGCTGGCCGTGGTCGGCTGCGGATTTGAAACCAGTAACGCGGCCAATATCGTTTCGGCGCATGTGCTGGCGATGTATGGGCCTTCGTTTTTCACCGGCCATCTGATTGCCCGGCTGGGCGCGGTGCGGGTGATTTCCATCGGGCTGGTGATTTTGGCCTCGGCCGGGCTGGTGTCAATGACCGGGGTCGAGCTGGAGCAATTTTACATCGCGCTGATCCTGTTGGGGGTTGGCTGGAATTTTGGCTATATCGGCAGCACCACCATGCTGGCAGCATCCTATGACCCGACCGAGCGTGGCCGGGTGCAAGGGCTGAATGATATGCTGGTGTTTGGCGGAGTGGCGCTGGCATCACTGGCTTCGGGCGGGTTGATGAATTGCTCGGGCGGGGATGCTGAGGCTGGCTGGCAATCGGTCAATCTGGCGATGATCCCGTTTTTGACCTTGGCCGGAGCGGCCCTGATCTGGCTGGTGCTGCGCCCGGATCGGGCCTATGAGTAACAGCCTGCCATAGCGGATTTGCGTTTTATTTAAACAGGTTGCAAGGCAAAGCTGCTACGCCCGCCCCAGTTTTTGCAACCGTGCGGCCCGCAGCTGGGCGAAATCATCACCGGCGTGATGGGACGAACGCGTCAGTGGCGATGCCGAGACCATCAGGAATTTCTTGGCATAAGCCGCCTTCTTATAGGTCTCGAATTCCTCCGGCGTTACAAAACGCGCCACGGCGGCGTGTTTCGGGGTGGGCTGCATATACTGGCCGATGGTCAGAAAATCCACATCGGCTGAGCGCATATCGTCCATCACCTGACGCACCTCGCCTGCTTCTTCGCCCATGCCGACCATGATACCGGTTTTGGTGAACATCTCGGGGTCAATCTCCTTGACCCGCTGCAACACCCGCAGCGAATAGAAATAGCGCGAGCCGGGGCAAATGCTGGGGTAAAGCCGCGGCACGGTTTCGATATTGTGGTTAAACACATCGGGCTTGGCGGCCACCACCTCTTCCAGTGCGGAATCGGGGCAGCGCAGGAAATCGGGGGTCAGAACCTCGATCGTGGTGCCGGGGCTGCGGTGGCGGATGGCGCGGATGGTCTGGGCGAAATGCGCCGCCCCCCCATCCTTCAGGTCATCCCGATCCACCGAAGTAATCACCACATGGTTCAGCGACAGTTTCTTGACCGCCAGCGCAATGCGCCCGGGCTCGAACGGGTCCAGCGCATCGGGGCGGCCGGTGGCGACATTGCAAAAATTACAGGCCCGAGTGCAGACCTCGCCCATGATCATCATCGCCGCATGGCCCTGAGACCAGCATTCCGAAGCATTCGGGCAACCGGCCTCTTCGCACACTGTCACCAGCTTGTTGTCGCGCATGATCTTGCGGGTTTCGCCATACTCCTTGCCGCCGGGGGCTTTGACCCTGATCCAGCTGGGCTTTTTCGGCTGCGCATTATCGGGCTTGCGCGCCTTCTCGGGGTGGCGTTGCGCCGGTATTTTCAGGTCTCGCATCCGATCATCCCTTGAAGTTGTCGCAGATTCCAAACCACTTTATCGCAAATTTTTCCCGCGGGAACAAGGCCAGCCCGCAACCACAGCAGCACGGGGCATTCGCCGATTACGGGCATTGGCGATTGCTTACAGTTTAGAATCATACTAAACTGCAAACAAGAAGCAATCTTTACCCTCAAAGCAAAGGACTATGCGATGAAAACCGGCGTTACCCTGCCCCAAATCACCTTTCACACCCGTGTGCGCGATGACAGCATCGGCGGCGACAACCCCTTTAAATGGGAAGACAAAACCACCGATGATTATTTCAAAGGCAAGCGCGTAGTGCTGTTTTCGCTGCCCGGCGCGTTTACCCCGACTTGCTCGACTTATCAGCTGCCCGGCTATGAAAATGGTGCCGCTGACTTCGCCGCGCTTGGGATTGATGAAATTTACTGTATGTCGGTCAATGACAGCTTTGTGATGAACAAATGGGCGCAGAATCAGGAGCTGAAAAACGTCAAAGTGATCCCGGATGGCGCGGGTGAATTTACCCGTCTGATGGGGATGCTGGTGGACAAATCCAATATCGGTTTCGGGATGCGTTCGTGGCGCTATGCGGCTGTGGTCAAAGATGGCGTGGTCGAAGCCTGGTTCGAAGAGCCCGGGCGTGAGGACAATCACGGTGCGGACCCTTACGGTGAGTCTTCGCCTGAAACCGTTCTGGCTTGGTTGAAAGCCAACGCATAAAATAAGCGATTTCAAGACGTTAAAGCCCGGCCTTCATGTGCCGGGCTTTTTGTTTTTCCTAGCCAATCATCGGCCCATGCGGCCCGTAGCGCTCATCATAATGGCGCTTCAGACGCTGCAACGCGATCCGCAGCACCACCTTGCCAGAGCGCGCCGACCAGCCCATGCGCCGCTCGGCCGCCTCCATGCCTTCCAGATAGCAACAGCAGCGCAACACCACATCACCCAGCCCCGGCCCCAGATCATTGAGCGCCTTGGACACCCGTTCCCGCGCTCCGCTGGGCCCATCGCCCACCCCGCTGTCATTGGCAAAGCCACCGCGCCCGCCGCCGGTCAGGAAACGCTCCCAGTTCTGCGCCACCCGCGGCCCCATCTGCGCCAGCTCGAAATCTTCGCGCAACCGCTCACCAGCCGCGACCAGGTCATCCGACAGAAACGGCTTGCCGGTTTTATCCTTGCGCCGCGCCAAAATAGTTAACGGAGATTCTGCCGCATTGTAGCGCACCGCCCGGCGCACCCCGTGTTCATTAACCATTTTTGCGCCAAAATCCCGGTGTTGATCAGCAAAGGGGGCCTGCGCTTCGGCAAAACCAGCACGCGCATTTTCGGCCTCGGCCAGCAGCCTTTTCAACGCCGAACGCCCGGTTGAAGTGATCGAATAGCGTGCGATTCGGCCATTTTTTCGGCAAGAAATCCAGTCTTTCAGCGCCATCGCCTGCGCAATATGTTGATCCACAACCGCGGTGCGGGTGGTCTTGCCGCCGGGCAATTCCCGCACCACCACGGCCTTTTCCATATCCGGCGCAATCGCCAGCACCGCGCCATTTTCCGACAGCCGCCGCAAAATACGCCGACCCTCGGTTTTGAGTGTCGCATCATCAGTTTTCAGTTCAGAATGCCGGATTGGTGCAGTCATATTATTACGATCCTTGTGGTTTTTCTGGTGTTTCAATGCAAAATGCTGCTGCCCGAGGGTGTTTAACGCCTGATCAATCAATGGGTCATCGCGCATATTTTCAAAGCGTCTGATTTGGCGCAGCACGGTTGAGGCATGACATCCCGCCTCGCGCGCCACCGCCCGGATCGAGGTGCCTTGCAACGTATGGCGCAGATAGCGCCAGGCCTCTTGCGGCACCCAACTGGGAACAGAATTTACCGATTGTGCCAACTGCGCTGCCATCAAAGGTCTCCTTTTTTGCTTTCTTTACCGTCTCCGAATTTTTCGGAGGCCATAATTTTGCCCCTAATTGTTTCCAGTTAGTTAACAAAATAGGATATTGTTAATCATTGTTGCTAAAACATAAACATTTATGAAAGCAGCGAACGGCATTAACCATTTTGCGCAACGCACGGCATAATTGTGTTTTAATTGTGGCACACACCTTAGGAGATAGCAAAATGACTGATCTGATGAGCCTGCTCAAATCCCTGCAACGCCCGCGCATGCTGATCCGCGCCGCCCGGTTTGGCATTTCCGATTATAACCGCAGTCGCGATTTGCGCCACCTGTTGCGCAGCGCGGTGCCACCTTCGCCAGGGCAAGCGATTGTCCGGCTGGTGAATGAAGAACGCCTGTTGGAAGAAAAACGCAAAGCCGGGGACGCCAGCTATAGCATCACCCGCCATGTTATGGTGCTGATTGCGATGATGGGAGAAGCCCGCCTGTTGCAGGCCACCAACAAACAGGCCAATGCGCTGACCTGAATCCGCGATACGGCCTCTTGCATGAAACCCGCCCGGCCCTGATCGCCGGGCGGATTTGTGTTTCAAGCCCGTCTGTTAATAAGACGCATCCGGCATCGCGGCCTTTTTATCCTTGATATATTGTTCAAGTTTGGCAGCAATTTCCGGATCCAGCGGCGGTTGCTGATAGTCATTCAACAGCTTGGCCACCCGCGCCTTGGCCAGCGCCTCGGTGTCATGGGCCCCCTCTTCCTCCCAGGTTTCGAAGGGCTTGTAATCCAGCAGATCAGTGCGCCAGAACGCATCCTTGAAATTGTTCTGCGTGTGCTGACAGCCCAGAAAATGCCCGCCCGGCCCGACCTCGCGGATCGCATCCATAGCTTGCGCATTTTCATCGCTCTTCACCCCGGCTGCCAGACGGTGCAAAATCCCCAGCTGATCGGCATCCATGACGAATTTTTCAAAGCTCGCCACCAGCCCGCCTTCCAGCCAGCCACAGGAATGCAGCATGAAATTCACCCCGCCCAACAGCGCCGCATTATGGGTATGCGCGGTTTCAAACGCGGCCTGCGCATCGGGCAGTTTCGAACCACACAGCCCGCCACCCGAGCGAAACGGCAGATTCATCCGCCGCGCCAGCTGTCCAGCGCCGTTCAGAATCTGAGTCGCCTCGGGCGTGCCAAAGGTCGGTGCCCCCGAATTCATATCAATCGAGGTCACAAAGCAGCCGAAAATCACCGGCGCCCCAGGGCGAATCAGCTGGTTATAGGCGATCCCGGCCAGAACTTCGGCCAGCACCTGCGTCAGCGTGCCCACCACCGACACCGGGGCCATGGCTCCGCCAACGATAAAAGGCGACACGATACAGGCTTGGCCAGCGCGGGCGTAATGCTCCATCGCGCCCATCATGATACTGTCAAATGTCAGGGGCGAGTTGATGTTGATCAGCGAGGTCATCACACTGTTTTGCTGCACGAATTCCTTGCCAAACAAAATCTCGCACATCTCGATCGAATCAAGCGCCCGCGATGGTTCGGTGACCGAGCCCATAAACGGCTTGTCCGAATAGACCATATGCGCATGCAGCATATCCAGATGGCGTTTATTCACCGGAATATCCGTGGGTTCGCACACCGTGCCGCCGGAATGGTGCAGATATTTCGACATATAGCCCAGTTTGACGAATTTGATAAAATCATCCATCACCGCATAGCGCCGCCCACCATCGGCATCGCGCACAAAGGGCGGGCCGTAAACCGGAGCCAGCACCATGGTATTGCCGCCGATCTCGACATTATGCGCCGGGTTGCGGGCGTGCTGGGTGAATTTGGCCGGAGCGGTCGCGCACAGCTTGCGCGCCAGACCGCGGGGGATTCGCACCCGCTCGTCATCAATGATGGCACCGGCTTTGCGCCAAACCTCAAGCGCTTCGGGGTTGTCGACGAAATTCACCCCGACCTCTTCCAGCACGGTTTCGGCGTTGTGTTCAATGATCTCCAGCGTTTCCTGATCCAGCATCTCGTAATTGGGGATCTGGCGCTCGATATATTTCGCGGTTTCGATTTTCACCGCGGTGCGTCGTGCGCGCCGGGCGGCCCCTCCGCCGCCTCGGCCGCGCCGTTTTGGCTGTTCTGTCATCAAACATCCCCTCAAAAATTTGCTGTCTTGGGCCGTTATACGTCATGATTTCACCCTGTCACGGGTAAAATCCGGCCTTTGCGGGGCGAAAGCGACATTGCAACGCTTGATCATTTCATCAATGCACCCTTGTGGCCCAATAGGAAGATTCCAGCCTATACAGACAACCGCCCCGGGCTTCCCCTAAAACTTGCGCGTTTTTTCTGCTATAGTGAGCGCAGCGGGCGAAAGAATTTTTCCGTGAGTTGATCGTTGTTTGGAGGAATTGTCATGAAACTCAATTCGGGCTTAATAGCACTTTCTGTTCTGGCCCTTACGGCACCAGCCCTTGCGGGCAATTTGGCGCCTGCGCCCAGTCCGCAGGTGCTTCCGTCGATTGCGCCCGATTGGGGCGGTTTCTATGCCGGTTTGACCGGGATGAAAGCGGCTGGCAGCTATGATGGAACCTTCAGCTTTACGGGAAACTCTTTCCCGGGTGACGGCAAAGGCGATCTGGATGGCCATGGCTTTGGGCTCCTTCTGGGCTGGAATGGTCAGAGAGGCAACATGGTTTACGGCGCTGAACTGAGCTATCAGAAAACCGACATCACCGGGATAGAGCCCTGCCCCAACAGCTCATGGGATTGCGGTGCTGATATTGATAATCTGGCCTCGCTGCGTGGGCGCATTGGCTGGCTGGCCGGTGGTAACACGCTGTTCTATGGCACTGCCGGGGTCGCGGGGGCCAAGATGATGGGGTATACTGTAAGCTCTGGGGGGACTGTTTATCCTGACAAACACACGCTGAACGGATATGTTGTTGGTCTGGGGCTGGAACGCAAAGTGAGCGACCGGGTCAATCTGCGTGCTGCGCTGATGCATTATGACTTTGCCGGCAAAGACTATACGGTTGATACTCCTTTTATTGTCCAAGACCTGCAGGCCGACGTCACCACTCTGGAACTGGGCGTGATCTTCAAGTTCTGATTGCCACACAGGGCATTGCAGCGCGGACCCGGAGGGCGCTTCGGGTCCGCGTTCTTGAGCTCCCCTGCGGTTGCGTGACAGGCTGCGCGGTGTTGGCCGGCCCGCCATCGAATTTACCCTTGCAATTTGCGGCCTTGCGCCATTGATACGCCACGATTTTTTCCCTGCTGCGACCCTTGCGGGGCGAAAGCGCCATCGCAACGCTGGAACATTTCATCAAAGCACCCTTGTTGGCTCAATAGGAGGATTCCAGCCTATACAGACAGCCGCCCTAGGCTCCCCCTAATATTTGCGTATTTTTCTTGCTATACCGAGATCCAGCGAGCGAAAATTTTCTTGTAAGCTGGTCATTGTGTGGAGGAATTATCATGAAACTCAATTCGAACTTGATGGCGCTTTCTTTTATGGCCCTCGCGGCACCAGCTCTTGCCGGCAATCCTGCACCCGCGCCCGTACCACCGCCCATTGCTTCGGTCGCGATGTTCGATTGGTCCGGCTGGTATGGTGGCGTAAACTTGGGCTATGGCAGCGGCAGCTATGATCAGGGCGTCAGCGCCGTGAACGAAGATGGCCCGACCGTCGATGTGGACGGGGCCATGCTTGGCCTGCAATTCGGGCGCAATTTCCAAAATGGCAACAAGGTGTACGGGTTTGATTTGGGCGTGAGTTCCGGTATTGATGGCATCGTCCCACAAGGTGCCCCTCTGTCGACGATGTGGTCCTGTAACACGGGCGACTGTAATATCGACATCAAGGCCTTGGTCACCCTGCGCGGTCGTTATGGCGTGACCTCGGCCAGTGGGGCCACCCTGTTCTATGGTGCGGCCGGTCTGGCGGGCGCACGCTATGAGGGCGGGATTAACAACAGCGTTCAACAGGGCGATACCGAAACCAACTTTGGCTACACCGTCGGTATCGGGATCGAACATATGACGCGCCCCAACATGTCGATTTTCGCTGAGGCGAATTATGTCGATCTGGGTGATTTGGATTTCGGTAGAGGCGGGGCGCCAGGCGAGGTATATGATGGTCAGGGCGATTTCGCGACCGTAAAGCTCGGGATCAACTTCCACTTCTGATCCGCATATCATACGCGTTCGTGCAGACCCGGAAGTGCGTCGGGTCTGCCATTTTCATTTCCCCTTCCCCGCCCCTTTGCGGCTTGCACCCCGCTTGGCAAAAGCCTATCGTGCCGCCATGGAACAAATCGCACATGACCGCCTTTTAATCATCGACTTTGGTAGCCAGGTAACGCAGCTGATTGCGCGGCGTCTGCGCGAGCTGAATGTCTATTGCGAAATTCACCCCTTCAACAATGTCACCGCCGGGTTTCTGGCCGAATTCGCGCCCAAAGCGGTGATCTTGTCTGGTGGCCCGGCCAGTGTCACCGATGACAACGCCCCACGCCCCCCGGTCGAAGTTTTCAATCTGGGAGTGCCGGTGCTGGGCATTTGCTATGGCCAACAGGTGATGATGCATATGCTGGGCGGCAAGGTCGAGAGCGGCCATGGCACTGCCGAGTTTGGCCGCGCCTATGTGACGCCCACCGTGGCGCATCTGGATCTGCTGGCCGGCTGGTTCACCAATGATGCCGACAAGGAACAGGTCTGGATGAGCCATGGCGATCATGTCTCGGAAATCGCGCCGGGTTTTGAGGTCTATGGCACCTCGCCCAACGCGCCCTTTGCCATCACCGCCGACACCAGCCGCCATTTCTACGCGGTGCAGTTTCACCCCGAAGTCCACCACACCCCGCATGGGGCCAAGCTGTTTGAAAACTTCATCAAAATGGCCGGGTTCAGCGGTGACTGGACCATGGGCGCTTATCGCGAAGAAGCCATCCGCAAAATCCGTGAACAGGTCGGCAATGCCAAGGTGATCTGCGGGCTGTCCGGCGGGGTTGATAGCTCGGTCGCGGCGGTGCTGATTCACGAAGCGATCGGTGATCAGTTGACCTGTGTGTTTGTCGATCACGGGCTGTTGCGGCAAAACGAAGCCGAAGAAGTGGTCGAGATGTTCCGCGACCATTACAACATGCCGCTGATCCATGCCGATGAAAAAGAGCTGTTTTTAGGCGCGCTGGATGGTCAATCCGACCCGGAAACAAAACGCAAAATCATCGGCAAGCTGTTCATCGACGTGTTTCAGAAACATGCGGGCGAGGTCGGCGGCGCGAAATATCTGGCTCAGGGCACGCTCTACCCCGATGTGATCGAATCGGTCAGCTTTTCCGGTGGCCCTTCGGTAACGATCAAAAGCCACCACAATGTCGGCGGTCTGCCGGAAAAGATGGGGCTGAAGCTGGTCGAACCCCTGCGCGAGCTGTTCAAGGATGAGGTTCGCGCCCTTGGGGTTGAGCTGGGTCTGCCGCCCTCTTTCATTGGTCGCCATCCCTTCCCGGGCCCCGGTCTGGCGATCCGCTGCCCCGGAGAAATCACTCGCGAAAAGCTCGACATCCTGCGTCATGCCGATGCGGTTTACATTGATCAGATCCGCAAGCACGGGCTGTATGATGACATCTGGCAAGCCTTTGTGGCAATTTTGCCGGTGCGCACGGTTGGGGTGATGGGCGATGGCCGCACCTATGATTACGCCTGTGCGCTGCGGGCAGTGACCTCGGTGGATGGGATGACGGCGGATTATTATCCGTTCAGCCACGAATTTCTGGGCGAAACCGCCACCCGGATCATCAACGAAGTCGAGGGCATCAACCGGGTGACCTATGACATCACCAGCAAACCTCCGGGCACGATTGAGTGGGAGTGATGGTTAATCCATAGACTTAATTCACCCCCCTAACTAACTGTTATACATCATAAAAGCGCTGCGCCTGAGGAATGCATTTTCCGCAATCGCTCTGGGGTATCAAGGCTCTCATCAGCCCGGATTGGTGCATCCTTCGGGAATCACCTTGGACAGCTTACTGACCTTCCCAACCTTCAGGATCGCCATAAAATTCATGGACTCTGCTTGTGCCGGGTCGCTGGGATGCAGCGTGCCGGTAACCTCGACATAGAGCTGCCCATAATTCTGTTCCCTGAACTTCTGCCGGCTCAACGCCTGCACCCGGGCGGCGTCATCCTCAGACAAGATGGTCCAATAGGCCACCCCTGACCCACAGGGCTGAATGAACTGACCTTTGTCGTAGAGCGAATAGCGCCCGGCGATTGAAACTTGTTTGCCATAGTCTGGCTGCGGCTCTGATGAGGCTTCCATGCAGCCGCCAAGCAATGCCGTCATACCCGCAAAAGCGATGGATTTCACAATAATCTGTTTGTTCATTATTCTTACTCCCACTCAATCATTTCTGAAAATTCCGGCCAATCCAGAACCAGCATATAGCACGCCCCGCGCCCAATCCACAAATTGGGCGGCTGTTTCCTGCCGACTCTGTTCTTTGGAAACAACCGGTTGATTAGCACATCCACCACATGTTTTGCGCCCAATCTGGCCCCATGGACAAGATGAAGAAAAAACTTCAACTCATTGATATATCTATGTTTTGCAACAAACCGCAACTCGCTGCCAGCATTGCTTTGAGCTCATGACTCTGCGCCGGCGCGTTCTTGCACCTCCCGGTCTGGCTGCCCGCATAGTTTCGGGAGCGTCTTTGACACCTTGCTGATCTTTTCAACCTTCAGGATAGCGTCATAATTGGCTGCAAAACCTTCTGCCTCGGCGCTGGGTTGCAACATGCCGGTGACCTCAAGATAAACCGGCTGATACGGGCGGCCCTCTTGTTTTGCCTTTTGCAGGCTGAGCGCATTGAGCCGCTCAACCTCGGAGGACGGCAGCACGGCCCAATAGGCCAACGACGAATTGCAGGGCTGAAAACTCTGAACCTCGTGCCCATAGCTATACCCGCCAACAAAGCGCGCCAGCTGGTTATAGGCCACGGGCAGATCAGACATGCTGGTGCAACCGCCACCCAGCAGAATCGCGGAACAACTCAGAGCAACTGATTTCACAATTTTATTCATTTTCAATCCTCTATATTGCATTGCTAAAGTATCATATCCACAACTAATCCGGGGCCAGCATATAGCCCGCCCCGCGCACGGTCTGCAGATAGCGCGGCTGTTTCGGATCGACCTCGATCTTGCGCCGCAGCCGGTTGATCTGCACATCCACCGCACGTTTTTGCGCCTGACCTATGTCACGACCCAGATCCTCAACCAGCTTTTCCCGGCTGACCGGATTGTTTTGCGCCGCGGCAAAAATCTTCATCAGCGCCGATTCCGTGGCCGTCAGATGCACCGGATCCGCCCCGTTCCACAGCTCGCCCCGTTCGACATTATAACGCATCGGCCCAAGGCAGAGCAGCTTGGGCCCGTCAGTCGCCCCCGCCGCCATTGGCGCCCGGCGCAGAATCGCGTTGATCCGCAGCAACAGCTCTTTGGGTTCAAACGGCTTGGCCAGATAATCGTCGGCCCCGGCCTCAAGCCCGGCAATGCGGTCCTCGGTTTCACCTCTGGCGGTCAGCAGCAGGATCGGCGTGCCCAGCCCCTGATCGCGCAGCTGCCGGGTAAAGCTGATGCCGTCCTGCCCGGGCATCATCACATCCATCACGATCAGGTCAAACTCAAGCCCCGACAGCACCCGCCCCGCATGTTCCGCATCCCGCGCCGCCGACACCAGAAACCCCTGACGCGCCAGAAATTTCTGCAACAGCCCGCGGATGCGCTCATCATCATCGACAATCAGCAGATGGGAATCAATCAGATCGCTCATTTTTCGCCCCCCTTGAAGGTGGCGAAATGGGTGTGCAGATCAGGGTCCATCATCGCCTCCAACACGCTGTGAAACCCCGCCACCGCCTGCGGGCCGACCTGCTGATACGCCCGGCGCATCCGCTGGCATTGCACCTCGGACAGTGCCCGTTCCAGCTTTTCCCCAGGTGCGGTCAAAAACAAATGCCGCTCGCGCCGGTCCCGCGCCCCGATGCGGCTTTCCACCAGCTGATCGTCAATCAGACTGCGCAGCACCCGGTTCAGAGATTGCTTGGTCACCCCCAAAATCGTGAGCAGATTATTCACCGTGGTGCCCGGCCGGCGCTTGATGAAATGCAGCGCCCGGTGATGCGCACGGCCATAGCCCTGTTCGCTCAAAATCCGGTCCGGGTCAGCGGTGAAGCCGCGATAGGCAAAGAACATCGCCTCAATCCCCTGCAACAGCTCGTGATCGGCGAAATCCGGCGCTGCTGTCGTTTTCTGATCCATCCCGGCCTCTTATCCCATGATTGGCTGTTTCGGGCCTGATTTTATGTCAGTGTTATTGACTTTCCAAGAATCAATTCGTAACAATTCATAGATTTTGCGTAATTTTATGACCGGATCGGACCTGTTTTGCGCAATTTTCGCAAAACGGCCCCGGGTGCGGAACAATAAAAAAGGAGACTGACATGGCTGATGCATATGACGATCGCGATGGCGTGATCTGGATGGATGGCGAAATGATTGATTGGCGCGCGGCCAATGTGCATGTCCTGACCCACGCCATGCATTATGCCTCGTCGGTGTTTGAGGGCGAACGCGCCTATAACGGCAAGATTTTCAAAAGCCGCGAGCATTCGATCCGCCTGCGCAAATCCGCCGAGATGATTGATTTCGAAATCCCCTACACCGTGGATGAAATCGAAGCCGCCAAGCAGCTGGTTCTGACCCGCTCGGGCCTGAAAGACGCTTATGTGCGGGCGATTGCCTGGCGTGGGGCTGGGCCGGATATGGGGGTGGCCTCGTCCCGCAACCCGGTGCGCATGGCGATTGCGGCTTGGGAATGGGGTGCCTATTACGGCGATGCCAAATTCAAGGGGGCCAAGCTGGACATTTCACAATGGAAACGCCCCAGCCCCGAGACCATCCCCTGCCATGCCAAAGCCGCCGGTCTTTATATGATCTGCACCATGTCCAAACACGCCGCCGAGGCCAAGGGCTGTTCCGATGCGATGATGTTTGACTATCGCGGCTATGTGGCCGAGGCCACCGGGGCCAACATTTTCTTTGTCAAGGATGGCGAGGTTCACACCCCTACCCCGGATTGTTTCCTCAACGGCCTGACCCGGCAAACCGTGATCGGGATGTTGAAAGACAAGAACATCAAAGTGCATGAGCGCCACATCATGCCCGAAGAGCTGGAAAGCTTTGAGCAATGTTGGCTGACCGGCACCGCGGCCGAGGTGACTCCGGTCGGGCAGATCGGAGATTACAATTTCGAGGTGGGCGCATTGACCCGCAGCATTGCCGAAGACTATGAACAGCTGGTGCGCCGCTAGGGCGCGCCAAAGGGGTTAGGATGATACGCCATATCGTATTTTTCAATGTCAAGGACAGCGCCGATTATGATCAGGCGCTGGCCGGGCTGTCGCTGCTGAAACAGAACCCCCACGCGCTGCGGCTTGAGGTGCAACCCAATTTGCGCCGCGATCAGCTCTCGGGCGAGATTGATCTGGTGGTCTATGGCGAATTCACCGATACCGAGGCTCTGGCCGCCTACAAGGCCCATCCCAGCTATCAACACGCCATCGACCTGGTGCGCCCGATCCGCGATATGCGTATCGCCGCGGATATTGAGGCCGGATAAACCCGCTCTTTTTTGCCTGTATTCACGAAATCGCAACCCTTGGGCCTTAGGGCTGCGGGTTATGGCAAAGAGAAACAACACGGCAATTATCATCAGCCTGGTCCTGGCTGTGGCGGCACCGGCGGTGTTTTCGCTGACCATGCATTATTTCACGCAAAACCCCACCTGGTTGCCGCTGGCGCGCACCGAAAATGATGAAGAAATCTATAACGGGGCAATCATCGTTAACAGAATCTATGCCGAGGTGACATGGCCGACCCGACGCAAACGCAATTTCACCAAAAAGGATCTGAACCGGGTGATCAAAAAGGCGTTCCGGGTGCATAACGCCCCGGTGATCATTCTGTTTCGGGATGTGGACAAGAATGAGAACGTGCAGATCGTTTATAAAATCGGCGCGAACGAGCTGGGGCCGGTGACGGTGTTACGCGCTGCCGATGGTATCAAGGGCGCGGTGGCGGCTTATCGGATGTATCAGATGCTCAGACCCAGGGCCTGATGGGGGCCGTGTTCCGGGCGTGTTCTGGTCGTTTATAGCGTTTGACGAAATACCTGAAACATAGAGCATCACTTAACGCGTTGAAATCTATGATTTCAGGCAGCGTTAAGTGATTCAGGTTTTTCGCATAACGCTCTAACCGAAGGCCTGTCCTCTGCCCTGAAAGGCAGCGCTCACTGCGGCAAGCGCGCCACGGCCCAACGGGCGGCATCGGCCACCACGGCATCCTCATCCTCCACCAAACGCTGCGCCACCTGCCGCAGAGCCGGATCGCCGGAATTGCCAATCGCATATAGCACATTGCGCACAAACCGACCGCGTTTGATGCGCTTGATCGGGCTGCCGGAAAACAGCTGCCGAAACGCCGCATCATCCAGCAGCGCCAGATCGGCCAGCTTGGGGCTTTTTAGTTCTTCCCGGGCAACAAAACGCATCTCGCGCGCCTCTTGGGCAAATTTGTTCCACGGGCACACCGCTAGGCAGTCATCGCACCCATAAATTCGATTGCCCAGCAACGGGCGGAATTCCTCATCCACCGGGCCGTCCAGCTCGATCGTCAGATAAGAAATGCAGCGCCGCGCATCCAGCTGATACGGGGCCGGAAACGCATCTGTCGGGCAAGCGTCCAGACAGGCGGTGCAGCTGCCACAACTGCCCCGACCCCGGCCATCGACCGGCAGTTCGATGGTGGTGAAAATCGAACCCAGAAAAAACCAACTGCCCAGATCGCGCCCCACCAGATTGGTATGCTTGCCCTGCCAGCCCAACCCAGCAGCCGCCGCCAGCGGCTTTTCCATCACCGGCGCGGTGTCGACAAAAACCTTGATCTGCTCCTGAGGGCATTGTTCCAGCAACCAGCGCCCCACCCGTTTCAAGCGCTTCTTAACGATCTCATGGTAATCCTTGTTCTGCGCATACACCGAAATCGCCGCACGATCCGGCATTTTGATCACCTGCATCGGGTCATGTTTCGGGGTATAGGGCTCGGCCAGCATGATCACCGAGCGGCATTCGGGCCACAATTCCTGAGGGTCTCCGCGCCAATGCATCCGCTCGGCCATCCATTTCATCGTGCCATGGCGGCCCTCTTCCACATAGGTTTTCAACCGCTCAGCGATCTGAGGCACATCCGTGGGGCGGCACACCCCCATATTGCTGAACCCGGCCTCAATCGCATAATCTTTCAGGCGCGCTTTCAGCTCGGCCGTCAAAAATCCAGATCCGTATAATGGCGCGGCGGCGGAAAGCCTGACACCTGATCCGCCAGAATCGAGCGAAACGCCGGGCGCGATTTGATCTTGGCATACCACTCACGCACATTCTGATTGCGGTTCCAATCCACATCACAAATATAATCCAGCGCCGATAAATGCGCCGCAGCGGCGAAATCGGCCAGACTCATCTGCGCCCCCGCCAGCCAACGGCGCTGATCCAGCAGCCAACCCATATAATCCAGATGATATTTGATCTGCCGCGCCCCGGTCTTGATCTTGCCACTGTCGGGATAGCCCTGAGACATCATCTTTTTATTCACCCGCTCATAAAGCAGATTGGCGGTGACGTCGTGATGGAATTTGTCATCAAACCAGCCGACCAGGCGGCGCACCTCCAGACGTTCTTTGGCGCCGTTGGGCAGCAGCGGCGGGTTGGGGCAGACCTCCTCCAGATATTCGCAAATCGCCGAGGAGTCGGACATCGTCACGCCATCCATCTTTAAAACCGGCACCTTGCCCGCCGGGTTGCGCCGCATGAAATCAGCCTCGCGCCGCCAGTATTTTTCCTCAACCAGCTCGACCTCGATCTTTTTCTCGGCCAGAGACAGCCGCACCTTGCGGCAAAACGGGGAAAGCGGCACGTGGTATAGTCGGTTCATGGTCAGATCACCTGATTTTGGGGGCTGTCCTCTCTTAGCCGCAGATGCCCCCCTATTTCAACCGCCCATTGTTATCCTTCGAAACAGGCCGAGCGCCCATCCGCCAAAATCGTATCCGCCCCGCTGAGAATCGCCCGGCTGCGTTTGCGCAAGTTGCGGCTGGGTTTGGAGGCCGAGCGTTTTTTCGGGTTGGGCAAAACTGCGGCCAGACGGGCGGCTTGTGTGGGGGTGAGCGCTTCGGGGCCAACGCCAAAATAATGCCGGGCGGCGGCTTCGACGCCAAACACCCCTTCGTCAAATTCGGCCACATTCAAATAGACCTCAAGAATGCGCCGCTTGGTCCAGACTGCCTCGACCATCGGGGTCATCACCGCTTCCAGCACTTTACGCACCCAGCTGCGGCCCTGCCACAGATAGACATTCTTGACCACCTGCTGGCTGATGGTCGAGCCGCCGCGCTTACCGCCTGCCGCAATCGCGGCCCGGATCGCGACCATGTCAAAGCCCCAGTGATTGCAGAAATTGGCATCTTCGGCCGCCACCACCGCCCGCACCATGCGCGGCGAGACCTCTTCAATCGACACCCAGCTGTGATCCACCCCGCCCAGACGCCGGGATTCAGCGATCATATAAGGCGTGGTCGGTGGGTTGACGAACGCAAACAGCACCACCAGCCCCAGCACCAGCACCACTGCGCCCAAGGCCAGCCGAAGCACCCATCGACGCAGCCAGACAAACGGCCGAAATCGGGGCCGTTTCGGCCGCAGGTTTTTGGTTTCTTTACCAGTTTCTGTTTTATGTTTGCTTTTCTTGGCCACGCAAAACCTTAGCCACGGCGACCGGGGCAAGGTCAACCCCTGCCCGCGCCATTTGTGTCTTTATCCCCCCAGAGTTGACCGGCCTAGCGCATCACATGCACAGCGCAGCGCGAATACCGCACCACCCGCGCAGCGGTCGAGCCCAAAAAGAAGTCCTGCAAGCCTGGTTTGTGCGATGCGATCACGATCAGATCCGAGTTCTTTTCCCTGGCATAATCGACAATGGTGCTGCCCGGATGGCCTTTGACCACGGCAACTTTGATATTCTTGTAGTCGCCGATTTCCTGCTTAAGGCCGTCCTCAATCTCATGCAGGTTTCTTTCAAGCTGACCCTTGGGCAAATAGCTGGCAACGTAACCGGCCACCGGCTCAACCACCGTCATCAGAGTGATCTTGCCCCCCTCGCTCAACAGCTTTTCGGCAATCTCAATGGCTTGGCTGGTCTCATGTTTGTGGTCCAGCGCAACGGGAACTAGGATATTGGAATACACAGCGTTGTCTCCTTTAATAAATGCGGATGCAGGTCCAAACTTGCGCCATGATGGATAGCATGACCCATGTCAAGGATCATAAAATATAGCATTGATGGCTTTTATTAACCAGGTATTTACCATTTTCATACCAATTTTATGTAAATTGAAAGGGATTTTGCGTTTTGCGAGTATGGGTTGTGATACTGTTGTGGCTGTTGCCGTTGGCAGGGCATTGCGGAGCGTGGCCTCAGGAAAAGCGGGCTTTGTTTCTGGCTTATTCCAATGGCATCTCGGCCGCCTCGGACAACCGCTATGCCACCAACACCTCTCTTTATCTGGAATATGGGCTGACCCCGCGCATGACTCTTGGCATTGATGGCTATCTGGGCCCGCGCGGCACGGGGCAGGAAGGCTATGTGTTTCTGCGCTTTCCCATCGCGCAACATCTGCAAAAGGACAAGCTGGCGGTGACGCTGGCGCTGGGGCGCAAGACCATCCCCAACCCGTGGGGGGCGGCGATTGATCAGCCGCAGGCGAAAATCGGTCTGTCCTGGGGGCGCGGGCTGAAACGCGGTTGGCTGGCGGTGGATGCGTTTGCCATTGTGCCGTTTAACAAGCAGGTTTCCCCCGCAGCCCCGGCCTTTACCGGCCATCACAACCCGCATTTCAGCATCGATTTCACTTGGGGATTCAAGCCTCATAAACGGCTGATGCTGATCACCCAGCTGCAAACCGGCCAGCCCGCCAATGGAAAGTTCTATGCCAAGCTGGCCCCCTCGCTGGTCTGGGCAATGGACAAAGAGGGACACTCGCAAATTGAGATCGGGCTGGTCAAAGGGCTGGTCGGGGATCGCAGCGAGCAGGTCAAAATCGGTATGTGGCGGCGGTTCTAGAGCCGCCACAGGGGTTATTTCTTGCGGCTTTCCAGCTCGGAATTAAACAAGCGTAGGCGGTGGGTCAGGTTGTCACCATCCATCACGCTGTTGAAATTCTCAAACAGAAAAGACAGCGCCTCGCCCTCATCCAGGCCCGCCTCTTGGGCGAATTGGCGCAGTTTGCGATAGCCATCCTCGGTCATGGCGACCGGAAAGCGGCGGGTCAGGCGGAGGCGTTTGGGCATGGTATCTTCCTGTCTGCTTGCAATGCTCTAAAAATCCTGACTGTCCAGCGCCATCACCGGATCGGCTCCGCTTAGGATCCGCGCCAGATGCATGTTCTGATAAAATGCCGTATCCGTTGCCCCCGCGGCCAGCGCATCATTGGCCGCCTTGGCCATCCGCGCCCAGATCAGCCCCAGGCAGGTATGGCCGAACAGATGCATGAAATCATACGATCCGGCCAAGGCGTTATTGGGGTTGGTCATGCCGTTTTGCATGAAATACATCCCCGCCGCCTGCAAATCCTTGCTGGCCTGTTTCAGCGGATCGAGGAAATCTTCCTTCAGCGCCGCATCATCGGCGTTGTCTTTGATAAAGCCCTTCACCATTTCGAAAAACGCCATCACATGCTTGCCGCCCTCACTGGCCAGCTTGCGCCCCACCAGATCAAGCGCCTGCACCCCATTGGCGCCCTCATAGATCTGAGTGATCCGGGCATCGCGCACGAACTGGCTCATCCCGTGTTCTTCGATATAGCCATGCCCGCCAAACACTTGCTGCGCCGCCACGGTCATGTCAAAGCCCTTATCGGTCAGGAACCCCTTGACCACCGGGGTCAACAGCGACACCAGCCCATCGGCGTCCTTATCGCCGCTGCGATGCGCCTGATCAATCATCTGTGCGCTCCACAGCAAAAAGGCGCGCCCGCCCTCAACAAAGCTTTTCTGATCCATCAGATTGCGGCGGATATCGGCGTGAACGATGATCGGATCGGCCGGGCCATCGGGGTTTATACGCCGCCGAAGCCTGCGCCAGCCCCTGCATCCCGACCCCGATCCGGGCTTCGTTCATCATGGTGAACATGGCGCGCATCCCCTTATGCTCCTGCCCCAGCAGATAGCCGGTGGACTGGTCATAATGCATCACGCAAGTCGAATTGCCGTGGATACCCATCTTTTCCTCGATGCTGCCGACCGACACGTTATTGTCAGCCCCCAGCGCGCCATCCTCATTCACCAGAAATTTCGGCACGATGAACAGCGACACACCCTTGATGCCCTCCGGCCCGCCCGGGATTTTCGCCAGCACCAGATGGATGGTGTTTTCCGCCAGATCGTGATCGCCCGCCGAGATAAAGATCTTTTCGCCGGTAATCTTGTAGCTGCCATCGGCCTGAGGCTCGGCCTTGCTGCGCATCAGCCCCAGATCGGTGCCGCAATGGGCTTCGGTCAGGTTCATGGTGCCGGTCCAGTCACAAGACACCATTTTGGGCAGGAATGTCGCCTTTTGCGCTTCGCTGCCATGGGCATGGATCGCGGAATACGCCCCATGAGTCAGCCCCTGATACATGGTAAAAGCCTGATTGGCGCTGGAAAACAGCTCGCCCACCGCCGTGCCCAGCACACAGGGCATGTTCTGGCCGCCATAATCGGCATCACAATCCAGACCGGTCCAACCGCCCTGTTTCATCACCTCAAACGCCTCTTTAAAGCCCTTGGGAGTGCGGATTTTACCATTTTCAAAATAGCACCCTTCGGCATCGCCGGTTTTGTTGAGCGGGGCCAGAACCTCGCTGGCGACCTTGCCGGCTTCTTCCAAAACGGCGGCGGTGAAATCGGGCTCCATCTCGCCATAGCCGGGGGTGGCGTTTTCAGAGACCCGCAGCAGATCGTGCAGCACAAACTGGATGTCTTTGACCGGGGCGGTATAGCTGGGCATGGGCGTGGTTCTCCTGATAGGTTACAGCCTTTGCGGGCAAGCATATAGCACATCAAAAGGTTGCGCATCTGTTAAGCGGGGAAAAATTGCAGTTTTTGTCCCCGATGGGCCGCGCTTTGCCCCTCCGGCCCCGCCGTGACGGAGGTTATTTCGGAGTCAGAAACAGCTCGATCCGCCGGTTGATCGCCAGATCGGCCTCGCTTTTGACCGGCCGGATCGGTTGATATTGCCCAAACCCATTGGCCGCCAGATGCTGAGGTGCGATCTTATGCTGCGAAATCAGATATTTGACCACCGCGAGCGAACGTGCCTGGCTCAGCTGCCAGTTATCACGAAACCCGCTATTGGAGGAAAACGGTTTGTCATCTGTGTGCCCATCCACCCGCAGCACCCAATCCACATCCGCCGGGATGGTCTTGATGGTCTGCTTCAGCACCGCCGCCATCTGGTCCAACTCTTTGCGCCCCTCCGCCCCCAGATCCGCAGCACCCGAGGAAAACAACACCTCAGAGGGCAGCGCGAACCGGTCGCTGGTGGGGTCGGTGGTGGCCGAGATGCCCAGCTTTTCGCGCAGCATGTCAGAAAAAGCGGCGTTAACCTCGGCCAGCACCACCGCGTTGCGCCGGGCGCGGCGTTTGCGCAGAGCGCTCAGCTCGGCCGCAGCCACATCGAAACTTTCCTGCGCTGCTGCAACTTCGTCGCTGACCACATCATATTTGGATTTGGCCACATTCAGCGCCTCGCGCGCCTCGGCCAACTTGGTGATCGCCTGTTGATTCACCAGCTTTTTCTGCTGCAAATCATCGCTGGCCGCCTGATGCGCCGCCTGCGCCGCTTTTAACGCCTTTGCCGCCGCTTTCTGATCCTTTTGCAGCCGGTTCACCTGCTTTTGCAAATCATTCATATGCGCGGTGGCCTTATCCAGCTCGGCCTTGGCCGCGTTATACTTTTCTTCGTGTTCCGCCTCGATTTCCGAAGCCTCCACCAGCTTGGCTTCCCCCGTGGCCAATGCTTCTGAGGCGATTTCAACCGAGCGTTCTGCCCCGCTGATCTGCGGCTGACTCTCGCTGAACAGGTTAAACGTCAGCCGCGCCAGCAGCGAAGAATTCTCGGATTCTTCGCCTTCATTTTCAGCAATCATCCGCCCCGCTGAACTGGCTGCGGCCAGCGCCGCTTCAGAAGCCTCCATCGCCGCCACAGCCGCCTCAGTCGCGCGGCCCAACTGCTCAACAGTTTGTTCCATCTGTTTGAAATCGGCCCGAGCTGCATCCAGATCGGCCTGACGAGCCTGTAAGCGGCCCTGATCGGCCTCGACCTGAACCTTGGCCTGTTGCAAACGCGCGGGCAGATCGGACTGACTGAGCGTGGCAACCCTCTGATCGGCCTCCTCCAGCGCCCGCTGCGCCTGATCTTTACCCTCAATGCTGCTGGCCAAGTCCTGTTCGGTCAGCTTCAGCGCCTTCTCCAGCACGGTCACGCCGGTTTGCGCCTTATCCTTTTGGTCGGTGGCCGCGGATTGACGCGCACGGCTGGCATTGAGCGTATTATAGGCCGCGCTCCAGCCATCAACCACTTCGGAATAGACCAGCGGGTCAATCGGGGCAAACTGGGCCTCGAGCGAGGGTTCGTTCAGGTAATAACGCGCAATCTGCGCCCCCCAGAGCCGGTGGATCATGAAAATCACCAACACCAGCAACAGCCCCAGCAGAGCAAAGCGAATCAGACCGGTGCTGGTTTTCGCAGGCGGCACCGGCGTTTCGGTATCGGGCTCGCCAGCAGGTTCCAGCCCATCGGAATAGCCATCCTCATCAGTGGTGGCAAACACATGGACTTCGAAATCTTCCTCTTTCAGATCGTCTTTGTTCTGGCTCATCCCGTCCACCCCAAGGCCACGGGGCGCGGGTGGCATTCTGCCCCCTTTTGCGCCAAACGGATCAAAGCAATCATCAACACCCGGTATATGCCCATATCTTCCCCGCCTGCCGGGCAATCCGACAGGTCAATTATCTCGTGTTATGAATGTATTTGGGGAATAAAACAAGCCACCTTGCACCCTGCCCAACGGGGAATAAAACAAAAAAAGCAGCACAACCGGGCGTAGGCGTGACCAGATCACTCGCCTATATCGAAAACGAAGTTCCACAGCCACAGCCGCTGGTGGCATTGGGGTTGTCAATGATAAAACGCGCCCCGATCAGCTCATCGACAAAATCAATGGTGGCATCAGCCAGAAACGGCAGCGAAACCGGATCAACCGCCACTACCTGCCCGCCACCCTTGAGCAACAGATCATCGGCCTGCGCCTCATCCAGCCGGATGTCATACTGAAACCCCGAACAGCCACCACCCTCAACCGCCACCCGCAGCACTTTGCCAGCTGCGGCGGCGTCAATTTCGGCCAGACGGGCAAAGGCGCGCTCTGTCACCTTGGGGGGCAATGTTATTTCCATATCCAGACCATTGTTGCGTTTCACTTTTCCTGTCGCTTTGACTATAAGCATGATTGACAACAGGCAACAACAGGCAATGCAATGCTCAAACCCTATGCGTGTGACCCGGCCGCATCGCGCGGGCGGCTGTTCCCGGAACCCGTCAGCACGTTTCGGTCGTGCTTTCAGCGTGATCGTGACCGGATCATTCATTCTTCGGCCTTTCGGCGGCTGAAACACAAAACGCAGGTGTTCGTCGAACATGAGGGCGATTATTTCCGCACCCGGCTGACCCATTCGATTGAGGTGGCGCAGGTGGCCCGCACCATCGCCGGAGTACTGGGCCTGAACAGTGCCCTGACCGAAGCGGTGGCATTGGCGCATGATCTGGGTCACACACCGTTTGGCCATACCGGAGAGGATGCTTTGGCCGCTGAAATGGCCAGGTTCGGAGGCTTTGACCACAATGCCCAGACCATTCGCATCGTCACGTCGCTTGAGCGCCACTATGCCGAATGGGACGGGCTGAACCTGACCTGGGAGGCTCTGGAAGCGCTGGCCAAACATAACGGCCCCGTCACCGGCGATCTGCCCTATGCGCTGGCTGGATATAACGCCCGCCATGACCTTGAGCTGGACAGCTATGCTTCGGCAGAAGCGCAGGTTGCGGCGCTGTCTGATGACATTGCCTATAACAGCCACGATCTGCAGGACGGGTTGCGCGCCGGGCTGTTCAGCGATGCCGAGATTTGCGATCTGCCGATTATTGGCACCTGTTATCAACAGGTTGACCGCGCCTATCCGGGGCTCGATCCTGACCGGCGCCGCCACGAAGCGCTGCGCCGGGTATTCGGAGTGCTGGTCGAAGATCTGATCGGCGAAAGCCAGCGTCTGATCACCGAACTGGCCCCAGCATCGGTGCAGGACATCCGCTATGCCCCCTCCCCGGTGATCCGGTTTTCACCCGTCCTATGGGCCGATCTGAAACAAATCCGCCGTTTTTTGTTTGCCCGCATGTATCGTGCGCCTTCGGTGGTGGAAATGCGCGAAAAAGTCACCGGCGTGGTGCGCGATCTGTTCCCGTTTTACCTGAATGCGCCGCAGGAACTGCCCCGCCATTGGCAGGACGATCTGGCCAAAATCACCGACCAGACCACCTTGGCCCGGCTGGTGGCGGATTACATCGCCGGCATGACCGACCGCTTTGCCTTGCAGGAACATCAGCGGCTGTTTGGTTAGCCCCGGAGACAGAAGGATTTGACTTAAAGTTTAAACAGAAAGTCTGGCCATCGTCGCATATTCGGCCTCTGTTTCTTTAAATCCCCATGCTTTGTTCTCTTTTTTGACACAATTCGCCAGCAATACTGACCGAGATTCACTCATTCGGACGAATCCGTTCTGCGATTTGTCCGAATCGTACTGTTGAAAGGAAGCATTGTCATGCGGCTTATTTTTGGATTGGTTCTGATTGTGGGAGTGGCACTGGCCGGTTTTGCGGTTTATATGACCAAGGGGTATTTTCAGAGCTATCAGGCCGAGGCCGCCCGTCTGCAAGAGCTGGCGAAACATCAGGTGCCGACGGTGCAGGTCTTTGTCGCCGCCCGCAAAGTGATGTATGGCGAACAGCTGGAAAAAAAGGCTGTGAAACTGGTCAGATGGCCGATCAACTCGCTGCCCGAAGGGATTTTCACCTATGAGGCAGATAACGTTGAAGGGTTTGAACCCGGCGAAGACCTGTTCCCCGAAAACAGCGACAAGCTGCGTTCAGTTCTGCGCACCATGGAAATCGGCGAGCCGATCATCGCCGTCAAAGTGACCAAGCCGGGCATGGCCGCTGGCATCAGTTCGCGGCTCAACCCGGGAATGCGCGCCTTTGCGATCAAGGTCGATGCCACCAGCGGGGTTTCCGGCTTTTTGCGCCCCGGCCATCAGGTGGATGTGTATTGGACAGGCAAACCGCCCAGAAACTCGAATACCGGCCCGCAGCAAAGCAAAATCACTAAGCTAATTGAAAGCGGCATGACGCTGGTTGCGATTGACCAATCGGCCAATGACGATATCTCTGGGGCCAACGTCGCCCGCACCGTCACAGTCGAAGCGACCCCCCGTCAAGTTGCCGCCTTGGCACAGGCACAAAGCTCGGGCCGCTTGTCGCTCTCGCTGGTCGGGGTCGGAGATGCCAGCGCGATTGATCCGATTGAGATAAGCCAGCTGGATCTGCTGGGCATCGAAGCCAACGAAGCGCCGGTGGTTCAGGAAAAGCAGGTTTGCACCATCAAGACCCGCAAGGGGGGTAAGATGGAGGTCATCGAGATCCCCTGCACGCAATAACCTACTGACATAAAACACAAAACAGGGGCGTTCGATCAGATACGCCCCTGTTTTGCTTTTAAGCCCGGCCCGGACATCACCCTGCCCGTCCGGCTTTGCCCCGCATCATATCGGTTGCACTCCACCGTTTCCTTTCCGGCCCGCCATCGCTAAGCTGTGGACATGACATATCCTGTTTCCTCTATCCGCAATCTTGGCCCAGCCTCAGACGCCGCCTATGCCGCAGCGGGCATTCACAGCGCCGATCAGCTGCGCCATCTTGGGGCAGATGCGGCCTATGAAAAACTGCTGCACTCCGGCGTCAGGCCGCATTTCATCGCTTATTACGCCATGGTGATGGGATTACAGGGGCGGCCATGGAATGATTGTCAGGGCAAGGAAAAACAACAGCTACGCCAGCGTTTTGACGCGATCAGGGCGCGGGTTGCAAAACAGCCGGGTGCACAAGATAAGGGCCGCTCCGAACTGGAAGCGGCCCTTGATCAGATTGGAGTCATCAAAGCCAAGCGGCGCGGCGCTTAGGCCCTTATAATCTAATCAATATGGACCACAGCTTGATTAGATTACGAACCCGCTATGCGTAGGTGTCCACTTTCAGGGTGCCATCGGCGCGATACTCAGCCGTTCGGCCATCACCGATCGAGCGCATAATCGGTTCACCGCCATAGTTCAGATCGAAGGAACAAATTTTCACTTGGCCGTCCTTTACCTCGAACAAAGGCTCATCAATGCTAAAGCTCTTGGACATGATTTCCGATTCAATAATCAGGTTCATTCGGGACATGGCCAGATGATCCTTCGCCATATCGTGGAGCTCCTGGAACTCTGGCACCTATTTGCGGTCTTCAGCCCGGAACGGGCTGTCAAATTTGCCATTCAGCGAAATGTCGCCGCCACCTGAGCGGTTGATTGTATCCGCAAAGGTGTTGAGGTTCATCATAATTGTGGACGCATGTTTTATCGCATCTTCTTTGGTTTTGAAGCTGAACGCATTTATGCTCCCGGCCTTGGCGCTTGCATAAAGTGACTTCATCGCAGCGTTTGCGCGTGGCTTGAATGGTTCTGCGGGGTTTGCGGCTCGATGAGCTTGAGCCATAGCTGCACTCGCCACGAGCCCTCCCAGTTTTGCTTTGAGCTCATTGGTTTTTGCAGGGTCCTGCGCAGCCTTCATTGCCTCAATATCAAGAGTCTGAACGTTTCTCATCATATGGCTCGGTATATGCATGATTGGAATCCCTTCAGTTCACTAAAAGGCTACGGGAGCAGCTGTGAAAAATCACTTAAAACGAGAGGTTGGAGGAAAAAGTTTTACATCCAAATTTACATGTTTTTAAGGGCGAATACCTAATTTTGAAATGCCCCCTACCACCACAAAAAAGGAAATTTTTTTGGCGGTTGTTCACGGCACTACTGGCAACGACCACATCACAGCCAGCTACAAAAATGGCCCATGGTATTACTCAGATACCGTGTATCTCTCCGCTGGGGATGACCACATCGATACCAGCCTCGGAGATGACTACATCAATGCGGGATCAGGTAATGACGAAGTGGACGCTGGTGACGGCAATGACCACATCTATGACGGCGCGGGTTCAGACCCATTGAAGGGCGACCTCGGCAATGACGTCACTCATGGTGCTGCCGTTGATGATATCATCAACGGCAGCATGGGCGACGACGTGCTGTATAGCAATGGTGGCGACGATTTTTTCGTTCACACCGGTATTGACGGATGGGGCCGCTACGATGGCGGCACGGACACCATTACCATTAACAGTTCAGGCGATTAGCCGACCAGTTCAAGCCCGGAAAAGAAATAGGCGATCTCAACCGCCGCCGTTTCCGGCGCATCAGAACCGTGGATCGAGTTTTCACCCAAAGACAGCGCGAATTCCTTGCGGATGGTGCCTTCGGCAGCTTCGGCCGGGTTGGTCGCACCCATGACTTCGCGGTTGCGGGCAATGGCGTTTTCACCTTCCAGAACCTGCACAACGATCGGCTCGGACGTCATGAATTCGCACAGCTCGTCAAAGAAGGGGCGCTCTTTATGCACACCGTAAAACTCCTGAGCCTGTTCCAAGGTCAGACGGATGCGCTTGCTGGCGACAACGCGCAGGCCGGCCTCTTCCAGTTTCGCGGTGATCGCCCCGGTCAGGTTGCGTTTGGTGGCATCGGGCTTGATGATGCTGAAAGTGCGTTCTAGTGCCATGTTCGATCTCTCTTACTGCTGTGGGCCGGGACTGCCCCCGCCCTGTGATGATTTCGCCGCCCCGATAACATGCCGTCACGCCATTGAAAAGCGGTGATTGACCTTGGCCGCCACATAGGCCAAACCACCGCCTATGTTACGCATCCATGATTTGAATTACGCCATTCAGGGCAAATCCCTGTTCGAAAGCGCCTCGGCCACCATTCCCACCGGTCACAAGGTTGGGCTGATTGGCCGCAATGGCGCGGGCAAAACCACGCTGTTCAACCTGATCCGCGGCAATATCCCCACCGAACACGGCACCATATCGCTGCCCGCCAAGGCACGCATCGGTGGTGTCAGTCAGGAAGTGCCCGGCAACGAGGTTTCGCTGCTGGACACGGTTCTGGCCGCCGATACCGAACGCGCCGCGCTGCTGGTCGAATCCGAAAGCGCGCAAGACCCGGCCCGCATCGCCGATATCCACACCCGCCTGGCCGATATTGACGCCTATTCCGCCGAAGCCCGGGCCTCGGCGATTCTGGGTGGTCTGGGGTTTGAACCCGAAGAACAACTGCGCCCCTGTTCCGATTTCTCGGGCGGCTGGCGGATGCGGGTGGCACTGGCGGCGGTGCTGTTCAGCCAGCCCGATTACCTGCTGCTGGACGAACCGACCAACTATCTCGATCTGGAAGGCGCGCTGTGGCTGGAAGCCTATCTGGTGAAATACCCCCATACCGTGCTGATCATCAGCCATGACCGCGAATTGCTGAACCGCTCGGTCGGGGCGATTTTGCACCTTGAGGGCAAAAAACTCACGCTTTATTCCGGCCCTTACGATCAATTCGTGCGCCAACGCGCCGCCCAACGCGAGGTGCAGTCCGCAGCCGCCAAGAAACAGGAAACCCAGCGGGCGCATTTGCAAAGCTTTGTGGACCGCTTTAAGGCCAAAGCCTCGAAGGCAAAACAGGCGCAATCCCGGGTCAAAATGCTGGAAAAGATGCAGATCATCCGCGCACCCGAGGATGCGGCCCGCACGGTTTTCACCTTCCCCGAACCCGAAGAGCTGTCACCGCCGATCATCAGCTGCGAAGGCGCTGCGGTCGGCTATGACGGCACGCCGGTTCTCAAGCGGCTGAACCTGCGCATTGATCAGGATGACCGCATCGCGCTGCTGGGCAAGAACGGTCAGGGAAAATCCACTCTGGCCAAGCTGTTATCGGGCAGACTTGAACCCCTTTCCGGCCAGATCAGCACCGCCCGCAAACTGCGCATCGGCTTTTTCGCCCAGCATCAGGTGGATGAGCTGTTCATCGACGAAACCCCGCTGCAACATCTGGCCCGTGAGCGCCCGGATGAAGGCGAGGCCCGGCTACGCGCCCGGCTGGCGGGTTTTGGTCTGGGGCCGGATCAGGCGGAAACCGAAGTCGGGCGGCTGTCGGGTGGACAAAAGGCGCGACTGTCGCTGCTGCTGGCCACCCTGCCCGCGCCGCATCTGCTGATTCTGGACGAGCCCACCAACCATCTGGATATCGAAAGCCGCGAAGCGTTGGTTGAAGCGCTGAGCGCCTATCGCGGGGCCGTGATTCTGATCAGCCATGACATGCATCTGCTGTCGCTGGTGGCGGATCGGCTGTGGCTGGTCAAGGACGGGCAGGTCTCGGTCTGGCAAGAGGATCTGGCCGCCTATCGCAAGCATCTGCTGACCAAAGACGTCAGCGACAAGCCGAAAAAACCCAAACCCGCCGTCAAACGCGCCAGCCGGGATCAGCTGCTGGCCCTGCGCAGCGAGGTGCGCAAATGCGAAGAGCGGGTGAGCAAGCTCAATGAAATGCGCGACAAGCTGGCGACAAAGCTGGCCGACCCCGCGCTTTATGACGAAGAGGCCGGCAATCAGGCCGAGCCGTGGCAGCGCAAGTATTCGGAAGTGATGGAAGCAATTGACCGGGCCGATGATCTGTGGATCAGGGCGCTGGAAAAACTGGAAGCTGCGGAAAAAGGATAACGGATGGAAACTGCGCAACTGATCACCGCTTTTGTGTCGCTGTTTGTGGTCATTGACCCGATCGCGCTGACCCCGCTGTTTATCACCCTGACCAAGGGGATGCCCAAACAGCAGCGCCGCGCCATTGCTTTGCGGGCCTGTCTGATTGCGATGGGGCTGCTCACCCTGTTCGGGCTGCTGGGGGAAACCTTGCTGGGGTTCATCGGCATTTCGCTGCCAGCCTTTCAGATCGCCGGAGGAATTTTGCTGTTTCTGACCGCGCTGGAAATGCTGTTTGAACGGCGCACGGTGCGGCGCAAGGGGCAGGCCAATATGGCCGATGACCCTTCGGTTTTCCCGCTGGCCACCCCGCTGATCGGCGGCCCCGGCGCGATTGCCACCATGATTTTGCTCACTGGTCAGGCCGACGGCGATTGGAGCGCAACTATACAGGTGCTGTTGGTGATGGTAGCGGTGCTGACCGTGGTGTTCAGCTTTTTCTCACTCGCCGGTCTGGTTGAACGCCTGTTGGGGCCGACCGGCACCAATGTCACCAGCCGCTTGTTGGGGATGTTGCTGGCGGCACTTTCGGTGCAATTTGTGATCAATGGCATCACCGCGACCAACTGGTTTGGCACATAGGGCTTTTCCCGCCCCTGCCACGCCATTATAGTTAAGCCCATGGATACGGACCAAACCGCAAGACTGATTTATCTGATATTGCTGGGCGCGATGCTGGTCAGCTGGTTCGTGGTGCAAAATCGCCAGAGCCTGGGCAAGACCGCGCAACATGCCACGCTTTGGGGGCTGATCTTTGTGGCGGTGATTGCCGCTGCCGGGCTGTGGTCGGATATTCGCGATGATGTGCTACAAAGCCAGAGCTATAGCGACGATCAATCCCGCATCGAGGTGCCCCGGCGTCTGGATGGGCATTACCACCTGACGCTGGAAATTGACGGCACCGAAATAGAGTTTGTCATCGACACCGGCGCCACCGATGTGGTGCTGAACAAGACGGATGCAAGCGCCATCGGCATTGATGTGGACAATCTGTTTTTCAACGAAATCGCCCATACCGCCAATGGCGAGGTCAAAACCGCCCGGGTGCGGCTGAAAAATGTGCGGCTGGGGCCGATTTTTGACCCTCAGCTGCGGGCTTCGGTCAATGACGGTGAGCTGTCGACTTCGCTGTTGGGCATGGCGTATTTGCAGCGTTTTTCGAAAATTGAGATCAGCAATGGCAAGATGGTGCTGCATCGGTAAGCGGACGACCCGAGCAGATGCCAAGAATTCTGCATATCATCGTTAAGACCAATAAATGAGGGCTGCGCCTTGCCTGGGCGGGCGCGAATGCGCCTGCCGGGGGCAGGCAGGCCTAAGGACGGCCCATCGGTCGGGCGGGACAGTGAGAAGGGGCAGCGCATTTGGCAAAGCCTGCCCCGCTCCCCTATCGCTGCGCCTTCATCTCCCACGCCCCGCTTTCCTGAGACCAATACTGCGCCGCACAGCCCGCCGCCGTCAGCTCTTTCCACTGCTGACGCGCCCGATCCAGCGCCGCCGGGTCATTGCCGTCAAAAATGATACTGACCCGCTGCATCTGCTCTACCTCATCGGCCTCAACCGCGCTGCCATCAATCGCCAGCACGCAATCGGGCTGGTTCGCGGCATCCGCCTGATCCGTCAGCAAAATCGGCTGCATCGCATCATGGCTGCCCCCGGCCAGCCCATGCGGCAAAAAGCTGTCATCGCTCAGCAGCCACAGCTTTTCATCCAGCCATTGCAGCCGCTGCCGATCCGGGCCGCGCACCGCCACCCGCCACCCGGCTTGCAGCGATTTCTGCGCCAATACGGGCAGCACCTGCTCCAGCGGCTCGCGGGTGAGATGATAAAAGTAAACCGCCCCCATCAATCGCCTTCCTGAAGGTCGCGGATCAGCCGATCCAGCGACATCACCCCCCAGCCGGTCGCGCCTTTGGGGGCCAGAGTAGACTCGGTTTTCAGCAAAGCCGTGCCGGCAATGTCCAGATGAATCCATGGCATATCCGCGCCGATAAAACGTTGCAGAAACTTCGCCGCCGTGATCGAACCGGCCGGCCGGCCGCCGCTGTTTTTCATATCGGCAATGCGCGACTCAATCAGCTTATCATAGCTGTCATCCAGCGGCATCCGCCACGCGCCCTCGCCCTGAGACTTGGCCGCCTTCAAAAACGCATTGCACAGCGCGTTGTCATTGGAAAACACCCCGGTATTGTCATGGCCCAACCCGATGATCACCGCCCCGGTCAGAGTGGCCAGATTGATCACGCCGCTGGGCTCAAAGCGCTGCTGCGCATACCACAGCACATCGGCCAGCACCAAACGGCCCTCGGCATCGGTGTTGATCACCTCGATCGTGTCGCCCTTCATCGAGCGCACCACATCCCCGGGACGGCTGGCCTGCCCATCGGGCATATTTTCAACCAGCCCGATCAGCCCGACCACATTGGCCTCGGCCTTGCGCAGCGCCAGAGTGCGCATCACCCCGGCCACCACGCCAGCACCGCCCATATCCATGGTCATATCCTCCATGCCGGCGGCCGGTTTCAACGAAATGCCGCCAGTGTCAAACACCACGCCTTTGCCCACCAGCGCCAGCGGTTTGTCATCCTTTTTGCTGCCATTCCACTGCATCACCACCACTTTCGAAGGGCTGACCGAGCCCTGCCCGACCGACAAAAGCGCGCCCATGCCCAGCTTTTTCAGCTGTGTTTCTTCCAGCACCTCAACCTTGAGCCCCAGCTCTTTCATCGCTTCCAGCCGGGCGGCAAAATCGCTTGTTGTCAACACATTAGCGGGCTCATTGACCAGATCGCGGGTAAAGATCACCCCCTCGGCCACCGCCGCGACCGACCCGGCCTGTTCGGTGGCTTCTTCGGGTTTGCTGACCATGATTTTCAGGGAACCGAACGGATCAGCCTGTTTGCTTTTGTGGCGGTCAAACCCATAGCTGCGCAGCGCCAACCCCAAAGCCAGCTCGGTCAGCTGCCCCAAATTGCCGGCCAGAACCAGCAGATCAGAACGCCCGGCGGCCTTGGCAATCGCCGCCCCGGCCTTGCGGGCATCCAGCGATTGCGGGCGGCGTTTCAGCTTGATCACCTGCACCGCGTCACAGGCCATGCCAGCGGGGAAGCTCAGATCACGGCCCTGCCCCATTTTCAGCTTGTCGTAAGCCTCTGACTCCACAAACCGTTTCAACGCCCCCTTGCACAACCGATTGACCCGGCGCGCGCATTGATCCAGCTGCCCTTCCGGCCCGACAAACACCGCAATGCGCCCGGTGGCGGCGGCGATCTGATCCAGATCAACGGCGATAAAATCCACAGGGCGCGGGGCGGTGGCAGGCGTGGGTTGCGAAACGGTTTTGGTAGAGGTCATGGGGTATCCTTTACTGACTTCAAAGCGGGCAATGTTTTGCCTTACTTAGCCCCGCCGCTGCCAAAAAGCCAGATAGCAGTTTATTCGCCCGGCAATATCGGCTAATCTGGCGCGTAAGATTTGGCAGTTTGCAAGGGGCGTGTTCGAGTGGGCAGATTCGACAGATATTTACTGTCGCAACTGATGGTGTTTTTCGGCTTTTTTGCGCTGATTCTGGTGCTGGTCTATTGGACCAACCAGGCGGTGCGGCTGTTTGACCGGCTGATTGCCGATGGCCAGTCCGCCACCGTGTTTCTGGAATTCAGCGCCCTGGCCCTGCCCGGCGTGATCCGGGTGGTGCTGCCGATTGCGGCCTTTGTGGCGGTGGTTTACACCACCAACCGACTGAGTTCGGAAAGCGAGCTGGTGGTGGTGCAGGCCAGCGGTTTCAGCGGATTTCGTCTGGCGCGGCCGGTGCTGGCTTTCGGCCTGATCGTGGCGCTGCTGACCGCCATTCTGGCGCATTTTCTGGTGCCCGCCGCCAACCGGATGCTGGCAATCCGCAGCGTTGAGATTTCACAAAACATCACCGCTCGTTTCCTGACCGAAGGCTCATTCCTGCACCCCACCGATGGGGTGACGTTTTATATCCGCGAAATTGATGCCTCGGGCCGTCTGCTGGATGTGTTTCTGTCCGACATCCGCAAACCGGATTCCCAGATCACCTACACCGCCAAAACCGCCTATCTGGTGCGTCAGGACGGCGGTGCAAAGCTGGTGATGCTGGATGGCATCGCCCAGAGCCTGAATGAAAAGGGCCGCCTTTCGACCACGGGTTTTTCTGATTTTTCCTATGATATCAGCAACTTGGTCCGTCTTAACAAGGATAAGCGGCGCAGCTATGATGAGCTCTCTACATTTCAGCTTTTGACCGCCGGTGAACAGATCATGCGCGAAACCGGTGCCTCTCACCCCATGTTGATCTATGCCGCGCATAAGCGGTTTTCCCATTCCCTGATGGCGATCGTCGCCGCATTGATCGGATTTTCCTGCCTGATTGTGGGCGGTTTCAGCCGCTTTGGGGTGGCGCGGCAAATCGTGGCGGCGATCGTTTTGCTGATCCTGATCAAGACGGTGGATAATGTGGTCGCCGATTATGCCCAGCAAGGGCTGATCCGCTGGCCGCTGATCTATCTGGCCCCGGCGGTGGGGATCAGCATTTCCACGGCATTGCTGTGGCTATCGTCCAAGCCCGGCCTGCTGCGCCGCCTGTTCACCCGCAGGAGGCAGGCCGTATGATCCTTTACCGCTATTTCGCCCTGAAGTTTCTCAAAGCCTTTGGCATCGTGTTTGGCGGCTTTGCTGTGCTGACGCTGATGATCAATCTGGTGGATATGATCAACAAATTCGGCGGCACTGAGGCACGGTTTCCTGATATTTTCGCGCTGGCTGCGCTGCATATGCCCGGCGCGCTCTACCCGGTCCTGCCACTGATCATGCTGCTGGCCACCATCATGCTGTTTTTAAGCCTGTCGCGCAGCTCGGAACTGGTGGTGGCGCGGGCTTCGGGCCGGGGCGGCGTGCGCAATTTGCTGGCACCGATGCTGGTGGCCCTTGTGCTGGGGGGGCTGGCAGTGGCCGGGTTCAACCCGATTGTGGCGGCGACCTCGAAGAAATACGAGGCCAAAGCCAGCCATTACCTCAGCGGCGAAGCCAGCGTGTTGTCGGTGTCGCAGGAAGGGCTGTGGCTGCGTCAGGGCAGCAAGGCGGGGCAAACCGTGATCCATGCCAGGGGCTCAAATTTGAACGGCACGCGTCTGGTCGGGGTCAGTTTTTACCGCTTCGCCCCCGACGGCACCCCGCTGACCCGGATCAGAGCCGACAGCGCCGAGCTGACCAGCAAAGGCTGGCAGCTGCAACAGGTCAAGACCTGGCCGCTGACAGACAGCCAGAACCCCGAACGGGACGCCCGGCACAGTGACGAGCTGCTGGTGCCCAGCAATCTGACGGCCGAGCAAATCCGTGACAGTTTCGGCACTCCCAGCTCAATTGCGATCTGGGATCTGCCCAAATTTATCCAGCGGCTGGACAATGCCGGCTTTTCGGCGCGGCGGCATCAGGTCTGGTTCCAGTCCGAGCTGGCGCTGCCGCTGCTGATGGTGGCAATGGTGCTGATCGGCGCGGGTTTTACCATGCGCCACACCCGCATGGGCGGCACCGGACAAATGGTGATGGCGGCGATCCTGATGGGGTTTGCGCTGTTTTTTATCCGCAATTTTGCGCAAGTTTTAGGTGAAAATGGCCAGCTGCCGGTGTATCTGGCAGCATGGAGTCCGTCAGTGGCGGCGATCCTGATGGCTTTGGCGCTGATTTTGCATTTGGAGGATGGCTGATGTTGCGCAACACTCTGGCAGCTTTGGCATTTGCGGTGGCATTCCTGCCCACCGCCCCCGGCGCTCAGAACGCGCCCATGGCCAGTTTGGTGGCCGATAAGATCGAATTGCAGCCCAACCGGCAGCTGATCGCCCAAGGCAATCTGGAAATCCTCTATGGCAGCACCCGGATCAAGGCGCGGCGGATCGTCTATTCCGGCCCCGATGGCGCGCTGCAGATTGACGGCCCGATCACCCTGATTGAAGGCGATCAGATCATCCTGTTGGCCAGCAGCGCCGAAATGGATCGGGAATTACGCAACGGCATTTTGCGCAGCGCCCGCATGGTGCTGAACCAACAGCTGCAATTGGCCGCGGCGGAAATTCACCGGATTGATGGGCGCTATACCCAGCTTTATAAAACCGTAGCCTCCAGCTGTCATGTCTGCGACAGACGCCCGACCCCGCTGTGGCAAATCCGGGCCAAACGCATCATCCATGATCAACAAGAACGCCAGCTTTATTTCGACAATGCCCAGCTGCGGGTGCTGGATGTGCCGGTGTTTTACCTGCCCCGGCTGCGCCTGCCCGACCCCAGCCTGAAACGCGCCACCGGCTTTCTGGTGCCGACCTTCAAAAGCACCTCCAAGCTCAGCTGGGGTTTGAAACTGCCCTATTTCATCACGCTGGGCGATCACGCCGACATCACCCTGACCCCTTATCTGAGCGGCACCACCAAAACGCTGGAGCTGCGTTTCCGCCGCGCCTTTCGCAACGGCGAGCTGTCTTTTGATACCGCATTTTCCGATGACGACATCCGCACGGGCCAGAAACGCAACTATTTTTTCGGCCGCGGCAAATTTGACCTGAAGCATGATTTCACCCTGGAATTTGACGTTGAGAGCACCTCGGACCCGGCTTACCTGCTGGATTACGGCTATTCCGGCAAAGACCGGCTGGACAGCGCCATCCGCCTGAGCCGCGCCCGACGCGATGATCTGTTTTTGGCCGAGCTGATCCACTACCACTCGCTGCGCAGCACCGAAAATAACGATACCATCCCCAGCTGGGTCGGGCAGATCAGCTATCAGAAACGCTTTGAACCGGCGTTTCTCGGCGGAGAAGCCGGCTTTCGGCTGGAAACACAGGGCTTTTACCGCAGTTCTGATACCCCGGGCAATGCCGGGCGCGACCGGATGCGCGCCACGGCGCAGCTGGATTGGCGGCGCAGCTGGATCTGGCGCAATGGCATGGTGGGCAGTGTGCAGGGGCAGCTCAATGCCGATTTCTATAACCCGCATCAGGGTGCCCCCGGGGAAATGAAGGGCAGCCACATCACCCCGGCGCTGCTGGCCGAATTGCGCTGGCCTCTGGTCAAGACCGGGCGCAGCGGTGCCAGCCATGTGCTGGAACCCGTGCTGCAACTGATCTGGAGCGGTGAAAGTGCCACCAATGTCGCCGATGAAGACAGCCGTCTGGTCGAGTTTGACGAAGCCAATCTGTTTTCCCTGTCGCGTTTCCCCGGAGCGGACCGGCGCGAAAGCGGCTGGCGTGGCCATATCGGCCTGAGCTGGGCCCGCTATGACCCTGCCGGCTGGTCCTCGACCCTGAGCGTGGGGCGGATATTGCGCACCGATTCCGCCACCGCGTTCCAAAACAGCACCGGATTGGCCGGGCGCAGCTCAGACTGGCTGGCGGTCTGGCAGCTGACCTTGCCCAACCGGTTGCGCTTTATCAATCGCGCGGTTTTTGATGACAATTTCAACCTGTCGAAAAGCGAAGCCCGGCTGTCCTGGAAAAACAACACGGTCTCTGTGGCTTCAAGCTATATCTGGATGCCGGCCGAACCCTATGAAGGCCGCCCACGCAGCACATCCGAATGGAGTTTTGACGGCCGTTATCGGTTTTCGCCCAACTGGCTGGGCAAAATGGATTGGCGCTATGATTTCACCACCGGCGACGCCGCCTATGCCGGGCTGGGGCTGGAATACCGAAATGAATGCGTCAAGGTTGACCTTTCGCTCTCGCGGCGCTTTACTTCATCGGGTAGTCTGGCCCCGACCACCGATTTCGGGTTAACCGTTTCCCTGACCGGATTCGGAACCCGGCCCAGTAATGGTGCCCGCTTAAGCAACTGCACAAGATATAATTAGAAAGTGAACGGATATGATCATTCTACGTTTGTTTGGCCTGATTTTGCCGCTGGTGGCGGCGCTGGCACTGCCCGCAGCGGCTGATAATCCGTTTGCTCCGGTGGCACGGGTCAATGAGCAGGTCGTCACCGGATACGAGCTGCAACAGCGGGCGCGTTTCATGACATTGCTGCGCGCACCGGGCGATCCGCAGAAAGAGGCGCTCAAGGCGCTGATTGATGAGCGTCTGCAATCCGCCGTCGCACGGACCGCCGGGATTACCCTCAGCCCCGAGCAGATCAAGACCGGGATGGAAGAATTTGCCGCCCGCGCCAAGCTGAGCGCCGATGAATTTATCAAAGCGCTGGCCCAGGCCGGGGTCGATGCCGAAACCTTCCGCGATTTTGTCAAGGCCGGGCTGTCCTGGCGCGAGGTGGTGCGCTCGAAATTCGCCTCGCGCACCCAGATCACCGAGGTCGAAATCGACCGCGCCATTGCCCAGAGCAGCAAAAAGAACGGGCTGAAAGTGTTGTTGAGCGAGATCATCCTGCCGGCCCACACCCCGGCCGCCAAAGCCCAGAGCGAAAAGCGCGCCCAGCGGATCAGCAAGATCAAAAGCTTTGCCGGATTTTCGGCGCAGGCCCGCAAATACTCGGCCTCAGGTTCGCGCGGGCGCGGCGGGCGGCTGAACTGGATGCCGCTATCCAACCTGCCACCGCAGCTGCGCGGTCAGGTGATGGCGCTCAGCGTCGGTCAGGTCTCGCCGCCGATCCCGATCCCCAACGGCATCGTGCTGTTTCAGATGCGCGGCATTGAGGAAACCGGCATTGAGCAGCCCAAGGATGTGTCGCTGGAATATGCCAGCTATCTGATCCCCGGCGGGCGCAGCGCGTCGGCGCTGAAGCAAGCCGAAAAGATCAAGGGCAAGGTGGATGTGTGCGACGATCTTTACGGTGTGGCCAAGGGCCAGCCCGAAGAGGTGTTGCAGATCACCACACTCCCGATGGACCAGATCCCCGGCGATATCGCGCTTGAGCTGGCCAAGCTGGACCCCGGCGAGGTTTCGACCCGTCTGACCCGCGCCAATGGCCAGACCCTGCTGTTTCTGATGCTGTGCGGACGCACCGCCGAGCTGGGTGAAGATGTCTCGCGCGAGGCAATCCGCGAGCGTCTGGTCAATGCCCGGCTGCAATCCTATGCTGACAGCTACCTGGCCGATCTGCGTGCAGACGCCACCATCACCTATCCATGAGCGCCGCCCCGATTGCGCTCAGCTGCGGTGAACCCGCCGGCATCGGGCCCGAGCTGGCGGCGCTGGCTTGGCAACAGCTGGGCCCGGAGCTGCCGTTTTTCCTGATCGGCGATCCCCGGCACCTGCCCGCGGCAACCCCGATCATCGAAATCTCGGACCCCGGCGAAACCGCCGCGGCCACCCGCCATGGCCTGCCGGTGCTGCCTCATGTTTTTGCCGCCCCTGCCGTGGCCGGCCAACCCGATCCGGCCAATGCCAAGGGCGTGATCGAAGTCATCCGGCGCGGAGTTCAGCTGGTGCAATCCGGCGCGGCTTCGGCACTTTGCACCGCGCCGATCCACAAAAAAGCCCTCAAGGACGGGGCCGATTTCGCCTTTCCCGGCCATACCGAATTTCTGGCCCATCTGGCCGGAGTCAAACGGGTGGTGATGATGCTGGCCTCGGATCAGCTGCGGGTGGTGCCGGTAACGATTCACATTGCCATTGCCGATGTTCCCGCCGCACTCAGCCCCGATCTGATCCGCGACACGATCTGCATCACTCACCGGGCGCTGCAGCAGGATTTCGGCCTGACGCAACCGCGCATCGCCGTGGCCGGACTCAACCCCCATGCCGGCGAAGGCGGCACCATGGGCGGCGAAGAAATCAGCCTGATCACCCCGGTGCTGGACGCCTTGCGCACCGAAGGGCTGACCATCAACGGCCCGCTTTCCGCCGATACCCTGTTTCACGCCAGCGCCCGGCAGGCTTACGATGTGGCGATTTGCATGTATCACGATCAGGCGCTGATCCCGATCAAGACCCTTGATTTCGATCGCGGGGTGAATGTGACGCTGGGGCTGCCCTTCATCCGCACCTCGCCCGATCATGGCACCGCCTTTGACATCGCCGGGCGCGGCATCGCCCGGCCCGATAGCCTGATCCATGCGCTGAAAATGGCCGCCGATATGGCCCGCGCCCGGAGGCAGAGCGGATGATCGACACCCTGCCGCCGCTGCGCGATGTGATCGCCCGTTATGAGCTGCAACCGAAAAAGGCGCTGGGGCAAAATTTTCTGCTGGATTTGAACCTGACCAGCAAGATCGCGCGTCAGGCGGGGGATCTCAGCGGCCATGACGTGCTGGAAATCGGCCCCGGCCCCGGAGGGCTGACCCGTGGTCTGCTGGCCGAGGGCGCCCGCCGGGTGCTGGCAGTGGAAAAGGACACACGCTGCCTGCCCGCCCTGGCCGAAATTGCTGATGCTTATCCCGGGCGCTTGCAGGTGATCAACGCCGATGCGCTGGATCTGGAGGTCAGCAAGCACCTGACCCCGCCGATCCGCATCGTCGCCAATCTGCCCTATAATGTCGGCACCGAGCTGCTGGTGCGCTGGCTGACCCCGCAAAACTGGCCGCCTTATTGGGACAGCCTGACCCTGATGTTTCAAAAAGAAGTCGCCGAGCGGATCGTGGCCCAGCCGGGCAGCAAAGCCTATGGGCGTCTGGCCATTCTGGCGCAATGGCGCTGCGAAGCGCGGATGGTGCTGCGCCTGCCCCCGGCGGCCTTTACTCCGCCGCCCAAAGTGCATTCGGCGGTGGTGCATCTAAAGTGTCTGCCCGCCCCACGTTTCGCAGCGGATGCGCAGATCCTGTCCCGGGTGGTGGCGGCGGCGTTCAATCAGCGGCGCAAAATGCTGCGCTCGTCTTTAAAGGGGGTCGCGGTGGATATCGAAAGCCATCTGCAAGCGGCCGGGATCAAACCCACCGAACGCGCCGAGCGGATTTCTTTGCAACAATTCTGCGCCCTTGCCCGCCAGATCGAGGCCGCAGGCAAAAGCTAATCTGTTCCAAAACGGTGGCCCGCCTAAGCCGTGTCAGCCTCTGGCTGAGGGCTGGGTTCAGCCTGCGCGGCCGGTTGTTCAGCGGCAGGTTTTGCCTGTGGCTCTTTCTTCACCCTTGGCTTGCGCACACGCTTGCGCGGGGCCGGTTTGCTTTCGGGGGTGTCCACCAGACCGTGATCGGTTGCCTCAGCCACCGGATCAGCATCCATCCCCGGCTGCGGTGCCGAAGCCGGATCCATCGGAACGGTCTTTTGTTGCTCTTGCTGGCGCTCAGCACGCTGCTGACGCTCCAGCCGCTCGGCTTCGCGCTTTTGCTGGCGCTCGCGGTTCAGTTCTTCCTGCTGCTCGCGCTTGGCCTCAGCCTCGCGCTGCGCTTCGGCCAGAATCCGGGTGTAATGCTCGGCATGTTGCTGAAAGTTCTCCACCGCCACGCGGTCATTTGCCAACACCGCATCACGCGCCAGTTGGTTATATTTATCAATGATTTGCTGCGGTGTGCCGCGCACCTTGCCCTCGGGGCCCGAGCTGTCAAAAACCCGGTTCTGGTTGTTGCCACCGGGTTGACGATTGCGATTCTTGTTATTCCGCGAGCGGGATTTTGATGGTCTCATGATTAAATTGTATCCAGCCTAATTGGGGCTATTCACTTTGGCCACAACCGCGCCTCTTGCGTGGGGTTATTCAAACCGGACCGTATGCGATTTATGGTTACGTGCAAAACAGCCTGTCCTGATGACCGCTGTCATATTGCAGGAAAATAATTAACAGATGCTTGGCCCGAGGCAAGCGAAAAGCACTGTAATGGCCTGAAAACAGTGGGGTTTGCGCAACAGACCGCCCAAAAACCGTTAAAAATCAACCGATCTGGCCCAAAACCACCCGGTCATGGCCGTTCAAATCCTTCAGGCAGGTGATTCCGTGAAACCCGTTGGCCTGAAAAAGATCACAAACATCCGCCCCCTGCTGATGGCCGATTTCAACCATCAGACGGCCTTTGGGGTTCAGGAATCGCGGCGCGGTTTGGGTCAGAACCCGATAAGCGACCAGCCCATCGCCGCCGGGGCTCAGGGCGATCTGAGGCTCCCAGTCGCGCAACTCCGGGGCCAAAGTGGGCATCTCATCGGCCGCGATGTAAGGCGGGTTGGATACGATCAGATCAAAGCGCCCGCTCAGCTGTGAAAACCAATCTGACTGCAGCAATTCACAACGCAGCGACACCCCCAGATGCTGCGCGTTTTTGTTGCAAATGGATAAGGCGGCGGCGCTAATATCGGCCCCGACACCGCGACAATGTTGTTTTTCCGCAAGCAGCGTCAGCAGGATACAGCCCGACCCAGTACCCAGATCCAGCACGGTTTCGAACGGAAAACGCAAGGCGGTTTCAATCAGCAGCTCGGTTTCCGGGCGCGGGTCGAGCACATCCGGCGTTACGAAAAAATCACGACCATAAAAGGAACGTTGGCCGATGATTTGCGCCACCGGCTGCCGATTGCAGCGGGCAGCAATCGAGGTCTGAAAGCGAGCTTGAGCGCTGGCCGGCAGGTCCTGATCCAGATGCAAAATCAACCGACTACGCTCAATTTCCAGCGCATGGGCCAGCAGGATGCGCGCGTCATTGGCCGCATCCGCCACCCCGGCCCGTTGCAAAAGCTCAACCGCCGCGGCCAGAACCTGGGCCGCAATCACCCGTCCATCTCGGCCAACAGGCTGGCCTGAGCATCGGCGGTCAGCGCATCAATGATTTCGTCCAGATCCCCCTGCATCACCTGATCCAGCTTATACAGAGTCAGATTGATGCGGTGATCCGACACCCGCCCCTGCGGGAAATTATAGGTGCGGATCCGCTCCGAACGATCGCCCGAGCCCACTTGGCTTTTGCGATTGGCGCTGCGTTCATCCTCAACCCGCTGGCGTTCCAGATCATAGAGCCGGGTTTTCATCACCTGCATGGCGATCTCGCGGTTGCGATGCTGGGATTTTTCCGAGCTGACCACGATGATGCCGGTCGGGATGTGCAAAATCCGCACCGCGGAATCGGTGGTGTTGACGTGCTGCCCACCCGCCCCTGAGGCGCGCATGGTATCAATCCGCAAATCCGCGGGGTCGATCTGAATATCCACATCTTCGGCTTCGGGCAGCACCGCCACGGTGGCGGCTGATGTATGCACCCGCCCGCCAGATTCGGTGGTCGGCACCCGTTGCACCCGATGCACACCGCTCTCATATTTCAACCGGGCAAATACCCCCTGCCCCTGCACATGGGCAGTAACCTCTTTGATGCCGCCCAACTCGGTGATGCTCTGGGCCAGAATCTCGAATTTCCAGCCCTTTTCCTCGGCATAGCGCTGATACATCCGCAGCAGATCGGCGGCAAATAGCGCCGCTTCGTCGCCGCCGGTGCCGGGGCGGATTTCGATCATGGCCGGACGCGCATCGGCGGCGTCTTTGGGTAACAGCGCCAGTTGCAGAGCTTCTTCGATCCCGGGCAGTTTTTCGCGCAAAGTCGGCAGCTCTTCTTCGGCCAGTTCTTTCAGATCGGGGTCTTGCAGCATCGCTTCGGCTTCGTCCAGATCGGCCAGCAGCTGACGGTATTGCTGCACTTGCTCAACCACCGGCTTTAGATCGGAATACTCGCGCGCCAGCACGGCAATATCGGCCCCGGCATCGCCCTGGGCCATTTTAGCTTCGAGGAACTCGAAACGCTCGGTGATCTGCTGTAATTTTTCTAATGGAACCATGGCGCTGTCTTGCCCGCTTGTGCCGGATTGGTCAAGGGCGGTTTTATGGCCGGGCGGCGTCAATCGCCGCTGTGATCGCCGCCAGCCAGTCGCGCAAGCGAGCCTCATTGACACCGGAATCGGAATAGCCAAAGCGCAAACGGCTGAACATCACCACCCGGCTACCGGCCCCGTCTGGTTGCACCAAAACCGTGATGTAATCGGGAAAGCCAAACACCAAAGAGCGGCTGACATAGCTGACCATGCCCTCTTCCGGGCTGCCGGCCAGTTGTTTGGTGCGCGGGGCGTTCAGCACAACCTGTTGAATATGCGGCCAGAGATCCTGAGGCGGCAGGCTGAATTCAGCCACAAACAAAGCACTGCCCGGGCCGATCAAGGGCTGATCAACCGTGGCTCCGGCGGACGGGACCAAGTGAATTTCGGCCAGATTATCCGGGGCAAGGCGCACATAGACCAGCCCGGACAGGGCGATCATCACCAGCAGCCAGATCGTATTTACTATGAATTGTCGCATCTGTTTTACTTGGCTCTCATCACTCCAAGGGCATATTGACCTGACTTTGGCCAGTTTGCACCCATCTTTATTACGATTCCGCTAATGGCTGCTGCATTTCCACCAGACGGGCAAAAAACGAAGCCCCCAGCGGCGCGATCTCGTCATTGAAATCATAGGCCGGATGGTGCAGCGCCGCGCCGGGGCCCTGACCCAGAAACAGATAGGCTCCGGGGCGTTTTTCCAGCATGAAGCTGAAATCCTCGGCCCCCATTTCACGGGCCTGATCGGTGATCACCTGATCGGCCCCCACCACGTCACCCGCCGCCGCTGCCGCAATCGCAACCCCGTTGGCGTCATTGATGGTGGGGGGATAATCGGTCTGATAATTCAGATCAACTTTCACCCCATAACTGCCTGATATTCCGTCACATATCTGCTGCATCCGCTCCTGCACCATCGCCTGCACCGCCTTGTCGAAACTGCGCACCGTGCCGCTGATCGAAGCGGTTTCCGGGATGATATTGGTGGCCGAGCCCGCCTGAATCTGAGTAACCGACAGCACCAGCTGATGCGCCGCATCAATGTTGCGCGTCACGATGGTCTGAAGCGCCGTCACCAGCGCCACCGCCGCCGGGATCGGGTCGATGGTCTCTTGCGGGAACGCCCCATGCCCCCCCTTTCCGGTGACGGTGATGAAAAAATCATCCGCCGCCGCCATGATCGGCCCCGGCGTGGTCGAAAACACCCCCAGCGGCAAATCGGGCAGGTTGTGCAGGGCGTAAACCTGAGCAATGTCAAAACGCTCCATGATGCCTTCGTCACACATCACCTTGCCCCCGGCCCCGCCCTCTTCGGCCGGTTGGAAAATCAGCGCCACGCGGCCAGAAAACTTGCGAGTCTCGGCCAGATACCGCGCCGCCCCCAGCAGCATGGTGGTGTGCCCGTCATGGCCGCAAGCGTGCATTTTCCCGGCATAGGTCGAGGCATGATCCAGCCCTGTAGCCTCATCCATCGGCAGAGCATCCATATCGGCGCGCAAGCCAATGGTCGGCCCCGCGCCGTGGCCGTTGATGATCGCCACCAGCCCGGTCTGGGCAATGCCGGTATGGAGCTCGTCCACCCCAAAAGACCGCAGCTGCCGGGCGACAAAATCCGCAGTTTCGTGGCAGTCAAAGCCGATCTCGGGATGGGCGTGCAAATGCCGACGCCATGTTTTCATATCTTGTGCAAAAGCAGCGATGCGGTTGATCACGGCCATTTTGATGGACTCCTGCGCCAAATTGGGATGTAACAGAGCGCACAGTTCCTCAAATCCGGTGCCAGTGCAATGACAAAAACCGACCCGCTGCTTGACCACACCGATTCCGGCATCCCCCGGCTGCTCGAGATCATGCGCCGTTTGCGCGATCCTGACACCGGCTGCCCTTGGGATATCGAGCAGGATTTTGACTCGATCGCGCCTTATACGATTGAAGAGGCCTATGAGGTCGCCGATGCCATCCAGCGCGGCGATATGGCCGATCTGGAGGGCGAGCTGGGCGATTTGCTGCTGCAAACCGTCTATCACGCCGCCATCGGGGCCGAGGCCGGGCATTTTGATTTTGCCAGCATCACCCGCAAGATTTCCGACAAGATGATTGCCCGCCATCCACATGTGTTCGGCGATGAAAGCCGCGATAAATCCGCCGCGCAACAGGTTGAGGATTGGGAGGCGATCAAGGCTGCGGAACGGGCCCGGCGCCGGGAAACCGGCGCTCTGGATGGGGTGGCGGTGGGGCTGCCGGCGCTGCTGCGGGCCAGCAAGCTGCAAAAACGCGCCGCGCGGGTCGGGTTTGACTGGCCCTCGACCGATCAGGTGGTCGACAAAATCGCCGAAGAAGCCCGCGAGCTGGCGCAGGCACGGGATCAGCTGTCTCAGGCCGAAATCGAAGAGGAATTCGGCGATTTGCTGTTTGTCATGGCCAATCTGGCGCGGCATCTGAAGGTGAATCCGGAAACCGCGCTACGCAACGCCAATGCCAAATTCTGCCGCCGTTTTGCCGCAGTCGAACAGAAACTGGCGCAGATCGGCAAGAGCCCGGCCCAGTCGGATCTGGCGGAAATGGACGCGCTATGGGATCAGGTCAAGGCCGAGGAATAACCGGGGCATAACCGGCGGCAGTTATCCGAGTATTTTAATCAATCATTGACCCGACAATTCCAGTCAGGTTAAAAGCCAGCATATTGATTGAACACATCAGGAGACGTTTCATGTTCACAAAATTGCGCACTTCGCTGTTTGCCACTGCCGCTTTGGCCGTTGCCACGCCGGTTCTGGCCGACGAGGTCAATGTTTATTCCTATCGTCAGCCCGAGCTGATCGACCACTTGACCGCCAAGTTTACCGAAGAAACCGGCATCAAGGTCAACACTGCTTTTCTGAAAAAAGGCATGGTCGAAAAAATGGACGCCGAGGGCGACCGCTCACCGGCTGATCTGATTTTCACCGTTGATATTTCGCGCCTGAATGCGGCTGTTGAGGCCGGTCATACACAGGCTGTGGATTCCGAAGTTCTCAAGGCCAACATCCCGGCCGCTTTGCGCGATCCGGCTGGCCAGTGGTTCGGCCTGACCACCCGCGCCCGGGTTGTGTTTGCCTCGAAAGAGCGCGTTCAGAACCCGCCCAAGACTTATAACGAGCTGGCCGATCCAAAATGGAAGGGCAAGATCTGCACCCGCTCCGGCACCCACGCCTATAACGTGTCGCTGGTGGCAGCTGCGATTTATCACATGGGCAATGACGGCGCCAAAGCCTGGCTGAAAGGTGTCAAAGACAATCTGGGCCGCAAGCCTCAGGGCAATGACCGCGCTCAGGTCAAAGCCGTTTATGCCGGTGAATGCGATCTGGCGATCGGCAACACCTATTACATGGGTAAAATGCAGAACAACACCAAAAACCCTGAGCAAAAAGACTGGGCCGCCAGCGTGAATGTTGTGTTCCCTGCCTTTGAAGGCGGCGGCACCCATGTGAACATTTCCGGTATGGCGCTGGCCAAACATGCTCCGAACAAGGCAAACGCCATCAAGCTGATGGAATTCCTGGCTTCGGCCGAGGCCCAGAGCATGTATGCTGAGAAAAACTACGAATATCCGGTTGCGCCGGGCACCAAGCCATCCGAACAGGTTGCCAGCTGGGGTACGTTCACACCGGATACAGTCAACCTGGTTGAAATCGCCAAACTGCGCCCTGCTGCGTTGAAACTGATCGAAGAAGTCGACTTCAACAAATAAGCCGGGCCTGTTCACAGGTAATAGCGCCCCGTCAGCCGATTGGCTGGCGGGGTTTTTCGTGGCGACGTCGCGCTTGTGCGGCCCACATCGCCTTGACGGGCGGGGACAAACCCCCGATAGCTGGGATTTATATACGACCAGCCCAAAGGACACCCCCATGAGCGCAGCCCTCTATCTGGCCAATGCCGATGACCTGACTGTTTTGCAAAAACTGGTCGCGGATTATCACGCCGAAATCGGCCTCGAGCAAAGCGAAGACACCTGCCAGAATGCATTGCTGCCCTTGCTGCAAGACTCGTCTCTGGGCGCGATCTATCTGATCGGCCCGCGCCGCGGCCCGGTGGGTTATCTGATTTTGTCTTTTATCTATTCGGTGAAAATGGGCGGTGTCTCGGGTGTGATCGACGAATTCTTTATCCGCCCCAATGTGCGCGGTCGCGGCGTGGCCTCTGAAGTGCTGCACAAGCTGATCCCGGCGCTGGCCAGTTCGGGGTTGCAAGCCTTGCAACTGGAAATCGGCAAAGACCACAGCGCGGCCCAGCGGCTCTATGCCCGGATGGGGTTTCGCGCCCATGAAGACTGCCATCTGCTCAGCCGGCAGCTCTAGCATGGTCGGGTTTGCCTTTGACAACAGCTATGCCCGCCTGCCGGATCGGTTTTACAGCCGCATCGGCACCAGCCCGGTGGTTGCACCCTCTCTGATCGCGCTCAATGGCCCCTTGGCCCAAGAGCTGGGGCTAAATCCTGAGCATCTGCGCAGCCCCGCCGGCCTTGCCGTGCTGTCGGGCAGCGCAGTGCCGGACGGGGCCGCGCCGATTGCGCAGGTCTATGCCGGACACCAGTTTGGCGGCTTTTCACCCCAGCTGGGCGATGGCCGGGCGATGCTGTTGGGCGAAGTGATCGACCGGCATGGCGAGCGTCAGGATATTCAGCTCAAGGGCTCGGGCCGCACCCCCTATTCGCGCAACGGCGATGGGCGGGCCTGGCTGGGGCCGGTGTTGCGGGAATATCTGGTCAGCGAAGCCATGCACGCGCTTGGCATCCCCACCACCCGGGCGCTGGCGGCGGTGGGAACCGGGCAAAAGGTGCAACGCGAAACCGCCCTGCCCGGCGCGGTTCTGACCCGGGTCGCCAGCAGCCATATCCGCATCGGCAGCTTTGAATATTTCGCCGCCCGTCGCGATCTGGAGGCGCTGAAGACCCTGACCGATTACACCCTCGCCCGCCATTTCCCCGCATTACAGGACAGTGAAAACCAAGCCCTCGCCCTGCTCGCCGCCACCGCCGGGGCGCAGGCCAAGCTGATTGCCCGCTGGCTGGGGGTGGGCTTTATCCATGGGGTGATGAACACCGATAACAGCCATGTCGCCGGGCTGACCATTGATTACGGCCCCTGTGCCTTTATGGATGCCTATCATCCGATGCAGGTCTACAGCGCGATTGACCGGCAGGGGCGCTATGCTTATGGCCGCCAGCCCGAGATCATGGCTTGGAACCTGGCACAATTCGCCTCGGCCCTGATCCCGCTGATGGGGGCAGATCAGGCCGATGCGGTCCGGGCCGCGAGTGAGGTGTTGCAGGATTTCCCCGAGCAATACCATCAGGCCTGGCTGGCCGAGTTCCGCGCCAAGCTGGGGCTGTTGGATAAGCAGGCCGAAGACGAAGCCCTGATCCATGACCTGCTGCGGATCATGGCTGTGGAAAAAGCGGATTTTACCAATACATTCCGCAGGTTAGGAGGCAAAGCTGCCGTGGATAACTTCCAGAATCCGGCTGCGTTTCTGGAGTGGCAACAGCGCTGGCAGGCTCGGGTGAATAATCAAGACCCCGAGCAAACCCGCGCCTTGATCACATCCCATTCGCCGGCGATCATTCCGCGCAATCACCGGATTGAGCAAGCCATCAGTGCTGCGGTTGCCGGGGATCTCGGCCCGTTTGAGCGCCTGCACGCCGCACTTGCCAGCCCCTATGCGCCGGACGCGCAATATGACGATCTGCGCTTGCCGCCAGAGCCGGAAGAGATCGTGCATCGGACCTTTTGCGGCACTTGAGGGACATCAGACCAAACGCCCCGCCCTCTCTACTGCCCCGCCCGGCCGACAGGCCGGGCTGCGCCTGCCTGCCCCTCGGCAGGCGCATTCTGCGCCTACCCAGGCAGTCGCAGCCCTACACGCATGACCTCGTGCAACGCTCTTGAGCAAATTGTCAGGATATCACCTCTCCCGGACGGCTGAGGGTGCCGCCCCCCACGGCGGCGGCGACTCCGGTGGTTGAGGGCGCAGAAGTCGGCAACCCCCGCAGCACCCGCACCGCCAGATAGGCAAAAGCCTGTGCCTCGAGCATATCGCCATCCAGCCCCAGCTGCTCGACCGGCCCCACCGGGCACTCCAGCAGTGCCGCCAGCATCGCCATCAACACCGGATTTTTCCGACCGCCGCCGCAAACCAACAGCTTGCCCGGCGGCTGCGGGCAATGCTCAAATCCCTTGGCGACACATGCCGCTGCGAGCGCGGTCAGAGTGGCAGCGGCAGCGGCATCCTCATGCGCTGCAACCAATCCCAGCAAATCAGGAAAATCGTTTCTATCCAAAGATTTGGGCGGTATTTTGTGGAAATAGCCACGCTGCAAAAACGCCTCGATCAAAGCTTCGTCCACATCGCCAACAGCGGCCAGCGCCCCGTCCTGATCACAGCTCAGCCCCCGTCGCGCCATCAGCAGATCATTGATCGGCGCATTGGCCGGGCCGGTGTCAAAGGCCAGCAAGGCTCCGGCGTCCTCCGGGCACGATTTGCACGGGTCGATCCATGTCAGATTGCCCACCCCGCCCAGATTGAGAAACGCCAAAGGCGCGGTTTCCCCGGCCCATTTGGCGCAGGCAAAGTGGAAAAACGGCGCCAAAGGCGCACCCTGCCCGCCCATTTCAACATCCGCGCTGCGAAAATCCCAGACCACCGGGCGTTGCAGCACCTCGGCCAGCACCCGGCCATCTCCGGCCTGATGGGTGCGCTGATTGGCCGGATCATGCGCCAGAGTCTGGCCGTGAAACCCCACCAGATCCACATCTTCAAACCTGCTGAGCAACCGAGCGTGGGCGGTTTCTACCAGCTCGGCCGCGGCCTCCACCCCCGGCCCGCCGGGCCATTGGCCAAAGGCGGCGGCGATCAGGGCGCGCTCATCCGGCGTATAGGGCTGATAGGCGCTGTCGCCAAATGCCAAAATCCGCTCGCCATCGGTGTGCAGCATCGCCGCATCCACCCCATCCAGCGATGTCCCCGACATCGCCCCAAGCGCCCAGACCGGATCGGTTGTCAACATGGTCTTTCCTTTCTGCAACGGGGCCGATATATCAGGGCGCAGTTCAGATGAGAATGGAAAATTAATCATGACCTATCATGCAAAATCGGAATTCATGCGCACCATGCTGGAACGTGGCTTTGTGGCGGACTGCACCGATTATCAGGCGCTGGATCAGGCGCTGGTTGATGGGGTCGTGCCCGCCTATATCGGCTTTGACGCCACGGCAAAATCGCTGCATGTGGGCAGCCTGATTCAGATCATGATGCTGCGCTGGTTGCAGAAAACCGGCCATAAGCCGATCGTGCTGATGGGCGGAGGCACCACCAAGGTGGGGGATCCATCCTTCCGCGCCGATGAGCGCCCCTTGCTGGATGATGCCGCGATCAATGAAAACATCGCCGGGATCAAGGCGGTGTTTTCGAATTATGTCACCTTTGGCGAGGGCAAGACCGATGCGATCATGGTCAATAATGCCGAATGGCTGGACGGGCTGAATTATCTGTCATTCTTGCGCGATATCGGGCGGCATTTTTCGGTAAACCGGATGCTGGCCTTTGAATCGGTAAAATCCCGGCTGGATCGCGAGCAATCGCTATCCTTTCTGGAATTCAACTATATGATCCTGCAAGCCTATGATTTTCTTGAGTTAAATCGCCGCTATGGCTGTTTGCTGCAAATCGGGGGCTCGGATCAGTGGGGCAATATCGTCAACGGGATTGACCTGACCCGGCGGATTTCCGAAACCCAGATTTTCGGGCTGACCACGCCGCTGCTGGAAACTTCGGATGGCAAAAAGATGGGCAAATCCGCCGCCGGGGCGGTGTGGCTGAATGCGGATATGCGCTCGCCCTATGAGTTCTGGCAATTCTGGCGCAACACCACCGATGCGGATGTCGGGCGGTTTTTAAAGCTCTACACCGAATTGCCGGTTGCGGAATGCGAGCGGCTGGGGGCTCTGGACGGGGCCGAGATCAACGAGGCCAAGATCCGGCTAGCCAATGAGGTCACCACTTTGGCGCATGGGACCGAAGCCGCCGCCGCCGCCGAAGCCACCGCCCGCGAGGTGTTTGAAAAGGGCGGCGTCGGCGATGATCTGCCGCGGCTGAGCCTGAAGGCAGGTGAGATTGGCGATGGCATTTCGGTCGTGCAGCTGTTTGTGCGCAGCGGGCTGGCGAAATCGGGGAAGGATGCCAAGCGTCTGATCAAGGAAAACGGGGCGCGGCTGAATGATGCGCCGCTGAACAACCCCGGTCAGGTGATCACGGCGGATGATCTGGGTGAACCGTTGAAGCTGTCGGCGGGGAAGAAACGCCATGCGCTGGTGGCTTTGGAGCCGTAAAGCCCGTGCCTTAGCATGACACAAAGAACGCCGGGCTGCGTCTGCTTGGGTGGGCGCATCCCGGCCTATCGGCCGGGGGCGAGACAGTTTAAAGGGGGATGCTATTTAGCATAGGTCTTTGCCCCCAACAACACATTTCCCCTTGACCTCCGGCGTCCAACTGTCAAAACCACCCCCATGGGAACCGCGCATTTAACAATCGACCTCGACGCCATCGCCGCCAACTGGCGTGCCTTGGATGGAATGACCAACTGCCAGACCGCCGCCGTGGTCAAAGCCGATGCCTATGGGCTGGGCGTTGACCGCGTTGCCAAAGTGCTGGCCAAGGCCGGGGCGCGGCAATTCTTTGTCGCTCAGGCCGAAGAAGGTGCGGCGCTGCGTCAGGCCTTGGGCGAAGGCGTTGAGATTTGCGTATTCAGCGGCCATATGCGCGGCGACACCGATATGATCCATGATCTGCGCCTGACCCCGATGCTCAATTCGCTGGATCAGCTCACCCGCCATTTTGAAGCTCTGCCCAACGCCCCTTTCGGCATCCAACTGGATAGCGGCATGAACCGGCTGGGGATGGAGCCCATCGAATGGGCCGCCGTGCGCGACATTGTGCTGACGCAAAACCCGGCGCTGATCATGAGCCATCTGGCTTGCGCCGATGAGCCCGATCACGCGATGAACGAACAACAGCTGACCCGTTTCCGGCAAATGACCCAAGACATCGACGCCCCGCTGTCGCTGTCTGCCACCGGAGGCATCCTGCTGGGCCAGAAATACCATTTCGACCTGACCCGCCCGGGCATCGGCCTCTATGGCGGGCTGCCTTTTGAGCAAGCCCGGCCCGTGGTCAGCCTGTCGCTGCCCGTGATCCAGAGCCGCGATCTGGAGCCCGGCGAAACTGTGGGCTATGGCAACAGCTGGGTGGCGCACAGCACCAGCTGCATCGCCACCGTGGCCGGCGGCTATGCCGATGGGCTGCTACGGGCGCTGTCAAACGGGGCGGCGCTGTGGGCGGATGATGTGACCTGTCCGCTGGTGGGGCGGGTGTCGATGGACCTGATCACGGTGGATATCAGCCATCTGCACCGGGTGCCTGATCATCTGGACATCCTCGGCCCCGAACAAAGCGTCGACGATCTGGCCAAAGCCGCCGGCACCATCGGCTATGAGATCCTCACCGCGCTGGGCCCGCGTTACAGCCGCCGCTATGCCAACGGGTATTTCAAATGACACCGCTTCTGGCCCCCATTGCCAGCCTTGGCCGCAACACGATCCGGCTTATGGGTGCAGTCGGCAAAATCAGCCTGTTTTTCGCCGATACGTTGCGGCATCTTCTCAGCCCGCCTTTTTACATCAAAGAGTTCCTGCATGCCCTTCTGACCATTGGATATTTCAGCCTGCCGGTGGTGGGGCTGACCGCCTTTTTCACCGGCGGAGCGCTGGCCTTGCAGATCTATGCCGGCGGCGCACGGTTTAACGCCGAATCGGTGGTGCCCTCGATCGTGGCGATCGGCATGGCGCGCGAGCTGGGGCCGGTGCTGGGCGGGCTGATGGTGGCGGCGCGGGTGGCATCCTCAATCGCCGCTGAAATCGGCACCATGAAAGTGACCGAACAAATCGACGCTCTGGTCACCCTGTCCACCCACCCGATGAAATATCTGACCGTGCCGCGCGTGCTCGCCGCCACGGTGGCGGTCCCGGTGCTGATTGCGGTGGGCGATTGCATCGGCATCATGGGCGGCTATATCGTCGGCATCACCCGGCTTGACTTTAACCCCGCCGTCTATCTGCATAATACCATTGACTTTCTTGAAAGCTGGGATGTGGTTTCCGGGCTGATCAAAGGCGCGGTATTCGGCTTTATCGTAGCGCTGATGGGCTGCTATTACGGGATGCGCTCGGGCCGCGGTGCGCAAGGCGTGGGCCGGGCGACCAAAACCGCAGTGGTGGCGGCCTCTATCATGATCCTTGCCTCTAACTATTTGCTGACAGAGTTGTTTTTTTCCGCATGATCACACTTGAGAACGTCCATAAAGCATTCGGGGCCAACAAGGTTCTGCAAGGGGTCAATCTGGCGGTTGAGCGTGGGCAGTCCATGGTGATCATCGGCGGTTCAGGCACCGGCAAATCGGTGACGCTCAAGGCCATTCTGGGGCTGGTGACGCCGGATCAGGGCCGGATCACCGTGGATGGGCAAGACGTGACCCGGGCCGAACGTGACGCCTTTCTGGCCCGCTTTGGTATGCTGTTTCAGGGCGGTGCGCTGTTTGACAGCCTGACGGTGTGGCAGAATGTGGCGTTTCGGCTGTTGCGCGGTCGGCTGAAGCGGCCCAGATCCGAAGCCCGCGAGATCGCCATTGAAAAGCTGCGCCGGGTGGGGCTGAAACCCGAGGTCGCCGATCTGTTTCCGGCGGAGCTTTCGGGCGGGATGCAAAAGCGCGTCGGGCTGGCCCGCTCCATCGCCGCCGACCCCGAGATCATCTTTTTCGACGAACCCACCACCGGGCTGGACCCGATCATGGCCGGGGTGATCAACGAGTTGATCCGCGAAATCGTGGTGGAAATGGGGGCCACCGCCATGACCATCACCCACGACATGAGCAGCGTGCGCGCCATTGCCGACCGGGTGGCGATGCTGCATGACGGAGTGATCCAATGGAGCGGGCCGGTTCAGGACATGGATGCCAGCGGTGACCCTTATCTGGATCAGTTCATCCATGGCCGGGCCGAAGGGCCAATCAATCCGGTGCGTTAAAACCGAGCCAAAAGGACTATCGTTTTGACGGCCTGATGCGGCGATATTGTTTCCAATTTGCGAACAATGCCCGGTGCCTGCCGGTGATTAACCAAAATACACCCTCTTAACTTCTGCGACATTTTGTCTTAGAGTTAACAAATGTTAAAGACTGACGACCCTCGGCCATTCAGCTGCCGCTCGGCTTCAGGGGGGAGTGACTGGGGGGAAATATGACACAACATCACGCGCCCGTTTGGGCCGGCTTTCGGCGTTTTACACAAAGGCTGGTGCAACTGACCATCGCCGCTTTGGCCCTTGGCATGATCGGCCTGTGCCTTGGCGCGGCGTTTGGATATTGGCCGTGGCTGGAAATTCAGGCCAGCATCGGTGACCATCAGATCGCCCATGCCGGGATGATCCTGCAAATCGGCTTTGCCCTGTTCTGTCTGGCCCTGCTGCTGTTCCTGCCCAGCCATGCCCGCATCATGCAGCTGGAAAAATCTCACCGCGATTTCCAGATCACCATGCAGGATGTGGCCAAAGCCTATGCCATCAGCCATCAGGCCGACCGCGATGGGCTGTTTCACCTACGTTCGGAATTTGATTCGGTGCGGGAACGCATCCAGCATCTGCGCGACCATCCCAGCTTGGAATTGCTCGAGCCCGCCGTGCTGGAAGTCGCCGCCCAGATGAGCCACGAGGCCCGCAAGCTGGCGGATGTTTACAACAGCGAAAAGGTCAAGCGGGCCAAGACGTTTCTGAAACAGCGTCAACAAGAGGTCGACCGCTTTGAGGAGAAGCTCAAAGTTGCACAGCACACCACGGATGAGCTGAAAAACTGGCTGTTGCAGATCGAAACCGATGAGACACTGATCGAACGCCAGCTGGACACACTGGAGGCCGATCTGTTTGAGATCCTGCCCGAGCTGGGCTTTGATCTGGAATATGAACAGCCCGCCAGACGCAATGAAAAGGTTGTGCCGATGACTGCCAAACAGGTCAAACCCGTTAAGCCTGTCAAACCGGTCAGGCCGGCCAAGCCCGCGAAATAGCCGCAAGGGGCATTTACCCATTGCGGCAGGCCCGCTCTACGCCTATCTGTCAGGAAAGGCGCAGGGATACGCCATTAAAGCATAAGGTGAAGGATGCGGGCCAGCTTATTGAAATATAGCAACTTATTACTGCTATTCCTTTTCCCGGTATCGTGGTTTGCCCCCATGTTGCGGGCCGGGATCATGGGCGGGATGATGCCTTATTTCTTTGACCTGAACGAAATCTCGGTCATCACCGGGCTGCAATCCTTGTGGGAAAGCGATGTGTTTCTGGCACTGTTGGTCACCTTTTTCGCCATTTTCGCCCCCTATCTGAAAACCCTCGGCTTGGCCCTGATCCATTTCCACCTGCTGCATCGCAAAGTGTTGCCGGTCTTGCATCTGCTGGGCAAGCTGGCCATGGCCGATATTTTCCTGATCGCGCTTTATCTGGTGCTGGCCAAGGGCGCGGGCGTGGGCACGGTTGAAACCGCCTGGGGGCTCTATTTGTTCACCGGCTGCATTCTGGCTTCATTGGCGATTTCGCTGGCCTCGGCAAAACCCAAAGCGCGTGCTTGATATAGCCGGCCAGCTGGGGCAAAAGAGCCTATGGCAAAAGCAAACTCCTTTACCTGCACTGAATGCGGCGCCTCAGCCAGCAAATGGTCTGGCCGTTGCGACAGCTGTGGTGCGTGGAATTCGATGGTGGAGGAAGCGCCGCTCTCTGCCGGTCCGGCCAGCAAATCGCTGGGGGCCAAGCGCGGGCGGCCCGTCAAGCTGACCGATCTGGCCAGCACCGAAACCCCGCCCCCGCGCACCAATTCCGGCATTGCCGAGCTGGACCGGGCGTTTGGCGGCGGGCTGGTGGCGGCTTCGGCCGTGCTGGTCGGGGGCGATCCGGGCATTGGTAAATCCACTTTGTTGTTGCAGGCTGCGGCCAGTTTTGCCCAACAGGGGCTGAAAGTGATTTATGTCTCGGGCGAGGAAGCCAGCGCGCAGGTGCGGCTGCGGGCCGATCGTCTGGGGTTGCGCAATGCGCCGGTGCAGCTGGCCAATGACACCAATCTGCGCGATATCCTGACCACTCTGGCCCGCGAAAAACCCGATCTGGCAATCATTGATTCGATCCAGACCATGTGGGCCGATCATGTCGACAGCGCGCCCGGCTCGGTCTCGCAGGTGCGCGCGGCGGCGCATGAGCTGACCACGTTTGCCAAACGTCAGGGCATGTCGGTGATTCTGGTCGGCCATGTCACCAAAGAAGGCCAGATCGCCGGGCCGCGGGTGATCGAGCATATGGTGGATACCGTGCTGTATTTCGAAGGCGAGCGCGGCCATCAGTTTCGCATTTTGCGGGCGGTGAAAAACCGTTTTGGCCCAGCCGATGAAATCGGTGTGTTCGAAATGACCGGCGCGGGGCTGTCCGAGGTCGGCAACCCTTCGGCGCTGTTTTTGTCCGAACGCGCCAAACCCGCCCCCGGCTCGGTGGTGTTCGCCGGGATCGAGGGCACCCGCCCGGTGTTGTGCGAATTGCAAGCACTGGTCGCCCCATCGCCGCACAGCCAAGCACGGCGGGCAGTGGTGGGCTGGGATAGCGGCCGGCTGGCGATGATTCTGGCGGTGCTGGAGGCACGTTGCGGCATCCCCTTTACCGGGCTGGATGTCTACCTGAATGTGGCCGGCGGCATGCGGATCACCGAACCCGCCGCCGATCTGGCCGTGGCCGCCGCGCTTTTGTCAGCGCGGGAAGACGCCGCCCTGCCCGCCGATACGGTGGTTTTTGGCGAAATCAGCCTCTCCGGGGCGCTGCGAGCGGTCAGCCAGACGGAAAATCGCTTGAAAGAAGCGGAAAAACTTGGTTTTTCAGGTGCAATTATTCCTGCAGATAGTAAAACAGCTGCGAAGAGCGGGTTAACGCTGCGACATATCTCTGATCTGACGGGATTTGTCGGTGATATTTTTGGAGCCGGATAACGGCCCATACAGGCCAGGAGAAGCGACATGGAAGGTTTTACAATTATTGACGGCGTTGTTGCCGTTATCATTATCATCTCGGCCATGCTGGCCTATTCGCGCGGCCTGGTGCGGGAAGTTCTGGCAATCGGCGGCTGGATCGTCGCCGGGATTGTGGCGTTTTTGTTTGCCGATCAGGCTGAACCCCTGATGCGCGAATTGCCGGTTGTCGGCGAATTCCTGCGTGACAGCTGCGAATTGGCCCGCATTGCCGCCTTTGCCGGCGTGTTTGCCCTGGCGCTGATCGTGATGTCGCTGATCACGCCGCTGTTTGCCTCATTGGTGCAGCACAGCGCATTGGGCGGCATTGATCAGGGTCTGGGCTTTTTGTTCGGTGCCGCGCGAGGCATTTTGCTGGTGGGCATTGCCCTGCTGATTTACGATCGGGTGATCACCGATCAGGCTTTTCCGATCGTTGATGACAGCCGCAGCGCCCGGGTCTTTGCCCGGATGCAGGACAAGCTGAGCGACAGCGTGCCATCGGATGCGCCGGGCTGGATCACCGAACAGTATCAAAAACTGGTGGGCGATTGCGTCCAACCTGCCCCGGAATAAATAAAAACACGGGCGCGGCAGCACAAAGCGCATCTGACTTGGTGACAGGGCCGGATTTTGCCCTTATGTAGAGCGCAGATGGCCACGACAATCGGAGCGACTGCTGAAATGCAACACCTGCTGCCCGCCCAGACTTCCCCCGCCCATGATCAATCTGATGATCCTTTTTACGATGATGACAAGCTGAAAGAGGAATGCGGCGTTTTTGGCGTGATTGGCGTGCCCGAAGCCGCCAGCTTTACCGCCCTCGGCCTGCACGCCTTGCAGCATCGCGGGCAAGAGGCTTGCGGCATTGTCAGCTATGAGGCAGAACAGGGCTTTAACTCGGCCCGGCGCTTTGGACTGGTGCGTGACAATTTCACCAAATCCAGCGTGCTCGATACCCTGCCCGGCAGCATCGCCATTGGCCATGTGCGCTATTCCACTGCCGGCAAAAAAGGCGGCGTGATCCGCGATGTGCAGCCGTTTTTCGGCGAGTTCTCATTAGGTGGCGCTGCGGTGGCGCATAACGGCAATCTGACCAATGCGGTCGCCCTGCGCCGCGAATTGATCGAAAAGGGTGCGATTTTTCAATCCGGTTCGGACAGCGAATGCATCATCCACCTGATTGCCCGCAGTTTTCAGAACTCGATTCCTGAGCGCGTCAAGGATGCGCTGCGCCGGGTCGAGGGCGCGTTTTCCATCGTCGCCATGACCCGCACCAAGCTGATCGGGGTGCGCGATGCTCTGGGCATCCGGCCGCTGGTGCTGGGCAAAATCGGTGATGGCGGTTATGCGCTGGCCTCGGAGACCTGTGCGCTGGACATCATCGGTGCCGAATTCATCCGCGAAATTGAGGCCGGTGAAATGGTGGTGATCACCAAGGACGGGGTTGAAAGCCACCGCCCCTTTGCCCCTGCCCCGGCCCGGCCCTGCATTTTCGAGCTGGTCTATTTCTCTCGCCCCGACAGCATCGTTCAGGGGCGCTCGGTCTATGAGATCCGCCGACAGATCGGCGTTGAGCTGGCCAAAGAACACCCGATTGAGGCCGACATCGTCTGCCCGGTACCCGATAGCGGCACCCCCGCGGCGATCGGTTTTGCCCAGCAGAGCAACATCCCCTTTGAGCTGGGCATCGTGCGCAACCAATATACCGGCCGCACCTTTATCGAACCCACCGCCAGCATCCGCAATATGGGGGTGCTGCTGAAACTGAACGTGAACAAAGCGCTGATCAAGGGCAAGCGCGTGGTGCTGGTGGATGACAGCGTGGTGCGCGGCACTACTTCGCGCAAGATCAAGGATATGATCCTGAATGCCGGCGCGGCCGAGGTGCATTTCCGGGTGGCTTCGCCGCCGGTGATGTGGCCGGATTTCTATGGCGTCGATACCCCCGACCGCGAACAGCTGATGGCCGCCACCATGTCGGTAGAGGAAATGGGCAAACAGCTGGGGCTGGACAGTCTGCGCTTTATCTCGCTGGACGGGCTCTATCGCGCCGCCGGCTATCCTGAGGGGCGCGACAATGAAAACCCGCAATATACCGATTCCAGCTTTTCCGGCGATTACCCGATCCGGCCCAGCGATATGATCGACAAAGGCTTTCAGCTCCGGGATGCCGAATAACCGCATGACCCCGCCAGCGGTGGCGTTTCGCCCGCATCATTTCCTGTGTTCGCTGGGCTATGCGGGCAAGGGTTACTCGCCCGAATTCACCGCCAATATGACGGCCATCGTGCAACACCGGCTGCGTGCGACGGGCGGGGAACACACCCTGATCCGGGTGGTGGCGGCAGCCGATGACATCTGTGCGGCCTGCCCGAAACGCCGCGAGGATCGCTGCGTCAATCAGGCCGAGATCCTCGACATCGACGCCCGCCACGCGGCTGCTTTGGGGCTGAAACCCGGTGATCTGCTCACCTGGGGGCAAGCGCTGGAGCGCATCCGAACCCGCATCGCCCCTAAGGATCTGGAGACCGTCTGCAAAGGCTGCCAATGGCTGAAGCTCGGGCTGTGCCAACAGGCGGTGGCGCAGCTGCGCACCCAAAGCCCGAAGTATAAAAAAACGCCGCCCCGGTTCGGGACGGCGTAATTGTTTCGCTTGGTAAGGGGCGCGGCTTAGGCGTCCTTGCGGCTTTTCACAGCCTGCCAACCGCCGACAACGACCAGCGCCGCCAGGAAGGATTTGACCACATCGCCCACCAGGAACGGGTAAACACCAGCGTTCAGCGCACCGTTCAGATCAAGCGTTGGCACCACAGCCCACAGCACCAGTGCGCCGGGAACGAACAGCAGCGTGGCCGGCACAAAAGCGGCGATGAACAGGCGTACGAGCCCGCGCGACAGGCCGCGCTCGACCATCCAGCCGGTCATGAAGGCCATGGCAACAAAGCCCCACAGATAGCCCGAAGTCGGCCCCACCAGCTTGGCCAGACCCGCGCTGCCACCGGCAAAGACCGGCAGACCAGCTGCCCCTTCGGCCAGATAGGCCAGCAGGGTCAGACCTGCCATACGGGCACCAAATGTCAGACCGATCACCGAGATCACCAATGTTTGCAGGGTCATCGGCACCGGGAACATCGGCACTTCGATTTGCGCCGCTGCGCCAACCGCCAATGAGCCAAACACGACCATTGCCAGTTTCTTCAGCAGGCTGTCCGAGCCCAGTATTGCCTTTGAGAGTGTCGCTTCGCGCATTTTTTAATCCTCTTTCGTTTTTCGTTAGGGTGGTTTTCCTTTGCCACGGCCCCAAAGTCAAGCCAAAGAGCTTGATTCTGCGCCCGCAACCTGACATTCCATGGCCCATGACTGATCAGACCCCCGAAAAAACCGCCCTCATCACCGGGGCCTCGCGTGGCCTTGGCGCTGCCTTGGCCGAGGCCCTGGCCCCGCAATACCATATCATCGCCGTGGCCCGCACCACCGGAGGGCTCGAGGATCTGGATGACCGCATTAACGCCAAAGGCGGCAAAGCCACGCTGGCCCCGATGGATGTGACCGATGACAAGGCGATGCAGCATCTGTGCCGCTCGATCTATGACCGCTGGGGGCAGCTGGATTTGTGGATACATACCGCCATTCACGATGCGCCGCTTTCGCCTGCGCCGCATATCGGGGATGGCGATTGGGATAAATCCATCGCGCTGAATGTCCGCGCCGCTGGGATCTTGATTTCCTATGTCGCCCCGCTGCTGGGACAAGACGGCATGGCGGTGTTTTTTGATGACCCAACCGCGGTGGGCAAGGAATTTTTCGGCGCTTATGGCGCCACCAAAGCCGCCCAGATTGCGCTGGCCCGCAGCTGGCAGGCCGAAAGCGTGAAAATCGGCCCCAAGGTGAAAATCATCACCCCCAGCCCGATGCCCACCGCTTTGCGGGCCCGATTTTTCCCCGGCGAAGACAAAACCAACCTGTCCCGCCCCGAAGAACAGGCCGCGAAAATCATTCAGCAACTGTAAGGCGGTCAGACACCCCACATTTCCCCGGCCAGAATTAGGACAGTCCCATGACCCTCTTGCAAATCGCCTCATTACTGATTGTGCTGGCCGGCGCGTTCGGAGCCTTCAACTATCTGGTCCTGAAACTGCCCAGCTCGATCGGCATCCTGATCGTCGCCTTTCTGGCCTCATTGGCGGTGCTGGGGGTGGATTATCTGCTGCCACATTGGGGCATGGCCGATGTGGTGCGCAGTCAGGTGGCGCGGTTTGAGTTTTCCTCGGCTCTGCTGGAGGGCATGTTGGGCCTGCTGCTGTTTGCCGGCGCGCTGCATGTAAAACTGCCTGATCTGCGGCGCGAATGGGTGCTGGTAGCGCTGATGGCCACCATCGGGGTGGGCTTATCCACCGCGATCATCGGCGTGGGCTTTAGCTGGCTGACCGGCCTGCCCTTGCTGGTGGCGCTGGTGTTTGGCGCTCTGGCCTCGCCCACCGACCCGGTGGCGGTGCTGGGGGTATTGCGCGCCGCCAATCTGAAAAAATCCATGGAGACCAAAATCGCCGGCGAAAGCCTGTTTAATGACGGCGTGGCCTATGTGGTATTTCTGGTGCTGGTCGGGCTGGCCTTTCCCAGCGGCCACGATGCCCATGGCGCGGGCCTGCTTGATGCGCTGAAACTGTTTGGACAAGAAGCCATCGGCGGCGCGGTTCTGGGCGGCGTTCTGGGCTGGCTGACCTTCCGGGTGATGCGGCTGATTGATGATTACGCGCTTGAGGTGCTGATCACGCTGGGGCTGGCCTTTGGCGGCTATGAGCTGGCGGTTTACCTGCATCTCTCGGCCCCGATCATGGCGGTGGTGGCGGGGCTGTTCATCGGCGAAGTCGGCATGAAACACGGCATGTCCGAAGAAACCCGCAAATATGTCGATGCGTTCTGGAAACTGATCGACGAAATCCTGAATGCCGTGCTGTTTTTGATGATCGGGTTCGAGGTTTTCGCCGTTGCGTTCAACGCAGATGCCATCGTCGCCGGGGTTGGCGCGATTGGCCTGTCGCTGCTGGGCCGGTTGCTGGCGGTGCTGGTGCCGGTGCTGGCGCTGAAACCCTTTCGCGATTTTTCCCGCGGGGTGGTGCCGATCATGACTTGGGGCGGGCTCAAAGGCGGGATCTCGGTCGCGCTGGCGCTGTCCCTGCCCGACAGCGAATATAAACCGCTGATCCTGGCCGCCACCTATATTCTGGTAATGTTCTCGATCATCGTGCAGGGCCTGACCATCGCGCCGCTGGCCCGCCAGGTGGGACGCGAGCCCGAGCTGATGTAGCCAAAAAGCGGTTTATAACCAGACCATTTTGCCCTAAACCGGTGGCGAGCGATTCAGGGAAGTTTCATGCCAGATACAATCATCGCCAAATGCGAACGCAAAGGTCTGCGAATGACCGAACAACGCCGGGTTATTGCCCGGGTTTTGCAGGATGCCACCGATCACCCGGATGTCGAGGAGCTCTATAGCCGGGCCTCGAAAATTGACGCGCATATCTCGATTGCCACGGTTTACCGCACCGTCAAGCTGTTCGAAGAGGCCGGCATACTGGACAAGCACGAATTCGGTGATGGCCGCGCCCGTTACGAGGCCGCCGATCGCGAACATCACGACCATCTGATTGATCTGAACACCGGCACAGTCATCGAGTTTTACGATGCCGATATCGAGCAGTTGCAGAAAAAAATTGCCCAAAAGCTGGGCTATAGCCTGAAAGGCCACCGGCTGGAGCTCTACGGCGTGCCGCTGCGCGACCCCGATTAACCCCCTTTCTTGCCCCATCAAAACCGGGTAACACATCCCCAACTCTTATTCAGTCAAAGGACTTCTGACATGAGCATCATCATCGACATTTTCGCCCGCGAGATTCTGGACAGCCGCGGCAACCCGACGGTTGAGGTTGACGTGGTGTTAGAGGATGGCACCATGGGCCGCGCCGCAGTGCCTTCAGGCGCGTCCACCGGTGCCTATGAAGCTGTCGAGATCCGCGATGGCGACAAATCACGCTATGGCGGCAAGGGGGTTCTCAGGGCCGTGGCGGCCGTCAATGGCGAGATCGCCGAAGAGCTGATCGGCATGGACAGCCACGAACAGGAAGCGATTGATGCCGCCATGTGCGAGCTGGACGGCACCGAAAACAAATCCCGTCTGGGGGCCAATGCCATTTTGGGGGTCTCGCTGGCGGTGGCCAAGGCCGCGGCCGATGACGCGGCGCAACCGCTTTTCCGTTATGTCGGCGGCACGGCCGCGCGGGTGCTGCCGGTGCCGATGATGAACATCATCAATGGCGGCGAACATGCCGATAACCCGATCGACATTCAGGAATTCATGATCATGCCGGTTTCGGCGGATAACATCCGCGAGGCCGTGCGCATGGGGGCCGAAGTGTTCCACACCCTGAAAGGCGAGCTGACCGCCGCCGGGCTGTCCACCGGGATCGGTGATGAGGGCGGCTTTGCACCCAACTTGAACTCCACCCGCGATGCCCTTGATTTGATTGTAAAATCCATTGAAAAAGCAGGCTATAAGCCCGGCCATGACATCTATCTGGCGCTGGATTGCGCCGCCACCGAATACTATGTGGATGGCAAATACGAGATGAAGGGCGAAGGCAAATCGCTCAGCTCGGCGGAAAATGTTGCCTATTTGCAGGGGCTGGTGGCGGATTATCCGATCATCAGCATCGAGGATGGGATGTCCGAAGATGACTGGGACGGCTGGGCCGCGCTGACCGCCGCGCTGGGGGACAAGGTGCAGCTGGTAGGCGATGATCTTTATGTCACCAACCCCAAGCGTCTGGCGCAGGGGATCGAGCAAAAAGCGGGCAACTCGATGCTGGTAAAAGTCAATCAAATCGGTAGCTTGAGCGAAACTCTTAAAGCGGTCGAGATGGCGCATCGCGCCGGGATGAGCTGTGTGATGTCGCATCGCTCGGGCGAAACCGAGGATGCCACCATCGCCGATCTGGCGGTGGCGACGAATTGCGGCCAGATCAAAACCGGCTCTCTGGCCCGCACCGACCGTCTGGCAAAATACAACCAGTTGATCCGTATCGAGGAAATGCTGGGCCAGAGCGCTGAATATGCCGGGCGCTCGATCCTGAAATAGTGCTTTTGGCGGGAAGAGCAACAGACAAGAACTCTGCATTCCCTGCACTGAGATAAAGAACGCCGGGTTGCGCCTGCCGGTCGATAGGCAGGCGCAACCCGGCCTATCGACCGGGCGGGACAGATTGAAGTCTCTCCCCCCGCAAAATACCTGCCCGATTACCAATCTGTGCGCTTTACCTGTATGCCCGGCTGCACTAGAGTTACGCGCAACGACCCTCACAACCCAGCAGGCAGATCATGCGCATTCTGATCACCAATGATGACGGCATCAACGCCCCCGGGCTGCTGACCCTTCTGAACATCGCCAATGACATCGCCGGAGCCGATGGCGAAGTCTGGACCGTCGCCCCCGCCTTTGAGCAATCCGGCGTGGGCCATTGCATCTCCTACACCCATCCGATGATGCTGGCCCAGCTGGGGCCGCACCGCTTTGCCGCCGAGGGCTCACCGGCTGATTGCGTTTTGGCCGGGTTGCATGATGTGATGAAAGACAACCCGCCTGATCTGGTGCTCTCTGGCGTCAATCGGGGCAATAACTCGGCCGAAAATGCGCTTTATTCCGGCACCATTGGCGGCGCGATGGAGGCCGCGCTGCAAAACATCCCCGCCATTGCCTTATCGCAATATCTTGGGCAGGAAACCGCCGATCTGGAAGACCCGTTTGAGGCCGCCGCCCGTTATGGTGCCTCGGTCGTACGGACCATTCTGGACGCCCCGCAACCCGACTCCGATGATTACCGCCTGTTTTACAGCGTCAATTTCCCGCCCGTACCCGCGGCCAAAGTCAAGGGTATCCGGGCCGTGGCTCAGGGGCGCAGGCAGGGGGTGAATTTCAGCACCGAGCCGCATTTCGCCCCCTCCGGGCGCAAGTTCCTCTGGATCCGGGGCGGCTCGCAAACCGCCGACTCCCGGGCCGGCACCGATGTGGCCGCCAATCTTGACGGCTATATCTCAGTCACCCCGATGCGCGCCGATCTGACCGCCCATGACGCGCTGCAAAATCTACAAGCAAAGTTTTGCGAATGAAGGATGCGCAGCAAAAGATGCAGTTCCTTTTTGCCTTGCGTTCCAAGGGGGTAACCGATGCGCGGGTGCTGTCGGCGATGGAAAAAATCGACCGTGGATATTTCGTCAAGGGGCTGTTTGAAAACCGCACCTATGAGGATATGCCCCTGCCCATTGGCTGCGGTCAGACCATCAGCCAGCCCTCGGTGGTGGGGCTGATGACACAGGCGCTCAAGGTCGAGCCCCGGCACAAAGTTTTGGAGGTCGGCACCGGGTCGGGATATCAGGCGGCCATCCTCAGCCAGCTGGCGCGGCGGGTCTATACGGTTGACCGTTTCGCCCGGCTGGTGCGCGATGCCACAGCGCGATTTCGCAAGTTGGACCTGACCAATGTCACCGCCATCACCGCCGATGGCAGCCACGGCCTGCCCGAACAAGCGCCCTTTGACCGTATCCTTGTCACCGCAGCGGCCGAGGATCCGCCCGGCCCCCTCTTGGCTCAATTGCAAATTGGCGGTATCATGGTGTTGCCGGTGGGCCGCGATCAGGCGGTTCAGAGCCTGATTTCCGTCACACGCCTTGAAAAAGGCTATGATTACGCTGAAATCAGACCGGTGCGCTTTGTCCCTCTGTTAGAGGGGCTGGGCAAAGAGTGAGATTTTATAAAAAGGCCCGGCAAACGGGTTGATGTGTTGAGGATAGAGCAAATGGCAAACCGTTCCCCCCTGATCCGCGCCCTGCTTGCAGGTGCTGCTATTGGTGTTTTGGGCCTGCTATCGGGCTGTGATAATTTCGATCTGGATTTCCGCAATAATTTCGGCAATGCCGATGACACTTCGGATGCAGTGCGCAAAGCCACTCAGGCCCGGCCAAAGCCGGATAATCGCGGGGTGATTTCCTATCCCAACTACCAGGTCGCGGTGGCGCGCCGGGGCGACACCGTCACGGATGTGGCCGATCGCGTGGGGCTGAAAGCCGGCGAGCTGGCGCGTTATAATGGCATCACGGCGAATACGCCGCTGCGCAAAGGCGAGGTCATCGCCCTGCCCCGCCGGGTCAGCGAACCCAGCGCCGCCACAGGGGCCGTCAACACCAGCCCGCTGGCCACCGAAACCGTAGATATCAGCACTCTGGCCGGCAACGCGATTGACAGCGCCAGCACCGGGGCCAAACCCAACAAACCCGCCCCCAGCCAGGATGCCGAACCCGTGCGCCACAAGGTTGAGCGCGGCGAAACCGCTTATACCATCTCGCGGCTTTACAATGTCTCGGTGCGTTCGCTGGCCGAATGGAACGGGCTGGGGGCCAATCTGTCGGTGCGCGAGGGGCAATATCTGCTGATTCCGCTGGCCCGTGAAACGCGGGTAGCGTCGGCGGTGCCGGTGAACACGCCGGGCACCAGCTCGGCCACGCCAATCCCGCCCAGCTCGACCAAGCCTTTGCCCGCCGAAAAGCCGATCAAACCGGCCAGCGTCAAGCCACCTTCGCCCGATCTGGGCGCACAAGCGGCCAGCAGCGGCAAGCTGCTTTACCCGGTCAGTGGCAAGATCATCCGCGCCTATTCCAAGAAAAGCGACGGGATCGACATTTCCGCCAAGGCTGGCAGCCCGGTCAAGGCCGCCGACAAAGGCACCGTGGCCGCGATCACCCGCGACACCGAACAAGTGCCGATTCTGGTGCTGCGCCATTCCGGCAATCTGTTGACGATTTACGCCAATATCGCCGATATCAAGGTGAAAAAGGGCGACAAAATCAGCCGCGGTCAGGTGATTGCCAAAGTGCGCAAGGCCAGCCCCGCTTTCGTGCATTTCGAAGTGCGCAAGGATTTCGACAGCGTCGATCCGATGCCCTATCTGGAATAGCCGGCGGGCAACCGTGCTGTTTAGCCTGTCGCAAACCAGAGTTGTGGTCATGCGGCGAGAGTCGTCGCCTGCGGCTTTATACTCGCGGTTGTTGCGGGCCACTTGATCCTGCCTGATAACTCGCCCGACACCGGCCTTTCCGGTCGTTGAGCTTGACCTTTTGGCGAATTTGGTACACTACCTGCCGCAGAGTAAAATGTAGGATTCTCATCAAACTACCCCTTATAGATTAT
>PDSA01000022.1 GCA_002748285.1 Rhodobacterales bacterium
ATCCGAGCCAAGCCAGACCGACAAGCGGCTGGCCGATATTCACCCGGACGAACTGACCCCGCGCGAGGCGCTTGACCTGATCTATGAGCTGAAAAAGCTGGGGCGCAAATGAAAAACCCGGGCGCTGGCCCGGGTCTCCATCATGCGGGGGTGGAGCTGACCCCGACCTGTGCAGGGCGCAACAGGCGATCATGCAACATGAAGCCTTCCGCCATCACCTGAATGACATCACCCGCTTTGGTGCCGGGCACCGGCGCTTCGAACATTGCTTGGTGATATTCCGGGTCGAACTTGTCGCCTACCTCCGGCGAAACAATGCGAATACCGTGTTTTTCAAAGATATTCAGCAGCTCGCGCATGGTCAGCTCGATCCCTTCGATCAGCGCTTTCGAGCCTTCGCGCTGTTCTTCCGGGACCGCTTCCATCGCCCGTTTCATATTGTCGAACACCGGCAGCATATCGCGCGCCAGCTTCGATCCACCATATTGTTCGGCCTCGCGACGATCACGTTCGGACCGTTTGCGCGAGCGTCCACATCCGTCTGGCCTTCGTCCTGAGCTTCGCCATTCTGCTCGGCCATCAGCTCCTGAATCGCCGCTTCCACGTCAATGTTGTTCTTGGGGTCCGTCATCTTTCCAACCTCTACCCGCGTCCCGCGATCAGCCGCCCAACCAGTTGCGCCGTATAATCGACGATGGGCACGATCCGCCCATAGTTCAACCGAGTCGGACCAATCACGCCCACGGCGCCAATGATCTTTCGATCAGCGTTCATATAGGGGGAAACCACCAAAGAGCTACCGGAAAGTGAGAAAAGTTTGTTTTCCGACCCAATAAAAATGCGCACACCTTCGCCATCTTCGGCCAATTCCAGAAAATCAGCGATGTCACGCTTGCGTTCCAGATCATCGAACAGGGTGCGAATACGGTCCAGATCGGCCTCTCCCGCCGCATCCAGAAGGTTCGAACGCCCCCGCACGATCAGCCGCTCATAGGGCTGACCTTCATTTTCCCACAACGCAACACCGCTTTCGACCAGTTCCGCCGCCAGTGCATTCAGCTCCTGCCGTCTGGTCGCGATTTCGGCAGTCACGGAATGCCGCAATTCGCCTAACGTGCGGCCCTCGGCCAGCGCATTCAGGAAATTCGCCGCTTCGCGCAACGAACTGGGCGTTTGCCCCGGCGGCGGGGTGAACACGCGGTTTTCCACATGCCCGTCGGCAAACACCAGCACCACAAGCGCGCGATCCGGCGCCAGGCTGACGAATTCGATATGCTTGATCGGCGCTTCATGTTTCGGCGCCAAAACCAGACTTGCCCCGGCAGTAATCCCCGACAATGCCGACCCCACCCGGTCCAGCAACTGCCCGACATCCGGTTCATTCGTGCCCAATGTCGCGTCGATCTTTTCGCGGTCAGAGCCGTCCAGCTCGCCAACCTCCAACAGGCCATCGACGAACATGCGCAACCCCTGCTCCGTCGGCACCCGCCCGGCCGAGACATGCGGGCTGTCCAGCAACCCCATCAGTTCCAGATCCTGCATCACATTGCGAATGGTCGCCGCCGAAACCTTTTCCGTCATCGCGCGCGTCAGGGTGCGTGAGCCAACCGGCTCTCCGGTCTCAAGATAGCCCTCGACCAGCCGCCGAAACACCTCGCGCGAGCGGTCGTTCATCTCTTCGATCAGCTTCCCGGCTTCTGTCATGCTATCCCGCCTTGCCTTTTCACGGGCCTTGTGTGACCTAACTCCCGATATATTACAAAGGGGAATGACATGCGCCCGTCTGGACGGAATGTAGATGAAATGCGGCCGATTTCAATTGAAGTCGGCGTGACGAAACATGCGGAAGGCTCCTGCCTGATCAAGGTGGGCGATACCCATGTGCTGTGCACCGCCACGCTGGAAGAGCGCGTGCCGCCTTTCCTGCGCAACTCCGGCAAGGGTTGGGTCACGGCAGAATACGGTATGCTGCCGCGTTCGACCACCTCGCGGATGCGGCGTGAGGCGTCCGCAGGCAAGCAGGGCGGAAGAACTGTTGAAATTCAACGGCTTATCGGCCGTTCGCTGCGTGCGGGTGTGGATATGCAAGCCCTTGGTGAACGTCAGATCACCGTGGATTGCGATGTGATCCAGGCCGATGGCGGCACCCGCTGCGCTGCGATCACCGGCGGCTGGGTCGCCCTGCGCCTGGCGGTTAACAAGCTGTTGAAGGCCGGGGACGTCAAGATGGACCCGATCATCGACAATGTCGCTGCCGTATCCTGCGGCATCTATGCCGGTCAGCCGGTGCTGGATCTGGACTATCCCGAGGATTCCGAAGCTGGCGTTGACGGCAATTTCGTCATGACCGCCGGGGGCAAACAGATCGAGGTGCAAATGTCTGCCGAAGGTTCAACCTTCACCCGCGACCAGATGAACACGCTGATGGACCTGGCTGACAAGGGCGTGGCCGAACTGGTCGCAGCACAGAACGCGGCGGTCAAATGACCCGGCGGTTCGAGGGCGACAAGCTGGTCATTGCCTCGCATAACGCGGGCAAGATCCGCGAAATCGGCGCACTGTTGGCCCCGTTTGGGGTCAACGTTGTGTCTGCCGGGGATCTTGGCCTGGAAGAGCCCGAGGAAACCGAAGACACCTTCGCCGGCAACGCCCGCATCAAGGCACATTTCGCGGCAAAAGCCTCTGGCCTGCCTGCCCTGTCCGATGACAGCGGCATCACCGTCGATGCACTGGACGGTCAGCCCGGCGTCTACACCGCCGATTGGGCGGAAACGCCGGAGGGGCGCGATTTTCCCATGGCGATGACAAAAGTCTGGACGCTGCTTGAGGAAAAGAACGCCCCCGAACCGCGCACTGCCGCTTTCAACTGCACCCTGTGCCTGGCCTGGCCCGATGGGCATGACGAGTTGTTCGAAGGCATCGTGCGCGGCGCGGTTTCGTGGCCGATGCGTGGCGATCAAGGGTTTGGTTTCGATCCGATCTTTGTCCCCGACGGGCACAGCCAGACGTTCGGGGAAATGGACCCCGCCCAGAAACACGCCATGAGCCACCGCGCCGATGCGTTTGCCAAGCTTGTTTCGGACTGTTTTGGCAAGAATAGTGACTGATCTATCACTTGAAAACTGGCAAGAGGCCGGGTTCGGCCTCTACCTTCATTGGCCTTTTTGCGCGGCCAAGTGCCCCTATTGCGATTTCAACAGCCATGTCAGCCGCACGATTGACCAGGAATCCTGGCAACGGGCCTATCTTGGTGAAATCGACAGATATGCGGATATGACTCCGGGCCGGGTGTTGGAGAGCATCTATTTCGGCGGCGGAACCCCGTCTTTGATGGACCCAGCCTTGGTCAGCGCCATTCTGGAGCGCATTTCCGACCGCTGGACCCTTTCCAACAACGTCGAAATCACGTTAGAGGCCAATCCGACCTCCATCGAAGCCGCGAACTTTGCCGGATATCGCACCGCTGGGGTCAATCGGGTCTCTATCGGTGTGCAGGCGCTCAACGATACCGACCTGCGCAAACTTGGCCGAATGCACACGGTTGAAGAAGCGAAACAGGCACTATCTCTGGCAAAATCAACGTTTGATCGGGTGAATTTCGACCTGATTTATTCGCGACAGGATCAATCCCTGAATGATTGGCGGGAGGAACTGACCCAGGCGCTTGATATGGGTCCAGATCACCTGTCGCTCTATCAATTAACCATCGAAGAAGGGACTGCATTCGGAGATCGCTTTGCCGCTGGCGGTCTGCACGGATTGCCCGGTGATGATCTGGCTGTTGACCAGTATTTCCTGACGCAAGACCTGTGCGAAAACGCCGGGCTTCCGGCTTATGAAGTCTCGAACCATGCACGACCTGGCGAAGAAAGCCGCCACAACATGATTTATTGGCAGGCTGGTGATTGGATCGGCATCGGCCCCGGGGCCCATGGTCGACTGACTTTGAATGGGGTTCGTATCGGGTCCGAAACCGCCCTGACCCCTGCGGACTGGCTAACCAACCCCGGTGACAGCGCGCGCGAGATCATTCCCCTGGACGAACAAGCCGTTGAATACCTTCTGATGGGTCTGCGCTTGCATCAGGGTATTGATCTGGAACGCCTGAAGGCCCGTTTTGGCCTGGAACTGGCACCTGAAAAACTGAAAAACCTGCTGGAACTGTCTCTGATCGAGGTGGAAGGAAGCACCCTTCGAACCTCTCGCGAAGGGCGGCCCGTTTTGAACGGAATATTGCGCGAACTCTTGCCTGATTAACTGCCGAGCTTGCTGCAAATATCGTCAAGCTGCTCCAGGTTGTTATAGCGGATCGTCACAACACCACTTTCACCACCAGATTTGTGATCAATCGTCACCTTCATCCCCAATGCGGCGGACAGGTCCCCTTCCAGCGCGCGCGTATCCGCATCCTTCTCCACACGGGCCGCCGATTTTGACGTTTTCTGAACGGGTTTCGGACCCTTCGCCAAACGCTCGGCGTCTCGCACAGAAAGCCCCTTGGCGGCGATTTTCTTGCCCAGACCCACAGGATCTTCGGCCGTGACCAGCGCGCGGGCATGACCTGCCGTCAAGTCGCCTTCGATCACCATATCCTGCACTTCATCGGGCAGGTTCAAAAGCCGTAACAGGTTGGCAATGTGCGAACGGCTTTTTCCCAAGGCTTCCGAGACTTTTTCCTGCGTATGGCCGAATCGCTTCATCAGATCGCGATACCCTTGCGCCTCTTCAATCGCATTCAGATCGGCGCGCTGGATGTTCTCAATGATCGCAACTTCCAGGGCCTCGGTATCATTATAGTCGCGAATGATCGCAGGAACTTCGTGCAACTGCGCCTGTTGTGCGGCACGCCAGCGGCGTTCACCCGCGACAATCTCGAACGTATCTTCATCACGTGGGTTTTTGCGCAGGAGCAGCGGTTGAATGACACCTTTTTCGCGTATCGAATTGGCAAGATCGTCCAGCTGTTCCTTGGTAAAATGGCGCCTCGGCTGACCGGGGTTGGGAAAGATTTTTTCCACCGGCACCATCTGGTCAGCACGGCGGGGGCGGTCTGAAGTCGTTTCAGGTTCTGGCGTGACATCTGCCATCAAGGCTGACAATCCGCGCCCCAACCCTCCGCTCGGTCGTTTTGCCATATCTGCCTCCTATCGCGCGATCAGTTCATTTGCCAGCGCGGAGTAAGCCAACGCGCCTTTGGATGTGGAATCATATACCATGACCGGCAGCGCAAAAGAGGGCGCTTCGGATACGCGAACGTTGCGTGGAATCATGGTTTTGAACACGAGGTCGCCCAGGTTATCGCGCGCGTCGGCCTCTACCTGGCGCGAGAGGTTGTTGCGCACGTCATGCATGGTCAACACGATCCCTTCAATTCGCAATCTCTTGTTGGCCGACGCCCGGACCTCGCGCACCGTCAGCATCAGTTGACTCAACCCTTCCAAAGCGAAAAATTCGCTTTGAAGTGGGACCAGAACGGAATTCGCCGCAACCATCGCATTAACTGTCAAAAGGTTCAGCGATGGCGGACAATCAATCAACACATAGTCAAAGCCAAGCGCCTCGATCTGCGGGCCCCGCAAAGCGTCATGCAAAAGAAAACTGCGCTTTTCATTCGAAACCAGCTCGATATCTGCCGACGACAAGTCAGTGGTGGCGGGCGCCAGAAAAAGCCCCTCGACGCTGGTTGTCATCATGACCTCACCAATTGGCGCTTCATTCAGAATCAGATCGTAGGTCGTGCGTTTGCGCTTGGTCATATCAATACCCAGCCCGGTCGAGCAATTGCCCTGCGGATCCAGATCGACCAACAAAACTGTCTTGCCCACCGAAGCAAGCGCAGCGCCCAGATTGATTGCAGTCGTAGTCTTACCCACCCCACCCTTTTGATTGGTGATCGCAATGATTTTCGGCTGTCCAGGATGCGTGGAATCAGACACGGGATATGTCTCCAAGAGTAAGAATGACGGCGTTGAGGTCGGTCTTGCTGGCATATGTATCAGCTTGGAACCGCCAGTTTTCAAGTGCTTCTTTCACCTCATCCGCATAACTGGCGCCTTTGAGAAACAGTGCCCGACCATCAGGAGACAGATGACGTTCAGCAAACCCCAGAAGCTTGTTCAACGGAGCCAAGGCGCGCGCCGAGAGAACATCGGCGTGTAACGGTTCAACCTGTTCAATTCTATTGGAAATCACCTGAACATCAACGCCAGTTTCCCGCGCCACGGTGCGCAGAAAGGTTGCCTTTCTCAGATCGCTTTCAATGCACGTCACAGCCAGATCTGGATGTGTCTGCGCCGCAAGGATTGCGACGATCAGACCAGGAAAGCCGCCCCCCGTACCAATATCAACCCATTTTTTCGCATCCGGTGCGATACCCAAAACCTGAGCACTGTCCAGAAAATGTCGGCTCCACAAGTGTTGCAGAGTCGACGGGGCCACCAGATTGATGGCCGGGTTCCATTTGGTCAAAAGCGCTGCGTAGGTATCCAGCCGCTCCAATGTTTCACGTGAAACATCCACCTGTGACAGAAAGCTTTGTCGTTCACTGTTCATGCGCGTTTCGCCCGTTCCCATTGCCGCAGCTTGGCAAGAATCAACGTTAACGCCGCAGGTGTCACCCCTTCGATCCGCCCCGCCTGGGCCAGATTGCGCGGTCGTGCTGCGGTCAGCTTGACAGACAGCTCATTTGAAAGCCCCTCCAACCCGGCATAGTCAAATTCGGCTGGAATTTCATAGGCTTCATCCCGCTGCAACGCCTCAACATCCCGTTTTTGGCGGTCAATATAATTGGCATAAAGCGCATCCTTGGTGATCTGATCTCGAATCGGAGTTTCAACACTGTCCAGATCAGGATCAAGCTTCAGGAGATCATCAAAACCAATATTCGGAAAGGCCAGAAGGTCAAAGCCACTGCGCTTGGTCCCATCCCGGCGCACTTGCATACCGGTTTTTTCCAGCTCTTGCGGTGTGAACTGGCGGTTGGTGAGCATCTCCTTCGCTTGGGCAAGCTTTTCAGACTTTACCTCAAATGCCGCACGACGACCCGGTCCCACCAGCCCCAAAGAAATACCCATCGGCGTCAAGCGTTGGTCCGCATTGTCAGCACGCAGAGACAGCCGGAACTCCGCCCGTGAGGTGAACATACGGTAAGGCTCCGTCACCCCTCGGGTAATCAGGTCGTCTATCATGACACCTATATAAGAGGTAGCGCGCGAGAAAATCGCTGGCTCTCGACTTTGTACTTTCAAGGCCGCATTGAGACCAGCAACAAGACCTTGTGCCGCCGCCTCTTCATAGCCTGTCGTCCCATTGATCTGACCAGCCAGATACAGACCGGGGACATCGCGCAGTTCCAGCGTTTCAGTCAGCGCACGCGGGTCAATATAATCATATTCGATGGCATAACCCGGTTGAACAATCCGAACCTGTTCCAGACCAAAAATTGAGCGTACATAATCTTCCTGCACTTCAAGCGGCAAAGATGTGCTGATTCCATTCGGATAGACCGTATCATCCTCCAACCCCTCCGGCTCAAGAAAGACCTGATGGCTTTCCTTGTCCGCAAATCGTACGATTTTATCTTCAATCGAAGGGCAATAGCGTGGACCGATCCCGTCGATATGCCCGCCATACATCGCGCTTCGATCAAGATTTGCGCGGATAATGTCATGCGTTTTCGCGTTGGTATGGGTGATTCCACAGGCGACCTGGCGGACGAAGGGTTTGTCATGCAGGAATGAGAACATCACCGGCTCATCGTCACCCGGTTGCGAATCCAGAGCATCCCAATTGATCGTGGGTCCATCAAGCCGCGGCGGTGTGCCGGTTTTCAAACGCCCCAGCGGCAGGTTGAAACTGTCGATACGTTCGGCCAGTTTGATTGATGGACGGTCGCCAATCCGCCCCCCTTCTCTGCGCTCGTCACCAATATGAATGACGCCGCGCAGAAAGGTTCCTGTTGTCAGGATCACTGCACCCGCACGCAGCTCACTTCCATCCTCAAGGCAAACACCCGTCACCTGCTCACCTGTCATGAGCAGATCGACCGCCTCGCCTTCAATCACATGCAAATGAGGTTGCGCCCGTGTTTCAGCCTGCATTTCCTGGCGATAGATCTTGCGGTCTGACTGAGCCCGCGGACCTTGAACGGCAGGCCCTTTACGGCGGTTCAAAAGGCGAAACTGAATACCCGCCTTATCCGCGACACGCCCCATCACCCCGTCAAGGGCATCC
>PDSA01000023.1 GCA_002748285.1 Rhodobacterales bacterium
GATTGCGCCAATCGCCATGGAAGACGGTCTGCGGTTTGCGATCCGTGAAGGCGGCCGCACCGTGGGTGCCGGCGTGGTGTCGAAAATTATCGAATAATCTCTGAGTAAGAGTTCGATGAGGGCCAGCGGATGAGCCGCTGGTCCTCCTATCAACTTTAATGCCGCGAAAGGCAAATAAAATGCAAAGCCAAACGATTCGCATTCGGCTAAAAGCGTTTGACTATCGGGTTCTGGATTCCAGCACCCAGGAGATTGTCAGCACTGCTAAACGGACTGGCGCAACTGTGCGCGGCCCGATTCCGATGCCTAACAAAATTGAGAAATTCACCGTTCTGCGTGGCCCGCACGTGAACAAGAAATCTCGTGAACAATTCGAAATCCGCACGCATAAGCGCCTGCTGGATATCGTCGACCCGACACCTCAAACCGTTGATGCGCTGATGAAGCTTGATCTGGCGGCCGGTGTTGACGTCGAAATCAAGGTTTAGGGAGGGCAACACAGATGCGCTCTGGAGTAATCGCTAAAAAGATGGGCATGACCCGTCTTTTCATGGAGGACGGCAAGCAGATTCCTGTGACTGTTCTTCTTCTGGATAACCTGCAGGTTGTTGCAAACCGCACCGCTGAAAAAGACGGCTATACCGCTGTTCAGCTGGGCGCCGGCACCGCCAAGGCAAAACGCACATCCAAAGCGATGCGCGGCCATTTTGCTGCGGCCAAGGTTGCCCCGAAACGGAAACTTGCCGAGTTCCGCGTTTCGGCTGAAAACCTGATTGATGTGGGTGCAGAAATCTCTGCCGACCACTATATTGAAGGTCAGAAAGTCGACATTTCCGGCACCTCGATTGGTAAAGGTTTTGCCGGTGCCATGAAACGTCACAACTTTGGTGGTCTGCGGGCCTCGCATGGTGTGTCGATCAGCCACCGTAGCCACGGTTCGACCGGTCAGTGTCAGGATCCTGGTAAAGTCTTTAAAGGCAAGAAAATGGCGGGCCATATGGGCGCGGCGCGTATCACGACTCAAAATCTTGAGGTTGTGCGCACCGATGCTGACCGTGGTCTGATCATGGTCAAAGGGGCTGTTCCTGGCTCCAAAGGCGGCTGGGTCACGATCAAGGACGCTGTGAAAAAGCAACTGCCCGAGGGCGTGCCTTTCCCAGCGGCGCTGAAGACATCTGAAGCTGCTGCGGCACCTGCCAAAGAGGCCAAAGAGCAAGCCGAGGGGAGTGCTGAAGAATGAAACTTGATGTAATCAAACTTGACGGCACGAAATCCGGTTCTGTTGATCTGGGCGATGAGATTTACGCGCTGGAACCCCGCGCCGATATTCTGCATCGTGTGGTTCGCTGGCAGCGCAACAATGCGCAAGCCGGCACGCATAAGGTCAAAACCCGGTCGGAAACCAGCTATTCCACCAAAAAGATCTATCGCCAAAAAGGCACCGGCGGCGCCCGCCACGGTGACCGTAACGCGCCGATCTTCCGCGGTGGTGGTATCTATAAGGGTCCGACCCCTCGCAGCCACGGCCATGATCTGACCAAAAAGTTCCGCAAGCTGGGCCTGAAACACGCCCTGTCCGCCAAGGCTGGCGCGGGCGCGTTGGTTGTGATCGACACGGCTGATCTGGAAGACGCCAAGACCTCGACCCTGGCCAAAGCGGTCAAGGATCTGGGCTGGAAGCGTGCGCTGGTGATTGACGGGGCAACGGTGAGTGAATCCTTTGCCAAGGCCGCGCGTAATATCGAAGGTCTGGATATTCTGCCGTCGATGGGCGCGAATGTTTATGACATCCTGAAACGCGACACTCTGGTGTTGACCAAAGCGGGTGTCGAAGCACTGGAGGCTCGACTGAAATGAGCGCAAAAGCAGAACATTACGATGTGATCCGCAAGCCGGTGATCACCGAAAAGGCTACTCTGGCTTCTGAGAACAACGCCGTTGTTTTCGAAGTTGCCATTGACGCCAACAAGCCTCAGATCAAAGAGGCGGTTGAAAGCCTGTTTGGTGTTAAGGTCAAAGCGGTGAACACCACCATCACCAAGGGTAAGGTCAAGCGGTTCCGCGGCCAGCTGGGCACACGCAAAGACGTGAAAAAAGCCTATGTGACCCTGGAAGAAGGAAATACTATCGACGTCTCGACCGGCCTCTGATAGTAAGCAACGAATCTAATCTCTCAGCCCCGGATGTTTTCGGGGCTGAGGTTATTTCAACCGAGGTCTGCGCCTGTTGTGGGCCTCAAAGCTAACGGAAGACAGAAAAGCATGGCATTAAAGTCGTACAAGCCGACGACGCCGGGCCAACGCGGGTTGGTTCTGATCGACCGTTCGGAGCTTTGGAAAGGACGCCCCGTTAAATCTTTGACCGAAGGTTTGACGAAAAATGGCGGCCGGAACAACACCGGACGGATTACGATGCGTCGCAAGGGTGGGGGCGCAAAACGCCTTTACCGTATCGTTGATTTCAAGCGCAACAAGCTGGACATCCCGGCCACGGTTGAGCGGATCGAATACGACCCGAACCGGACCGCGTTTATTGCGCTGATCAAATATGAAGATGGCGAGCAGGCCTATATCATCGCGCCACAGCGTCTTGCCGTGGGTGACAAGGTTGTTGCCGCAGCCAAGGCTGACGTGAAGCCGGGCAATGCGATGCCGTTCTCCGGTCTGCCGATCGGGACGATCGTGCACAACATCGAATTGAAGCCCGGCAAGGGGGGGCAGATTGCCCGCGCCGCCGGGACTTATGCTCAGTTTGTCGGGCGTGACGGGGGCTATGCTCAAATCCGTCTGTCTTCGGGCGAATTGCGCATGGTGCGTCAGGAATGCATGTGCACCGTGGGTGCTGTGTCGAACCCTGATAACTCGAACCAGAACTTTGGTAAAGCGGGCCGCAACCGTCACAAGGGCATCCGCCCATCGGTGCGTGGTGTCGTGATGAACCCGGTTGATCACCCCCATGGTGGTGGTGAGGGCCGCACCTCGGGTGGTCGTCATCCGGTGTCGCCTTGGGGCAAGCCAACCAAAGGTGCCCGCACCCGCAATCCGAAAAAAGCGTCGAGCCGCCTGATTATCCGGTCGCGTCACGCCAAGAAGAAGGGGCGTTAAAATATGGCACGTTCTGTATGGAAAGGCCCATTTGTCGATTCTTATGTGCTGAAAAAAGCAGCTGCTGCACAAGAATCCGGCCGCAACGAAGTTATCAAAATCTGGTCGCGTCGCTCGACAATCCTGCCCCAGTTCGTGGGCTTGACGTTTGGCGTTTATAACGGCCGTAAACACATCCCCGTTAATGTGACAGAAGACATGATTGGTCAGAAGTTTGGTGAATATGCACCGACCCGCACCTATTATGGTCACGCAGCGGACAAAAAAGCGAAGCGGAAATAGTCATGGGTAAGCAAAAAAACGCACGCCGCGTGGCAGATAACGAAGCAATGGCCAAAGTGCGGATGCTTCGCACCAGCCCGCAGAAACTGAACCTGGTTGCAGCGATGATTCGCGGCAAGAAAGTGGACAAGGCGCTGACCGACCTGACATTTTCCAAAAAACGCATCGCTGATGATGTGAAGAAATGTCTGGAATCGGCGATTGCCAATGCGGAAAACAACCACAATCTGGATGTTGACGAATTGATCGTGGCCGAGGCTTGGGTTGGTAAAAACCTGACCATGAAACGCGGTCGTCCACGTGCCCGTGGCCGGTTTGGCAAGATCATCAAACCATTTTCCGAGCTGACCATTTTGGTTCGTCAAGTTGAGGAGCAAGCGTAATGGGTCAAAAGATTAATCCAATTGGCATGCGCCTACAGGTCAACCGCACTTGGGACAGCCGCTGGTATGCGGAATCCAAGGATTTTGGTAATCTTCTGCTGGAAGATATCAAGATGCGCGAATTCATCAAAGAAGAGTGCAAGCAAGCCGGCGTCAGCCGTGTGATCATCGAGCGTCCGCACAAAAAGTGCCGCGTTACCGTTCACACCGCCCGTCCTGGCGTGATCATCGGCAAGAAAGGCGCAGACATCGAAACCCTGCGCAAAAAGCTGGCCGCGATGACCGACAGCGAATTGCACCTGAACATCGTCGAAGTGCGCAAGCCCGAGATGGACGCGGCCCTGGTTGCCGAAAACATCGCGCAGCAGCTTGAGCGCCGGGTATCGTTCCGCCGCGCCATGAAACGCACCGTGCAAAACACCATGCGCATGGGGGCTCTTGGCATCCGTGTGAATGTCGCCGGTCGTCTGGGCGGGGCTGAAATCGCCCGCACCGAATGGTATCGCGAGGGTCGGGTGCCGCTGCACACATTGCGTGCGGATATCGACTATGCACACGCTGAGGCGCTGACCGCTTATGGGATCATCGGCATCAAGGTCTGGATCTTCAAAGGCGAGATCATGGAGCATGACCCTCAGGCGCGTGAGCGTAGAATAGAGCAACTCCAGCAAGGCCCAGCCCCTCGTGGCGCTGGCGGCCGGCGCTAAGGAGGGATTGAGAAATGCTACAACCAAAGCGTACAAAATTCCGCAAGATGCACAAAGGCCGGATTCATGGCCAGGCCAAGGGCGGCACCACGCTGAACTTTGGCACTTACGGCCTGAAGGCAGTTGAGCCCGAGCGCATCACTTCGCGTCAGATCGAGGCCGCGCGTCGTGCGATGACTCGCCATATGAAACGTCAGGGCCGGGTGTGGATTCGGATTTTCCCCGATGTGCCTGTCACCAGCAAGCCAACCGAAGTTCGGATGGGTAAAGGTAAGGGTTCTGTCGATTTCTGGGCGGCCAAGGTCAAGCCGGGTCGCGTCATGTTTGAAATTGACGGGGTAACCGATGCCGTGGCCCGCGAGGCTCTGCGGCTGGCGGCGATGAAATTGCCGGTTAAAACCCGCACCATTGTTCGGGAAGACTGGTAAGTTTTTTCGAAAATGGCGAAAAGATCAACGCCCCCGCGGTTTGGCCGCGGGGGTTTTTCGTGGGCAAGCGCTCGGGCGGGGTCAAAATCCACAAAGCGTTCGCTTACATGTTAAAGGGTTACAGCCGGATGACACAGTCAGGATTGCGGCTTTTGCCGATATGTTGGGCTGTTAACAAATAGTCACAAATCCGCCCAAAACCTGCGCAGGTTCCAAAATAAAACCCAGACTTGTTCAATTTTAGGTATTTATCGGCAAAGAAAAAATGCTGATTAGTGCCCTCTTAGGTGAATTAAACTATTTCTGACTGGGTTATGGAAACCGAACCGATAGACCAGATGATCCAATACGCCATCGCTGCTTTGTTTGAGGGCGAGGGCGGCTGGCGCACAGTGCCGCACCAGATGGTGCAGCGCTGGCCGGATGTTGAGGGGCTTGAGCTGTGTTTCGCGCTGGTGGCCGCGGCCAATGCGATTGAGGAAAATTTTAACATGGATAGCCCGGCGTCTTTGCGGGTTATACAAGCCTACCGGTTGGCGGCGCTGATCTCCGCGGATTTATACGGCATGGTGGCGACTGGCAAATTTGGCAGTAAGGCGGGTGATCTGCTGAAATACTGGCAGGAATATGATCCTTATTTTCTGGTGCAGAGCTGATGCGGTCGAATTTGTAACATGGCTGGCAAAGGCTGTGGGAATAGCTTTGTAATCCGCGAATCCAGTCGGTTTCCGTGGTTATGACGCAACTGACCCGGCTTTGCCCTTGGCGGCTTGACCATTTGTTCAATTCTGCAAATACTCCCCACAAACCCGACCCTTTATAAAAGGAGCTGCATCTGTGTGCAGAACCCAAAGCCAGACGCCCACGGTCCCCCCGTCAACCCCGACCAGCCTGCCTCAGCTGCATCTGCCGCGCAATGCGGGCATGGCGCTGGATATGGGCTGGGTGCGGCGGGCCCGGGCCAACCGCTCGGCGATTGAGCGTTACGTTGCCGACCTGCCCAAGCGCCGGGTGCTGGCCAAACAACAGCAGGCGGTCTGGATGCTGAAAGCAATCAGCATGATTGACTTGACCACTCTGGCCGGCGATGACACCGAAAACCGGGTGCGCCGGCTCTGCGCCAAGGCACAACAGCCCCTGCGGGCCGATCTTCTGGCCGCTCTGGGGCAAGGGGCGCTGCACACCGGCGCGGTTTGCGTTTATCACGAGATGATCGAAACCGCCGTTGAAGCGCTGGAGGGCAGCGGTATTCCGGTTGCGGCGGTGTCCACGGGCTTCCCGGCCGGGCTGTCTCCGTTCCACCTCAGGGTTCAGGAAATCCACGACAGCGTTCAGGCCGGGGCGCGCGAAATTGACGTGGTGATCTCGCGCCGCCATGTTCTGACGGGCGACTGGGCCGCGCTTTACGACGAGGTCAGCCAGTTCCGCGCCGCCTGTGGCGCAGCGCATCTGAAAACCATTCTGGCCACTGGCGAGCTGGGCAGCCTGCGCAATGTCGCCCGGGCCAGTCTGGTGTGCATGATGGCCGGGGCCGACTTTATCAAGACCTCGACGGGCAAGGAATCCGTCAACGCCACCCTGCCGGTCAGTCTGGTGATGATCCGCGCCATTGCCGATTATCACGACAAGACCGGCTTCAAGGTGGGCTATAAACCGGCGGGCGGCATTTCCAAGGCCAAAGAGGCGCTGACCTATCTGATGCTGATCAAGGAAGAGTTGGGCGATGACTGGCTGACCCCGGATCTGTTCCGCTTTGGCGCATCCTCGTTGCTGGGTGATCTTGAGCGCCAGTTAGAGCATCACATCAGCGGCTACCCTTCCGCACCATACCGCCATGCAATAGGATAACACGATGACAACAAATAATAATTTTGACCGCATGGATTACGGAACGTCAATCGAAGATGCCAGCGACGCCTTGGCCTGGATCGTCGATCAGGGCAGCCAGATGGGCCAGTATATTGCCGGAGCCTTCACCGATCACCATGATGGTTTCGCCACCACCAACCCGGCCAATGGCGAGGTTCTGGCGCTGATCACGCAGGCCAGCGGCGGGGATGTCGATCAGGCGGTGACCGCCGCCGCTGGGGCGCAGCCCGAATGGGCCGAAATGCCCGATCACCAACGCGCCCGCATCCTCTATGCCATCGCCCGGCTGATGCAGAAAAACGCCCGGCTGTTTGCCCTGCTCGAAACCTTGGACAATGGCAAACCGATCCGCGAGAGCCGGGAGTGTGACATCCCTCAGGCGGTGCGGCAATTTGAATATCACGCCGGGCTGGCACAGCTGAAAGGCGCACAATGGCCCGAGGTTCAGCCGCTGGGGGTGTGCGGCCAGATCATCGCATGGACGTTTCCGCTGCTGATGCTGGCGTCCAGAGTGGCTCCGGCGATTGCCATGGGCAATGCTTGTGTTGTGAAACCCGCCGGGCAGACGTCGTTAACCGCGCTGCTGTTTGCTGAGATTTGCGATCAGGCCGGGCTGCCCAAAGGGGTGCTGAACATCGTGACCGGAGATCACACGGTCGACGAGATGCTCGCGGCGCATCCGGGCGTTGATCACCTTTCTTTTGGCGGAGATGCAACGGTTGGGCGTCAGCTGTGCCAGATTAGCGCCGGATCGGGCAAAGGGCTGAGCCTGGAGCTGAGTGGCCCTTCGGCCTATCTGGTGTTCGAGGATGCCGATCTTGACAGCGCCGTGGCTGGGCTGGTCGAGGCGATCTGGCCCAATCAGGGGCAAATCGGTTGCGCCGGGGCGCGCTTGTTGGTGCAGGAAAGCATTGCTGAGCCGTTTTATGGCAAACTGCGCCGCCAGATGGATCGCCTGCGTGTGGGCAATCCGCTGGACATCGGCTGAAAGCGGGGTGTATCAGGCTCCGTCCAACTGCCCGGAAACCGGCGGCTTTTTGCCGGCCACTCTGATCACCGATCTGCGATCCGTGGCGTCTTTGCGGCCCAGGGATCTGGAGGGGCCGGTGCTGTGCGCCAATACATTCCGCAGTTCGGCCGAGGCCATTACGCTGGCCAATAACAGCCGCGATGCGCTGGCCGCCAGTATCTGGAGCGAGAATATAAATCTGGCGCTGGAGGTGGCCCAAAAGGTGATGGCCGGGGTGGTTTGGGTCAATGCCAGCCATCTGTCTGACGCCGCCGCCGGGGTTGGCGGGGTGCGGGAAAGCGGGTTTGGCCGGCATGGCGGTTGGGAGGGGGCCTCGACCTATACTAAGCCCCAACATGACACGGAACCGCTGACCCCGGTTGTTCTGCCTGTCGAGGATGAAGATGCGCGCCCGGATCGGTCTATCGGCCATGATGCGAAATTCTACATCGGGGGCCAACAGACGCGCCCCGGCAGTGATAAGACCCGCGCCGTTTTCTCGGTAAAGGGCAAGCTGATGGGTCATGTCGGTTGCGCCACTGAAGCCGATCTGTGTGCCGCGATTGCGGCGGCGAATGCGGTCAAGGGTTGGGGCGATGCGCCGGGCCTGCCGCGGGGGCGGGTGCTGTTTGAGATCGGCGCAACCCTTTCCCAACGCGGGGATGAGATCGCCCGCCGTCTAAACCGGATCAGCGGCAAAAAGCGCGGTAAGGCCGAGGTCCGGGCCTGTGTTGAGCGCCTGTTTACCTATTCGGCCTGGGCTGACAAATATGATGGCCAGATTCATGCGGTGCCGATCCGGGGAATGGCTTTGGCAGTGAAACAGCCGGTGGGCGTGATTGGCGCGTTTTGCCCGGATGAGGCCCCTTTGCTGGGGATGGTATCGGTGATGGCTCCGGCGCTGGCGATGGGCAACAGCACCGTGCTCGTGGCCAGCCAGTCCGCGCCGCTGGCGGCCTGTGATTTTTTCCAAATCCTGCAAGCCTCGGAACTGCCCGCCGGGGTGGTCAACGTCCTGACGGGGGAACACGCCGCGCTGGCCGACAGCATGGCCGGGCATATGGGGCTGGATGCGGTCTGGAGCTTTTCTTCGGCCGATTTGTCCGGGGTGATTGAGCGGGCTTCGGCCAGCAATCTGAAGCGCAGCTGGGTCAACAATGCCCGCAGCCGCGACTGGTTTGGCTCGGCCGGGCAGGGGCGGGCGTTTCTGGATCAGGCCTGCGAGGTCAAAAACATCTGGCTCCCCTATGGCGCATAGAGCAACATCATGATCACCAGAACACATCAAAAGGGCGATGCCCATTCCACCGCGGTTTATTCCGATTGCGAGAAATACCGCTATTCGCTGACCCGCATCTGGCAGCCGGAGGGGAAAAAGGCGTTTTTCGTCATGCTCAACCCCTCGACCGCGACCGAGTTGCAGAATGATCCGACCGTTGAGCGCTGCGAGCGGCGGGCGCGGGCGTTGGGCTTTGGCGCGTTTCGGGTGGCCAATATCTTTGCCTGGCGCGACACCGATCCGCGCAAAATGCGGGCTGCGGCTGATCCGGTGGGGCCGGAAAATGACGCCGCGATCACCGAGGGCTGTTTCTGGGCCGACCAGATCATCTGCGCCTGGGGCACCCATGGTGAACATCTGAACCGTGGCCCGGCGGTGGAAGCGCTGATGCGTGGCACCGGTCTGCCGCTCTATCATCTGGGGCTGAGCAAAGCCGGCCATCCCAAGCACCCGCTCTATACGGCCTATGCCGTGCAGCCCGAATTGTGGTAGCAAGACAGTATGACCGAGCCAAAACCCGACCGCAGCCATGATCTGCACGCCGATCTGAAAGCCCTGAAAGAAGAGGTGCAGCGGCTGAACAACCATCGCTTTGTGCGCATCCACAATTCGCCTTGGCGGCTGATCCGGTTTCAGTTTGTGCGGGGGCTGGCCTTTGGTCTGGGCTCGGTGATCGGGGCGACGTTTTTGGTGTCTGCGCTGGTCTATTCCCTGTCAAACATTGATTTCATCCCGATTGTCGGCGAATGGGCCAGGGAAATCGCCAGCATGATCACGACCAAATAGTTTTTTGGCAAAAAACCGTGCTTTGAGGCCGGAAAGGCTTTGCTTTTTGGCCCATTTCGCCCTATACGCGCGCATCTGCCTGATTCAACGGGCAGTGACCTCCATGGGCTCTGCTGGACGACATCCCGGCTTGTGCCATTCATTTTAATCATTCATCAAGGAGATCCCGATGTCGATTACACCAGAAGAAAAAGCCCGCATCATGAAAGAATTCGCAACCAAAGAAGGCGACACGGGTTCGCCCGAAGTACAGGTTGCTGTTTTGTCGTCGCGGATCGCAACCCTGACCGAGCATTTCAAGACCCACAAAAAGGATAACCATTCCCGCCGTGGTCTGCTGAAACTGGTTGCAACCCGTCGCAAGCTGCTGGATTACACCCGCGCCAAGGACGAGGCCCGCTATCAGGATCTGATCAAACGCCTTGGTCTGCGTCGCTAAAACATCACAAGGGGGCGCTCCTTATTTGGGGCGCCCTTTCACATTCAAGACCATGCCGTTTCCCCACCGGGCCTATGGGTGAGACATGAACGCAAACGCAGGCCACGGGCATACGGCCCGTATGTAATCGGTGCGCCACGGGATACGCCCGGGCGGCCAACTTAGGAAAAGATATGTTTAAAGAAACCAGAAAATCCATGCAGTGGGGCGAAGAGACCCTGACACTGGAAACCGGCAAGATTGCCCGTCAGGCAGATGGCTGCGTGATCGCCACTTTGGGCGAGACCAGCGTGATGTGCGCTGTCACCTACGCCAAGAGCCAAAAGCCGGGTCAGGACTTTTTCCCGCTGACCGTGCATTATGGTGAAAAATACTATGCGGCTGGTAAGGTTCCCGGCGGCTTTTTCAAGCGCGAAGCACGCCCGACCGAAAAAGAAACCCTGACCTCGCGGCTGATTGACCGCCCGATCCGCCCGCTGTTCGTGCCGGGTTTCAAAAACGAAGTTCTGGTGATCTGCACCGTTCTCAGCCACGATCTGGTCAATGATCCCGACATCGTTGCCATGATCGCCGCTTCGGCTGCGCTGACGATTTCCGGCGCGCCATTCATGGGTCCGATCGGGGCCGCGCGGGTTGGTTTTGTTGACGGCGAATATGTGCTGAACCCGGAATGCGATGACATGCATGATCTGCGCAACAACCCCGAGCAGCGCCTTGATCTGGTGGTTGCCGGCACCAAAGACGCGGTGATGATGGTCGAATCCGAGGCTTATGAGCTGTCCGAAGCCGAAATGCTGGGCGCTGTGAAATTCGCCCATGATGCGATCCAGCCGGTGATTGATCTGATCATTGATCTGGCCGAGGATTGCGCCAAGGAGCCGTTTGATTTTGCCCCAGCCGATTATTCCGAGCTGTCCAAGGCGGTTGCCAAGGCTGGCGAAAAGCAAATGCGTGCCGCTTTTGCCCTGACCGACAAGCAAGAGCGCACCACTGCCGTGGCTGCTGCCCGCGAAGCGATCAAGGAAGCGCTGAGCGAAGAGCAGTTGGAAGATGAAAATCTGGGCTCGGCGATCAAAGAGCTCGAGGCTAACATCCTGCGCGGCGACGTTGTCAAAACCGGCAAACGCATTGATGGCCGCGACACCACCACGGTGCGCCAGATCGTTGCCGAAACCGGCTTGCTGCCACGCACCCATGGCTCGGCTCTGTTCACCCGGGGCGAGACTCAGGGGCTGGTCGTGACCACTCTGGGCACCGGCGATGACGAGCAAATGATCGACGCGCTGACCGGCACTTATCGGTCGAACTTCATGCTGCATTACAACTTCCCGCCCTATTCGGTGGGCGAAGTGGGCCGTTTCGGCTTTGTCGGCCGCCGCGAAATCGGCCACGGCAAGCTGGCCTGGCGCGCTCTGCAAGCGGTGCTGCCTGCGGCAACCGATTTCCCTTACACGGTGCGGGTGGTTTCAGAAATCACCGAATCCAACGGCTCTTCGTCCATGGCTTCGGTCTGCGGCGGCTCTTTGTCGATGATGGATGCCGGTGTGCCGCTGAAAGCGCCGGTGGCCGGTGTGGCCATGGGTCTGATCCTGGAAGACAGCGGCGATTACGCCATTCTGACCGACATTCTGGGCGACGAAGATCACTTGGGCGATATGGATTTCAAAGTGGCCGGGACCGAAGCCGGGATCACCTCTTTGCAGATGGATATCAAAGTGGCGGGGATCACCCCTGAGATCATGGAAAAGGCGCTGGATCAGGCCAAAGATGCGCGTTTGCACATCCTTGGTGAAATGAGCAACGCCCTGACCGAAGCGGCGGAATTCTCGATGCACGCTCCGCGCATTGAAACCATGCAGATTGCCACCGACAAGATCCGCGAAGTGATCGGTTCGGGCGGCAAGGTGATCCGCGAGATCGTTGAAGTGTCCGGCGCCAAGGTCGACATCAATGATGAAGGTGTGATCAAGATCGCCTCGGCCAATGCGGATGCAATTGCCAAAGCCTATGAAATGATCAACGCCATCGTCGCCGAACCTGAAGCTGGGATGATTTACCGTGGCAAGGTGGTGAAGATCGTCGATTTCGGTGCGTTTGTGAATTTCTTTGGCAAGCGCGATGGTCTGGTGCATGTGTCGCAGATCGAAAACCGCCGCCTGAATCATCCTTCGGACGTTCTGAAAGAAGGTCAGGAAGTCTGGGTCAAGCTGCTGGGCTTTGACGATCGCGGCAAGGTGCGGTTGGCCATGAAGATGGTTGATCAGGAAACTGGTAAAGAAGTCGAAAAAGACGAAGACTAGTTTTGCTTTGATACAGAATTTGAAAGGCCCGGTTGGAAACAGCCGGGCCTTTTTGCTGTGCTGATGATTTGTTTTGCGCAAGAAACGGGTCGAGTGGGGCCGTGAAATCCGCTTTTGTCGGGGGGAACAATGCCTGCCCAACCACACCCAATGCGGTTTGGGCGGTCCTTCACAACGGAGCCCCTTTGATGCTGCAAACCCTTCTCGCCCTGATTGTGTTTTTGTTCCCACTGGCCTACAGCCCCGGCCCGGGAAATATGTTTTTTGCTATTAATGGCGCGCGGTTTGGCTTTGCCGCCACGATCCCAGCCAGTCTGGGCTATCACCTGGCAACATGGATTGTAACCGCCGCGGTCGGATTGGGGTTTGCCGCAACAATGAGTCAGTTCCCGCAGTTTTTCCCGACGATCCGGGTGGCTGGTTCGCTCTATGTACTCTGGCTGGCGTGGAAAATGTTTCGGGCCGCCGCGCTCAATAGCAAAGTGCAAGCGCAACCGGCGGGCTTTGGCGATGGGGTAATCCTGTTGCTGCTCAACCCCAAGGGCTATGCGATCATGGTGCTGATGTTTACCCAGTTTCTGGGCAAAGTTGAGATCGCTCAGCCGTTGGAGGTGGTGCTGATCACCACGGTGTTTACCCTGAACAATCTGGTTGCGTTTTCGGTCTGGACGTTGATTGGGGATAAAATCGCCGGTCTGTTTCGCACGCCGGACAGTGCGAAACGGATGAATATGCTGTTTGCCGGTATCTTGGCGGCGGTTGCACTCTGGATGCTGCGGTGATGCACTCGCCACAAAAAAGCCCGCCGGGTGAGGGCGGGCTTTCAGCTGTTTCAGGTCAAACGGTTATGCCAGTGACGGATCAATGCCCTTACAAGCCTCAACCAGCCCTTTCACCGCCTCAACCGAATTGTCGAACATCTTTTGCTCATCCTTGCTCAGATCAATGTCGATCACACGCTCGATGCCGCCAGCCCCGATCACCGTCGGAACCCCAACATAAAGCCCATCCAGCCCCAGCGCGTCCTCAACATAAGCCGCACAAGGCAGAACACGCTTCTGATCCTTCAGATAAGCCTCGGCCATCTCGATCGCCGATGTCGCAGGCGCATAAAACGCCGAGCCAGTTTTCAACAGCCCCACAATCTCGGCCCCGCCATCGCGGGTGCGCTGCACGATTTCGTCGATCTTTTCCTGCGTGCTCCAGCCCATTTCAACCATATCCGGCAGCGGAATGCCGCCCACGGTGGAATAGCGCGTCAGAGGCACCATGGTATCGCCATGCCCGCCCAGCACAAACGCACTCACGTCACGCATCGAAACGCCGAACTCCAGCGACAGGAAATGCCGGAAGCGGGCACTGTCCAGCACGCCGGCCATGCCGCAGACCTTGTGGTGCGGCAGCCCGGAAAATTCGCGCAGCGCCCAGACCATCGCATCCAGCGGGTTGGTGATGCAGATGACAAAAGCGTCGGGGGCGTGTTTGGCGATGCCTTCGCCGACCGATTTC
>PDSA01000024.1 GCA_002748285.1 Rhodobacterales bacterium
ACAGTCCTGGCGTGGCCGATACCGGAACGGACAGCGCGCTGACTGCCGTCTCAATCGAACCAAGTAATAACCCGGCCGTACTCGCCTGGCGGGAGGCCGCGCGTGACGTTTGATATTGGTATGGCGCTCAAGATCGCCAGCTTCGCTCTTTCCATTGTCGCCATGATTTACACGTTTTTTGCCAGTCGGCAAAAGGACGTTGATGCCCGTTTCAAGGATGGATCGAAGCGAATGGATCGTCATGAGGCGCGCATAGCCAAAATGGAGCAAACCCTTCAAGGGATGCCTGGGAAAGACGACATCCATGCGCTTCAGCTCGAGTTGGTCAAGCAGACCGGGTCGCTGGGCGAAATGAGGGCGGTTTTGGAAGGTAATGCCAAAATCATGGTGCGCCTCGAGACCATTGTCAGCCGACACGAAGACTATCTTTTGGACGGGAGTAAGAAATGAGCAACTATGTAAGCACCCTTGCCAAGCACCGTCGGCTGACAATCCTGAAATTTCTGGCGGACAGCCCGGAATACACATCGAACGCCTCGATCCTGGTCGAGGTCTGCAACAACTTTGGCGTCACCTCGACACGTGATCAGATCGCCGGTGAAATCGCCTGGCTGAAAGAGCAAGGCATGGTGACGCATGAGGACCATGATGCTTTCATTGTCGTGACCGCGACCACGCGCGGCATTGAGATCGCGCAGGGCTTGGCGCGGCATGACGGGGTGAAACGCCCCCAGCCTGGGCTGTGAGATGCCGCCGCCGCGCAAAGTTGACCTGCTCCCGAGTGAGTTGCGCCGCTGGCTTCAGGACGAGCTGAAAGAGCGCGGTTTTTCCGGGTATGAGGATCTGGCCGAAAGCCTGAACTTTCGTCTGGCAGAGGAAGGGCTGGAGCTGCGGATCGGCAAGTCCGCAATCCACGCCTATGGTCAGGAGTTCCAGCAATATGCCCAGATGCAGGAGCAGGCGCAGGACGAAATCCGTGCCTTCCTGGAAGAGGCCAGCCTGAAGGAAGAGGTGGACGTCACCTCGGCGCTGTTCCAGCAGCTGACCACGATCCAGTGGCGATTGCAGATGATGATGGCGGACCCCGATCAACTGCCGGACCCGCGCGGCATGAAAGACCTGACCACCGCGCTGAACAACCTGATCCGATCGACCAGCCTGCGCGATGGCATCCTGAAGGCAGAGCGCGCTGCGCAATCTGATCGTCTCGACCAGGCAGTTGCGTCTGGCGAGATCGACCGCGCGGCGGCTGAAAAGGCCCGCGAGATCATGGGGTTCGGCTGATGAAAGTTGATGACCAGGCTTTGGGGGCGGTGACGCTGATCGGCGACTACAACTGGCGCAAGGGGCCGTTCTGGCTTTCTGTCTGCGCGTTTCTGTTCGGGCGGCGCCAGCGGTATGTGCATTTGAACATGCGCTGCACTGTCGCCTGGTGGCGCAACCAACCCTATCTGATCTGGATGCGTGAGGCGAAATGATGGCGTCTGCGGCGGAAGTGGCGAATGACATGGCAGCTCACGCGGCATGCTGGGAGAAACGGGATAGGGACATCGCCCGCGCCTGCCGTGATGCCGCTCATCAGATCCGAGGGATGCTCAGTGGCGAGTATCCAGATGGGCGCACATATAGTGGCCTGTTTGGTCGACTGCTCCGGCTCGAGAACCCACACTCTCACTATCAGGCATATCCCGATTTCACGCGCGCCCGGCTCGTATTGCACGAACTGAAGACTGCGAGAGCAAAATGAAACCAGTCATCAATTTTTACCCCTATCAAAAAGCCTGGCTGAACGATGACAGCCGCTTCAAGATCGGGATGTTCTCTCGCCAGACGGGCAAGACCTTCACCACCTGCGGCGAACTGGTGGACGATTGCATTCAGGGCGAGATCGAAGGTCGCAAGGCCCGTTGGGTGATCCTAAGCCGTGGTGAGCGACAGGCATCCGAGGCGATGGAAGAGGCGATCAAGCCGATCACAAAGGCGTTTTACGGGGCCTATAACACCCTGTTGAAAGGCGGCGAACCTGAATACCTCGAGAGCGAATTCCGCGCGCCACAGGCCAAGGGGGCGGATGCGGTCTATAAGGCGCTCGAGGTCAAGTTCCCCGGAGGCAGCCGGGTAACGGCGCTGCCTGCCAATCCTGATACTGCTCGCGGTTTTTCAGCCAATGTGGTGCTGGACGAGTTCGCCTTTCACGCCAATAGCCGGGCAATCTGGTCGGCGCTTTTCCCCGTGATCTCGAAGGGCAATCAGAAGCTGCGGGTGATCTCGACGCCCAATGGCAAGGGCAACAAGTTTTACGAGCTGATGACTGGCGAGGATGACATCTGGTCCCGCCATCATGTCGATATCTATGAAGCGGTGGCGCAGGGCTGCCCGCGTGACGTTGACGCGCTGCGCGCCGGGATGGCCGACGAGGATGCCTGGGCGCAGGAATATGAGTTGAAATGGCTCGACGCGGCCAGTGCCTGGCTGGATTACGATCTGATCTCGTCTTGCGAGGATCCGCGCGCGGGCCTGCCATCCGAGTACCGCGGCGGTATGTGTTTCGTGGGCGTGGACATCGCGGCGCGCAACGACCTGTTCGTGATCTGGGTGCTGGAGCTTGTCGAAGGTCGGCTTGCCGCCCGCGTTGACATACATGTCAAAGACCGATGCCTGAAGAGCCTCGGGCAGCAGGTCGATGCGCGGTTTGCGGAAGTAGTGGCGAATGAAGATGCTGGAAAACAGGCGACACATCGCCAGCGTACACATACGCCCGCAGGCATCTATTCAGAAAAGGGAGAGCTGGTCGCTATCGTCGCCGCGCTCAATCTCGCGGCGGTAATTCTGCACCGTGCGGCGCGACAGGCCGCAGGCCGTGACAATTTGCGCATTACTTGCGCCTGCGTCAATCATTTCCATGGCGCGCTGCTTGAGCGCCCGATCCCGCGCGGCCCGACCGACAATGCCCGCCATCGGGACGGGTAAGCGGCCTGGACCATAATAGTCCATCATCTTGCGGCAGGCTTCGGCGCCAACGATGCGGGCAAGCGCGGTGTTTTCGGCCCGACTGGAAGGCACCTCAATCGTGAGGCCACCGCGCGCCTTGATCAGCGCCACCGCCGCCTCCAGCCCGATGACCTCCTCGATCTCGCCTGCCTGTCCGGGAAGCCGTGTCATTTGCGCAAAGAACTCCAGTCAAAGTCGATCTCAGCCCGTTTGCCCCACGCCTTCAGCGCCTCGACGACCTGGTCGATCTTCTGATAGTCCCGGATCATGTCCACATCCGCCGGAACCGCGACCCAGCTTTTGCCAAAGCGCGCCCGGATAAAAGCGTTCAGGCCAGCCCGGCCGGGCGTTTTCAACGCCCCGGCCTCGCCCAGCTTGCGCCAAAGCACATGTACCAGCCGCAGGTCGGCGCGCGGGGCGGGCTTGTGGCCACCCTGTTTAACGCCCCGTTTAAACCCGGCTTTCCAGCCGCGTTTTTTCAGGTGGTTTAACACCAGTTGCAGGTCGGCCTCGGTCATATCGCGCATCGACGCCTTGCCGCAGGCTGCAAGCTGCATGTCGTGGCGGGCCTCGGCATCGAGGCCCAGATCACGACAGGCAACGTGGATCTGTTTCTGGAGAGAGCGGGCGGTCATGGCCGACGCTCCTTCAGGGCTTTGCGAGCAGCATGCTGAAGCTTCGCAACCGCAAGTATGTACGGCTTCAGCTCAGGCTCGGCATCATCATAGCTGAGAGTACACCACCGACCATTCAAACGCGGGAGAAGAGCGCGCGGAATTGCCAGCCAGTTCGAAGGATCGGTATTGGCCTTGTCGCCGTCCAGGCATTTGAGGCAATGGCCTTTGGGAACGGGACCGTTGATCTCTTCCCAACGGATCAGATGGACCGCACGCCACCGTGATTGAAGGGGCAGGCCGTCATGGATCTTTCGCTTGACATATCCATTTTTGCTCAGCCGCTCAGTGCCGACCGGCTTGTACAGCCTGGCCGCAACGCCACGACGCTCGCCCGTCTGGAACCAGCCTTTTTCACTTCCCGGCGCGCAACAGCCTGTCTTCCCCTTGTTGACAGGAACGCGTCCCTTTTCAAAGCGTCCTGTCCGTCCGGTGTGCCAACCTTTGCGTTTCATCAGCGCCCGCAGGTTTTCGAATGAGATATCGTCCCTGCCAAACGCCGCGCAGAATTCTGCGTGTAGCTCGCGCCGCGACAGGTCGGCGCGTTCCTTCAGCCAGACGAGTTCGGCCTTGCTATAGGTAAGGGCCCTGCCTTTCATTCTGCCTTCCCCCCGATCTGAGGCAGATGTGGAAGTACGGCCTCTCCATGTTGGGCGAAGAGCTGAGCGGCCTTCAAGCCGGTATTGGCAACACCCAATACCTGATCGGACAATTCAACGATCGCATCTGCGCGTTTCACCTCGCGCTCAATGGCATCGGCATCAAGGTTCTCATCTGACAGCCGCTCAAGCTGTGCAAACAGATGATTGTTGAGGTCTGATAGTTTGTTTTTCATATTGTTTCTCCGGGATCATTGTCCTGAATGTGCCATCCCTCATCACACCCTCGCCATATCAAGCGTAACAGCCTCCCAGGCCGCGTCATGGCTGGGGCGATGGTAGCAGCGGATATAGGTCTTGGAACCGACCACACGCATCGCATCACGGATGGCGCGCTGCCCTTCCTGCCAACGCGAGTCTTCAACGTCCTGCCGCAACAGGACAAAGATGCGGGCGCGGCTGATATTTCCTGCCTTGTCCGTTTGGAATGCGTCAGTGACGATGCCACGCAGCGCCGGATGCGCCTCAGCCGACCATTCGTTCAGGCACTCATCAAACAGCGCCTTGGCGTTTTGGATTTCAGGGCCAAAAGTCAGGAAATCAGATACCTGCACCTGTACTTTGAACAGGCCATCCACCGTCATCAGCGTCTTGTTGCCCTTAGCACCGCCGACGGTCTGACCATATTCTTGAGCGAGAATGGCTTCAAAGTCTCCGATATCCTGGAAACAATGGTTTTTGAAACGCGCCATCTGTTCGGCCAGCGCAATGCCATATCCCAGAATTTTGCGCACAGTTTCATCTTCGATAAGATGCTGCGGCTTGATGGTCTCGACCGGCTGAAAGCCACCTTTCCCATCGCCCATATAGATATTGCCGTTGATCTCGTTTTTTCCGTCAGGGATCACCGCGGGGGTAAAATCACTCATTTTCTTCTCCATCGTTTTGTTCATCCAGCACCGCATCAAAAAGATCGTCTTCGGCGATGCGGGCCAATAGGGTGTGGGCCATCTCGTATGTCAGCTGGCCGCGCTCGGCGGCACGGGCTTGCAGGTCAGCGTAAAGATCAGCGGTAAGGCGGACCGTGCGAAACCCGCCCCTGCCCTCGGGGAGTGGATAGTGCTTGCCCATCAGTTCTCTCCTTTGGCATTGCGGGGGCAGTGGTTGCAGGCGCGAAACATGCGCACCCGCAGCATATTGGCGTTGCCGAATTGGCGGGCCTTCTTGCGCCAGTCGTGGCACTCATTGGACGGGATCGACCCGAGTGCCGGACAGTCGATCACACCGTTCATGAACACGCCGCGAACACAGTCCTCAACGGCAGCCAGATCACCCTTGTATTTGTTCTTCAACACTTGGTTGACCAAGGCGCCGGACCGATCCAGCCGCGCCGCAACCTGACGCTGCGAACTGGCGTCGCATTCCTCCGCCAAACGGATCACCCAATCCGGCGGGGTGCCCCCCCAGCACTCCGCAATGGTCTGCATCGGTGCGCTCATTGTGCCGCTCCGGGGTAATAGGTGACTTCGCGGATATTAGGATCAAACACCTGTTTGACGCGCTGGATTTGCGGCGGCAGAGGACCAGTGTTGCGGACAAACTTGTAGGTGGCCTGGCGCTTTCCGGGCACCGCTTTTTGAATAACGCGAAGATACTGCGCCTTCAGCAGCATGGAACAATAGCTCTTTGCCGTGTCCTCCGTGACCGAAACAGTGTCCGTGGTCGAATGCAGTGCGATATCGCGCGGCGTGAACTGCTTCATCATCCGCATGGAGCGCCACATGTTTTCGGTGCCTTTGCCCTGCGTGACGGGCTGGCCATTGGGCCGGATGCGCGGTGGGTGGACACCCACATCACGCACCAGAACATAGCGGCCGGTCTCCGCAAAACTGGCATGTTCTTCAACATAGCCGCCCGCAACCAGGCGCTTCACATAGTCCGTGATGGTCTTGTTCGGGATGTCGGTGCAGCTGTGGATTTCACGCTTGGTGAAAATCTTCAAGCGGCGGATTTCTGCCCAGACACCATCTTGTCCTTGCGGCTTCTGCTCTTTGTTCAGCTGATCAACAGGCTTGCGGGTCATTCTGCACTCTCCTGTTCAATCAGATCAGCAAGAGCGCGAAAGAACGTCGCCACTTCCGAGCGATTATGCTCGTAAGGCTGAAAACACGCTGCGAGGTTCGCAGCCCCCTTGGAACCAGCTCGGCGCGCCGCCGGTCAGCCATTTGTTGGCAAATTCACGCCCGTTATCAAACAGGCAGTGCTTCGGGATACCGTAATGCTCGATCATGTCCCCCAGCGCCTCGACAACAGAGACCTTGTTCGGTGCTCGATCAACCCGCCAGCTCAAGATCTTGTTGGAATACAGATCCTGGAACGCAACGATCTGCGCGCGCGAGGGCTTGTCGTCACCCGGCCAGATGACAAACACGTCCATCTTGTGACAGTCCGCGTTGACGCCTTCCATTGCCACCATGCCGGTCCGGTCGCGCAGCTGGGGCGGAAAGCAACGCATCAGCCCCGCCTCACCCTCGCGAGCAAAGACCTGCGTCACGCGCGGCACCTCTTCATTCATCCGGCGGCGGGCCGTGCGCTCGGTCAGAAACGCCGCCCCATTGGCCTTGCACCACTCCACCACCCGCAGATAGCTGGCCGAAAATGACCCGCCATCGACCCGCAAATAATCGGCCTTCAGAAGATCAAAGAACGCCTTGGAACACTTCGCCTTGACCTTCTTGCACCCACCGGCCCGGTGGCGCGGGGCAAGGTGATACAGCCATTCACTCTGCTCTGCTGCCTCTGAAACCAGCTTGAACCAGTTCCAGATCGTGCGCGCAGACACCCCCGCCTCGGCGGCAACATGCTGCACGGCCTCGTCGCGAGGATGGCCATCCCGTTCGAATGCCTGAACCAAATCAAGCACTCGCTTGCGCTCCTGCGCCTTTTTCTTGATGTGGTCTGGCAGCGCCTCATAATAGGCATGGAGGTCCACCTTCTGTTCCGGTTCAACGACCGGGGTGGATTGCTTCAGAAGGGCGCGCCGGGCGCGGGTTGGGAACAGCTCCCAGCTGTATTCCCAGCCGCCGCCCCGACCTTGGCGCTTGCGGGCATGGTCGGGGTGATCACGCCACTGGCACCGCTTTGCCATCGCCTCGATATTCTGCCGGGTTCCAGGCATATCCGGCAAGCTCGCCTCGGCGATCTCGGCGGCGGTCCACCATGTTTTATGAGGCCGCGAAACGGTCATTTACACCCCCTGCAAATCGTCCAGAATGGCCGCGATTTCGCGCTTTCGATCATCCACAAACCGGCGCTTTGCCGCTTTGGGGGCGCGGGACCACAGCTTGAACATGGCCAAATAGGCCTCATCAACCTTGTCACGCACAGGCGGGGTGCGTTTGGGCTGCAATACGTCCAACGCCTCGGTGACGGACTTGCTCTCACCGGAAACCAACCGGCCAACCACATCGGCGCGGATAATCGGTTCAACGATCTTCGCCAGCGCCATCAGGTCTTTGAGCTTCGGCGGGGTTTCGATAGCAGACAGCTCAGCCACTTCGCGCGGGCTGAGGGTGCTGCCGATCCGCACAAAATTACGGATGTGGCGGGCGCTCAATTCGCGCTTTTCTGCTACACTTTTTGAGAAGGAAATAATTTCCGTCTCATTCCGCTTGCCACCGCGACCACCGTTTGCGCCGTTTCTGGTCTCCGGGTGCAGCCGCTCGTAAACGCGCTTGCGTTCAGCCAGGAACACGCTCAGCTCGAGGTTGCTCAGATCCGCACCCGACAGATTGTCGTCGATCTCCATCAGCCGGGCAAAATCGTCCGTCACATCCGTCCAGACCCGCGCTGGGATGGTCTCCCACCCCAGCCGCCGGGCGGCTTCCAGCCGGTGCCCACCCGCCATCAGCGCCAGGGTGGCGTCCTCACCGCGCCCTTTGCGGCGCACATGGATCGGATCCTTGATCACGCCCAGCTCCTTGATCGACGCGATCAGGCTCTCCACGCCCGCCTCCGAGACCGGGCGCAAGCGGGCCTTTGCATCCACCTCGATGGACGCAATCGGCAACATTTTGATTTTCGGATTTTTGTCAGAAACGGTCACGCGCGTTCCTCCTCAGTTAAATACCCAGGCGAACAACAGAAACAGGTAGCCAATACCGAACAGGCACAAGGCCGCGATCAGATCACCCACCCAGCTGTCGTCCAGCCACATCGCCACGCCTTTCAGGTGGCCCCAGCACCGCGCCAAAACATGACGCAGGCTGGGACCGTTCCCACCACCGGGCGCGTGACCAAACCGGGGCGGGATCTCCGCGAGTGGAGAAGGGGCCTCAAAAGCCCCCGAGGGGTAGGACGAGCCTTCCCTCGGGGTAGTGCGCAAGGGAGCAGCGGCAAGACCCCCTTGCGAGGCAACTTTGTGGGCGGCGGAACCTGTCGGGAGGTGACAGGCCCCACCGCCGCCCTTACCGCCGAAAGAACCAGAAAAACGGCGAAGGGAACTGGTGGCTGAAGTCAAAAAGAACGGCGCGGACGATCTGCCAGCCATCACGCGGCCTCCTTCTTGTTCGGGGTCGGGCGGGGGATCTCGCGGGGCCATTCAAGATCAGTAGGCCAGTTATCGGAGAACCACTCAATAACGCGCTTTGCAGTTCTGAGTGTGCAGCCCCCACCGTTTCCCAGCCGCAAAAAGAACTTTCCATCACGCACCGCATAAGACCCAACTGTCGAAAGCGTCTTACCTGTGTGGGCGCAGTAAGCCTCTGCCTGCTTGACTATGTCGCTCGTGTTCATCCCAAACTCCTTGCTGGGTTTGTCCCGACTTTTATTGCTGGGTTTTTCCCGATTGTCAAACGGCTTTTTTTCGGGCATTTTCCCGATTCGTGACCGATGTAAGAAAAACCTTTGCAGATGCAGTGATTGCCCGGCTTGATGAGCTTGGGCAAAATGCCTTTGCTATTGAAAAAGCAGGTGGTTTGCCCGTCGATGCGATCCGCTCTGTTATCCGAGATGATGATAAGCGGGCTGTTCCTCGCATTTCACGAGCAAAAGAAATTTGCGATCTACTTGATCTTGAATTCTACATCGGCCCGCCGCGCTCCGATCCAGCCCCTGTCGCCATGGTGAAGAATGAACCGTTCGACACAGTGCCGCGCTATGATGCGGCCTCGGCGGCGGGCGATGGCGTTGTGAATTTTGACGGCCCGCCCATCGATCACCTAGCCTTCTCAAAGACCTGGCTGGCGCAAAACGGCATCAACGCCGGGGCCTGCGTCCTGATCAACGTCAAGGGCGATAGCATGGAGCCAAGCATCTATGACGGCGACCTGGTGATGATTGACCGGCGCCGAAAGGCCATCCGTACCGGCCACCTGTATGTGTTCCGCGACGGCGAGGAAGGGCTGCGCCTCAAGCGTCTGGACGTCATTCCCGACACAGCGATCACGCTGCGCAGCGACAACCCCAAATACCCACCCGAACCGCGCACCGGCGAGGCTATGAATGCGATCTCGCAAGGCATCGTGGGTGAGGTGGTCTGGTCGGGGCATAAGTGGGTTTGACCCAGATATAGGCACCATTTTGAAAAGAGGCACCCATATGGTAGACCGGAAGAAACCAAATAACAGGCCCTCCATCTCATGTCAGCCCAACGCGACCAGCACCCAGGCGAAAGCCTGACACCAGTCAGGATGGCGACGACTGACGAGCTGCACGAGCTGTCATGTCATTTGCAACGCTCGGTTCGCTACCATCGTGCGAGGGAACGGTTTTTTGAGGGCTGGTCCAATCTGTTTTCCTTCGCCTCCCTTCTGGCCGGATCTTCGGTTGTGGTCGCGCTTTTAACCAGCGCCCCGGAATGGGTTGCGCTTTCTGCGGGTTCGGCGGTGGCTGCAATGCAGGCGATAGAGCAGGTCTTTCGACTGTCTGTAAAAGCACGAGACCATGCAGGGCTGGCTGGTGAATTCCTAAGCGCAGAACGTATCGTGACATTGAAGGGGGAACTGACCGAGAGTGAGTTGCGCGATCTCAAGGCCGAAGTCCTGTCCATTGAAGCGCGTGAGCCACCAGTCAAAAGGTATCTCGATCTGATCTGTCACAATCAGGTGGCGAAAGCGATTGGCTCTGATGATATTGAACCGCTGAAATTTTGGCAGCGTTGGTTGGCGCAATATCTCAACGGGGATGGCGCGTTGCAGGGGTAAACGTGAAAATATCGTGCATGTTCGGAGCGTCCAAACGCAAAAGCTCAAAATCCCTAAGTCATTAAAACAACGAAAAAATGTCGAACATGCACGGTAAAAAACACCAACAAAACGCCCGTAATCCCCTTATAAAATAGGCGTTTAAGCCCCCCTTCACCAATCAGCCCACCAGCCCCCCAAAACCGCTCCACACCGTTCACACGCCCGTTTTTGCCGCTTACTGCAAGACATTTATGCGAAGCCGTTTTTTCTGCTGCACCTTGTTGAAACGCCTTGTTTTTAAGTCTTCATCCGCATTCTTCCGAAAACCTCCGGGGTCTTCCGGTTACTGCAATAACTCGTGTCAACTAACACCTCAACAACAACCTCTTGGCTCTTGGCGCATCACCTCCGTTCTGGTGTCACAATGAGAGAAGGAACGCACCGCTGTGTCTCCAATCCGACTGATAAAAGCGCCACAACACGATAACACACTGAAATATATTTGGGGCTGTCCTAAAGCGTCCGACCTTTAACCTGAAGCATCAAGCGGCACGAATGTCCCGAGAATGCCGAAGGCATGACAGGGTATTCGTGTCTCATGTTTAAGGTCGGGCGCTTTAGATAACCCGATTTTGGGGTATCAACAGGACCATGAGAAAGGGCCGCATCAGCCACACCAAACAAGATCGTCTTATTGAGCACTTTGTTGCTGGCACGACCGCTCGAACGGCGGCGAGTCATGTTGGTGTTCATCGCAACTCGGCTGCATTTTATTTCCACCGTCTGCGCGAGTTCATGGCTCATGAACTGGAGGCCGGGAGCGAAGCGATGTTTGGCGGTGAGATCGAAGTGGACGAGAGTTCCTTCGGTGGGAAGCGCAAAGGTAAGCGCGGTCGGGGCGCGGCTGGTAAAATCCCGGTATTTGGCTTGCTTAAAGCGTTTCCAGTTCTTGTTGGATCACAGCAATAACTGGAAACGCCCACACTCCCGGTATTTTGTGCAGCGTTTCCACATCACGCTGATTCAACGTAATGCAGAAACGCTTTAAGCACGGTGGAAAGGTTTACACGCGCGTTATCCCCAACGCTGCCGGCAAGACGCTTGTGCCCATTATTGAACGCAAGGTCATTCCTGACAGCGTCGTCTATTCCGATAGCTGGCAGGGCTACAACGCACTCGACGTCAGCTCCTTCAAACAGCTGCACATGAACCATTCGGAGCTCTTCTCGGAGGGGCGAAATCGCATCAATGGGATTGAGACTTTCTGGAAATGAGCCTTTGGCGCGCCATTGGTTCGAGCGCAATGGCGAATGCCAAGCGGCACATGCGTATATTCAACGGAGTTCCAAAGGAGCATTTCGGGCGATACTATATTTGGAGGTATGCGCGTGGCGGTTCAACACACCTGACCCGAAGCGCCAGTTAACGCAGCTAAGACAATGGGTTAGGAGAAATATGGATTAAATATCCAGGACAGCCCCGTCCCTTATATCGGCAGGATCGGCATATTGCCGCCAGAGCTGATTGCGCATGCGGGGGCAGAGCTGTTCCCGATGCTGCTCTTGATCGGCCTGACCTCTTATTGTGACGCCGGGATGATGCAGTTGGAGGATATGGTTTACCCTGCCCTCCCGGCCATTGAGGCGGCCGGAAAACTGCTGGTTCGCATTGTCGGCTCTTACATGGTGCAATCGCCCGCGCAAGAGCCGGTTGCGATTGAAAAGATCACTGAATTTCGGGCGGCATATGGCTCGGAGTAGGTCCACCCGAATACGATCAATATCCACAATAACGGCACGCTTGAAGCCAGAACGGCGGCCTTGAGTGAGGATTACGACACAATGCCCGGCAACAAGGACGGCATTTTGCTCTCAGGTGATGTGCTGCAATATTTTGTGACCGATATTGCCGCCCATGATCTGAACCTCCGCATCCATGCCATTGGGGACCGTGCCATATCCGAGGCCCATGAAGAAACGTCCGGCCAGAGCGTGTGCCATGTCTGCAAGACACCGCTATGGCAGAGCGCGCGCGCTCTCAACACTGGTAACATGCTGCGCTGCATGGCCAATCTGACCGAGGCGCGGGCGTTGATGAGCGATGAGAAGCGGGTGCCGGTGTTTTCCGATCCGGGCAGCGCAGCC
>PDSA01000032.1 GCA_002748285.1 Rhodobacterales bacterium
GCTCAACACGCGGCGATCATCAACACGGGGCCGACCGTGGGACTTTGGAAAATGAGGCTGAAGGCGAGCCATCTGCGCCTCGCTCAACCAAAATAGGTTGCTCATGATATCGCTCCGTTTGGGAACCCTTGAATCACGCAGTTTAAACGAAATCAATGGGTCCTGAGCCTAGATATAAACGCGCCAGAGCCCCCAGAGGCCGGGCCGTTGCATCACCTGACACGAGATGCAGAAATAAGGGCTGCGCCCATCCAGACAGGCGCAGCACGCAGCCAATTGCCCTTAACGCTCGGCTTCGATCTTGCGCCATTTGGCCACGTTTTGATTATGCTCCTTCAGGGTCTTGGCAAACACATGCCCCCCGGTGCCATCCGCCACGAAAAAGATATAATCCGTATCATCCGGGTTCAGCGCCGCTTCGATTGAGGCCTTCCCCGGATTGGCAATCGGCCCCTTGGGCAAACCGTCAATCTGATAGGTGTTGTAATCGGTCTTGCGCCGCAGCTCGCTCTGACGCAGCCCCCGGCCCAGCACGCCCTTGCCCTTGGTGATGCCATAAATCACGGTGGGGTCGGTTTGCAGCCGGATGCCCTTGTTCAGCCGGTTGATAAACACGCTGGCCACCTGCCGGCGCTCAGCGCGCCAACAACTCGGCGCGCCCGGCCCCCTCGACAACCTCATAGCTGTCTGGGGCCAGAGTGCCCTCGGGCGGGATGTCACCAATCTCGCCGGTCAGGAAATCCGCCGCTTTCAGCGCCTCAACCACCTGCCAGCTGGTCACACCTTCGGCCAGTGCAACGCGCAAACGCACATCGCCCTCTTGCCGGGTGGTTTGATATGTCGCTGGCGGCTCCTCCTGCGCCGGATCAAAGGCGGCAATTTCGTTATATTCGCCCGCCACCAGATCCATCTCGCGCAGCTGCAGCTGGTTTTTGCGCACCCCGACCCGGTAAACGATTTCGGGGCCGCAGGTGCTGCGCCCGCCGCGGGTGATCAGATCGGTGATCTGCACCATCGACGCATGTGCCGGCACCAGAAAGCGGCCCGCCTTCAGCGCCTGAGCCTTATCGGTATACCGTCCCTCTTCGACCGTCAGACAGATCGGATGCTCCAGCGGACCGGCCTCCTGATACTTATTCTGGGCCAGCGCGATAAACGCCCCCAGCAGCATCAGCCCGACCACCAGCAGCGAAAAAAAGTTCGAGGTAATATGACGCCACATCAGCTTTTGACCTTACCCAGCACAAGGCTGGCATTGGTGCCGCCAAAACCAAAGGAATTGGACAGCGCCACGTCAATTTTGCGTTTCACCGCCTGTTTCGGGGCCAGATCCAGCTTGATCCCCTCCGGCGGGTTGTCCAGATTGAGCGTGGGCGGCGCGGTCTGATCGCGGATGGCCAGCACGCAGAAAATCGCCTCGACCGCACCGGCTGCGCCCAGCAAATGGCCAACCGCGGATTTGGTCGAGGACATGGTGGCTTTGGAAGCCGCATCGCCCAGCAGGCGCTCAACCGCACCCAGCTCGATGGTATCGGCCATGGTCGAAGTGCCATGGGCGTTGATATAATCCACATCCGCCGCCGTAATCCCGGCGCGTTTCAACGCCGCCTGCATCGAGCGGTATCCCCCATCCCCATCCGGCGATGGGGCGGTGATGTGATAGGCATCGCCGGACAGGCCATAACCCAGCACTTCGGCATAGATTTTCGCACCACGGGCCTTGGCGTGTTCATATTCTTCCAGCACCACCACACCAGCGCCTTCGCCCATGACAAAGCCGTCACGGTCCTCATCATAGGGGCGGCTGGCCGATTGGGGATCGTCGCTGCGTTTGGTCGAAAGCGCTTTGCAGGCGTTGAACCCGGCAATACCGATCTCCGAGATCGGCGATTCCGCACCACCGGCCACCATCACATCGGCATCATCCAGCGCGATCAGACGGGCGGCATCGCCAATGGCGTGGGCTCCGGTGGAACAGGCGGTGACCACCGCGTGATTTGGCCCCTTAAAGCCATAACGGATCGACACCTGCCCCGAGGCCAGATTGCTCAACGCGGCGGGGATAAAAAACGGCGACACCCGGCGGGGCCCACGTTCCTTGAGCAGCACCGAAGTATCGGCAATGGTGCTGAGCCCGCCAATGCCCGAACCAATCATCACGCCGGTGCGGCATTTGTCATCCTCATCATCAGGCGTCCAACCGGCATCGGCAACCGCCTGATCGGCAGCGGCCATGGCGTAAACGATGAAATCATCGACCTTGCGCCGATCTTTGGCAGGCATGGTGTCGTCGGGATTAAAGCTGCCATCGCTGCCATCACCCACCGGGATCTCGCAGGCGTAATCGGTCTGCAAATGGCTGGCGTCAAAGCGGGAGATAGTGCCAGCCCCGGATTTCCCTTGTAAAATCCGGCTCCAGGTTTCTTCGACCCCGCAAGCCAGCGGTGTCACCATTCCCAGACCTGTCACAACAACTCGACGCATCTTATCCCCCAATAGGCTTTGTTCATTCTCTTTCCTGCTTTATCGTGCGGATGGGGCATTGGGCAAGCCTATATAGGGCGATATGCGGGCTTCTGCCCATATTTAGGGATTAGGGGAGGCTGCTTGCAATCTGCGCTGTGGCGGACAGTGGTGCCTTTAAGCCTGCCGGCCCCCAGCAAAACGGCACCCCCTTCAACCCGTCCCGCCCGGCCGCAAGGCCGGGCTGCGCCTGCCTGCCCCCCGGCAGGCGCAATCAACCTCTCAACACACTGAAACAATGCGATCTATTCACAAACTGCGTTTGCGTCCACGCCCGACACAAGCGCCTACCCAGGCAGGCGCAGCCCGGCGTTCCCGACGTTATTTGGCTTTATACAGAGGCCCTATCAAACGCAGGGACACGAAAGAGCGCCGCCTCTATTCAAACTCAAACAGCGGCGTTGACAGATAGCGTTCGGCAAAGCTGGGCAAGATTACCACGATGTTTTTGCCTGCCATCTCCGGGCGCGCCGCCACCTTAAGCGCCGCGCTCAACGCCGCGCCCGAGGATATCCCCACCGGCACCCCATCACTGGCCGCCACCTTGCGGGCGGTCTCAAAAGCGCTGTCATTGCTCACCGCGATCACCTCATCAATCAGCCCAGTGTCCAGCACCCCCGGCACAAACCCCGCGCCGATGCCCTGAATTTTATGCGGCCCCGGAGCCTCCCCAGACAGCACCGCGCTGTCTTTGGGCTCGACCGCAACAATACGAACATCCGGCTTGCGCTGCTTCAGAACCGAGCCCACCCCGGTGATCGTCCCCCCCGTGCCGACCCCGGAAATCAGCACATCCACCTGACCCGCGCTGTCCTGCCAGATTTCTTCGGCGGTGGTCTGCATATGAATCGCCGGATTGGCCGGGTTTTCGAATTGCTGCGGGATGATCGCGGCGTCAATTTCATCGCGCAGCTGCTCGGCCCGGGCAATCGCGCCTTTCATGCCCTTGGCACCCTCGGTCAGCTCCAGCCGGGCGCCCAGCAGTTGCAACATCTTGCGCCGCTCCAGCGACATGGTTTCGGGCATGGTCAGGATCAGCTGATAGCCCCGCGCGGCGCAGACAAAGGCCAGGGCAATGCCGGTATTGCCGCTGGTGGGCTCGATCAGAGTGCCGCCGGGTTTCAGATGGCCCGCTTCCTCCAGCGCATCGACCATGCCAACACCGATCCGGTCCTTGACCGAGTTGAGCGGGTTGAAGCATTCGAGCTTGGCCAGAATGTGGCCGGCCACACCCGCCTGCCCGGCCAGACGCGACAGGCGCAGCAAGGGGGTGCCGCCGATGGTGTCGGTGATGTTGTCGTAAATCTGACCGCGGGGAGGGGTGGGCATGGTAAGGGCTCCTAAAGATGTGAAGGTTTTGCACGGATATAGAATATATTTCCGAAAAGGCACAGTATGGGACGGGAGATAGGTCTGATTTTCTGGCAAAGCGGAATAACCAAGATATCATTCCCAAAGAACCACCGAGAACCGGGACAAAAAACATCCCCTCAGAAATGCCGCGCTGATAAGGCCCCTTGATCGCCCCGCGCCATGACAACGAGCGGGGGGCAGGCAGGCTTAAGGACGGCCTTTCGGCCGGGCGGGACAGATTGAAGGAGCGCTCGGTTTGGTAGCGATCTCTGTCCCCCACAACAAAAAACGGCACCCCAACCGGGATGCCGTTTCAAAAATTCTGATCTCTCAGACGCCCTAGGACGCTTTCGAGATAAAGTTGACAGCGTCGCCAAATGTCTGGATGGTTTCGGCCGCATCATCAGGGATCTCGATGCCGAACTCTTCTTCGAACGCCATCACCAACTCGACCGTGTCCAGGCTGTCTGCGCCCAGATCGTCGATGAAAGAGGCTTTCTCAGTCACCTTGTCTTCTTCCACGCCCAGATGTTCAACAACAATTTTCTTAACGCGATCTGCGATGTCGCTCATGGTCTCTTCCTTTTTACGTTTTGGGACGCTGCCCGTGATAGTTTACCAAAATGCCCCGTCTGGCACCTTTATCATAACCGCTTTACGCGGAAAAACCGGCAGGCACAATACGCACCCTGCGATCAGTCTGGTGCCGCCTATAACACATCACAACCCTAAGGCAAATGATTTTGCACAGGGGCGCACGATCGGAGCCCGCCTCGCGAACAGGACAGGCCCAGAGCACAAACCTGCTTAAAGCATCGCCATCCCGCCATTGACATGCAGCGTGGTGCCGGTGACATAGCCCGCCTCGTCCGAGGCCAGATACAACACCGCCGCCGCGATCTCATCCGCCTGCCCCATGCGCCCGGCGGGGATCTGCTGATCAATCGCGGCTTTTTGCTCATCGGTCAGGGCTTCGGTCATCGGAGTGGCGATGAAACCCGGCGCAACGGCGTTCACGGTGATGCCACGGCTGGCGACCTCATGCGCAATGCTTTTACCCATGCCGATCATTCCGGCCTTGGCGGCGGCATAGTTGGCCTGCCCCGGATTGCCGGTGCTGCCAACGATTGACGAGATATTGACGATCCGCCCCCAACGCGCCTTCATCATCGGGCGCATCACCGCGCGGCACAGATGCATGGTGGCGGTCAGATTGACGGCCAGCACCTGATCCCATTCTTCATCCTTCATGCGCATGAAAATGTTATCGCGGGTGATGCCAGCATTGTTGACCAGAATATCCAGTCCTCCCATGGCCTCAACCGCCTGTTTCGGCAGCGCATCAACGGCAGCCAAATCCGACAGATTGCAGGGCAGCACATGGGCGCGATCGCCCAGTTCAGCCGCCAGCGCGTTGAGCGGATCAACCCGGGTGCCCGACAGCGCCACGGTGGCCCCGGCCTGATGCAGAGCCTTGGCGATCGCGCCGCCAATACCCCCGGATGCGCCGGTAATCAGCGCCTTTTTACCTGTTAGATCAAACATTTACACCTCTTTCCTATCTTATCTTTTCGCCGCGGCCAGCACATCATCCGGGGTGCCGACAGCCTGACAGCTGATGCTGCGCTCAATGCGGCGGATCATGCCCGACAGCGCTTTGCCCGCGCCGATTTCCCAGATCTCGTCAACCCCCTGCGCCGCCATGTAGGCCACCGATTCACGCCACCGGACCGAGCCCGTGACCTGCTCGACCAGCAAAGCACGGATCGCATCGGCATCGGTGACGGCTTCGGCGCGCACATTGGCCACCAGCGGTACGGCGGGGGCCGAAATCTCAACCTCGGCCAGCGCCTGTTGCATCACATCGGCGGCGGGCTGCATCAGGGCGCAATGGAACGGAGCCGACACTGGCAGCAGCATCGCCCGCCGGGCTCCACGGGATTTGGCGATTTCGCAGGCGCGTTCAACCGCCGCCTTGTGGCCCGAAACCACCACCTGCCCCGGGTCGTTATCATTCGCAGCCTGACAGACCTCGCCCTGAGCCGCCTCGGCTGCGACCTCCTGCACCGTGGCCAGATCCAGCCCCAACAGCGCCGCCATCGCGCCAACACCCACCGGCACTGCCTCTTGCATCGCCGCGCCACGGGTGCGCAGCAAACGCGCGGTATCAGCGACCGAAATCGCCCCCGCCGCTGCCAGTGCCGAGTATTCCCCCAGCGAATGCCCGGCGACAAAAGCCGCATCCTGAATGCGCACGCCCTCAGCCTCCAAAGCCCGCATCGCCGCCAGAGATGTCGCCATCAAAGCTGGCTGGGCGTTGGCGGTCAGGGTCAGCTCAGCAATGTCGCCCTCCCAGATCAGAGCGCTCAGTTTTTCCCCAAGCGCCTGATCGACCTCGTCAAAAACATCCCGCGCGGCCTGATAGCTCTGGGCCAGATCGCGCCCCATTCCGATGGTTTGCGCCCCTTGACCGGGGAAAACGAATGCTCGGCTCATCAGCTGCTCCTTTTGGATTTCAGATACGGTTATCCCCAGATACCGCGCCTGCGCCGTCAGTGCAATCACCCAGCGGCATTGTCAAAGACCGATTGGCGTATTATTTGCCATAGCCCCTGCCGGGAGCGTCAGGCATTACCGCCGAAACCCGCGCCCTTTTTTTTTGCGCACCGGCCCTTTGCAATCCATGCCCGCACGGATGATGCGCCGCCCCGGCCACAACAAAAAGCGCCCCGGATCCCCCCGAAGCGCTTTTATTCTGTTTTTGCTGTTCTGAGCCCCGGTTAAAGTGCAGCCGCCGGATGAACCACGCCCTTGGCCCGGCGATGCAGGAAACCACGCGAGGCTTTGCGTTGCATCGGGGGCTGCGCGCTGAGAATATCGCGGCTAAGGCGGTGTTTCAGGGCAATCAGATGCTCTTCGTAATCCTGCGCCACTTCGATGGCCTCATCAGTGCCGCGCAGCCGCAGCATCAGGCGGGATTTGCCATTCCCTGCCGCAGAACGATCCATCAGCACCGCATCGAATTTGTCAAAGGCGACCCGGTTATGCACCTTGGCCCGGCCCTGATCATTGCGCATCGCTTCACGCAATTCCCGCGCATTCAGGTCAATCTGCACCTCATAGGTGTTGCCAAAAGACGAGAACCGTATCAAAGACAGACCCACCAGCGCCATAAAGGCGGTCAGCCCGATCTTGATCAGCAACACATCCGCCGCCAGCGCCGATCCAGGCATGATCCACATCCCAATCCCTGCCACCAGCATTGAGGCTCCGACCAGCGCCGCCATCCATTTCATCAAGACCTCGGATGTTCCGACCCGATGATTGTCGCGAATGATATAGCCCCAAAAGGTCTCGTCTTTACTCACGGTTGCCGGACGCGGCTGCGCCTCGTCTGCAGCATAATTTCTGGTGCTGGTGGCGAAACCGGCAGGGTCGGATATAGCAGTCATCAGAGCGTCCTTTTTTCCTGTGTCTTGTAAATCTGTTATACGTTCTATGCGAGTGACTTTTGACAATAAATCTGACCAAACTTGGGCGAAGCTGGATCATTTTCAGGGTTAGGGGCACCGCAATGATTATGGCTTGCATCCCCGCCCCGGCCCGCCTATAAGGCAGACTGCTTTTTCACAGTTTTTGAAAACCGGCGCAGTCTCTCGTAGGTGGGGCGTGGAAAAGCTTATCCCCCGCCTTTTGAAATGCGCCTGATATAGAAATAGGAGTTCACATGCCACTTTATGAGCATGTCCTGATTGCGCGTCAGGATCTTTCCAATGCGCAGGCCGAAGGGCTGATCGAACATTTTGGTGCCATCCTTGCCGATAATGGCGGCAAGCTCGTTGATAGCGAGTATTGGGGCATCAAGACCATGGCCTACAAAATCAACAAAAACCGCAAGGGCCACTATGCCTTTATGCGCAGCGATGCCCCCGCCCCGGCAGTTCAGGAAATGGAACGCCTGATGCGTCTGCATGATGATGTGATGCGTGTTCTGACCATCAAGGTCAACGAACATAAAGAGCTGCCCAGCGTGCAAATGCAAAAGCGCGAAGAGCGCGGCGATCGCAGACCACGTCGTTGATTTCAGATTAAGAAAAGGAATTAAACCATGGCTTCTAAACCATTTTTCCGTCGTCGCAAGGTTTGCCCGTTCTCGGGTGATAATGCCCCTGCGATTGACTACAAAGACACCCGCACCCTGCAACGCTATATCTCTGAGCGCGGCAAGATCGTGCCATCGCGCATCACCGCCGTTTCGGCGAAAAAACAACGGGAACTGGCCCGCGCCATCAAACGCGCCCGCTTTCTGGCCCTGTTGCCTTACGCTGTTAAATAGGAGAACATCATGCAAGTTATCCTGATGGAACGGGTCGCCAAGCTTGGCCAAATGGGCGACATTGTGAATGTCAAACAGGGCTATGCCCGCAATTTTCTGCTGCCCCAAGGCAAAGCCAAACGCGCCAGCGAAGCCAACATCGCCCTTTTTGAGACGCAAAAGGCACAGCTGGAAGCACGCAATCTGGAAACCAAAGCCGAAGCCGAAGCGCTGGCCGAAAAGCTGGGCGGTCAGCAGTTTGTGGTGATTCGCACCGCTTCTGACGCCGGTTCGCTTTATGGCTCGGTCACCGTGCGCGATGCCGCCGAAGCTGCCACCGCCGAAGGGTTCAGCATTGATCGCAAGCAGGTTGCCCTGAATGCGCCGATCAAAGAGCTGGGTCTGCACAGCGTCACCGTGCGCCTGCACCCTGAGGTCGAAGTGACCATTGAGCTGAACGTGGCCCGTTCCGCCGAAGAGGCCGAGCTGCAAGCTGCTGGTAAATCGGTTGCCGAACTGGCCGCCGAGGCCGAAGCGGCTGCTGAGTTCGAAATCGCCGAGCTGTTTGACGATATCGGCGCTGCCGCCAGCGATGAGGACGATCTGCAGGCCACACCGGCCAGCGAAGACGCTCCTGAAAAAGAGGCCTGATCGCCCACATCCATTGCGACATCGTGACAAAAAACCAGCCGCGCCGAGCAATCGGGGCGGCTTTTTCATGGAACCTCTCGGCCACGGTGGCCAATCCCCGACCCGTTTCAGCGTTCACCCCGCTGAAACCAGCTCTGCACTCGGCGTTGCAACAGCTGCCAGATCAGCGGCGCACCGCGGGCCACTTTGGTGCCTACCCGCGCCTCAACCTGCTCAAGGCGCACCTGATACGCCCGCCAAGAGTGGCCGTCATTTTCCAGATTCGAAATCACCGGCTGCACCCGATCAATCGCTTTGGCAAAGATCGCGTCATCGGTTTCGGCGGCCTCGAACTCCTCCCAGAGCTGACGAAACGCCCGCGCCTGATCCGCCGGCAGCAAGCCAAAAATCCGTTTCGCCGCCTGTTGTTCCTTTTGCTGCAACGCCACCGGGTCGTGATCGCCATGGATCGGCGCATCACCTGCGTCGATCTCGACCAGATCATGGATCAGCAACATCTGAATCACCCGCTCAATGCGCACCGGCTGCGCCGCATGTTCCGCCAGCACCAGTGCATAAAGCGCAATATGCCAGCTATGTTCGCCGGAATTCTCGAACCGCGAGCCATCGCAGAGCCGCGTGGCCCGCAGCACCGATTTCAGCTTGTCGGCTTCGCTCAGAAAGGTCAGTTGTTGGTTCAGGCGTGTTTCATTGCTCATGATCCGAAAGATGCCACAGCTTCCCCGGCAACCGCAAGGGATGCCGCCCCCGGCTACATCAGATAAGCCACCAGCGCGAAAGCGGCGGCATAGAGCAGCGTATTGCCGATCAGATAGCGCCAATCCGTGGTCCATTTCAGCGTGCTATAGGCCCCAAGCCCGGCCCCGAACAGGGTGGCGTAATAGATCAGCATCTCGGCCTCACGCTTGTGGCCGCCGTGGCGGGGTCAGAGCGCGGATTTCATTCAGACGCTCGCGCACCTCCCGATCCGATCCCAGCCCGTAGCGGGCCCAGCCCAGGCTTTCCTGCTGCACGGCGCGGGCTTCTGAGGCACGCCCGGTCAGCTCCAGCGCCTGAGATTTCACCATCAGAAAGGTCGCCAGCAGCGAAGCATTTTGCGCCTGATAAATGGTCGGCAGATGGGCATCGGCCAGCTTCAGCACCGCTTCGTCATCGCCGGCCACCAAGGCAAAAACGGCCAGCTGCAGCGCCACATGCGCCGCCTGAATACGGGTGGAAGGGCTGGAGCGGTAGAGCATCCCCGCTTTCAGAAACGCCGCCAGCGCTATGTCAGTTTTGCTGGAAAGCGCCACCCGCCCCAGCACATAATAGCTAAACCCCAGCCGAGGCCCGTTCCAACCCAGCGCATTGGCAATCGCCACCGCCCTCTTGGCCGCGGCGCGGCGGGCGCTCAGGCTCGATTTCGCCCCCAGCGCGGTCTCGATCGCTTTGATCCAGCTGCGCGGTGTGGGCAATCCGGCAGGGCGGCTGGGCAGGTTCTGTCCGCCCGGGTTCAGCCGTGCCAATATCTGCGGCAATACGGCGGCCACCTGCCCCCGGCGCATCCCATTATGCAGCCGAGGGCTGTAATAGGCGCGCAAAACCAGCATATCAAAGCCGGTCAGCACCGTATGGAAATTGTCATCATTGAACACGCTGTCAGGCAAACGGTAGAGATCATTCAGCGGGCCAAGCGCCTGGGCCAACTCTTCGTGCAGACAATCACGGATCTCTTGCGGGCTAACATCCCCGGGCAGGAAAATCGTCACGTTCTGGCGGGATTTCAGCGCTCGCCAACTGGTCAGTTCCTTGTGCCGCTTGCGGCGAAACTCGGCCCAGCTGCTGACATTGGGCACCACGAAACAGGCAGCATTGGGCACGGCCTGACGCAGCTGTGCCTTTGAGACCACTTCAATGGTGATATTGGCCGGCTGACTGGGTCTGCGGCGGGTGATGCCAATTCCGGCTTCGGTTTTCAGCCGCTTTAACAGTTGCGTCAGATCGGTGAACAAGCTGGCGGGGGCCTGGCCGATCACCCGCAGACTGATCGGGCCTTCAAAGCGGGTCATCATCGCCAGCTGCGCGCCGCTTTCCATGGCAAAGGACAGATCGAGAAAATCGCGGGCAATGTCGCGGTTGCTGCGGAGCGGAAGCACGGCCCGGGTGGCGGAGAAGTGTTTGACCGGCGGCAATTTCACCGCAGATCGGCTGGGCAGAGGTGCCGATTGCGGCCGCTCCGCCGCCCCGCATCCGGCCAGCACCAGACCGATCAGCAAAACCCCGGCACGCATCAGCCTTGGGGGGGAAGGGATCAGTTTTTGCGGAAATGCGGTCATTATGCTGCCTTTGCGCGGGGGGGATTTTGTGGTCATAGCTTATTTTTGTGGCAAACGCATAGCCCGTTTTCAGCAATCGCCGGGAGGTGCGGCATATTTGCTGTGCTTGCGCATCCCTTGGGGGCGCATTAGATTATGGGCAGTCAGAGATAAGGAGGCCCCATGTTCAGAATCGCGATCATCAGCCTGCTGATGCTGGGGGCTTTGCCTGCGGCCGGGCGGGCTTGTGTCGCGTTTGACGGTGCCCGCAACCGGTTTTCCAATGCCTGTGACGCGGCGCAATATGTCCAATACCGCACGGTAGGTGGGGGCTGTTATCTAAAGCAGCCCGGCCATATGAGTTTGCAACCGGGCGAGAGCGCCACCGACCCAAAGCTGGGGCAATCCTGTGGCAGTGATGCAAAATGGTGGGTGCAATATGGCTGGTGCGATCTGGCAGAGTGGCAAAAGGGAGCGTGCAAGGTCAAGCCGTAGAGGCTTTGGCAGCATCGCCCGAATCTTTGGATAAAGCCACAAGGGCAGGTTCGCGACCACCCGGCCTCAACTCAGAACCCTTGCCCCTCCCCTTCGCCCTTAACGCCGCTGCCCCCGCGCCATAAAGGCCAGCCGTTCGAACAAATGCACATCCTGCTCATTCTTCAACAACGCCCCGTGCAGCTTGGGCAACGCATTGGCCCCGCCGCGTTTCAGATCCTCAGGGCTCAGATCCTCGGCCAGCAGCAGTTTCAGCCAATCCAGCACCTCGCTGGTCGAAGGCTTTTTCTTAAGCCCCGATGTCTCACGCAATTCGTAAAACTGGGTTAACGCCGCCGTCAGCAGCGCCTCTTTTACCCCCGGATGATGCACCTCAACGATCTTGCGCATGGTGTCGATATCGGGAAAGCGGATGTAATGGAAAAAGCAGCGGCGCAAAAACGCATCCGGCAGCTCTTTTTCATTATTCGAGGTGATGATCACAATCGGGCGCTGCTCGGCCCGGATCACTTCGCCGGTCTCGTAAACATGGAATTCCATCTTGTCCAGCTCTTGCAGCAGATCGTTGGGAAACTCGATATCCGCCTTGTCGACCTCATCAATCAGCAGAACGGTTTTCTGTTTTGCTTCAAAGGCTTGCCACAATTTTCCCTTTTTGATGTAATTCGAAATATCATGCACCCGCTCATCGCCCAGCTGGCTGTCGCGCAACCGGCTGACCGCGTCATATTCATACAGCCCCTGCTGGGCGCGGGTGGTGGATTTGATGTGCCATTCGATCATCTCCAGCCCCAGCGCATTGGCCACCTGCCGGGCCAGCTCGGTCTTGCCGGTGCCGGGCTCGCCTTTGACCAGCAAGGGGCGCTCCAAAGTCACGGCGGCATTAACCGCAACCGTCAAATCATCGGTGGCAACATAATTCTCGGTCGAGCTGAATTTCATGGTTTTCCCTATAGGTTGAGTGTTGGCCGGATCGGCTTTGTTTACGTCCCTTACCCCAGCCTTCAATTTTCATCAAGATCACCAAATGGGGCGTGACAAAGCCTGCGCTTTGCACTAAGGCAACCGCAGTAAGGTTTCTGAAAGGTTTGAACCGCAATGGTCAGAGACCCAAGAATTGCAAAAGGGGAGTGTGATGAGGCCCGAAGTTTTTCTGCCCGCTGATTACAGCCCGGCCGAGGATGAGCCCTTCATGAATGAGCGCCAGCTGGAATATTTCCGCCGCAAGCTGGTGACTTGGAAGGAAGAACTGTTATCCGATGGCAAAGAGACCATCGAGCATTTGCAGGATGGGGCGCGCAATATCCCGGATATGGCTGATCGTGCCAGCGAGGAAACTGACCGCGCGCTTGAGCTGCGCACCCGGGATCGGCAGCGCAAGCTGGTGCTGAAGATTGATCAGGCTCTGCGGCGCATCGAGGAAGGCGAGTTCGGCTATTGCTGCAAAACCGGCGAGCCGATTTCGCTGAAACGTCTGGATGCCCGCCCGATTGCCACCATGTCGCTTGAGGCGCAGGAGCGTCACGAGCGCAAGGAAAAGGTCTATCGCGACGATTAGCAGGCTGGCTTGCGGCAAGTACTTTGCCGCGCCAGATATATGAGAGATCAAGAAAAAACACCTGGCAGAGATGCTGTGGTGTTTTTTTTGCAGGAGCAACCGGCATGACGCTGAATGGAAAACAGATCACGGTGGTGGGCGGCGGCATTGGCGGGCTGGCCGCGGCTGTGGCCATGGCGCAGCGCGGTGGCCGGGTGACGGTGCTGGAACAGGCCGAAGCGATCACCGAGGTCGGGGCCGGCTTGCAAATCGGCCCCAATGGCTATACCGTGTTGCGCGCTTTGGGGCTGGGTGATGCGCTGGCTGCAAAATCGGTGCGGGCGACCGGGGTTCGGTTGTTGGATGGGGTCTCGGGCCAGCAGGTTTTTGCGCTGGATTTCCAACGCTTCAGGCCGGATCAGCATTATTATATGGTGCATCGCGCCGATCTGATCGACGTTCTGGCCGAGGCCGCGCGGGCGGCAGGGGTTGAGATCAGGCTGTCTCAGCGTCTGGAAAGTGTTGCGTTTGATCAAAACCAAGCGCAGTTGCAGATGGCCGATGGTCAGGTTTTGATGCCCGAGCTGTTCATCTGTGCCGGAGGGTTGCATTCCAAACTGCGCCCGGTGATCAACGGCAAACGCGAGCCATTTTTCACCAAACAGGTCGCTTGGCGCATGGTGATTCCGGCGCTGGGGGGCGAAGCTCCGATGGCGCAGGTGTTTATGGGCCATGGCAAGCATCTGGTGACCTATCCGTTGCGCGGTGGAGAGCTGATCAATGTGGTGGCGGTGCAAGAACGCGACATCTGGGCCGCTGAGGGCTGGAATTACAAGACCGACCCCGCCGAACTGAGCTATGTGTTCGGCGATTTCTGCGACGAGGTGCAGGCGCTGTTTGAGCGGGTGGAGGATGTCTACTTATGGGGTCTGTTCCGCCACCCGGTTGCGGCGCGCTGGCATCAGGGCAATGCGGCGCTGTTGGGCGATGCGGCGCATCCGACCTTGCCGTTTATGGCACAGGGCGCGGTGATGGCGTTGGAGGATGCCTGGGTGCTGGCCGATGCGCTGGATCAGGATACGCCGGTTGAGCAGGCACTGGCGTCTTATCAAAACCGGCGCCGTCAGAGAGCGGCAGCGGTGGTCGAGGCGGCCAATCAGAACGCCCGCAATTATCATTTCGGTCCGGGTCCGAAACGCAGCCTGGCGCATTTGGCATTGCGGATGGGCAGCCGTTTGGCGCCGGGATTGGCGCTGAAGAAATATGACTGGATTTATGGATATGATGTGACCAAGGAAAGCTGACATTGAGAGCCAAAAGAGACACTCCTGATTGCGCCTTTTGACTGTAAGTTTTTGGTTTCACGCTGACGGGGGCTTTGGGGATCCGAATCCACTCCCGCCAGCTATGTCAGCCGGCACAGGGCAAGGATGCTTATTGCCGGGCCCTACCCCTCTAAATGCAGATAAACCCGGCGGTTCTGCGCCCCTTTATTCTGCACTTTGCCAATCCGCAACCGCCCGATTTCACCGGTGCGCTGCACATGCGTGCCGCCGCAAGGTTGCAGATCAACCTGCGCTTCACCCTGCCCGATGCCGATCAGACGGATGCGCCCGGCCCCCTTGGGCGGCTGCACCGACAGGGTCTTGACCAACTCGGGATTGGCCGCCAGCTCGTCATCGCTGATCCAGCCCTCGGTCACCAGCAAATCGGCGGCCACCAGCCGGTTCAGCTGCTCTTCCAGCGCGGGCTTGTCAATCACTGGCTCGGGGATCGCAAAATCCAGCCGGCTTTTCTGGCTGCCAATCGCCCCGCCAGTGACCGGATAGGGCAGCACCACCGACAGCAGATGCAGCGCGGTGTGCATCCGCATATGGTGGTGGCGGCGCTCCCAATCCAGATGCTGCATCACCTCGGTTCCCACCGGCGGCAAAGCAGCCGGTTCCGCCGGCACCAGTACGATGTCATCGCCGGAGCCTTTGACCGTGGTAGCGATCTCAAGCTGCTGATCGTCCCAGACAAGCACCCCGCTATCGCCCGGCTGCCCGCCGCTGGTGGCGTAAAAGATGCACTGATCCAGCACCACCCCGCCCTCAACCGTATGGGCGGTGACCGTGGCAGGTGCATCGCGCAAATAGGCGTTTTTCAGGAAGCTTGGCGCGGTCATTCAGGCTCTCCCTGCCCGTTATCACCTTTTAGCACCTCGGGGTTACGCAGCCACAAATCGCGCTGGGCAAATGGGATCTCGATATTTTCCTCGGCAAACACCCGGGCAATTTCGTGATTCATGTCAGAGTGCACCGACATCGACCAATTCACATCGCGCAAAATCGCCCGGATCTCGAAATCCAGCGAATCCGCGCCAAAGCCACGAAACAGCACCGCCGGTTTCGGATTTGCCAGCACCATCGGGTGCGCCTCGGCAATCTGTCGCAACAGTGCTTCGACACGCTTGGTATCGGTGCCATAAGCCACCCCGACCGGCACCTTCAGACGACCCACCGTGTTACCACGGGTGTAGTTGGTGACGGAACCAGAGATAAAATCAGAATTGGGCACGATCACATCGCTGCGATCAAAGGTCTCGATCCGGGTCGAACGCACCGAGATATCACGCACAATCCCCATATGGCCGCCCACCTCGATCCAGTCGCCTTGCGAGATCGGGCGTTCGATCAGCAAAATGATGCCGGAGACAAAATTCGAGACGATATTTTGCAGGCCAAACCCAATGCCCACCGACAGCGCCCCGGCGACAATCGCCAGCGATGACAGATCAATGCCGGCGCTGGAAATCGCCACCAGCGCGGACAGGAAAATCCCAATATAGCCCACGCCCGAGGTGATAGCGTTGCGCCCGCCCAGATCAATTTTGGTCTTGGGCAAAACGGTGTTGCGCAAAGTGCCTTGCACAAAGCGGGTCAGGATATAACCAATGACAAAAACAATCGCAAAAGTCATGAACACGGCGGGCGAAATACGGGTATCGCCGAAGGTGAAACCAACCTGGAAACGGGCCCAGACTTCGGTCAGGTCGGTCACCCGCGCCCCCCAGATCAGCGCAAAGAACGGCAATGACAGCAGCACCAGCATGAAATTCACCAGCACCGGAATCAACGCCTCGCGGGCGCGTTCCTGACTGCGCACGATCAGCGCGTAAATCTCGGTGGTCATCCGGTTCAGGATGCTCAGGAACGCCAGCAATCCCAATGAGAGCGCAGTCGGCGTGGTCACGGCCTGAGCCGCCTTGAAATAGCCCACTGCCGCCAGCACCGGACCGATCAGGGCCAATACCCCCAGCACCCGGCTGAAATAATGAATAACCGTATTGCGATAGCTGGCATCCTGTCCGGTCTGTTGTTCATTTTCAACATGATAGCGCAACAGATTGGCCAGACGCAGCAACGCATAAGACATCAGCAGCAAAATCGGAAAGGACAGCACGATCAGCGCTTCCTGGCTCCATTTTTCAAATTGCGCCAAGTCGTTGATCAAGCCCCTCAGGCCGATCAACAGCCCCAGAACTCCGGCAAAGAAGCGCCCCCTTTGCCGCTGCCCGATGGGCAGGTTCAACGGCGGCTGAATGGGCTGACCCGGTGGAAAAATGCGCATGCCCAGCCAGACGGACACGACAAAGCTTACTCCGACAAAGACCAGAGCCTCTAAAACATGCTGGCCATGCAGGTCCAGAAGTTGACTGATGGAAATGGCTTCGAGCAGCAAAAACAGCCCCGCTAGCGGCAGAAGCAACTGTGCAATCGACAGCAAAAACTGGAACAACCACCGCGCCGGCGTGACGGATTTGGCCTGCAGTTTGCCCGCGATTTGCCCGCTCCAGCGCCGCCCGCGCAACAGTAGCACAAGCGCCGCCAGCAGCAGGGCCAGAATCACCGGCAGATTGTTTTTCAACGCAACCTGCGACACCGGATTGGCCCAGGACTTGGCCGTTTCCTTGCGCAGATTGTCAAAACTGTGCCCCAACGCCGCCAGCGCCCCGCCCCAATGAGCCGGGTTGATCGGTGAGGTATCCAGTTTCAGCAAAGCATCAGTCTGGCGGCTGCGGATGATTTCGTCGATGCTGCGGATCAGGCCGCTGGCCCGGCTATGCGCGACCTCGGCGGTTTTCACAGGAGCCACCAGAACCGCCATTTGCTGATCCAGCATTTTCCGCTTGGCGGCGATCTCGGAATCTTCCGGCTCGCCTTCGGGTTTTTCCCCCAGCGCGGTGATCTGATCCTGCAGGGTCTTGATCGCATTTTTGTTAATGTTCTGATCTGCCAGGAATTTTTCACGCCAAATCACAAGCTCCCTGCGCAAGACCTGAAAGGCCGCATCCGAAGCCCGCTGCGATGCGATCGCCTCTTCTGCCCGCCGCGCCGTCTTTTCCCATTTCTCCAGCTGCTGTGCGCTGTTTTCCTGATCGCTCTGCGAGGCAACCGGAGTCGCCGTTTGCGCCCCCAGCCCGCCGGGGATCATCGACATGCTCAAAAACAAAGCCGTTAATAAAATGCGTAACACAATCTCTGTCCTTTGGAATCATTGAGCATAGCGATATGCCACGCTGATTGGCAGATTGCCAGCCACTTTGGCCAATCGCAACCGGTGCAAATGCCGCGCCGTTTTCAAACCCGGGCGCGGGCGTTTAATCCCATTTTCGCCCGGCCCAGCCCGAAGCCAGCCCCAAGAAAACGCTGCCAATCGCCAGCGCCACCACGATCTGAGGGTTCAGCATAATCAGGCCATAATCCAGCATCTGCTGCCCGACATAGAGCAACGCTTCGGCCACATTATCAAACCGTTTGCGAAACGAAAGCCGTACCATTTCAGCGATGGAGTTAATCAGAAGCACCCAGAACACCGTAACCACCACCGTAGTAATCCCGGATGCAATCAGATTGCCGATTTTCCTACCATATCGCAGCCCCATATAAACCCAGCCACAGACAAGGCCAATCACAGCGTTATATTCGGACATGCGGCCAAAATTGGTGTCGTCCGGCACCAGAGGTTTGAACATGTCCGACACAAACCAGGCAAGGGCGGCGCAGATAATGGCACCAAACAAACGCGATGCGGTCAGCATAATGGGGCTCCGTTCGTGAGTTGGCTGATTGTCACCGCCTCACAGCGTTTGGTCAAGGGCGTTGATCAGCTTGTTGATCTCTTCTGGGCTGGTGTAATGCACAAAGCTCAGCCGCAACACCCCATTGCCCACATCCACCCCCTGCGCCGCCAGCGCCCGCGGAGCGTAAAAATCGCCGCCGCCAGCCATGATCCCCTGCCCGGCCAGACGCTGAGCCACCGCCGCCGCGTTTTGAGAAAGCACCAGCGCCAGCGTAGGGGCGCGGCTGTCGGCCCGGTTTGGCCCCAGCAGCCGGATGGTGTTTTTCTGCGCCAGATAGTCCAACAGCGGCTGCATCAGGCGGCACTCGGCATCGCGCATCAACCCATGCACCGCTTTGGCGCGGGCGGTGGGGGAAGCGGTGCCGGCGAGCTCAGCCCCGAAATGATGGGTATAGAGCTGATCCAGATAATCCGCCATGCCGGCACAGGCCGCCACCTGCGCATGATCCGGCCCGGCCGGGGTGAAGCGTTTATAGAGGCAATCGGCGTTGAAATAATGCGCCTGATTGGGCAGTTTTTCGGCCAAGGCCCGCCGGATCACCATCAACCCCTGATGCGGGCCATAGGTTTTATAGGCGGAAAACAGATAGATATCCGCCCCGATGTCATCAACATTAACAAAGCCATGCGGGGCATAGCTGACCCCATCGACGCAGGCATACGCACCGTTGTCATGCACGATTTTGCAAATCGCGGCCACATCGTTGATTTCGCCGACCACATTCGAGCAATGCGGGAAACAGACCAGCTTCACCTTGCCATCCAGCAGCTTTTCCAGATCGTGGATGTCCAGATGGCCGCTCTCGGGGTCGATCTGCCATTCGCGGATCTCAATGCCCTCATCGGCCAGCCGCCGCCAGGGGCCGCTATTGGCTTCGTGATCCTGATTGGTGACGATGATCGCATCGCCCGGCTTCAAATGCTGGCGAAACGCCTGCGCCAGAACATAGGTGTTTTGCGTGGTGGAGGGACCAAAGGACAGCTCGTCACTCTCGACCCCCAGCAGCGCGGCCAGACGGCTGCGGGCTTCGTCCATCTCGGCACCCGCCAGCTGCGAGGCGGGATAGGGCGCGTAGGGCTGCACCTTGCGGCTGTGATAATAGCGAAACAGCCGATCCAGCACCGGCTGACAGGTATAGCTGCCACCGGCATTTTCGAAAAAGGCCTGATCTTGCAAAGAAGGCTCGGCAAAGGCTGGGAACTGTTTGCGGACGTAATCAATATCAAGTGTCATCATCGCCTCCTGGGTTGCTTACGGCTGAGCTTGGACAGGCGGCGGGCAAATGGCAATGAAAATTTTCAAAAGCCCCGACCAGCCGCAGCACCCTACTGCCCCAGCTTCATACAAAAAAGGCCCGCCTTTGCAGCGGGCCTTTTCATCTGTTTGCTCCACAAGCCTAACGCGCCTCGCTGCGCAGCCCTTTAAAGATCGCCACGCACATCAACAGCAGCACAATCGCAAACAGCAGTCCGGTCGAGATCACCATCGCCTGCAACGCGCCCAGCCCGCCGCCGATCAGCAGCACAATGGCCACGATGCCTTCAAAGGTGCACCAGAACACACGCTGCGGCACCGGCGCATCCACCTTGCCACCTGCCGTGATCGAGTCGATCACCAGCGATCCGCTATCGGACGAGGTCACAAAGAATACCACTACCAGCACAACCGCAATGGTCGAGCTGATGTTAGACCAAGGCAGCCCCTCGAGCATGGCAAACAGCGAAATCGGCGGGTTGTAGCTGTCGATCACCTGCGCCTTGACGCCGCTGGTGGCCGGGTTGCTCAGCACCTGCTCAATCGCGGCACCGCCAAAAGTAGTCATCCACAGCACACAGACCAAGCTGGGGATGATCAGCACACAAATCACGAATTCGCGCACGCTGCGACCGCGCGAAATACGGGCGATGAACATGCCAACAAAAGGCGACCAACTGATCCACCACGCCCAATAGAACGAGGTCCAGCCCTGCATATAACCGCTGTCGGTGCGCCCGATCGGGTTGGACAGGCTGATCAGGTTTTGACCATAGGCCGTCAAACCGCTGACAAAGTCGCTTAAGATTGTGCCGATCCCGGCGGCGAACATGACGAAAAACAGCAACACGGCGGCAATGCCCATGTTGATTTCGCTCAACACCTTCACGCCGCCTTCCAGCCCACGCAACACCGACACCAGCGCGATAGAGGTGATCAGCGCGATCAAAACGACTTGGGTCGTGGTGCTCATCTCAACCCCATATACATGATGCAGCCCGGCATTGACCTGCTGTGCCCCCAGCCCAAGCGACGTCGCCAGCCCGAACAGGGTGGCAAACACGGCCGTGATGTCGATCACATGGCCGACCCATCCCCAAACGGATTCGCCGAAAATCGGGTAAAAGGCCGAGCGAATTGTCAGCGGCAAGCCTTTGTTATAGCTGAACAATGCCAGCGCCAGACCGACAATCGCATAAATTGCCCAAGGGTGCAGACCCCAGTGATAAATCGACGCTGCCAGCCCCATCTGCCGCGCCGCGTCCACATTGGCGGCAATCAGGCTGCCATCCTCGGCAAAGGGTTTGGGCACGCCCAATGGCTCGGAAATCGCCATGTGATAGACCGGCTCCAACACGCCAAAGAACATCAGGCCGATGCCCATCCCGGCGGCAAACAGCATGGCAAACCAGCCCTTATAGGTGTAATCCGGTGTAGCTTCTGAGCCGCCGAGCTTGATCTTGCCCCAGGGGCTGACCACCAGAAACAGGCAAAACAGCACAAAGATATTGGCCGAGCCCAAAAAGAACCAATCAAAATTGCTGGTCAGCGCCGGGCGCAGCCATTTGAAAAACGCCGCCGCCTGATCGGTAAAGATCAGCGCAAAGGCCACGAATATCACAATCGTCACACCGGATATCCAAAACACCGGGTTGTGGATGTCCATACCGAACGGGCCGAAATTGGTCTTGATATTGTGCTGGCCAATTTCATATTCGGTATCAATCGGATTGGCCTCCCCTTCCGGTGCCGGCACGCCTCCGTTTATCTCGTCTTCAGACATTGTTAACCTCCCTGTTTCAGACCCACCGGCCCCAAGCAGCCCCGCTTGCGGGCGTGGGTCTTGATGATTGGCGGCGGGTCAGGCAGGGTCGCCGCCCCTATGACATCCGCCTATCGGTCCATGGCTGGCAAATTGCTGGCCAGACGTTACGATAGGGGGATGATAGGCCCGTTTGACGTGACAAAGCAATGGTTTACGCCGCTTTTGCGATCAAAAACGACATTCGTCAGGAGGGTTCGGGGCAACCACCGCCGGCAGCAAACCGGCACACAGAAGCGCAAATCGGGCTTTATGGCCGTTTTACACATCACAAACCGGCAGCGGCATGGCCCTGTTGGGGGCGAGTATCTAGAGTGGCCCTCAGGCGTTTACATCCACCACGACCCGGCCCTTAACCTGACCTTTCAGAATGTCGCGGCCCAGCTGTGGCAAATCGGCCAGAGCGGCGGGCTGGATCATGGCTTCAAGCTTGTCCATCGGCAGATCCGTGGCAACGCGCTGCCAGGCTTGCAGGCGGTTGTCATAGGGCTGCATCACGCTGTCAATGCCCAGCAGATTGACCCCGCGCAGCAGAAACGGAATGACGGTGGCCGGCAGCTGCATCCCGCCTGCCAGACCGACCGCCGCCACCGAAGCGCCATATTGCATCTGCCCCAGCAGCCGCGCCAGCATCGGCCCGCCCACCGCATCAACACAACCGGCCCAGTTTTCGCTTTCCAGCGGGCGTTTGCTGACCTCGTTGATCTCATCGCGCGGCACAATCTGGCTGGCCCCCAGCGACGTCAGATAAGAAGCGGCCTGCGCACGGCCCGTCACCGCGGCAACCTCATAACCCAAATGCGCCAAAATCGCGGTGGCGACCGAGCCCACACCGCCCGCCGCCCCGGTCACCAGCACCGGGCCGTTCCCGGGCTTCAGCCCGTGTTTTTCCAGCGCCATGATCGCCAGCATCGCGGTAAACCCCGCCGTGCCCACCGCCATCGCCCGACGGGTGGTCAAACCGGCGGGCAGAGGCACCAGCCAATCGGCCTTAACCCGCGCCTTTTGCGCATAGCCGCCCCAATGCGCCTCGCCCACCCGCCAGCCGGTCAGGACCACCTGATCGCCGGGCTGATAGCGCGGATCGTCCGAAGCCTCGACCGTGCCAGCAAAATCAATGCCCGGCACATGCGGATAGTGGCGCACCAGCCCGCCGCCGGGGCCAATACACAGCCCGTCTTTGTAGTTCACCGTGGAATAATCCACCGCCACAGTCACATCGCCTTCGGGCAGTTGGCTGTCCTCAAGCCGTTGCACCGAAGCGCTGGTTTTCCCGTCATCGTTTTTTTCAACCACCAATGCGTTAAAGCTCATCTTGTTATTCCTCCTCGTCGGTTTGAGGGGAAGGGTGCCACGGGCCGGGTTCTCCCACAAGTCCTGATTTCCATCCGCCCCCTTGCAATCCGGGCCAGAGCCCTTATGGCTTGGCGGCATGAATATCCTCGTTTTATGCACCGGAAACTCGGCCCGCTCGATCATGCTGGAAAGCCTGCTAAACCATTTCGGCAAGGGGCGGGTGAACGCCTTTTCCGCCGGCGCCCGCCCCACCGGGCAAGTGCATCCGCAGGCGCTGCGCCTGCTGGCGACCGAGGGGCATGACACTGCCGGGCTGCGCTCAAAAAGCTGGGAGGCGTTCACCACCGCCTCGCCCCACAGCCCCGACATCGTGATCACGGTGTGCGGCAATGCGGCGCAAAGCTGTCCGGTCTGGCCCGGTGCGCCGCTGTCCTGCCATTGGGGCGTGGACGATCCCGCCGATTGCACAGATGATTGCGAAACCGCTTTCAAAACCGCCTATAACATCCTGAAATTGCGGGCAAATGATCTGTTGGCGGCTCCGTTTGAAACCATGGACCGCCCTTGCCTGCAAACCCTTCTGAATCAAATCGGACAACGCCATGCCCAGCCCTAGCCTACCCACCCGCCTGCTGGCGGAATTCATCGGCACGGCGATGCTTTTGGTCTCGGTCGTGGGCTCGGGCATCATGGCCGAAACCCTGTCCGGCGGCAATGTCGGGCTGGCGCTGCTGGCCAATGCGATCGCCACCGGAGCGATGCTCTATGCCATCATCACCACCCTTGGCCCGGTCAGCGGCGCGCATTTCAACCCCGCGGTCACCTTGGCCTTTGCCCTGCATCGCCAGCACGCCAAGGCGCAGATCCTGCCCTATATCGCGGCGCAGATTCTGGGCGGCATTGCCGGGGTGTGGCTGACCCATCTGATGTTTGATCTGCCGATCCTGCAGCTTTCAACCCATCCCCGCGCCTCGCTGGGGCTGTGGAGCAGCGAAGTCTTTGCCACATTCGGCCTGCTCTTCGTGATCTTTGGCGGCAAAGCCCACGCCCCGGACAAAACCCCCACTCTGGTGGCGCTTTACATCACCGGAGCCTATTGGTTTACGTCCTCGACCAGCTTTGCCAACCCGGCTGTGACCATCGCGCGGGGGTTTTCCGACAGCTTTGCCGGGATTTATCCGGGCGATATTGCGGCTTTTATCGCTATGCAACTGCTGGGCACGGCTGTGGCCAGCCTGATCTTGCCGCGGCTGTTTGTGGATAAGGATAACAGCTGAGGCTTGCATCATGGCCTGCGCAGGCCTAACAGGGAAACATGCTCTCTGTATTTGACCAAGGCCCGGCAGAGCCCTGCCCGGATGATTTCAACATGGCGCAATATGTGCTGGCGCGGGCCGGCCTGTTGGCCGATAAAACCATGCTGTCCGTGGTCGGGGCGCAGCATAGCCGCCATTACAGCTTTGGCGAAATCGAAACCGCCGTGCGGGGCGTGGCCACCGGGCTGCTGCAACAGGGGCTGAGGCCGGGGGATAAAATCCTGATGCGGCTGGGCAATAGCGTGGAATTTCCGATCCTGTTTCTGGCCGCGATCACCGCCGATCTGATCCCGGTGCCGACCTCATCCCAACTGACCCGCCCCGAGGTCAGCCGCATTTGCCGCGAGCTGCATCCCAGCCTGATCGTCGCCGGAGAAAATATCAGCATCCCCAGCCACCCACCCTGCCCGATCATTTCATGTGATACATTAGAAACCTTCCATAACCTACCGCCAGCCTTTTATAAAACCGGGGACCCAAACCGTCTGGCCTATATCATCTACACCTCTGGCACATCCGGCAAACCGCGTGCAGTGTGCCATGCGCATCGGGCGATCTGGGCGCGGCGGATGATGCTGACGGGCTGGTATGGCATGACCGCGCATGACAAAATCCTGCACGCCGGGGCGTTCAACTGGACCTATACGCTGGGCACCGGATTGATGGACCCGCTCAGCATCGGTGCCACCGCGCTGATACCGGCACCCGAGATCACCGCCGCCGATCTGGGGGCTCTGCTGGCCGAACATCACGCCAATATTTTCGCAGCTGCTCCGGGGGTTTACCGGCAGATGTTAAAGCACCCCCTGCCCGCGCTGCCTGCACTGCGCCACGGGCTCTCGGCCGGGGAAAAACTGCCCGAGCGCATCCGCCACGCCTGGCGCGATGCCACCGGCTGCGAGATTTACGAGGCGTTCGGCATGTCCGAATGCTCCACCTTCATTTCCGCGCATCCCCGCCACCAGGCCCCGGATGGGGCGCTGGGCTATCCCCAGCCCGGCCGCCGGGTGGCGATTGTCGATCACGATGGCCAGCCGCTGCCCCGGTCTCAGCCCGGCATTCTGGCGATTGCCCGCACCGATCCCGGCCTGATGCTGGGCTATCTGAACGCGCCCGAGGAAACCGCCGCCCGCATCCGGGGTGACTGGTTTCTGACCGGCGATATGTGCAGCATGGGCCCGGATGATGCGATCCGCTATCTGGGGCGCGATGATGATATGATGAATGCCGGTGGCTTTCGCGTCTCGCCGCTGGAAATCGAAACCAGTCTGGCCCACCACCCCGGCATTCAGGAAATCGCCTGCACCGAAATCGAGGTCAAAGCCGACACCACCGTGATTGCCGCCTTTTACACCGGCCCGGACGAGCTTGATCAGGCCGCGCTTTTCGACTACGCCCGCCTGAGACTGGCCCGCTATAAAATCCCCCGGATATTCAAGCGGGTCGACCAACTGCCCAAAGGCGCAAATGGCAAATTGCAACGCCGGCAACTGCGCGTCCTTTACGGGCCGCAATTTATGGAACATTCTGATGATCAAACTTGATATCATTGCCGATCCGATTTGCCCCTGGTGTTACATCGGCAAATCCTATCTGGACCGCGCTTTGGCGGCGCACCCCGATCACCCCTTTGCGATTGAATGGCAGCCCTATCAGCTGAACCCCGAGATGCCCGCCGCCGGCATGGATCGGCGCGACTATCTTGAGCTGAAATTCGGAGGCCGCGAGGCCGCGGTGAAGGTTTACGCCGAAATTGCCGAAAAGGCGCAGGATGCGGGGCTTGAGATGGATTTCGCCGCGATCAAGACCACTCCCAACACGTTGAACGCCCATCGGCTGATCCATTGGGCCGGGATCGAGGGGCGGCAGGCGTTTGTGGTCTCGGCCCTGTTCAAAGCCTATTTCTGCGAGGGGCGCGATATTGGTGCCGATGCGGTGCTGTGCAACATCGCCCAAGAATGCGGCATGGATGCGGATATGATCGAGCGCCTGTTGGCCAGCGATGCCGATATCGACGACATCCGCCGCCGCGATGCCCATAGCCGCGAGATCGGCGTGCAGGGGGTTCCGACCTTTATCATTGGCAATCAAAAAGTGCTGACCGGGGTGCAACCGGCGCAGCTGTGGGGGCAGGTGATCATCGAGCTGAACGAAGCCTCCACATCGCAAACGCAGCCCTGACATGCCCACAAAACCGCTGAGAAAGCCCGAATTCGTCGCCCTGATCGCGATGTCCTTTGCCACCATCGCGCTGGCGATTGACGCGATGTTGCCGGCCTTGCCCGAAATTGGCAAAACGCTGAGCCCCGACAATCTGAACCATGCGCAGTTGGTCATCACCAGCTTTTTGCTGGGGCTAGGGCTGGGCACGTTTTTCAGCGGGCCGCTCTCGGATGCGCTGGGGCGGCGGCGGGTGATGCTGGGGGGCTATGCGGTTTACATCATCGCCGCATTGCTGGCCTCTTTGGCGCAGTCGCTCGAACTGCTGCTGGCCGCCCGGGTGCTGCAAGGGCTGGGCGCCTCTGGCCCGCGGGTGGTGGCGATGGCGATTGTGCGCGACCTCTATGTCGAGCGGCAAATGGCGCAGCTGACCTCTTTTGTCATGACGGTGTTCATGCTGGTGCCGGTGATTGCCCCCAGTATCGGCGCGCTGATCCTGCTGGTGGCCGGGTGGCGGACGATTTTCTTTACTTTCGTGGTCTTTGCCATCGCGCTCAGCCTGTGGTTCACCCTGCGCCAGCCCGAGACCCTGCCCCCGGAAAAGCGCCGCAAAATCGCGCTGGCCAATCTGTGGGGCGGCATGGTCGAAGTGCTGTCACATCCGGTTGTGCGCGTCACCATCGTGGTGCAAAGCCTGCTGCTGGGGGCGCTTTACAGCGCCCTGTCCAGTTCGCAGCAGATTTTCGACATCACCTTTGGCCGGGGCGACAGCTTTGCCCTGTGGTTCGGGGCGGTCGCGATTGTGTCGGGATTTTCGGCGCTGATCAATGCGCGTCTGGTGGTGCGGCTGGGAATGCAGCCGATGATCCGCACGGCGCTGGCCTGTGTGATGCTGATCTCGGCTGTGATGCTGGCCCTGTTTTGGGGCGGCGGAATGCCGGACATGGTGGCGTTCCCTGCCTTTGTGTTTTTCAAGACCTCGGTGTTTTTCATGATCGGCATGACATTGGGCAATCTGAATGCCATCGCGATGCAACCAATGGGGCATATCGCCGGGATGGCGGCTTCGATGATGAGTGCCATTGCCACGGTGCTGGGGCTGGCGATTGCGGTGCCGATCGGGCTGGCCTTTGACGGCACTCCGCTGCCGCTGATGTGCGGTGTGTTTGTCTGCGTGTCGCTGGCGCTGGGGCTGATGCAACTGATCCGGCATGAGCCGACATAGGCAGCTCTGATGGACGCCCCAAGGGATCAACCTGCCTCGCCCCCGGCGGCAAGGCAATCTTTAAGGCCTCTGTATAAAGCTGCGCACCTCTGAACTGCCCCGCCCGGCCGATAGGCCGGTCTGCGCCTGCCTGCCCCCCCGGCAGGCGCATTCGCGCCCGCCCAGGCAAGGCGCTGCCCTCTACTCTTTGTCTCAGACGGATGACAGCAATTGTCAGGGCAATCACACCCCCCTACTTCCCCCGCTTCGCCTTATCCTGCTTTTTCTGTGCAATCACCTTCTGCGCCAGATCGCGGGCAATCGCATAGGCCCCTTTCACCTTGTCCGCAGCCTTGGACCAATCACGCCGGATCACGATCTTATTGCCCTTGACCTGCGCCAGACCGCGCTGCTCATTGATAAACTCAACCAACCCGGCCGGGGCGGTAAATTTGTCGTTGTGAAACTGGATCGTCGCCCCCTTTGGCCCGCCATCCAGCCGCGCAATCCCGGCGCGTTTGCACATCCCCTTGATGCGCACCACCAACAGCAGCGAGTTCACCTCTTTGGGCAGCGGGCCGAACCGGTCGATCAACTCGGCGGCAAAGCCTTCCAGCTCGACCTTGTTCGATAGCGCAGACAAACGCCGGTAAAGCCCCAGCCGCACATCCAGATCGGGCACATAAGCATCCGGGATCAGCACCGGCACCCCCAGATTGATGACAGGAGACCATTTGCCATCATCAGGCAGGCCGACTTCGCCGGATTTGATCTTGGCAATCGCCTCTTCCAGCATCTGCTGGTAAAGCTCATAGCCCACTTCGCGCATCTGCCCGGATTGCTCTTCTCCCAGCAGATTGCCGGCACCGCGAATATCCAGATCCTGACTGGCCAGCGTAAAGCCCGCCCCCAGCGAATCCAGACTGGCCAGCACCCGCAGCCGCTTTTGCGCGGTTGGGGTCAGTTTCAGGCGTGGCTTGGTGGTCATATAGGCATAGGCGCGAATTTTCGAACGCCCGACCCGGCCGCGAATCTGATATAGCTGTGCCAGCCCGAACATATCGGCGCGATGCACGATCATGGTGTTGGCGGTGGGAATGTCCAGACCGGATTCAACGATGGTGGTGGCCAGCAACACGTCATATTTGCCATCATAAAACGCATTCATGCGCTGATCCAACTCACCCGCGGCCATCTGGCCATGGGCGACGACATAGGAAACCTCGGGCACCTGTTCCTGCAAAAACGCTTCGATCTCGGGCAGATCCTTAATGCGCGGCACCACATAAAAGGACTGCCCGCCGCGGTAATGTTCGCGCAGCAGCGCCTCGCGCAGCATCACCGAATCAAATTCGCTGACATAGGTGCGGATCGCCAGCCGGTCGATCGGAGGGGTGCCGATGATGCTCAGATCCCGCACGCCAGAGAGCGACATCTGCAAGGTGCGCGGGATCGGCGTGGCGGTCAGGGTCAGCACATGCACATCGCTGCGCATCTGTTTCAGGCGCTCCTTGTGGCTGACGCCAAAGCGCTGTTCTTCGTCAATCACCAGCAGGCCGAGATTGGCAAAGCGCACTGATTTGGCCAGCAGCGCATGGGTGCCGACCACGATATCGACCGTGCCACGGGCCAGACCTTCGCGGGTCTGGTTGGCCTGTTTTGCACTCACAAAGCGCGATAACTGCCCGACTTCAATAGGAAAACCGCGAAAGCGCTCGGCAAAGGATTTGTAATGTTGCCGTGCCAGCAATGTGGTCGGGGCAATCACCGCCACCTGCTGGCCCTGCATCGCCGCGACAAAGGCTGCCCGCATGGCGACCTCGGTCTTGCCAAAGCCGACATCGCCACAGATCAGCCGATCCATCGGCTGCCCCGAGGCCAGATCGCCCAGCACATCGTCAATCGCGGCCAGCTGGTCTTCGGTCTCTTGATAGGGGAACCGCGCCGCGAAGCTTTCCCAGGCGTGATGCTGCGGCTCCAGCACCTGCCCGCTGCGCAGAGCACGTTCGGCCGCCAGCCGGATCAGCTTTTCGGCGACCTCGCGGATGCGCTCTTTCAGCTTGGCCTTTTTCGCCTGCCATGCGCCGCCGCCCAGCTTGTCCAGCAGCCCGTGTTCATGGCCGAATTTCGACAGCAGTTCGATGTTTTCCACCGGCAAAAACAGCCGATCCCCGCCGGCATATTCCAGCGCCAGACAATCATGCGCTGCCCCCATCGCGGTGATGGTTTCCAGCCCGCGATAGATGCCAACCCCATGATCCACATGCACGATCAGATCGCCCACCGACAGGCTCTGCACCTCGGTCAGAAAGTTCTCGGCCCGGCGTTTGCGGCGGGTTTTGCGGATCAGGCGGTCGCCCAAAACGTCCTGTTCGGAAATCACCGTGAGGCCACCGCCTTCAAAGCCATGCTCCAACGGCCAGACCAGCAGATTGACGCCCTGTTTGGGGGCACGCAAATCGTCGATTTCGTGCAGGGCCAGCTGGCCTTCGTCATGCAACAGCCCCGCCAGCCGTTCCCGGGCCCCTTGCGAGCCACTGGCGATCACAACCGGCCCAACGGCTTTTTTTAGATCAATATAGTCGGATAACTCTTTGAAAAGATTAATATCCTGCCGCTGGCGTTCCGGTGCAAAATTGCGCCCGATGCGCCCGCCGGCATCCAGCACCCCAAAGCCGGTGCTTTGCGGCAACGGGTTCAGCTGCACCACCCGATGCCCGGCAATCGCGCTGTGCCAGGCGGCATCATCCAGATACAACAGCTGCGGCGGGCACGGCTTGTAAACCGAATCCATCCGGTGCTTTTCGGCCATGGCCTGCTTGCGGGTCTGGTATTGATCCTCGATCGCCTGCCAACGCGCCAGCCGGGCGGCGGTGATCTGGTCATCCAGCAGGATCGCGGCATCGGGCAGATAGTCGAACAAAGTCTCCAGCCGCTCGTGAAAAAACGCCAGCCAGTGTTCGGCGCCCTGATGCTTGCGCCCGGCGCTGATTGCCTCGTAAAGCGGATCGTCCGAGCCCGCCGCGCCAAATTCCATGCGGTAATTTTGCCGAAACCGGCTGATCGCGGCCTGATCCAGCACGATTTCCGATACCGGAGCCAGCTCGACTTCGTCCAGCTGGCGCGTGGTGCGCTGGCTGACCGGATCGAAATGCCGCGCCCCGTCCAGCACATCTCCGAACAGGTCCAGCCGCACCGGGCCACCTTCGCCACCCGCCGAAAGCGGTGGGAAAATGTCGATCAGGCCGCCGCGAATCGCGTAATCTCCGGGCTCCATCACCGTGGCGGTCTGCACAAAGCCCATGCGGGCAAGGAAATCGCGCAGAGCCTTTTCGTCAATGCGTTCGCCCACCTTGACCCGAAAAGCCGCGTTTTTCAGCAGCTCACGGGTGGGCAGGCGCTGGGTGGCAGCGCTGAGCGTGGTCAGCAGGATGAATTTGCCGCCGATCCCATGCGCCAGACCGGCCAGAGTTGCCATCCGCGCCGCCGAAATATCCGCATGTGGCGAGGTGCGATCATAGGGCAGGCAATCCCAGGCGGGGAAGTTCAGCACCACCGCATCAGGCGCATAAATCTGCAACGCTTCGGCCATCGCCTGCTGGCGCTTGTCATCGCGGGCAATATGCACCACCGGGCCAGTTCCACGCGCCAGCTCTTTGGCCAGCAGATGCGCGTCATAGCCTTCGGGCGCTCCGCTGAGCGTGATGTGCTGCGGTTCGGTCATCGGCGCACTCAGGCCCCCAGCCCGCTGATCGACATGTTCTGAAACATGCCAAACAGTGAGGTAACAAAAATGCTGAAAATGCCAATCGCCTGAATAATCAGCCTGTGCTTGCTCAGCCTTTTGCGCAGCAGCGCGCCAGATGCACCCTCTTCCACGATCCGCCGCGCGGTGGACAGCGACAGCAGGCCGACAATGGCCAGCGGGAACAGCAGCAAAAACAGCGCTTGGGCAAATTCAATCCAGTAATAAAACCCCAATGTCGCCAACAGAGTCAGCACGAAACAGGCAAACCCCAAAATCCATAGGCCCGATATCTGGCTGATGAACAGCAGCCGGTTGGTGTGGACACGCACCAGATCTTCCAGATCGACTTCGGCCTGCCCGCCCCGGCGCTGCGCCCGCAGCACCATGTCATAAGGCACGCCAAGCACCCAATGGCTGGTGGTGGACCACATCACGGCCAACGCAATCCAATACCACAGATTGGAAAAGGACCGCATGTCAATCAATTCTATAATGCCTTCATGCCACGACACGTTGTAATACCCTCTGAATTTTGCACCCGGCGCGTTTTATCGCGCCTTTTGGGCAATTCCTACCCTTGAGTAGCTGTATTTTCCATGTATCAAGAGACACAGCCAAATAGAAAGAGGTAATTATGCCCGTTGCACAAGCCCCCTTCCCGCTGTCACGTCCCCGCCGCACCCGCCGCAGCGCCGCGATCCGCGCGTTGTGTCAGGAAAACAGCCTGTCGGTGAATGATCTGATCTGGCCGATTTTCGTGGTCGATGGCGAAAACACCCGCCAGCCGATCCCCTCGATGCCCGGGGTTGAGCGGCTGTCGATTGATCTGCTGATCGAGGCCGCCCGTCAGGCCCGCGATCTGGGCATTCCGGCGCTGTGCCTGTTTCCCTATACCGATCCGGCGCTGAAAACCGATTGCTGCCGCGAAGCCTGGAGCCCTGATAGCCTGTCCAACCGTGCTATCTCTGCGGTGAAATCCGCGGTGCCCGAAGTGGCGGTGATGACCGATATCGCGCTGGACCCTTACAATGCGCGGGGCCATGATGGCATCGTCAAAGACGGGCAGATCCTGAATGATGAAACCGTCGAAGCTCTGGTGAAAATGGCGCTGGCGCAGGCCCGTGCCGGGGCCGATATTCTGGGGCCGAGCGATATGATGGATGGCCGGGTTGGGGCCATTCGTCAGGCTCTCGAAGCCGAGGGCTATCACGACATTTCGATCATGTCTTATTCGGCGAAATATGCCAGCAGCTTTTACGGCCCGTTTCGCGATGCGGTCGGGGCCAGCTCGGCGCTGAAGGGCGATAAGAAAACCTATCAGATGAACCCGGCCAATTCGGACGAGGCCATGCGCCTGATCCGACGCGATCTGGTCGAAGGGGCCGATATGGTGATCGTCAAACCCGGCATGGCCTATCTGGATATTTGCCACCGCGCCAAGGCGGAATTCGGGGTGCCGGTCTTTGCCTATCAGGTCTCGGGCGAATATGCGATGATCATGGCGGCGGCGCAAAATGGCTGGCTGGAGGGCGATGCGGTGATGCTGGAAACCCTGATGGCGTTTCGCCGCGCCGGCTGTGACGGGGTTCTGACCTATTTCGCGCCGCGTATTGCCACGATGCTGAACGGCTGAACCGCGCAAAAATACGCTCAAACATCATGCAACGCGGCCAAGGGCGGGTGACACCCACCCGGCTTTGGCCTATAATCCGCCCCAAGATCAGCCGCTAAAGGCTGGCACGCTATTTGGCAGGTCATAACATCATAGAGGCAAACAAACCGTAAAGGGGTTTATTCCATGAGCAATCCATCCCGCCCATTTCTCACCCGGCGCCTGTTCGTCGCCGGCGCTTTGGCCAGCACCACCGCCGCCTGTGGCAATGGTGTCAACAGCCGGGGCGCCGCAAAAATCGACGCCCGCGTGGCCGCCACCCTGGACACGCTGCACCGGCGCTATCCCGGCACGCTTGAGCTGCAAAAGAAATCCTATGGCATGTTGGTGATGCCGCTGGTGACCAAGGCCGGGTTCGGCTTGGGCGGAGCTTATGGCCGCGGCGCTCTGCTGGTGGATAATGCGACGGTGGATTATTACTCCAGCGCCGCCGCCAGCTTTGGGTTGCAGATCGGGGCGCAGCAATTTTCGCATGTACTCTATTTCATGACGCAAGAGGCGCTGGCGGATTTCCGCAAAAGTTCGGGCTGGGCTGCAGGTGGTGATCTGGAATATGCGATCAATGACAAAGGCGGCAATGTCAGCGCCGAAACCACTACCGCCCTGTCTCCGGTGATTGCCGTGATCTTTGGTCAGGCCGGGCTGCTGGTCGGGGCGACGTTGGAGGGCACCAAATATACCCGCATCATCCCATAACTCACCGCAAAACCCGCGCAAACAAAAGGGCAACCCGGCCGGGGCTGCCCTTTTTTTCATGTCTGATCCGTATCTCTATGGCGTTTGACAAAATAAATGATTCAGTTTTTTCGCATAACGCTCTATGGACGCAAAAAATAGCGGATCGAGGGGATATCCGTCGGCGCATTGTCTTTGCTGAAATCATATTTGACCTGCTGAACGCGAATGGTTTCCGAACGGCCCGGCTTGAACTGATAGCCTTCGATCCCCTGATTGAACACAATTCTGTCGCCCGATTTCGTCGTCCCGACAAAGCAATCAAACCGCCGCCCCATCATACCATGGCAGCGCTCGAGTTTGCCGATGATATGCACCTCAAACGTTTTGCGCGACAACACCGGCAGCGTGTCATAAACACTAACCGCCTGAGTCGGCACAGGCCCTGCCTGCACCGTTTTGTCCTGTTCTACAACACAGCCCGCCAGAGCAAACCCGGCCAGCACAAAACCCATCACCTTGTTCATCACGATCCTCCTGATCACATTCCTCTTACCCGCAGACCCTTAATAGAGCCCACCCGACGACAACGACCCAAAGCTGGCATTGCCCCCCAGCGTGGCGGTGCCGCCATCTGAGGTGGTCACGGTTTTCACATGCTGTGCCTCTTCGAACAGCGGCAAATTGGTGCCCATGGCAAACCCACCATCAAAGGCAATCCCGAACACCGGCTCTTCGCCGTCGCGGAAATATTCAGCCACCACATTGGGGCCGCTGGCGCTGTCAGACAGCCGCGCACCGCTATAGCGGTCGATCTTGATGAAATGCCCGCCGGGAGGCACCGCAAATTTGCCGCCGCCATATTTCTTGGTGGCGTGTTTCATGAATTCGTTGAACACCGGCGCACACATCGACCCGCCAAACGCCCCGCGCCCCAAAGGCCGTGGCGTGTCAAAACCCATATAACAGCCGGCAACGATGTTCGAGGTAAAGCCGGTAAACCACACATCCTTGGCGTCATTGGTGGTGCCGGTCTTGCCCGCCACCGGAACGCCCAGATTGATCTTGCCCCTGGCGGTGCCGCGCTGGATCACCCCCTGCATCATCGAGCGGATCTGATAGGCGGTGATCGCATCAATCACCCGCTCGCGGTTCGAACGGATCAGCGGCGCATCCCCCGCGGGCAGGCTGTCAGACTGGCAATTCGTGCAGTCGCGTTGGTCATGGCGGTAAATCGTTTTGCCAAAACGGTCCTGCACCCGGTCGACCAGCGTCGGCTGGATGCGTTCGCCGCCATTGGCGATCATGGCATAGCCGGTCACCACCTTCATCAGCGTGGTTTCCTGCGACCCCAGCGCATTGGCCAGAAACGGGTTCATCCGGTCATAGAGCCCGAAATTTTCGCCATAAGAGGCCACCACATCCATGCCGATCTCATTGGCCAGCCGGATGGTCATGATGTTGCGCGATTGCTCGATCCCGGTGCGCAGCGGGGTCGGCCCGTAGAATTTATGCGATGCGTTTTTCGGCCGCCAGACCCCATCCGGCGTGTTGATCTCGATCGGAGCATCCACCACAATCGTGGCCGGCGTATAGCCGCTGTCCAGCGCGGCGGCATAGACGAAGGGCTTGAAATTCGACCCCGGCTGACGCATCGCCTGCGAGGCACGGTTGAACACCGAATGCTGATAGGAAAAGCCCCCCTGCATCGCCAAAACCCGCCCGGTATGCACATCCATCGCCATGAAGCCGCCCTGAATTTCCGGCACCTGCCGCAACGTCCAGCGGATAAAGCTGCCATCGGAATCCTTGCGCATTTCGCGCACATGCACCACATCACCGACATTCAGCAATTTGCCCTTGCGCCCAAGCTTGCCATTGTCCAGACGTTTACGAGCCCATTTCATATCCTTGGCCGGAATCCAGTGGCCATCCGCATCCTCGTCAACACCTTCAATGCCAATCCGGGCCGCGCCCTTGGAGGACATCTCCAGCACCACCGCCGGATGCCACACCCCCTTGAAATCAATATCGCGGGCAATATCCACATTCGCCAGCGCCGCGCGCCAGCTGGCTTCGTCTTTCAGCGCCTCAGCGGGCAGAGTCTTGCCGGTGCCGCGCCACACCCCGGTGCCGCGGTCGTATTTCTCCAGCCCACGGCGCATCGCCTTGGCGGCCTCGGTCTGCATTTCGGGGTCAATCGTGGCCCGGATGCTCAGCCCGCCTGAGAAAAACTCGCCCTCGCCGAAATCATGGGTCAGCTGACGGCGGATTTCATCGGTGAAATAATCCCGCGGGGGCAGCGCCTTTTTAAAGCTGTCGAAATCGCCGCTTTGCACGGTTTTCAACGGCGCTTCCCGGGCGCTCTGATACGCCGCTTTGGTCAGATAACCGTTTTCGTTCATTTCCTTCAGCACGAAATTACGCCGACCAGTGGCGCGTTTTTGTTGGCGCACCGGATGGTATTTCGAAGGGGCCTTGGGCAGCACCGCCAGATAGGCGGCCTCTTGCGGGGCAAGTTGATCAAGGGTTTTGTTGAAATAGGTCTGGGCGGCGGCGGCCACGCCATAGCTGTTCTGGCCCAGAAAAATCTCGTTCAGGTAAAGCTCAAGGATCTTGTCCTTGCTCAGGGTCTGCTCCAGCCGCGAGGCCAGAATCAGCTCTTTGATCTTACGTTCAGCCTTGCGATCTGAACTAAGAAGAAAGTTCTTCATCACCTGCTGGGTAATGGTCGAGGCCCCCCGCAGCCGCTTGCCACGCGCCGCATCAACCGCCGCCTTGGCAATGCCCACCACATCATAGCCCTTGTGGTTATAAAAATTCTTGTCCTCAGCGGAAATGAACGCCTGCTTGACCAGATCTGGGATATCCTCGATCGGCACGAACAGGCGGCGCTCTTTGGCGAATTCATCAATAATGCGCCCCTCGCCCGAATAAATCCGGCTGATGGTGGGTGGGGTATATTGCGACAGGGCCTCATGGCTGGGCAAATCGCGGCTATACACCCAAAACACCGCCCCCAACACCAGCGCCGCCATCAGGGCAGCAAGGGTCAGCAGGCTGAAAATCGCGCCAAAAAAGGATATAATGGGTCTGAGCAAAGCGGCTCTCCGTTGCGAAGGTTGATCCCCGCTATATAGGCGGCCAGCCCGGTGGGGTCAAAACCTCTGGGTCAATTATTCGTGAAGCATCGGCTGTTTTGCGCTGGTTTGGCCTTATTTGCGCAGCAACTGGCGCTTGGCGGCATCGGTTTGCGCCCACAGGCTCAGCGCCTGCCGAATCCCCTCTGCGGCTTTGGCGCGCCAATCCGGCGAAGTCAGATTGTCCAGATCCTGCTGATTGGACAAAAAGCCAAGTTCGATCAGCACCGAAGGAATATCGGGCGATTTCAGCACCGAAAAGGCGGCACTTTGGCGCGGGCGTTTGTGCATCCGGCCGATTTGCTGCTGCAACCCCTGCACCAGCGCATCGGCCAGCGCATCGGCCCGCGGGCTGGTTTCCTGCCGAGCCAGATCCATCAGCACATCGGCAATCACATCATCCTGCCCCGACAGATCGACCCCGGCCAGCAGATCGGCGCGCTCATGGCGTTCGGCCAGCAGCTGCGAGGCCCAATCGCTGACATCTTCGGACAAGGTATAAACCGTCGCCCCCGAAGCCTGCCCCTGCGCCAGAGCATCCGCATGCAGCGAGATAAACACATCCGCCCCGGCAGCGCGGGCAATGCTGATGCGCCGCTCCAGAGGCACGAACACATCCGCATCGCGGGTCAGCACCACCTGAAACGGCCCCGAGCGCATCAGCCGCTCTTGCAGCTCGCGGGCAAAGATCAGCATCAGATCGGCCTCATTCAGCCCGGCAATCTGAGCGCCGGGGTCAATGCCGCCGTGGCCCGGGTCCAGCACCACCACCAGTTTGCCATCCTTGGGTTTGGCGGGCGGCGCGGGCGCGGGCTGATTCTGAAGCTGCCCCCAGATCCCGGCATTGGGGTGGCCGGTTTGAGCGCGGAAATCCTCTAATCTGGCTGGGGACAGGCGCAAATCAAGCGTGGTCTGGTCGCCCTGCTGATCGGTGCGCATCACCGCACTCTTCAAGATCAGCGGGTGTTTCAGATCAACCACCATGCGCGACCAGCCAGGGCGGAACACGCCAAAGCGCACCGCGCTGGCCTGACCGGGCTCCAGCAGGGTGGCGGCATCGGCTGCGCTCCAATCCACCTCGCGAAAATCCAGCACCAGCCGCATCGGCTGATCCAGCGTGAACACCCGATACGGCACAGCCTGACTGAGATTCAGCGCGATCTCTAACCCGCCGCGTTTCTGATCGCGGATGAACGAGCCCTGCGGCTGGAACCGCGCCAGAGCCGATAGATCGGGGGCCGAGAGCTGCCGACCGGGCCGCTCCTGCGCCGACAGACTACCGGCCCAAAGCAGCACCAGCAGCAACGCGATTTTCCATAGCCAAGCGGAGATTTTCATCTGCAACACCTTGTTTTTCCCCGCTTATAACCCGCCGCAGGGATCAGGCAAAGCCAAAGCCGCGGCTTTATCGCCCGCGTGTGGCCATAAAGTCCTGCAAACGCTGCAAGCCTTCGACAATATCGGCCGTGGCGCGGGCATAGGAAAAGCGCAAGGTCTGATGGCCGCGCTGCTGGTCAAAATCCAGCCCCGGCGTCACCGCCACCCCGGCCTGTTGCAAAATCTCGGCGGCAAAGGCGCGGCTATCCTTGGTCAGATCGGACACATCAGCATAGATGTAAAACGCCCCATCCGGCGGCGCGATTTTGTCAAACCCGGCCTTGGGCAGACCTTCGAGCATCAGCTGCCGGTTCTGGCGATAAACCGCCATGTTCTGCTCCAGCTCATCGCCCGCTTCCATCGCCTCCAGCGCCACCAACTGCGAGGCGTGCGAAGGGCAGATGAACATGTTTTGCGCCAGCCGCTCAATCACCCGCACATGGTCGGGCGGCACCACCATCCAGCCGACCCGCCAGCCGGTCATCGAGAAATATTTGGAAAACGAGTTGATCACATAGACATCATCGCTGATCTCCAGCGCCGACACCGCGCGATCGCCATATTGGATGCCGTGATAGATTTCATCCGAGATATAGCTGATCCCCTGCTGCGCACAGGCCGAGATCAGGCGGCGCATCGCGTCATGATCCAGCATAGTGCCCGACGGGTTGGCGGGAGAGGCCACAATCAGGCCGTCCAGCCCCTTCCCCGCCAGCTGTTCGGCCACCGGTTGCAGGCGGTTTTCCACCGTGGTCTGCAAGCCCACCGGCTGCAAATCCAGCGCCGAGAGGATCTGTTTGTAAGACGGATAGCCCGGCTCACCCAGCCCGACCTTGGCGCCGGTGTCAAACAGCGCGGTAAAGGCCAGAATGAACGCCCCGGAAGAGCCCGGCGTCACCACCACCCGGGCCGGGTCCAGATCAATGCCATACCATTTTTGATACAGCCCGGCGATTTTCGCCCGCAATTCCGGCAGCCCCAGCGCCACGGTATAGCCCATCGGCTGCTGCTGCATGGCCACGGCCAGCGCATCGCGGGCCGCTTGCGGAGCGGGGGTGCCGGGCTGGCCGACCTCCATATGGATGATGTGGCGGCCCTCGGCTTCGGCACTGCGGGCGGCCTCCATCACATCCATCACAATAAAGGGATCAACAGCGCTACGGCTTGATATTTTCATAAGGCACCCCCAAAGTGCAGAGACTTCAACGAAACGAACGATTCATTGGGGGTTGTCCCAAGATCGCATGAAAAGGTCAATGGCAAGCATGGCAACGAGTGTTCAGGATAAAGATCTCTGCCCCGATCAGACGCTGGCTCGCGGGCTGCCTTTTAAAGACCTCTGGATAAAGCTTCGCCCCTTCTCACTGCCCCGCCCGGTCGTCAGGCCGGGCTGCGCCGGGCTGGTTCTGCTGGCTTTTGCCCTGCTGGCGCTGTTTTCACCCACCGCACAGGCAAAAAACCTGATCCGCGATGCCGAGATCGAATACGCCATGGCCAAACTCGCCCGCCCGGTTCTGAGCGCCGCCGGGCTGCCCGCCGGGCGCATCAAGATCCTGATCATCGAGGATAGTGCGCTCAATGCCTTTGTCATGGACAGCCAGCATATTTTCATCAATTCCGGCCTGATCCTGAAGCTGAAAACGCCTGAGCAACTGCAAGCCGTGATCGCCCATGAGGCCGCCCATATCGCCAATGGCCATATCTCGCGCCGGCTCAGCAATATCGGCACTGCCAACACCGCCGCCAAGCTGGGGCTGTTGCTGGCCACGGCGGTGATTGCCTCGGGCCATGGCGATGCCGGGGCGGGGATTGCGGTGGGGGCGGCCGCCAGCGCCCATCGGGTGCTTTTGTCGCATACCCGCAGCGAAGAGGCTTCGGCCGATCAATCCGGGGTGCGCTATCTGGCCCGGGCCGGGATTGACCCGGCGGCGATGGTTGAGGTGTTGAACATGTTCAAGGATCAGGAGGCGCTGTCGCTGGGCCGGCGCGACCCTTACGCCCTGACGCATCCGCTGTCGCGGCAAAGGCTGCGGGCGGTCAAGGGCTATGCCGCCGCTTACAAGCCCCGGGGCAAACCAGACAGCCAGACCGCCTATTGGTATGCCCGCGCCCGGGGCAAGCTGGGGGCGTTTATCCGCCATTCGAAATGGGGCCTGCACGAGGCCAAAGCCACCCCCTATAAAGACGTCGCCACCATGATGCGCGCCGTGGCCTATCACGGCAAACCCGATATCAAACGTGCGCTGGCCGAGATCAACCGGCTGATCAAAATGCGCCCCAAAGATGCTTATGCCCATGAGCTCAAAGGCCAGATCCTGCTGGAAACCCGGCAAAGCGCGGCCGCCGTGGCGGCCTATGGCCGGGCGGTGGCGCTGGCCCCGGATCAGCCGCTGATTTTGGCCGGGTATGGGCGGGCCTTGCTGGCGCAGAAAAACTATGGCAAAGCGCTGTCGGTGCTGCGCAAAGCCCGCGCCCGCGATCCATTTGATGCCCGCATGATGCGCGATCTGGCGCTGGCCTATGCCAAAACCGGCAATAACGGCATGGCCAGCCTGGCCACGGCCGAGCGATACGCCATGCAGGGCCGTCTGAAAGATGCCGGCATCCACGCCAAACGCGCCGCCGGGCTGTTGCCGCGGGGCTCGACGGGCTGGAACCGGGCGCAGGATGTGTTAAGAGCGGCGGAAAACGCCAAAAATAAAAAACGGAGATAATATGAAACGCTTTATTGCTGCAACGCTGCTGGGCTGTGCCAGCCTCGGCCTGAGCGCCCCCGCCCACGCAACCGATATGTTGAAGATGAGCGATGGTGAACGGGCGGTATTCGGCGCCGAAGTGCGCGCCTATCTTCTGGAAAATCCCGAGATCATTATCGAAGCTGTGCAAATTCTGGAAGAGCGCCGCGCTGCGGAACTGGCCAACAGCGATCACGCCCTGTTGCTGGAATATGCCGATCAGATTTACAATGACGGGTGGCCAGCGCCCGCTTTGCGATTGCCACCTTGCTGATGGCCCCCGAAACCTACCCCAAGGTCAAAAACACCCTCATGTCCATGCGCGGCAAACCCAGCGAGGCGGCGTTGATGAAACTGGCCGCCGGGCTGGGGCTGGATGGGGATGCGTTGGTTGCGAAAATGGCAAGTGACGAGGTGAGCGGGATCATTGAGAACAATCATATGCTGGGGCAAAACCTGCGTATCTCGGGCACCCCGGCTTTTATTCTTGGCGATCAGATCATCCGCGGCTCTTTGCCACTGGAGACAATGCAGGCGCTGGTTCAGCAGGCGCGGCAGAAATAGCCCTGAAACGGCCTCTGCATCAAGCTGCGCAGCCCGGCGTCCTTGACGCTATACGGCATTATGAAGAAGTCTTATAAACCAAAAAACAACCCCGCCACTGGCGGGGTTTTTGTCTCGCCCCCTCGGGACAGAACCTATTTGAGGGGCCAAATCTATTAATGCAAGGTTTTTGCGACAGCTCTGCCACTACCCGGCGCTGCTCTTTGCAACCAATTCAACATCGAAACACCCTGTCGGTCAGGCGCAAACCAAAGAGCCAGCGATCGGCCACATTCACCTCAATCTCACGCATAAGTTGCCGCTTCGAACGAATGCCAAACAGGTATCCAATGAACAGCACCTTGAACAAAACTTCCGGTGCAATCGGTGGGCGACCATTGTCATGGCAATATAAGCCCTCTGTCAGATCGCGGATGAAGCAAAATCAACTGCCGCATCTATCTTACGCAACAGATGATCGGCAGGAACCAAACTCTCAAGCGTGATCATCTCAGGCTCGGTCTGGTGGGATGTGAGCCGTTTCAGCATGACAACATTGAATCAGGCGGTAGGCGACGGATCAAGTGAGCAATTCAAACGACGACAGAGCTGGAATCGAAGGCATCAATATCATTGGTTTCGCATTGTCGAAACCGCTACTGAGGCACCCATTCCAACGAACAAGAGGCCAAAAATGCCGTTTATCCACCTTTGGAACTCGGAAAAAAATCTGACCGCAGGTTTGGTTGAAAACACTGCCGCAGTAACTGCGTGCTGAATTGCGCTTTGGAGGCTACAAATGACTGCGATCACCACCAAAAGCACTAAAGATGCGTCTACTGGTACAAACGTCGCAAATACAGATCCAAAAAATAAGGCTGCTTTAGGGTTAGTCAAAGCAACTATCGCCCCGGTCTTAACCGAACCCCTCAATCCAGCGTCTTCGACAACAGATAGTTTCAAATCACTTTTGGTCGAAGCAGCTGAATTCAAAGACTTTACACCTAACCAAATCAGATAGCTGGCTCCCACAAGTTTCAACACAGTGACAGCGGTCGGAAACAATTCAAACAACAACGTTGCACCAGATAAAGCCAAAATCAGCCAAAATAAGTTACCCAAGGTTATGCCTATTCCTACGGAAATGCCATGAGATCGGCCATTTGTAAGCGATGCGCTCATGACTGCTACCATGCTTGGGCCAGGCGAAAGCCAGCCAGCAATCGTGACCGCAACAATCGCGCCAATTACCGCGATAACATCCATGAAAATCTCCTCCGCCAAAAAAATAGGTAGCACACCTCAAGACTTCCCAACCTTTGCCAGAAGTCCGTAACCCCGCCACTGGCGGGGTTTTTGTCTCACCCCCTCGGGACCGAACCTATTAGAGGAACCAAATCTATTAATACAAGGCTATTGCGACAGCTCTGCCACCACCCGGCGTAGCTCTTCATTGCTGTTCAGATCGGCCAGCGCGTATTTCGCCTTGATGTTCGCCTCGCCCAAAGCGACCTTGCTGACCACCGAAGCCCCCTCACCCGCCGGGCCATAGGTTTCGCCATTGACGGCAAAATAAATCGTCCCGGCATAGCCGGTGCGCAATGTCGCCGGGTCTTCAGTTTTGGGCAGCACATATTTTTCGCCCGGCTGCATGACCTTTTCAAAAATCACCGTGCCCGAGGCCGACCGCACCCGCACCCAAGCCTCTCTGACCGCAAAAATCGCCACCTCTGGCACGCCTTCTTCGGTGGTCTTGATCAGCGCCGGATCAGGGCTGAGGGACGGTGCCTCATCGTTGGCCAGATCCCCGGTGGGCAGACCGGCCATCAACTGACGCAGCTGCGGAGCGCTGACATAGCTGTCGGCGGCCTGGCTATCAAATTGCTGCGGATCCAGCGTGGCAATCGGGCCATCGCGGGCCACCATCACCGGCACCTCAAGCGCCTGCGGGCGGTAGAGCCGGTCCAGCGCATCCGGGGTTGGGGTGATGAAATCACTATCCTCATCCACTGCGGCCACCACCGCCGGGCTTGGGGCCAGCGGATCAATCACCGGAACCAGGCCCGGAGCTTCCTCGACCGGGGCAAACTGCACGCGCTGCACTTCTTGCAGCACCGACCAGCCGCCATAGCCAATGCCGCCGATCAGCGCCAGCAGCACCAGCATCGAGCCAATCGCGCCGGGTTCGATCCGGGAAAACGCCGATTCCCGGGCCGGGGCAAATGCCACATTGGGTTCGGAAATCGGATCGCTGTTCTGACGCGCCGCCCGCGCCGCTTTGGCCGCTGTCAGCGTGGTGCTGGAGGCCTGCGCCGACATGCCATGCACCGGGGTATAACCGCTTTCCTCGCAGAATTTCTTGAACGCCCATTCCTGGTCCATCCCCAGATAGCGGGCATAAGAGCGCACATAGCCGGCGATAAAGCTGGGCGATTCAAAGGCGCTGGGATCGGCGTTTTCAATGGCCGATATATAAGCAGCTTTGATCTTCAGCTCGCGTTGCACGATCAGCAGGGACTTGCCCAGAGTGGCACGCTCGCCGCGCATCACATCGCCCAGACGCAGATCATAGGAATCGAACCCTCTGACCGGTTCGTCCTGCCCTTGTTCGTCTGACGTGAAGATACGCCTGATCATTGGCCTGCTCCTGCCCTGCTCTCACCCTAGCTATGCAACCAGTGGCTGTTCCCCGTCCAGCACTACGATTCGCCCTGAATCTGCGCTGTTAGGGCTTTGGTAACACAACATGATGGGTATTGCACGTTTTCAATCGCTAACCGGTTAATTCGGCACGATTCAGCGCACATTGCGACCAGAGGTCATCCAGCGCGCTGACAAGAGCGTCAATATCCTTGGGGCTATGCACAGGTGACGGGGTAAAGCGCAGCCGCTCGGTGCCCCGTGGCACGGTGGGGAAATTGATGGGCTGCACATAGATCCCGTAATCCTGCAACAGCTTGTCCGAGATCATTTTGCATTTGACCGGATCGCCCACATGCACCGGCACGATATGGGTGCCGTGATCAATGATCGGCAGGCCCATTGCCTTCAGCCGGTCTTTCAGAATGCGGGCATGAGTCTGTTGCAGCTCGCGCAGATGCGGGTCGGTTTTCAGATGTTTCACCGAAGCCGCCGCCCCAGCCGCAACTGCAGGTGGCAGGCTGGTGGTAAAGATGAAGCCCGGCGCATAAGAACGGATCGCATCCGCCATTTTCGCCGTGGTGGCGATATAGCCGCCCATCACGCCAAAGGCTTTGCCCAGCGTGCCGTTGATGATGTCAATGCGCCCCATCAGCCCGTCACGTTCAGCCACCCCGCCGCCATGGGGGCCATACATGCCAACAGCATGGACTTCGTCGATATAGGTCAGAGCGTTGAACTCATCGGCCAGATCGAGGATTTGTTCGATTGGCCCAAAATCCCCATCCATCGAGTAAATCGATTCAAACGCGATCAGCTTGGGCTGATCCGGGTCCAGCGCCTCCAGCAGCTCACGCAGATGCGCCACATCATTATGCCGCCAAATCCGCTTTTCGCAGCGGCCATTGCGGATGCCCTGAATCATCGAAGCGTGGTTCAGCTCATCCGACAGGATCACCAAGCCGGGGAACAGCTTGGGCAGGGTCGAGAGCGTCGCATCATTGGCGATATAGGCCGAGGTAAACACCAGCGCGGCTTCTTTCTGATGCAGATCGGCCAACTCGGCCTCCAGCGCCTTGTGATAGATCGTGGTGCCCGAGATATTGCGGGTGCCGCCCGAACCAGCCCCGGCAGAATTCAGCGCCTCATGCATGGCCTCAAGCACATGCGGATGCTGGCCCATGCCCAGATAATCATTGCCACACCAGACGGTGATCGGCTTTTCCTGCCCATCGGGCTGCCGCCAGATGGCCTGCGGAAAAGCGCCCTTGCTGCGTTCAATGTCAATGAAAGTGCGATACCGGCCCTCATCGTGCAAACGCTTCAGGCTTTCGTCAATTTTCGCTGTGTAGTCCACTGTCTGGCTCCGCTACTTATGCACGCGACAGACTCGCGCACATTTTACTGGCTGATTCACGTCCTATCCCTAATGGGACTTTAAAGGAAGACCACATATTGTCGCCTTGACAAAGATCAATTTCAAGCGGTATTTTTAAAACTCTTCTAAAAAACCGGCCCGCCGCTTCCCTTTGCCGCAGATCCGCGCAGGCACCGCTAAGATTTTTCGCAAATTCTTATCGCCCGATATTGCGCCGCCCCCGGCAATGCGCAACACTGCCCATGACGCACACGCAAAAGGATACCCCATGGCGCTGGAAATCATCACAATCCCCTGCCTGTCGGACAATTACGCCTTTTTGCTGCATGATGCGCCAAGCGGCCAGACCGCGCTGGTGGATGCCCCCGAGGCCGAGCCGATCCGCCAGCAGCTGCGCGACCGTGGCTGGCGGCTGAGCCATATCCTGATCACCCACCACCATTGGGACCATGTCGAAGCCGTAGAACCGCTACGTCAGGAATTCGGGGCCAAAGTGATCGGAGCCGCCGATGATGCCCATCGCTTGCCGCCGCTGGATCTGGCCGTGCAGGCCGGTGATGAGATCCAGATCGGCAACCACAGCGGCAAAGTCATCGCCGTTCCCGGCCACACCACCGGCCATATCGCCTATCATTTCCCCGACTCCGCCGCGCTGTTCAGTGCCGACAGCCTGATGGCCTTGGGCTGTGGCCGGCTGTTTGAAGGCAGCGCCGAACAGATGTGGCACAGCCTGCAACAGCTGATGGCCCTGCCCCCGCAGACCATGGTCTATTCCGGCCATGAATATACCGCCGACAATTCCGGCTTTGCCTATTCGATCGAGCCAAACAACCCGGCCCTGCGCCAGCGCATCTGCCATATCGTCAACGCCCGCGCTCAGGGTCAGGCCACCGTGCCCTCGCAGCTGGCCGAAGAAATCGCCACAAACCCGTTCCTGCGCCCCGATTCCCGCGAAATCCGCGCCCAACTGGGCATGGAAACCGCCAGCGATCTGGCCGTGTTTACCGAAATTCGCCGCCGCAAGGACAATTTCAAAAGCATCGGCGCCCCCGATCTTGGCCCCGCTCCTGATGAGGAAGCCGAAATTTGAATAAACTCCTTGAAGTTCCCCGCAATCATACCGAACTTTAACCATATCCGCCGATAACCGGACCAGAAAACCAATTCGAAGGAGCGCAGAGCGTGCCGTCATTTTCAAACAGCTTAGAGCAAGCCATCCACTCGGCCCTGGCCTTGGCCAATGGGCGCAAACATGAACTGGCCACGTTGGAGCATCTGCTGCTGTCGCTGATTGACGAGCCAGATGCGGCCCGGGTGATGCAGGCATGCGGTGTCGATCTGAACCAGCTGCGCAAGGTGCTGGTCGACTTTATCGACGATGATCTGGCCACGCTGGAAACCACGGTTGAGGGCTCCGAAGCCGTGCCGACCGCCGCTTTTCAACGGGTGATCCAGCGCGCCGCCATCCATGTGCAATCCAGCGGCCGCACCGAGGTCACCGGAGCCAATGTGCTGGTCGCCATCTTTGCCGAACGCGAATCCAACGCCGCCTATTTCCTGCAAAATCAGGGGATGAGCCGCTATGACGCGGTCAATTTCATCGCCCATGGGGTAGCCAAAGACGGCGATTTTGCCGAATCCCGCCCCGTCACCGGCACCGATTTCAATCAGGACGCCTTTGAAGGCGATGCCCAAGAGCATCAAAAAGAAAGCGCGCTGGAAAAATACTGCGTCGATCTGAACGCAAAATCCTTCCAAGGCGCGATTGATCCGCTGATCGGGCGCGTTGACGAGGTCGAGCGCTGCATTCAGGTGCTGTGCCGCCGGCGCAAGAACAACCCGGTTCTGGTGGGCGATCCCGGCGTGGGCAAAACCGCCATCGCCGAGGGGCTGGCCCGCAAGATCGTCGCCGGAGAAACCCCGGAAGTGCTGGCCAACACCACGATCTATTCGCTGGATCTGGGGGCTCTGCTGGCCGGCACCCGCTATCGCGGTGATTTCGAAGAACGCCTCAAGGAAGTGATGAAAGAGCTCGAGGACCATGATGATGCGGTGCTGTTCATCGACGAAATTCACACCATCATTGGGGCTGGCGCGACTTCGGGCGGGGCGATGGATGCTTCGAACCTGCTGAAACCGGCCTTGCAGGGGGGCAAGCTGCGCTGCATGGGCTCGACCACCTATAAGGAATACCGCCAGCATTTCGAAAAAGACCGCGCTCTGGCCCGGCGGTTTCAGAAAATCGACGTTTATGAGCCCTCGGTCGAGGACACCATCAAGATCCTCAAAGGGGTCAAAAGCTATTTTGAGGATCACCACGGCATCCGCTACACCATGGAGGCGATCAAGACCGCGGTCGAACTATCGGCCCGCTATATGAGCGACCGCAAGCTGCCAGATAAGGCGATTGACGTGATCGACGAGGCCGGCGCGGCACAGCGTTTGCTGCCCGAAAGCAAGCGGCGCAAAACCATTGGCGTGCGTGAAATCGAAGCGGTGATCTCCAAACTCGCCCGCATCCCGGCCAAAACGGTCTCCAAAAACGACACCGAAGTTTTGCGCGATCTTGAGGCTTCGCTGAAAAGGGTGGTGTTTGGTCAGGATCCGGCGATTGAGGCGCTCGCCTCCGCGATCAAACTGGCTCGCGCCGGGTTGCGCGAGCCGGAAAAGCCGATCGGCAACTATCTGTTCGCCGGCCCCACCGGGGTGGGCAAAACCGAGGTGGCCAAACAACTGGCCGACAATCTCGGGGTCGAACTGCTGCGCTTTGACATGTCGGAATATATGGAAAAACACGCGGTGTCGCGGCTGATCGGGGCGCCTCCGGGCTATGTCGGCTTTGATCAGGGCGGCTTGCTGACCGATGGGGTCGATCAGCACCCCCATTGCGTGTTGCTGCTGGACGAAATGGAAAAAGCCCACCCGGATGTTTACAACATCCTGTTGCAGGTGATGGATAACGGCAAGCTGACCGACCATAATGGCCGCGAGGTGGATTTTCACAATGTGATCCTGATCATGACCTCCAATGCCGGAGCCGCCGAGATGGCCAAGGAGGCCATCGGCTTTGGCCGCGACCGGCGCGAGGGCGAGGACACCGCCGCGATTGAACGCAGCTTCAGCCCCGAATTCCGCAACCGTCTGGATGCGGTGATCAGCTTTGCGCCGCTGGGCCGGCAGGTGATTGCACAAGTGGTCGAAAAATTCGTGCTGCAACTGGAAGCGCAGCTGCTGGAACGCAATGTTTCAATCGAGCTGAGCAAAGCGGCTGCCGATTGGCTGGGCGAGCGCGGCTATGACGACAAGATGGGCGCCCGCCCGTTGGGCCGGGTGATTCAGGAGCATGTCAAAAAACCGCTGGCCGAAGAGCTGCTGTTTGGCAAGCTGGCCAAGGGTGGCTTGGTCAAGGTTGGCGTGCGGGACGGGAAGCTGCATCTTGAGATTCTGCCGGTGCAAAAACGCAGGCTGTCGGGGGAAAAACCACCGCTACTGACAGCCGAATGATCCGCGCCGCACTCACGGCCGGGCTGTTTTGCACCGCCCTGCCCGCACTGGCTGACCCTCCGCAGCTGAGCCTGCCGATTGACTGCCAGCTGGGCGTGGATTGCTATGTGCAGCATTATGTTGACCGCGACCCGGGGCCGGGGGTGCAGGATTTCCACTGTGGCAAACGCAGCTATGACGGCCATAAAGGCACCGATTTCGCCCTGACCAGCCTTGCGGCCATGCAAAGCGGCGTCAATGTGCTGGCCGCCACCGATGGCACCGTGAAAGCCCGGCGCGATTCGATGCCGGATGTGTTTCAGGGCCGCCCGGACGCCCCGGATGTCAGTGGGCGGGAATGCGGCAATGGAGTGGTGATCGACCACGGCGGGGGCTGGGAAAGTCAGTATTGCCATCTCAAACGCGGCTCGATCCGGGTTGAGCCCGGCCAGACGGTCAACGCCGGGGCCATCTTGGGTCAGGTCGGGGCAAGTGGGCAAAGCCAGTTTCCGCATCTGCATCTGGTCTTGCGCCATGATGGGGCGGTGATCGACCCTTTCGATGCCGATCAGGATCTGGTCTGCAATGACCCAAAGCCAGACAATATCTGGAAAGATCCGCTGCCCTATACCCCCGGCGGGCTGATCGCGCTGGGGTTTGACAGCAAAATGCCCGCCTATGCCCGGATCAAAGCCGGCGAGGCCGCGCATCCCCATCTCCCGGCCAAAGCGCCCGCGATTGTGCTCTGGGCCTATGCCTATGACAGCCAGCCGGGTGATGTGCTGATCCTTGAAATCAACGGCCCGCAGGGGCAGCTGATCCGGCATGAAAGCCAGTTGAAAAAGCATCAGGATCAGTTTTTCCGCGCCGCCGGCAAACGCAACAAAACCGGCCACTGGCCCAAAGGTGCCTATCAGGGCCGCGCCATTTTGCAACGCGGCAATAAGGTTCTGGATCAGCGGCGGGTCAAACTCACAATCCCATAACTCCCTAGCGCTCGGTCAGCTTTAACTCGATCCGGCGGTTCTGCGCCCGCGCCTCGGGGGTGTTTGCCCGGTTGACCGGCTGGTATTGCCCAAAGCCATTGGCGGTGAGCCGCTCGGGCGGAATGCCCAGCTCTTGCGACATATAGCGCACCACCGACAGCGCCCGCCCCTGGCTGAGCTCCCAATTATCGCGATACCGCCCCGCCCCGCTCAGCGGCACATTGTCGGTATGCCCATCCACCCGGATCACCCAATCAATTTCCGGCGGAATGTCATCGGAAATCCGGCGCAACAACCCGGCGATGCGGGCGATTTGCACCTTGCCTTCCTCCAACAGATCAACCGAGCCCGACGCAAACAACACCTCCGAAGAAAACACGAACCTGTCGCCCTCGATCCGCACCCCCTCCTGAGTGCCCAACACATCGCGCAAACGGCCAAAAAATTCGGATTTATAGCGTTTCAGATCCTTGGCCTCAGCCTCAATGCGCTTACGTTCGGCCTCCTCCAGCTGACGGCGGCGTTTTTCCTCGGCCGCAGCCCGGGCCAGAGCGGTGTTCAGCTTGGCCCCCAACGCCTGCACCTGCACATTGGCGGCGGCATCTTTGGCCGCTGATTCATCCAGCAACGCCTGCAACTGCCCCATCTCGGCGCGCAAAGCCGCCACCTGCTGGTTGAGCAACGCCAGCTGGCGCTGATCCTCAGCACTTTTGGCCTCAGCCTCGGACAGTTTGCCCTGAGCGGTGGCCAGCAAGAGCTGCTTTTTCTCGGCTTCGCTCAGCCGGGTTTCGGCTTGCTTTTCAGCGGCCAGCTTGGCGGCCAGAGCGGCGGTGAGCTGATCACGCAGGCTCTGGCTATCGCTGTTGGCGGTTTCGCGGGCGGCCAGAGCTGCAGCGAGTTTTTCGCGCAACGCATCGCTGTCGGTTTGGGCGGCGGTATTGGCGGCCAGAGCCTCGGCCAGTTTGGTGCGCAAGGTTTCATTATCGGTCTTGACTTCGGATTGCGCCGCAAGGGCCGCAGAAAGCTGGTCGCGCAACGCCGCACTATCAGTTTTGGCATCCGAACTGGCCGCCAAAGCCGCCGCCAGCTGATCACGCAGCGCCGCGCTGTCGCTGTTGGCCGTTTCAAGCTTCTGGCGCAAATCCGCAGTGTCGTCTTTCGCCGTCGACGCGGCCAGCAGCGCCGCCGCCAGCCGCGCATCCAGGTCGGCCTCGGCCGCTTTGGCCGCCGCCAGCAGGGTCAGAGTGTCTTCGGCCTGTTTGCGTTTTTCCTCCAGCGCCAGCGTCATCGCCGTCAGTTCCGTATCGGCATTTTTCAGGCGCTCACGCAGTGCCTCGGCCGCGGCGGCTTCGGCCAGACGTGCCTTTTCAGCATCGCTCAACTGGCCCTGAAGCGCGGCCAGATCGGCCTCTTTTGACGCCCCGCGCCCGCGCAAATCCGCCACCAGCGCCTTGAGCGCCTCCTGACGCGCGGCCGCCAGCCGGGCCTGCTGCTTTTTCAAATCAACTTCGTCACGCACTTTCGCCAGCGCCAACTCCAGCGCCTGACGTTCCGAGGTCAGCTGATCATGGCGCCCCTGCAAATCGCTCAGTTGATCCTGCAAGCGCTGCCCCTGCCCCAGCGCCGCATCGCGTTCGCTCAGCAGGCTGGCGACCTGAGCCTCAAAGCTGCTGATCTGGCTTTGCTGCTGTGCCAGCTGCTCGGCCTGCGCACTGCTTTTCGCCGTCAGGCTGGCAATCAACGCCAGCTGCTCGCTGACCTGATTTTGCGCCTCGTCCAGCGCCCCCCCCACTTGGGTCAGATCCCTTTGCAAATCCCGGCTGCGCTGCTGTTCCAACCCCAGCGCATCGGCCAGGCTGACGATCTGGGCGCTGAGGTCATCCAGCTCGCTTTCCTGCCCGGTGATGGTTTCGCGCAGCACGAACTGCACCACCATGAAAATGGTCAGCACAAACATCAGCACAAGCAGCAGCGCCGTCATCGCATCGACAAATCCGGGCCAGATCGATGCCTGAAAGCGCTGCCCAGTGCGGCGGCTGAGCGACATGGCCTAGCCCCTCCCCGCGCTGCCGGTCTGATCGGTCGCGGCCCGAAGCGCGCTGGTCAGCGACCTGAGATCAGCACGCAAATCGGCAGTGGTTTCCTGACGGCCCGCCGACATTTCCTCAAGAATACGCAACAGTTGCACATCAATCGAACGCAGTCGCATCCGGCTTTCGGCATCGGCCTGCGCACTGGCCTCGTTGTCCTGAGATTGACGTGCCAGCAAATTCAGCAGCTGCGCCTGCCCATCGGCCACCCGCTGCAACCCATCGGCCACCCCGTTATCGCGAGCCATACGGTCGGTCAGCCGCTCGACTGATGCCGCCAAAACGCCCAGCTTTTGATCCACCTGCGCCCGGCTGGCATCGGAATTGGCATAGATGTGCTGCATGGCCTCCATCTGATCCGACATATGCTGCAACAGCCCGGTTACCATGCTCTGTTCGCCGCCATCGCCATCGCCCGAGGAAAAGCCCAGCCAGGTGATCGACGACAACCATTCCTCAAGATCGCGGTAAAACCGGTTCTGGCCGTGGCCGGCAAACAGCTCGAGCAGCCCCACCAGCAGAGAGCCCGCCAACCCCAGCAGCGAGGATGAAAACGCCGTGCCCATGCCGCCCAGCTGTTTTTCCAGCCCGCCCATCAACCGGGCAAAGCCATTGGCCCCATCGCCGGGCGCATCGTTCGCCAGCGAGCGGATGGTTTCCACCAGCGCCGGAACCGTGGTGGCCAGACCGTAAAACGTGCCCAAAAGTCCAAGGAAAATCAACAGGTTGACGATATAACGGGTAATGTCGCGGGCTTCGTCGATCCGGGTGGCCACCGAATCCAGAATCGAGCGCGACGAAGACGCCCCGATGCGCATATCCTGCGCCCGGCTGCCCAAAAGCGCGGCCAGTGGGGCCAGCAAAATCGGCGCTTTTTCGGTTTCGACCTGACCGGCCATCGCAAAATCTTCGATCCATTTCACCGAATAGACCAGTTGCAGCACCTGCCAGAAACAGGCCAGCACCCCAATGGCGAACACCAGCAGGATCACCCCGTTCAGGATCGGGTTTGACAGGAAAAACGATTGCACCCGGGCAAACAGCACGAACACCCCCAGCCCGACCAGGCCGACAATCACCAGCATGGTTAAAATTTGCGTAATCGGTTGCGTGAACCGGGTGTTGCTGTCCTGGAATTGCTGCGCCATCTGCGGTGCTTCCTGCACTTATGATATTGAGTTGCGCGGATGTTACCGGCTTGCCGGGCTTATGCCAACAGGGATTTTCAGATCAGAGCTCAGACCAAAGCCCGAACCCGCCCCGATAGCCAATCCAGCTCATCATCTGAGATGCCCAGCTCATGCAGATGCGCTGCGGTATTGTGCAGATAATCGGCATTGGGGCCGCGGGCACCGTGGGCATGGGCGATGATCCCGGCTTGCTGCTCCAGCGTCAGCCCGCCGCAATACTGCGCATGATGGGCGTCAATCACATAGGTCACCGCCTGCACATTGGCCCCGCTGCGCAGCTCAACCGGATGCTGAATTTCCAGATAGGCTTCGGAGACCAGCTCGCGCTCGCGCAAATAATCCATCACATCAGCGGCATTTTGCGGTGCGACCTGAAACGCCAGACCATCGCAATGCGCCCCTTTCAGCTGATCCAGCGCCAGCACCAGCCCCGGATTTTCAGCCGTGCCGCGATAATGGATCGAATGCATACAGAACGCCCGGTGATAGCCATGCAGCCGGGCAATCTGTTTGTCGCAATACTCAAACCCCGGATCCCACATCAGCGACCCATAGCCGAATACCCAAAGCGGCGTTTCTGTCATAAATTCTGGTCCTTTCCGGTTTGGCGCGGTAAAGACCGATTGAACGCAAATGAAATGAGGACGCAAGGAAAAGATGCGCCTATTGTCTATTTTTGCCGCTTTGGCGGCTGTGCTGTGGTCGGGCTATTGGTTTGGGGGCTCTTCTGTTTTGCAACAGCAGCTGGAGCAGCAACTGGCGGCGCGGTTTGGCGCGGATGATGCGGTGCAGATCAGCCATCAGGGGCTGTCGGTCACGGGCTTTCCCGGCCGGTTTGATCTGAGCCTGCGTGATTTCACGCTCACCGATCCCGGCAATCGCCTGCGCTGGTATGCGCCCGATTTGCAGATTCAGGCCGCCAGCTATCACCCGCACAAAGTCACGGTTGCTCCGGGCGGCCGGCAGGTGTTGCAGATCAACGGCCAGCAGTTGCGGATCGAGAGTCAGGCGCTCACCGCCACGGTGGCGCTGTCGACACAGGCGCTGCTTCGGGGGGCGCAGATATTGGAGATGGCGCAGATCAAAGCCAAAGCGCTTGAGCTCAGCGCCCGCCAATGGGGGGCGTTGCAGCTGGACGCGGCGCAGATGGATGCCACCCCGGCCACCGATCTTTACGACCTTTATCAGCTCGACCTCACCGCCACCACGCTGCGCCTGCCCGATGCTTTGCGCCAGCAGCTGGATCCGGCCACACGCCTGCCTGAGCAGATCGAGCAGATGCACCTGCGCGGCCTTGTGCGTCTGAAAAGCCCGCTGGATCTGACCAAACGGGTCAGGCTGTCGGGGATCAAAATTCGGGATTACCGGCTGAATTGGGGCGAAGTGCAGCTGAGCGGGCATGGGGATTTGCAGCTGGATCGAAAGGGGTATCCAACCGGAGAGCTCCAGCTGGTGGTGCATGGCTGGCAGTCGGTTTACCAGATGGCCAAAGATGCGGCGCTGTTTGATCCGAGCTATGAACGCGCGATTTACAGTGCGCTTGAATCGGCGGCCAAACTGTCAGAAGCGGCGGATGGCATCACCCTGCCGGTCAGATTTGCCGAGCGCCAGATATTTGTCCTGGGGCTGCCCATCGCCCCCGCTCCACGGTTATAAAGGCGCAGATAAAAGAGGCACGCCCCATCCTAATGTCCCGCCCGGAGGCCGGGCGGAACAGATTGGAGATGTGCAACTTAGAGCGTTAAGTGATACTCTATGTTTCAGGTATTTCGTCAAACGCTATAAAGCGCTGCAATCACCGCACGCCCTACCGGCAATACGGCCCCGAACGATAGCCGGCGGTGTCAAAATGGAAATGATCCTGATGGTATTTATTGGCATTCGGCCCCAGAACCGTGCCAAACGGCCCACAAGCGGCCTTGTGCATCCGTTTCAGAATCGGCCCCGTCCCAGCCGCCCGCCAGCCTTTGAGAACGGTGATGGTCTCGCCATTTTTCAGGGTAAAGGCGGCAATATCAATCGCCTTGCCCTTGGCATGTTCTGACAATTTACCACCACGCTTGTTGTTGCGATTGCGACAGGCATAATGGGCCACAACCCGTATGGATTTAAGCCCCCCGCCCCGGCGGCCAATCGCTGGTTTGGCCCCATTATGCACCCATCGTTTCAACGCCTTGGCCGTGGTGCAATTCAAAATCGCCGGCGTGCTGAGCGTCACCCCATCCACCGCCGTCACCTTGACCGGATGCGCAATGCCACAGGCGCTGATCCGCCCCCGCACCGGCGCAATTGCCTGACCGCGAATGGCGCGATCTCCGCAAACCGAGCCCTGCTTGGGCCCCAGTTGCTCGGGCGCGAGCCGGCTGTATTTTTTCGCCGCCTTGCGCGCTTTTCTGATGATCCGCGCCATGTTGCGTGGCCGGTGCTTGGGCCGGGCCGACCGCAGCGGGCCGTTGCCCGCCACAACCACCGGCCCTTCAACCGCCGCCAACACCGGATTAGGCAAAACAGATGCGGGCAAAGCCGGTGCAGGTGAACGCCCGGGGCGTGGTTTGGGGCGAATCCGGGCTTTATAGTAAACTGGCATCATTACCTGACGCGGCGCATAGCTGGTGATGCCCAACGGGCGGGCTTCGGGCCGCAAAGAGCGCAGCGGGGCCTGACCCCAAGCCCCCTGCCCCCACAGCATCACCATCAGCACCAGATATAAAGCCTGTCGCATCCCAAAACCTTAATGTTTGACCCGCCCGAAATCCGGGGCATCCGTATCCTGACCGGCTTCGATAATGCCGCGCCGGATCGCACGGGTGTGGTTGAAATAGTCGAACAAATGATCGCCATCGCCGGTGCGGATCGCCCGTTGCAGGGCGAACAGCTCTTCGGTGAAGCGGCCCAGAATTTCCAGCGTGGCCTCTTTGTTGTTCAGAAACACATCGCGCCACATGGTCGGATCAGATGCCGCAATCCGGGTGAAATCGCGAAAACCCGCGGCCGAGTAATTGACCACTTCGCTATCGGTCACACGCGAGAGATCATCGGCCACCCCGACCATGGTATAAGCAATCAGATGCGGCGCATGGCTGGTCACGGCCAGCACCAGATCATGGTGATCAGCGTCCATCTCATCGACCTTGGCGCCCATGCCGGACCACAGCTGTTTCAGCCGCGCAACCGCCGCCGGATCGCTGCCCGCAACCGGCACGATCAGGCACCAGCGATTGTCGAACAGCTCGGCAAAGCCCGCGCGCGGGCCGGATTGCTCGGTGCCCGCCAGCGGATGCGCCGGGATGAAATGCACCCCGTCCGGGATATGCGGCTGCACCGCGTCAATCACCGCGCGTTTGACCGAGCCGACATCCGAAACCGTCGCCCCCGCCTTCAGATGCGGCCCGATTTCCGCCGCCACCTGCGCCATCGCGCCCACCGGCACGCACAGCACCACCAGATCAGCGTCCTTGACCGCCTCGGCCGCGCTGTCGGCCACCCGGTCACACAGGCCGATTTCGGCGGCAATCTGCCGGGTCTGCTCGGAACGCGCATAGCCGACGATTTCGCCCACCAGATCGCCCCGGCGCATCGCATGCGCCATCGAACCCGCAATCAGCCCCAGCCCGATCAGCGCCACACGGTCATAGACATGCCCCATCACTTGCCCTCCTTGAAACCGGCAATCGCATGGGCCACCCGCCGGCACGCCGCCTGATCGCCAATGGTGATACGCAGACAGTTGGGCAGATTATACCCCCTGACCAGCCGCGTGATCAGCCCCTGTTTTTGCAGATAAGCATCACAGGCCAGCGCCTCATCTTCGCTGCCAAACCGGGCCAGAATGAAATTGGCGTGCGATTCATCAGAAGGCACCCCGATCTCGGCCAGCGCCTGGGCCAGCCAAGCGCGGTTGGCGGTGTTTTTGTCGCGGCATTCGGTGACGTAATCCTGATCCTTGACCGCCGCAATCGCGGCCTCCATCTGCGCTTGTGACAAGTTGAACGGCCCGCGCACCCGGTTCAGCACGTCAATCACCTGCTGCGGCCCATAGCCCCAGCCAATGCGCAATCCCCCCAACCCATAGATTTTGGAAAAGGTGCGCAACATCATCACATTATCCCGCGCCTGCACCAGCGCCGCGCCACCGTCAAAGCCCTGCACATATTCGGCATAAGCCCCATCCAGCACCAGCAGCGCCTGCGGCGGCAGACCATCGGCCAGCCGGGCGACCTCGTCACCGCCGATCATGGTGCCGGTGGGGTTGTTCGGGTTGGCGATAAACACCAGACGGGTCTTATCGGTGCAGGCGGCCAGCAGCGCATCCACATCCGTGACCCGCTCACGTTCTTTGGCCTGCACCGGGGTGGCCCCGGCGGCCAGCGCCGAGATCCGATACATCGAGAACCCATGTTCGGTAAACAGCACCTCATCGCCGACGCCGGCATAGGCCTGACACAGAAACGAGATCAGCTCATCCGAACCGGCACCGCAAATGATCTGCTCAGGATTCAGCCCATGCACTTTGCCAATCGCCTGACGCAGCGCCAGATGGTCGCTTGAAGGGTAGCGGTGCAGCTGATGCGCGGCATCGCGAAACGCCTTTTGCGCCGCCGGGCTGGGCCCGAATGGGTTTTCATTCGAAGACAGCTTGATGCTGTCCTTTACCCCTTCCACCGCCGCTTTGCCGCCCTGATAGAGACTGATCTCTAAAATGCCCGGTTGCGGCCTGATCTTTGCGCCCATAATTCACACTCCTGGTTGTCAAAGCCTCTTACCCCAAGCCAGAGGCCATGGCCAGACGGATCAGATCAAAGCTGAGCAGCGTTGCCCGCTTGCCATCCTCCCAAAAAACCGGGGGAGGAAAAAAGACCGACTCGGGCGCGAAAAACAGACCTGCAGATCAGTCCTCGATCCACTCCCAGGGCCGGGTGAACTCGCCCAGCAAATGCAGCACCGCTTCCTTATCAACCGCGCCGGTGGTCTCGATCCGCGCCACCAGACCGCGTTTACGGCAATCAATCACCTCGACCACCCGCGCCGGATGCCCGGCCTTTTTCAGAACCTTGTTGTAAATGCGCGTGATCGCCATTTTGCGCAGATCGGGCTTGAACACCTTGCCCACGGCGGTTTTGGGAAGCTCCGGCAGGATCTCGAGATATTTCGGAGCCGCCGCGCGTTCATGCACATGGGTTTTGGCATAGGCCAGCAGATCCTCCACCGTGGCGCTGGCCCCGTCGATCAACTCGACATAGGCGCAAGGCAGCTCGCCCGCGAAGCTGTCGGGCTGGCCGATTGCGCCCACGACCGACACTGCGGGGTGGCCGGACAGCGCCTCTTCAATCTCGGCCGGGTCAATATTGTGGCCGCCGCGAATGATCAGATCCTTGGCCCGGCCCGTGATCCACAAATAGCCATCCTGATCCAAACGCCCCAGATCGCCGGTGCGCACATATTTGTCCTCGGGAAACAGGCCGGTATTCTTGCTGGCATCGGTATAGGTATGGCCGGCAAACACGCCGGGGCTGGACAAGCAGATTTCGCCGACCTCGTCAATTTCGCATTCCTTGACGATATTGCCGGCCTCGTCACATTTCAAAATCCGCACTTCAGTATAGGGAAACGGCAAACCGACCGAGCCAATCTTCTTTTCCCCATCCACCGGGTTGATCGACACCAGACAGGTGGCCTCGGTCAGGCCATAGCCTTCGACCACCTGCACCCCGGTGGCAGTGCTGAAGCGGTTATAAAGCTCAACCGGCAGCGGGGCAGAGCCGGAAAAGGCGATTTTCAGGCAAGACACATCCGCATCGACCGGGCGCTGCATCAGGGCGGAAATCGCGGTGGGCACGGTCAGCATGAATGTGACCTGCCAGCGCTCGATCAGCTTCCAGAAATTGGCAAACACGCCATCGCCGCGATAGCCCGCCGGGGTGGGCAGCACCAGATGCGCCCCCGACGCAATCGCCGACATCACCGCCACATGCACGCCGAACACATGGAACAGAGGCAGCGGGCAGAACAGCACATCATGTTCGTTAAACAACAGCGTGCTGCCGATCCAGCCATTATAGATCATGCCCGAATATTTATGCTGCACCACTTTGGGCATCCCGGTGGTGCCGCCGGTGTGGAAATAGGCCGCCACCCGGTCACCGCTGGAATCGGGGAAATCCAGCTCGGTGTTCTGGCGGGCCAGCTCTTTGGTGAAATCCAGCACTTTGGCCTGATGAGAGGTCGGGTTTTTCGGCCGGATCATCCGCGCGATCCAGCTTTTGGGTGGACTGAGATAGCGCACCAGATCGACCTCCAGCACGGTCTCAACCCCGGGGGTCAGCGCCACCGCTTCGGCAGCCAGCTGTGCGACATTGGTTTTGGGCGCGCTTTTCAGCGTCACCAGCACTTTGGCCCCGGTTTCGCGCAGGATCCCGGCGATCTGTTCGGCGTCCAGCAACGGGTTGATCGGGTTGACGATGCCCGCCATCATCCCCCCCAGCAGGGTAAACAGAGTTTCATTGGCGTTGGGCAGCAGATAGGCCACCACGTCTTTTTCCCCCACCCCAAGGGCGCGAAACAGATTGGCGGCCTGAACGGATTTGTTGCGGAACTGCTGCCAGGTCAGGGTCTCGGCCGGATCAGTCGGGCCCGAGGTCAGTTGAAAGCTGAGCCCTTTGCGCGGGCCAAAGCGTTCGGCGGTACGGTTCAGAAACTGATACATGGTGGCCGGCAGGTCGCGCTCCTGCCAGGGCTGTTGCTGTTCTATCGCCTTGCAATCGTCCAAGGTTTCAAATTTCATCACGCTCTCCCCCATTTTGCCCCGGTGCCCGGTGACGGCGGCCAAGGATGTTATTCGAAAGAGGATGCGCTGAAATGGCGAAAGAGGCAAGGGGGTGGGGAAATGCGGGCCTGCAAAACGGTGAAATAACCAGACATTTTCACAGCGCTGCGCTCGCCATTTCTGCCCCGCCCGGCCGATAGGCCGTCCCTAAGCCTGCTTGCCGGATTACCCCGCCGCGCCATCGGTAAATTGCAACCGCGCCAGACGGGCATAGAGCCCCTGCTGCGCCACCAGCTCGTCATGGCTGCCTTCGGCCACGATCTGACCGTTTTCAAACACCAAAATCCGATCCGCCTTTTTCACCGTTGCCAGACGATGCGCCACGATCACGGTGGTGCGCTCGGCCGCCATCAGCTCAACCGCCTGCTGCACCGCGCGCTCGCTTTCGGCATCCAGCGCCGAAGTCGCCTCGTCCAGCAGCAAAACCGGCGCATCGCGCAAAATCGCCCGGGCAATAGCGATGCGTTGCCGCTGCCCGCCCGATAGCATCACGCCGCGCTCGCCCAGATAGGTGTCATAGCCCTGCGGCAGAGCCTCGATGAAGTCATCCGCAGCCGCAGCCCGAGCGGCGGCCTTGACCTCGTCATCGCTGGCGTCGATCCGGCCAAAGCGGATGTTTTCCAGCGCCGTATTGGCAAAGATGATCGGGTCTTGCGGCACCAAAGACAGCTGTTGCCGGAACTGATCGCGGGCCAGATCGCGCAGATCGACCCCATCCAGCAACACCGCCCCGCCCTGCGGATCGTAAAACCGTTGCAGCAGTTGAATGATGGTGGTTTTGCCCGCGCCCGACGGGCCCACCAGCGCCACGGTCTCGCCGGGTTTGATGGTCAGGCTGACATGATCCAGCGCCGGATGATCCGGGCGGGCCGGATAGGCAAAGGCAACATCTTCAAACCGCAATTCGCCCTTGACCGGGGCGGGCAGTTGCGCCGGCACCGCCGGGTCGGTGACACTATCGGCGGTTTCCAGCAGCTCAACCAGACGCTCGGTCGCCCCGGCGGCGCGCTGCAGATCGCTCCAGATTTCCGAAAGCGAGCCCACCGCACCGGCCACCAAAATGGCATAGATCAGGAATTGCACCAACACGCCGGCGCTCATCGCGCCGGTCTGCACATCGCGCGCCCCGATCCACAGCACCCCGACAATGCCGGAAAAGATCAGGAAAATCACGATGCCGGTCATCCAGGCGCGGGTGCCGATGCGCCGATGCGCAGCGACAAAAGCGTGTTCGGTGACCTCGTTAAAGCCGTCAATGATCGTCGCCTCGCGGGTAAAGGATTGCACCGTCTGCACCGCGCCCAGCGATTCCGAAGCCGCGCCCGAGCTGTTGGCGATCCAATCCTGATTGGTGCGGCTCAGGCTGCGCAACCGCCGCCCCAGAACCACGATCGGCACCACCACCACCGGCACGATCAGCAACACCAGCCCGGTCAGCTTGGCGCTGGTGAACAGCATCAACAACATGCCACCGATCAGCAGCAGCACATTGCGCAGCGCCACCGAAATTGACGATCCGATCACCGTCTGAATCACCGTGGTATCGGTGGTGATTCTGGACAGGATTTCACCCGTCATGATGCGCTCAAAAAAGGCAGGGCTGAGCGTGATCACCCGTTCAAACACCGCTTTGCGGATATCGGCCACCACCCGTTCGCCCAGCCGGGACACCAGATAATACCGCAGCCCCGTGCCCACCGCCAACAGCGTGGCCAGCACCAGAGCAGCGACGAAATAATCATCCAGCAGCCCGGTGTCGTTTTCGCTGAATCCATCAATCACCCGGCGCACCGCCAGCGGCAAAACCAGCGACACAACCGCCGTCAGAACCAGCGCAAAGCCGGAAAACGCCACCATGAGTTTATAGGGGCGCAAGAACGGGAACAGACCAGACAGAGCCCCGATTTTTTTGGATTTTTCCCGAGCATCTGTCTCTGCGGTATTGTTTCGCGCCATGATCGCATATCCCCTGTTTGCGTGCCAGAATCGTCTTAATGCCTCTGCTGGCCAAGAACAAGGCACGGATGGCTTTCAGAAGGGAGGATTTCACCGGGAGCAATCAAACAGGGGGGCGATCAAACGTCGCAGGCGCTGGAGCGGGTAGCGGGAATCGAACCCGCACCTTAAGCTTGGAAGGCTCTTATGATACCATTTCACCATACCCGCCCGATGCTGAGGCGGTGCATAGGACAATGCGCTGCGATGGTCAAGCCTCGGTCTGATTTTTTGCCCGGATTTGCCGCCCCCAGCTCAGCCCGCGCCCCGGGCCGCCAGATAAAGCGCCCCGTCCAGCGCGTTGCCCTTGGGCGGGCGCATCGCATCGCGATAGGGGGCGGGCAGGTAATCGGCGTAATGCGGACCCAGACCGCCGCTCAGGCACAGGCGTTCGCCGGTTTCATAGCCCAAAGCCGCGAGCCCCGCCACGATGTAATCGGCCCCTCGGGTCATCAGTTCATGCCCCAGCGGATCGCCCTGTTTGGCGGCCTCCACCACCATCGGGGCAAATTTGGCAAACCGGGCCGGGCCGGCGCTGCTGCTAAAGCGGAAAATGCGGGCGTGATCATGGTTGAATTCGGCCAGAGCCTGCTGGCTGAGGTCGCAATGCGGCGCGATCCCGTCAAAGCAGCGCACCATCTGCCGCAGCAGTTGCTGGCCCAGCCAGGCGCCCGAAGCATCATCCCCAAGCGCCAGCCCCCAGCCGCCCAGATAGCGGACCCCCTGAGCGGTCTGCCGCGCCAGAAACGAGCCAGTGCCGATCGGCGCAACGCTGCCATTTTCCCCGGCCAACGCCCCCGTGACCGAGGTCAGCCGATCCTCAACCACCTGCGAATTGACAAAGGGCAGAGCCTGCGCCACCCGGCGGGCCATCTCCTCATCCCGCACCCCGGCCAGCCCAGCAAAGGCGCGGACCTTGGGCAGATCGTCCTCGGGCAGCCCGGCCTGCGCCCAGGCGCTGTGGATTGCCCCCCGCAGATTGTCCAGCGCAACCTGAAAATCCGTGGCCGGGTTGGCTGGCCCGCCCTGCCCGCGCCCCAGAACCCGGCCGACCGCACCGTTTTCCACCCGCGCCACCGCCACGCGGCAACCCGAGCCTCCGCCATCCATGCCAACCACAATGCCGTGACAATTGCTCATAGGGCAAACATCCCGGACAGATCATAGCCCGCTTTGGCAGCGGATTCGACGATCTGATCGACCGGCATCTGCCCGATTTGCAGCAAAGCCCAGATCACCGCGCAACGGGTGCCGCTGCGGCAATAGGCCAGCACCGGTTTGGGCAGTTGCTCCCACAGCGTACGGGTTTTGGCCGCCTGCCCTTGCAGCTGGTCATGGGTGACGGCGGGCAGAAAGGCGAATTCCAGCCCCAGTTCATGGGCGACCTGAGCGATTTCGGCGGCATCGGGCTGGCCGGGGTCTTCGCCATCGGGGCGGTTGCAAATGATGCTGCGAAACCCGGCATCATAAAGGGTTTGCAGATCTTGCACGCTAATCTGAGCGCTGACCGAAAAATCATCTGCAAGGCGGCGAATATCCATCATGTGGTGGGTGTCCTGTTACAAATCATAGGCGGGTATTGTGACCGATCCCGGCGCAGACGACAAGCCGGGCGCTTAGGGCCGGATCAACACCTGCAGATCGGCGACATTGGTTCCGGTCGCGCCGGTGATCAGCAGATCCTCCGCCGCCTGCAAGGCATGATAGCTGTCATTGTCGGCCAGCATCGCCTGCGGATCAACGCCCTTTGCCCGCATCCGCCTCAATGAGCCCGCATCCACCAGCCCGCCCGCCGCATCGGTGGGCCCATCGCGCCCATCGGTGCCGCCAGACAGAAACACCCAGCCGGGGGCCCAGCCTTGTTCCTCGGCCAACAGAGCCAGCCGCAGCGCCAGTTCCTGATTACGCCCGCCTTTGCCGTTTCCTTGCAGGCGCACCGTGGTTTCGCCGCCAAACAGGGTGATGCCAGGGCCGGATTGAGCAATGATCTCAGCGGCTTGTGCGACATCTCCGATCAGCGGGCAATCATGCACCATGGCCTGCCCGGCGGCGGTGTGCATGGCGGATAAGCTGATCTCGTTTGACCCCACCAGTTGATTTTCTGCCTCTGGCAGGGCAGGCATCCGGGCCTGCGGCGCAGACAGATGCGCCCGCACCGCCTCTGGCACCCGCTGCCACAACCCATAGCGGCGCAGCAGTTCAATCGCCTGCGCCTTATCCCCCACCGGCCCGGCGGTCGGGCCGCTGGCGATCAGGCGCATATCATTACCAATCACATCCGACAGCACCAGTGCCCGCAGCCGCGCCGGAGCCGCCAGCCGCAGCATCCCGCCGCCTTTAAGCTGTGAAAGCTGCTGGCGGATCAGATTGATCTGGCCGATGCCCGCGCCACAGCCCAGCAGTAGACGGTTGACCTCGGCCTTGTCCGACAGGCTGAGGCCGGCGACCGGGGCGGGCAAAAGGGCCGAGCCTCCGCCGCTGATCAGCGCCAGAATGCGGTCACGGGCCGTGGCGTGGTGTAGCATTTCCATCACCGCGCGCCCGGCGATCAGGCCGTTTTCATCCGGCACCGGATGGCCGGCGGCATGGGTGGTGGCGAATGGCAGAGGACAGGCGTTTTCAGGGTTGGTAACCACGATGATCTGCCGGGGCTCTGCCACAACCGCAGCGGCGGCGCGAGCCATGGCGGTGGCGGCTTTGCCAAAGGCGATGATAATGGTTTGTCCGCCCATATCCGGGGGCGGCATCGGCTGCGTCTGCAAGGCCTGCGCGACCGCTTGATAAGGATCGGCGGCGGCGACTCCGGCGTTGAAAATCGCAACCGCGCGGCTCCGCAGCGCCCCGGTCATCCGCCCCGCCCCGAGGCCTGAAACACTGCGCTCACCTCCTGACGGATGATGCGCCCGATCTGTTGGCAATCGCTCAAACTAAAGGTCAGCGGCAAGCGCATATCCATAATCGCCCGCAACACCCGGTCGCTGGCCGGCAGCTGTTGCGCCGGGGCGTAACGCCAGCTGTCATAACGCGAGGTAAAGCCGGTGGGAGCGGCGCCGCCAAACCATTTCAGCTCGACCCCCCGCGCCGCACAACGCGCCAGCACTTGTTCGATCTGCGGATCGGCCCAATCCAACAGCAGAAACTGGATGGAAGAGCCGACATAGTCCTCGGCCGCGGGCCGTTCAATCAGCGTCAGGCCGGGTGTGTCGCGCAGAGCGGTTTCGACGCAGCGATAACGTTCATTCCAGCGGGCGCATTGCTGGCCCAGCTGCCGCAGCTGCGGACGCAATATCGCCGCCCGCAGATTGTCCATCCGCCCGGAAATGTTGGGCGTTTCATAGCGCAGATCGGCGAAAGCCGCCGCCGGCGGGCCGGCCAGATGGCGTTCATACATCATGTAACTGCCCGACAGCATCACCGCCTGCGCCATCAGATCGGCATCATCCGAGATCAGCAGACCGCCCTCGCCCGAATTCAAATGCTTATAGGTCTGGGTGGAATAAGCCGCCATCACCCCATGCCGCCCGGACAGAGTGCCGTTCCAGCGCGCCCCCATGGTGTGGGCGCAATCTTCGATGACGGCGACATTGGCGCGGTGACACAGCCGCATCAGCGCCTCCATATCGCAAATATGCCCGCGCATATGGCTGAGCAACAACACCCGCGCCCCGCTGCTGTCGATTTTGGCGGCCAGATCGGCCAGATCAATGGTCAGCGCCTGATCTACCCCAACGAAAATCGGTTCGGCCCCCAAACTGGCAATCGCGCCCGGCACCGGGGCCAGGGTGAACACATTGGTCAGCACCCGATCCCCGGGCCCGACCCCGAGCGCCCGCAACGCCGTCGCAATCGCATAGCCGCCCGAAGCCACCGCCAACGCATATTTCGCCCCCATCGCGGCGGCGAATTCCTGTTCCAGCAGGGCAGTTTCTCCGGCCTCGTTTTCGACCAAATTATAGCGATGCAAGCGCCCGCTTTGCAAAACCGCAACTGCGGCGGCAATGCCCTCTTCCGGGATCGGCTCTTGCTGGGTGAAGCTGCCTTTGAATGTCTCACTCATGTCAGGCTCCGTCGATCAGTTGCTCAACCAGCCCGAACAGCTGATCATAATGCTCCAGCAAGCCCTCGGGCTGCATTTGTGCCACCGCGCGGCCGCTGGGGCCGAAAGTCACCAGCACCACCGGCACCCCGGCAGCGGTCGCGGTGTTGCGGTCGGTGATGGTGTCGCCGATCAGAACCGAGCGGCCAACCGTGCCACCGGCGCGTTCCACCGCCGCGTGATACGGAGCGGCATCGGGTTTGCGTTGTGTCAGAGTATCCGCCCCGATCAGCGACTGAAACAAGGGCCGGATGCCCAGCTTTTGCAGCAGGGTCTCGGCCAAGGCTTCGGGTTTATTGGTGCAAACCCCCAGACGATACCCCGCCTTTGCAAGCTGCGCCAAGGCAGGTTCAACCCCGTCATAGAGCCGCGTGTAACGGTCAATCTGAGCGCCGTAATGCTGCAATAACAGCGGGAATTGCTGATCAATCAGCGCCTCGGCCTCCTTAAGCCCCAGCCGGGAAAACCCCAGCCCCAGCATCGCCCGCCCCCCGGCAAAGGCGGTGGCCTGATCGGTTTCCAGATCCAACAGATCGCCATGCCCCAGCCCGCGAAAACAGGCGTTGGCGGCGGCCAGCAGATCCTTGCCGGTATCGGCCAAAGTGCCATCCAGATCAAAAATAACGGTTTTCATGTTCCCTCCTGGGCAGAGACTCGCCGACCTTTGTAATATAACGTAAACACAAGTGATAGCCTTTCGCCTTGCGGTTGGCAGATGATGTAGTAAAACGGGCAAAAATGAGGGGAAAGAGCATGACAACAGCTTTGATCGTTCTGGCCGCGGGTCAGGGAACCCGGATGAATTCGGACCTGCCCAAAGTGCTGCACCCGCTGGGCGGCGTGCCGCTGGTGGTGCACGCCATGGCTTCGGGCAGCGCGGTGGCGCCGGAAAAAACCGTGGTGGTGGCCGGGCATGGTGCGGATCGGGTGACGCCTGCGGTGCTGGCGCATGATCCGGCGGCTGCGGTGGTGCGTCAGGATCAGCAGTTGGGCACCGGCCATGCGGTTTTGCAGGCTGCCGATGCGCTGGACGGGTTTGCCGGGGATGCGATCGTGGTGTTCGGCGATACCCCCTTCGTGCGTCCCGAAACCATCGCCAAAATGGCCGAAGCCCGCGCTGGTGGCGATGACATCGTGATGCTGGGCTTTGAGGCCGCCGATCCGGGCCGTTATGGGCGTATGGTATTGGGCGATGACGGGCTGGAGCGGATTGTCGAGGCCAAGGATGCCTCCGATCAGGAACTGGCCCTCACCCTGTGCAATGGTGGGCTGGTGGCGGCGGATGCCAAAACCCTGTTTGACCTGCTCAGAGGGCTGGGCAATGACAATGCCAGCGGCGAATACTATCTGACCGACATCGTGCAGGCGGGTCGGGCGCAGGGGCTGAAGGCCGGGGTGGTGATTTGTGAAGAATCCGAGACCCTTGGCATCAACACCCGCGCCGAGCTGGCCCGCGCCGAGCAGCTGCTTCAACAGCAAAAGCGGCGTGAAGCGCTGGAGAATGGCGTGACTCTGCTGGCCCCTGACACCGTGTTTTTCAGCTATGACAGCCAGATTGGCCGCGATGCGGTGGTTGAGCAGAATGTGGTGTTCGGCCCTGGGGTGAGCGTAGAAACCGGTGCCACCATCCGTGCTTTCAGCCATCTTGAGGGCTGCCATGTGGCGCAGGGCGCGGTGGTCGGCCCCTATGCCCGGCTGCGCCCCGGCACCGAGTTGAACGAAAACACCAAAGTGGGCAATTTCGTCGAAGTCAAAAACGCGGTGCTGGAGGAAGGGGCCAAGGTCAACCATCTCTCTTATATCGGCGATGCCGCCATTGGGGCCCGCTCTAATATTGGCGCTGGCACCATCACCTGCAATTATGATGGCTATATGAAGCACCGCACCGAGATTGGGCGCGACAGTTTCATCGGCTCGAACACCATGCTGGTGGCTCCGGTTACGATCGGCGATGAAGCGATGAGCGCCAGTGGATCGGTGATCACCGGCGATGTGCCGGATGGGGCGCTGGCCCTGGGCCGGGCCCGGCAGGTAACAAAACCCGGTCTGGCGCGTAAAATGTTCGGAAAGTTAAAGAAAACCAAGGAAAAACTGCAAAAAGGGGCGGAATAATGTGTGGAATTGTTGGGGTCCTCGGGAAACACGAAGTCGCGCCTTTGCTGGTTGAGGCTCTGAAACGGCTGGAATATCGCGGCTATGACAGCGCCGGAATCGCCACCATTGATGAGGGCAAGCTGGACCGGCGCCGCGCGGTGGGCAAGCTGATTAACCTGTCCGATCTGCTGGTGCATGATCCGCTGCCGGGCAAGATCGGCATCGGCCACACCCGCTGGGCCACCCATGGCGCGCCCAGTGTCGGCAATGCGCATCCGCATCGGGCCGGGCCGGTGGCGGTGGTGCATAATGGCATTATCGAAAATTTCCGCGAATTGCGCGCCGAGATGCAGCAAAACGGCATCACCTTTCAAACCGAAACCGATACCGAAACCGTCGCCCTGCTGACCCATCACTACACCGATCAGGGCTACTCCCCGCGCGAGGCCGCCCGGATGACGGTGGAACGCCTTGAAGGGGCGTTTGCGCTGTGCTTTCTGTTTGACGGCGAAGAGGATCTGATGATCGCAGCCCGCAAAGGCTCGCCGCTGGCGATTGGCCATGGGGATGGCGAAATGTTCGTGGGTTCGGACGCGATTGCGCTGGCACCGATGACCAATCAGATCACCTATCTGGAAGAAGGCGACATGGCCGTAATCACCCGCGCCGGGGCCGAGATCCGCGACCGTGACGGCCAGCAGGTGCATCGTGAAGTCGAAACCGTCAGCATCGACAGCACTCTGATCGAAAAGGGCGGCTACAAACATTACATGGCCAAGGAAATCGCCGAACAGCCCACCGTGCTGGGCGATGCGATCAACCACTATATCGCCCCTGATCAAAACCATATCAATTTGTGCAATCAGGATATCGACTTTAGCCAATTTGACCGCATCACCATGGTCGCCTGCGGCACCGCCTATCTGGCTTGCCTGACCGCGAAATACTGGTTCGAGCAGGTGGCGCGGATGCCGGTTGAGGTCGATATTGCTTCGGAATTCCGTTATCGCGAGCCTCCGATTGCGCCGCGCACGCTGGCGCTGTTTGTCAGCCAATCCGGCGAAACCGCCGATACGCTGGCGGCGCTGCGCTATTGCAAGGGCAAAGCGGATATGATCGTGTCCGTCGTTAACGCCGCCCAATCCTCGATTGCCCGGGAAAGCGATGTGGCGCTGCCAATTCTGGCCGGCGCGGAAATCGGCGTGGCCTCGACCAAAGCCTTTACCTGCCAGCTGTGTGTCATGGCGCTGTTGATGCTCAGCGCAGCGCAGAAGCGCGGGCAGATCAGCGAAGCCGAGCTGGCCAACCATCTGGCCAATCTGCGCCGCCTGCCCGGCATTCTGAGTCAGGCCATTGATACCGAAGCAGAAGCGCAAGCGATCTCGACCAAGCTGGCACAGGCGCAGGATGTGCTGTTTCTGGGGCGCGGCGCGCTGTTCCCGCTGGCACTGGAAGGGGCGCTAAAACTCAAGGAACTCAGCTACATACACGCCGAAGGTTATGCATCGGGTGAACTCAAACACGGCCCCATCGCCTTGATTGACGAAAAGATGCCGGTGGTGGTGATGGCCCCGCGGGACGCGCTGTTTGAGAAAACCGTGTCCAATATGCAAGAGGTGATGGCACGGGGCGGCAAAGTGGTACTGATCTCGGACAGTCAGGGCATCAAAGAGGCCGGCGAAGGTACCTTGCAGACCCTGACCATGCCGCAGGTCGATGATCTGTTTGCCCCGATCCTCTATGCGATCCCGGCCCAGATGCTGGCCTACCACACCGCGATTGCCAAAGGCACGGATGTGGACCAGCCGCGCAATCTGGCCAAATCGGTGACGGTGGAATGACCCCGCAGGCTGCCATTGACGCCCTGCGCACCCATTCGGTGCCGGGCAAAGCGTTGCAGATGGCGGCTTATCACAAGTCTGAGCGCCCCTTTCTGGGCGTCTCGAACCCGTCGATTGATGCCGAGGTCAAGGCTTGGCGCGCCCAGCTTGATCTGGATCAGCGCATCGAACTGGCGGATGGTCTGTGGCAGAGCAATATTTTCGAAGCCCGCATCGCCGCCGCCAAGCTGCTCACTCAGGCCAGGATTCGCCCCGATGAGGCCGTCTGGCAGCTGATCTGCTCGTGGCGGCCCGATTTCGACGGCTGGGCGCTGGCCGATCACGCCTGTATGGCCGGCCGCAAACGCCTGCAAGCTGACCCGAGCCGTATCGATCAGGTCGAGGGCTGGACCCGCTCGGATCATATGTGGAGCCGCCGCGCCGCGCTGGTCATCACCCTGCCTTGGTCCCGGCAGAACAACCCCAAGCCCGCCGATTTGGAAATCCGCGAGCGGGTGCTGGGCTGGGCGGCGGGTTATGCCGATGACCCAGACTGGTTCATTCAAAAAGCCATCGCGTGGTGGTTGCGTGATTTATCCAAACACGACCCCGAGCGCACAGCAGCCTTTTTGGAGGAACATGGCAAACGCCTGAAACCCTTTGCCCGCAAGATTGCCGCCAGCAAGCTGGGGAAATGATCGGAGCAGTTGCCTGAGGAATTAAAACGTTATGCGAAACAGTCGCGACCATCGTTGTATATTAGCCTGTCATCTTCGAATGAGGCGTGGAACTTCATCGTACAACTCCTCCAGCGGCATCGACTCTATCACGGGCTTGTTTGTGCCGCCTCTTCTATCATCTCTCTTGCCTGTCTTGATAACGCGTTGGGGTGCGCCATTTGCAGTCTTTTCGGTATACCGAATAAGCCCGGTGGGCAGTCAGCTTAACCAAAGTTCCAGCCGTTTACGGGCAGGGTTTGGCGAAAACATTTTCCGCAAATTCGCGAGAGCCTGACCACTTGGGCTCGGGCTTGCATAACGTTTCAAACCCATCGGGCGACAAATCTATTTGCCGCAAATGGGCCACCAGCGCCGCCCATTTGTCAGGGTCATAGCTTTTGACAATCTCGGCCGTGCCAGAGCCATGGGGCAAAGTGATTTTGATAACGGCTTCATTATGGCCATATTCAAACTTATCATCCCTATCCGAGCCGGCGAAGGGGTAATAATAATAAAGGTCCAAGCTTTCCCGACCAATATAGTGCAGCACAGAATTTTTACCAATTGAACTATACATAAAACCAGGGGTCGGGTAATCGTAGATCTGCCCGTCAATCCGGACGGCCACCACGTCTTCACTATAGGCGGGGTTGTCATAATTGTAGTTAATTTGAAACCCCTGAACCGCTGCGGTCTTGATCTTGCCATCCATGTCTTTGAAACGATGCGATGAGATTTTGCCAACATCGAAAACAGGATCAGCAGCATATGACCAGAAATTGATTGGGTTCATCTCATTATGGCTATGGTATTCGCGCGGGATCAGGTAGTGCGGACGCCGGAGCGCAATGACGTGTTTGTCTCCACCCTTAACGTCGCTCTGTGCAGAGCGTGTGCCGACCGGAAAAAAAGAGGCATAAAGGAAAAAGGCCGCGCAGATTGTGCATATGGTAAAGATAGTTTTAACTTTCATCGGATCCCCGTGTCGTGGCACTACTCGACATAAACCACCAATTCCGGCAAGCCCGTCAACGGAGCCTCCAACAGCCGCAACGCCGCCAGCGACACCCGGCTGCCCGCGGTTTTCGGCCCGTCAATCGGGATCAGATCCACCACCACCGATTTGCCACTGGCCGGATATTCGACCCGCCCCCGCGCCGGGGCCGACACCAGCGGAGTCTTTAACCAAAACCCCGGCTCAGCCGGATCGCCCAATGAGCCGATGGTCTTGCCCAACCGGCGCGCACCCTCCTTTGGGGCCGCAACGGCTCGTGCCTTTTGCGCTTTAGTGGTGGTGTCAAACTGCGCCGCCGTGCGGGCGTTGCGCGGCGGGGGGGCGACGTCTTTGTTTACCGACTCCGGGCGTGGGGCTGGCTTGGTCGTTTCAGCGGGCACGGCCCGGCCCGATTTCAAATCCGTGCTGAACTCGCCGGCACAACCGGCCAAAAGCCCAACGGTGAACAGAGCAAAACTGCTTTTCATAAAATGTTTCATGGCCGCAAATCTAAGCCCAATCCGGCTGCAAATCAATCCGGCAGGTAAATGCCCGCTTGCCAGCCCCCCGGGCAAAGCGTAAGGATGGAAGGTATGGAGCCCAGATTGATTGATCCTTTTATGCGCGCGGTCACCTATCTGCGCGTTTCCGTGACGGACCGTTGCGATTTCCGCTGCACCTATTGCATGTCGGAAAACATGAAATTTCTGCCCCGCCGCGAATTGCTGACGTTGGAAGAGCTGGACCGGATGTGTTCGGCCTTTATCGGGCTGGGGGTGAAAAAGCTGCGCATTACTGGCGGCGAGCCGCTGGTGCGGCGCAATATCATGGATTTTTTCCGGGCCATGAAACGGCATCTGGACAGCGGTGCCCTGAACGAGCTGACCCTGACAACCAATGGCTCGCAGCTGAGCAAATACGCCCAGACCTTGGCCGATTGCGGGGTGAAGCGAGTGAATATCTCGCTGGACACGCTGGACGAGCAGAAATTCGCCGCCATCACCCGCTGGGGCCGTCTGCAACAGGTGCTGGCCGGGATTGAGGCCGCCCTTGAGGCAGGTCTGAAGGTTAAGCTGAACGCGGTCGCGCTGCGTGGTTTCAACGAGGATGAGCTGTTCACCATGCAGCAATACTGTGCCGATAAGGGCATGGATCTGACCTTTATCGAGGTCATGCCGATGGGCGATATCGGCAATGAAAACCGGCTGAGCCAGTATTGGTCGCTCAAGGATCTGCGCCGCCGGTTGGAAAGCCGCCTGACCGTGCTGGACAGCCCCGAAAGCTCGGGCGGGCCAGCCAGCTATGTGCGGGTGCAGGAAACCGGGCAAAAAATCGGCTTTATCAACCCGCTCAGCCATAATTTCTGCGAAAGCTGCAACCGGGTGCGCATCACCTGCACTGGCGAGATTTACACATGTCTGGGGCAGGAAGGCCATATGGATCTGCGTCCGCCACTGCGCAATTTCCCCGATGATGACGCGCCGCTGATTGCCGCGATCCACAGGGCGATCAGCCTCAAGCCCAAGGGCCATGACTTTGATTATTCACGTCAAAAAGTCACCGGCCAGATGAGCCGCCATATGAGCCATACGGGCGGTTAGCGACTCTGGCACCGGAAAAGACATCGTGGCGCGGTTTTTTATGGCCCTTGTTTGCCATGGGTTAGGGACTTGCGACTATGTTCGCCCTATGTTCTGGATTGTTCTGCATTTTATCGCCTGCCTGCTGACCCCTGCCCTGCTATTTGCCGGGGTCAGAACCAAGCCATGCCCCGCCCCTGCCCGACCACAGCCTCAAAATAGCAATTTGGCGTTGTTTTGCTGTGAAGACAAGCGTGTTGCGATCCGAAAGGAGGCCCGAGACCTCAACCCACCCTGATGCGAGGGTGGGCCGTGGGGCCTGTGACATGAAACAACTCGATGCGGCCACCCATGCGGGCTTTATGCCGGGGTGCTGTATTTCCTGACGAAGTTGCGCAGGAGTTGCTCGGGCTGATGCACATCGGTGGCATGACACATCTCGACCAGCCGGGCGGCATCCTCGGGCGCGAAATAGCCGCTGTTTTTGTAAACACCGATGCGCAGCTCAAAGCCATGGCTATCGGCTTCGGGATGAAACTGAGTGGCATAGACATTGTCACGGTATCGGATCATCTGGTAGCGACAGGCGGGCGAGGTCAGCAGATGCACACAGCCTTGGGGCAATTCCTGCAAGGCCTCTTTATGGCCGACAAAGGCGTTGAATTCCATGGGGAACCCGGCCAGCAGAGCATCCGCATTCCCCTGTTCGGTCAACTGGCACAAGGTTGGGCCAACGGGCTCGGAATAGCGCGATTTGTTGACAGTCGCCCCCAAATGATGCGCCAATACGCCAATGCCGTAACAGCAGCCCATAAAAGGCATGTCCTGTTCACAAATCTGCGGCATCATCGCCAAAACGGCGGCTTCAATCCGGGCCTCGGTATCGGTTTTATCCGCAGGCGCATCCGACACACAACCCGGGCCACCGCCAACGATCACGCCGGAATAATCATTCAGGTCCAGATCATCCGGGATGGTTTCGCAATCCAGCCGGATGCGATGGGCTTGATCCGCGCTCAGCCCGCCTTTGTCCAGAAAGGCCCGATATTCATCATCTGAGGCTTCGGTCTCTGGCCGCAGTTGCAGAATTAGAAATGGTTTCATCATGCCCCCCGTCTGGCCGATTGTCGCTGGCCGGTTGGTTTCGCCCCGCTAAATCGCAATGGGCCCGTTTTATCACTCTTCTGCCCGCCTAGCATTCAATGCCGTGTGCATCAACATCTAACAACCGCAAGGCAGCGCAAGCCAAGCAGAACTTGCCGGGCGGCCCCTTGGCGTGCCATGCTTCCCCCCCAAAAAAAAGGAACCTGAAATGCTTACCTATGTCACCGTTGGCGCTGATGACATCGCCCGCGCCGAGCGCTTTTACCCCGCATTTTTGCCAGCCCTTGGCTACGCGTTAAGCCATTATCACGGAGATCTGAGCTATGCCTGCCCTGCCCGTCCCGCCGAGTTTGCGGTGAACACGAAGGTTTTCGACGAGCAACGAGCGATGGTCTGGACGACGGACATCGGGGAAGCTCCCGTCTCAGAGGTTTTTCTGAAGGCACTCGAACTGCAACGACCGGTTGTGGCGTCCTTTGCGATCCTGCGCGACCCAAGACAGGCGGCCTGGTACGGGCACCGGGCGATCGATTTCGGCATGGTGCAATACCCTCAGAATACGCGCGCCGTCATTGAGGACGCGGCCGCCGGGCATT
>PDSA01000033.1 GCA_002748285.1 Rhodobacterales bacterium
AATTCTCGGCCATCATAACTCCGCTCTTTTGCTGGACTCACTATGGTCGCAAAGTGATTAACAGCCGATTAACCCTGCTACATTTTTTTGCCCGGATTCAAAAAAATCGCAAATTACCGCGTTTTCCCGGGATGGGCCGGCACATATTATTATTTTGAAGCATGATTTTTGCCGTTGGTTACCGCTGGCCGGATCGGTTTGATTTTGGCAATTCGCGCTCGATCCGGGTGGCATAACGCTTTAAATGCCGTGCGGCGAAACGTCGGGGTAAAGGTGGCGGGGCTGTTTTGGGCTCAGCTTTGAACCTTGGCTATAGGATGCGTGGCTTACAATGTCATATGCTTGGATCCGAGCTGGGATCCAATCAGGACAACCCCTCAAAAAACGCCGGTTTCGCGCCCCCTTGCAGCAGCCAGTGATAGGCCTGCACAACCTGTTCGGCCTTTTTATCCCATGTGAAATAATCCTCAACCCGCTGGCGGGCGGCGCGGCTGGTGTTGGTTAGCATCTCGGGTGATTGCACGATCTGGTGCAGCAGATCGGAAAACGCCGCGATGATTTGCGCCCGGTCGCCAATCGGCACCTTGAAGCCCACGCTCTCTGTCACCAGCTCGCCCGGCCCGGCGTAATCGACGATTACCGGAGTCAGCCCCAGCGCCATCGCCTCTAACACCACGCCCCCGCCAAATTCGCGGATCGAGGGGAAGCTGAGCAGCTGGCAATTCACCGCAATATCCTGCACCTTTTCATGGGCGCACCAGCCATGAAACCGCACCGCGCCGGGGCAATCGGCCACCATGGCTTTGAGCTGATCCAGCATCGGCCCATCGCCGATCATGTCAATCTGCAACTGCCCCGATTGCAGCAACGGCATGGCCGCGTTCAGCAACATATCCGGCCCCTTATAAGGCACCATCCGGCCAATAAAGCAGGCCCGCAGCGGCCCCGATTGAGGTTTGGCACGTTTGGAGAACCGGGCCGGGTCGATGGCGTTTTCCGGCAGGTAGATGCATTTGTGCTGCATGGTCTCGGGTATTTCGCTCTGGGTGTGGCGCGAGCCGACAAAGATCGCAGCGGCATGTTTCAGGGTTTTGCTGCGGCCGGGCAGGGCTTTGTAAGCGCTGCGGATATAAGAGAGGAATTCGCGTTCCTGACGGCGCTCGGCTTCAAAGCCCTTGGGCCACGGCACCCCGCCATTGAGCGGCCCCAGCACGAAGGGCACACCGGCGCGGGCGCATTTGGCGGCAATCGGGCTGCTGATGGTGGGCGACAGCGGGGTGATGCGATGCACGATGTCATATTTGCCGGCTTTGATGTCGGCCTGAAAGGCTTGCCACACCAGATGTTCGAAATAGGGGTAAGACAGCGCCGAGACCGCCTGCAATGCGGTCCAGCCCTTGCCCTCGCCCATGCGCAGCACGCTGCCCAGTTTCCACAAGGGGCGGGCGAAGGCTTCGGAATCAATGGCGGTGAAATCGCGGCCCTCGACCAGACCGGCACGCAAAAATGCATCGCGGTTGCGGATCTGGGTGACGATATGCAGATCCACCACCCTCCCCAGCGCCTGCGCCAGAGACCACCCGACCAGAGGTACGCTGACCCATTCGGGATTGGCAGCCTCGGCGATGGCCAGAACGCGCAGTTTTGGGGGGGCGGGGGTCATGCGGTGCTCCTTGTCAGATGACCGTGCGAGGGGCGTTTTCGGGGGTAGGGCTGTGGGCCTGTGTGCCTTGGGCTTTGCGTTGTTTGCGCAGCAGTTCGGCATGGCCCAGCAAAGCGCCCGAGATCAGCCAGGTGATTGTGGTCAGCGTGGCGTTGGGGATCAGATCGACCAGATTGACCGCCAGCAACAGCGCCAGCGTTCCCAGATAGGGCGAGATTTTCTCGGCCGGCAAATCCCGGGTCTCGCGCCAGAGCAGCAGCATGGACAATCCCAGCAGCCCGAATTCGGCGATAAAGCCAAACCAGCCAAACACCCCCAGCGTGATGATCCAGCGCCCATCTGTGACGCTGGTAATGGTGCCGTCGATCGGGTCGTGCAGGTGGTTTCTGCCCCAGGACCCCCAGCCAAATAGCGGCTTGAGCGCGGCGCGTTCGCGCAGCAGGTCTTCGTTTTCGAACCGGAAGTTCAGCGAATGGGCGCGTTCGGGGCTGACTTTGGTGGCGGCGTCCAGCATCAGGCCGGTGGGCACCAGATCCACCGCTTTGAGGGCGGGATAGGCCATGGCGAGAAAGGCTAGGAGCATGGCGATTCTCAGCTGAAGCTTGATGCCGGCAAAGACCACCAGCGGCACCAGCAGCATGGCGTATAGGATCGAGCCCAGAGTTTTGCACAGGATCAGCAGCACCAGCAGATAAAGCGCGGCATAGAAGTATCGTTTGCCCAAAGCATGGTTTTCCTGACGCCACAGGGCAAAGGCCGCGACCACGCTGGTCATCACGAAAAACGCCGCCCAGATGCCGTGGAACAGAAACACCAAAGGGCGATAGCCATCGCCACGCATGCTTTGTTCGAACAGATGTTGGTAGAACCCATAGACCCACAGGTTAATTTGCGGGCTGAGGCGGATTTCGATCAGCATCGGCAGCGAATAGGCCAGCCCGGACAGCACGAGCGCAACCAAAAGATCGCGTTGGGCTTCGGGGGTGGCCAGCAGGGCGCGGGCCATGAAAAAGCCCAGCAGCAAAATCACCTGATTGATCGACAGCGCGATTGCATCCAGCGGGCGCAAGCCGGGCAGGCTGGCGCTGACGAACATGATTGGCTCGTCATTGGTCAGGACCGTGGCAACCGGAGTCAGCACGAACACCACGATCAGCAACATCGCCGTGCCCGATTGCGGCAACACGGCCCGCTTGCCCGGCAGCACGAACAGAAAGATCAGAAAGGCGGTCAGATTGGGCAGGGTCTCTTTGCTGAGCGGCGGCATCAGCGGAAAGTCGAATTGGGCCGGCAACTGGCCAGCCGAGCAGCGCAAGATATGCGATTGAATTTGGCATGGCGTGCCCAGCAGTCCCTTTGTGTTCCGATCGACCCGGCGCTTATAGCAAGCCTTGCGCTAAATGTCGCCCGGCAGTCTGCCTAGGGCGCAAACAAATTACGGCTGTGCCCTTGTCGCCGCAATTTGCGGGGAAACCGGATTCTCCGTTATGAGGATGCAGCAGGACGGGTTTTAGGGCTCGCCCCATCCGCCGGATAAGGCGTCCTTAGTGCCCGGTTGCGCGCAGCACCACCCGAACGGTGCGGGTCAGCACGGCGAAATCGGTGCCAAGCGACAGCTCTCTGTAATAATCCGCGTCAAACAGCGCACGTTCGGCAAAGCTGCACTCATTGCGGTCGGAAATCTGCCAATAGCCGGTGATGCCCGGACGCATCGCATAATAATCCAGCCCCGGATACAATTTGCGCTGGTCGCACATGATAGGGCGCGGACCAACCAGAGACATTTCTCCGATCAGAACGTTCCAAAGCTGGGGCAACTCATCAATCGAGGTCTTGCGGATAAAGCGGCCAACCCAAGTGATGCGCGGGTCTTTTTTCAGCTTTTGCAACTCATCCCATTCGCGGCGGGCTTCGGGGTTTTCATCCAGGTAACCTTCGAGCATCGTATCGGCATTGGGCACCATGCTGCGCAGTTTCAGCATTCGATAAACCCGCCCGTTTTTGCCGATGCGGTTCTGCCAGTAAAACGGAGACGCCCCGTCCAGCGCAATCAGCAGGGTAATCGGGGCCAGAATCAGCAGTGCAATCGGCATTAGCAGGGCGGCAAAGCAGAAATCCAGAACGCGTTTGAACACCCGCCGGTAAATGCCAAATTTGATATTGTGGGAAAATCTGCCCCCCGCAAGATTTTCGTCAGAATAATACGCCATGCTTACACCTTTACCTTTGCAACCCAAACGCTGGCAGGCACAATAGGAGAACGCTCTTTGCCCGGGGCAAAGAAGAACTCTAGCAAGCAGGCTAAATGCTCTTTCCAATTTAAAATATCACCTCCCCAGCAGCGGGAAGGATTTATTGGCAGCTGTAATCTATGTGGCCTCGCAAAATCCCCTGAATTGTCTCTTCTCAATCTAAAAATAGACACATTTTTAATACTTTACGAGCCTAACGAAAAGGCAGGTGTGTCTAACTCTCTGAAATAAAACGATAAAATGGTTAAAATACTTTTTGTCTTCTAAAATAAGGCTAATATACGCCATTTATTAGCGAATATATTAACATCAATTTACATTAAAGTCGATGATTGTTTCCAAAAGATTTGCGGGTTGAAAACCGATTTTCGAATCATCTGGGCTCAAGCCGGTTGAAAAAGGGCGGCCCGGCTTGGTTTGATCCAAGTTTTGCCACATTTGCTCAGGGGAGGGGATTGGCGCAAGCCGGTCGTGATTGGCGGGATCGTGCCGTTTTGTCCGTTATTGCAGCCGCGCAACCTTTTCATGGCAGGGGCAATCCAGCACATGGTCATTGACCATCCCAACCGCCTGCATAAAGGCATAAACAATGGTCGGCCCGCAAAACCGGAATCCGGCGGCTTTCAGATCTTTCGAGATTTGCTGTGAAAGCGGCGTTTGCGCCGGAATCTGGTGCACATGTTCAAATCGGTTTTGCAGCGGTTTCCCATCGACGTAATCCCACAGAAACCGATCAAAGCCTTGCTGCTGCTCGATGATCTGCCAGGCTTTGGCATTGCCAATGGTGGCTTCGATCTTGCCGCGATGGCGCACAATGCCGCTATCTTGCAGCAGGTGGCTGATCTCGGCCTCGCCCCACCCGGCGATCGCGTCAGGGTCAAACCCGGCAAAAGCCCGCCTGAAATTATCGCGCTTCTTTAATATGGTGATCCAGCTCAAACCGGCCTGAAATCCATCGAGAATCAGTTTCTCCCACAAGGCCCGGCTGTCGTGTTCCGGCACCCCCCATTCGGTGTCATGATAGGAAATATATATCGGGTCATTTCCGACCCAGCTGCATGGGTTTGTCATAAAATCTTTCTATTTCAGTTGGTTAGTAGGTTATTTTGCATTTTAATAAAATTAGAACAAAATGTGAAGGTTTACCTGTTCTTAGGCTCTGTGACGTCAATATGTCCTCGCTTGATACGGAGAACCTGATGGCCAGACGCAACAAACAACCGCCCGGCAAGATTTTCTATAAACCCGGGGTGAATCAAAACACCGATAACCCGCTGGATTTCGCGGTGCGCGAACGCGACAAAAATACCCTGCAAATGGTCAGGGATGCCTTGCAGCGCAAACAGGCGATGCTTGCTTATCAACCGGTTGTGCAGGCGGCCAACGGGCATCGGGTTGCTTTTTATGAAGGGCTGATCCGTGTGATGGACGAGACCGGGCGCATTATTCCGGCGCGTGAATTCATTGATGTGGTCGAAACCGATGAAATGGGGCGGATCATTGACTGTCTGGCGCTTGAGTTGGGTCTGGCCGCTCTGGCCGAAGAGCCGGGGTTGCGCCTGTCCATCAATATGTCGGCCCGCTCTATCGGGTATAAGCGCTGGTCGGATACGCTAGATCACGGCCTCAAGGTTGATCCCACGGTGGCAGAGCGGTTGATTTTGGAAATTACCGAATCCTCAGCCATGCAAATGCCCGAGCTGGTGACGACATTCATGGCGGATCTGCAGAAAATGGGCATCTCCTTTGCGCTGGACGATTTCGGCGCGGGGTATACGGCGTTTCGGTTTCTAAAGAACTTTTATTTCGACATTATCAAGATCGACGGCCAGTTTATCCGTAATATCCACGCTGATCCTGACAATCAGGTGCTGACCAAAGCGCTGGTGACCATCGCCGAACAGTTTGAAATGTTCGCGGTCGCCGAATGTGTTGAAACGATCGAAGATGTGAATTTCCTGCAGTCCATCGGGGTGGATTGCTTGCAGGGCTACTATTTCGGGGCTCCGACGACCCAGCCGCCTTGGCGCATCCCGTCGCGAAAACGCCGCGCGTAATGGGAGAGGCGGCCAAACGCGCTATTGCCGCAACGGGGCAATAACCCTAACATCGCAACCAGCCAAGGGGCGATGTTGGATGGCCTCTTTGCGCTTACCATCAAGAGGACAACACATGACCAATATCGTTATCGCATCCGCCGCCCGCACCGCTGTGGGCAGTTTTGGCGGGTCTTTCGCCACTACCCCGGCCCATGATCTGGGGGCAGCCGTACTTGAGGCGGTTGTCGAGCGCGCCGGAATCGACAAATCAGAAGTCTCCGAAACCATTTTGGGCCAGGTTCTGGCGGCAGGGCAGGGGCAAAACCCGGCCCGTCAGGCGCATATCAATGCCGGATTGCCGATTGAATCGGCGGCTTGGGGGATCAACCAGGTCTGTGGTTCGGGCCTGAGGTCGGTTGCGTTGGCGGCTCAGCATATCCAACTGGGGGATGCTGACATTGTTGTGGCCGGCGGGCAGGAAAACATGTCACTCTCGCCGCATGTCGCGCATTTGCGCAGCGGGCATAAAATGGGCGATGTGAAATATATCGACTCGATGATCCGGGATGGGTTGTGGGATGCGTTTAACGGCTATCACATGGGGCAAACCGCGGAAAACGTGGCGAACCAGTGGCAAATCAGCCGCGAAATGCAGGATGAATTTGCTGTGGCCAGCCAGAATAAGGCCGAAGCGGCCCAAAAGGCCGGTAAATTCGTTGATGAAATCGCTGCCGTCACCGTCAAGACCCGTCGCGGTGAAACGGTTGTGGACAGTGATGAATATATCCGCCACGGCGCGACTCTCGAAAATATGCAAAAACTGCGCCCGGCCTTTGTGCGGGACGGGGGCAGCGTGACTGCCGGGAATGCCTCTGGTATCAATGATGGCGCGGCGGCGGTGCTGCTGATGTCGGCTGAAAATGCGGAAAAACGTGGCCTGACCCCGATGGCGCGTATCGCGTCTTATGCCACGGTTGGTCTGGACCCGGCGATCATGGGCGTTGGGCCGGTTGGGGCGAGCCAAAAAGCTCTGAAAATGGCCGGCTGGAAGGTCAGCGATCTGGAACTGGTCGAGGCCAACGAAGCCTTCGCCGCCCAAGCTTGTGCCGTCAACAAAGAAATGGGCTGGGATCCGGCCATCGTGAACGTCAATGGCGGAGCGATTGCCATCGGCCACCCAATCGGCGCTTCGGGGTGCCGTATTCTGAACACGCTGCTGTTTGAAATGCAGCGCCGGGACGCCAAAAAAGGTCTGGCGGCCTTGTGCATCGGCGGCGGCATGGGTGTTGCACTTTGCGTCGAACGCGGGTAATAGAATTCCATGGCGTAATTTTATTGCGCCATGGATTGCCCTGACGTAATTTAATTGCAGCCAGAATTGGAGCCTCACATGACCCGAACTGCCCTTATCACCGGAGGCACCCGTGGCATTGGCGCGGCGATTTCCAACGCTTTGAAGGCAAAAGGATACGCCGTTGCTGCAACTTATGCCGGTAATGACGATGCTGCCGCGGCATTTACCGCACAAACGGGCATCGCCACCTATAAGTGGTCAGTTGCCGATTATGAGGCTTGTGCCGAGGGAATCGCCCGGGTCAAAGCCGATCTGGGTCCGATTGACATTCTGGTGAACAATGCAGGCATCACCCGCGATGGCATGTTCCACAAGATGACGCGGGAACAATGGCAAGAGGTTATGGATACCAACCTGTCGGGGGTGTTCAACATGACTCATCCGCTGTGGAACGATATGCGGGACCGCAAATTCGGCCGAGTGATCAACATTGCCTCAATCAACGGGCAAAAGGGGCAGATGGGTCAGGTCAACTATTCCGCCGCCAAATCCGGTGAGTTGGGGTTTACCAAGGCGCTGGCTCAGGAAGGGGCGGCCTATGGCATCACTGTGAACACCATCTGCCCGGGCTATATCGCCACGGATATGGTGATGGCGGTGCCGGAAAAGGTGCGGGAAGCCATCGTGGCGCAAATCCCGGTTGGCCGTCTGGGCGAAGCCGAAGAGATCGCCCATTGCGTGACTTTTCTGGCGTCGGACGACAGCGGGTTTATTACTGGCGCGACCCTGACGGCCAATGGCGGGCAGTATATGGTTTAAAATATGCGGGGCGGCTTGTTCCCGCTGGGGTCGAAATGACATGGCAATGTGGGGAGCGTGGTCAATGAGATGAGGGTGTCCGATCTGAGTATGGGATATGAACGCCCCGTCGTCTTTTCTGCATTTCCTGGGGGTGCGTTTGGCTTGATGTTTCGGGTCAAAGGCCGGATGCTCTAACGTAGAAATCAGGTGAGTCTGACACAAAATGCGTATTTTGACGGTCAGGTGTTGCTGAGTGGTTTGCATTGTGCCCGTCCGTTGCTGTCCGCTTTCAAGAACCGACAAAAGCACTATTCATGCATGGACGTTTCCATTTCGGGCAGTGCGCCCATGATCGTCTGGTAAAACCGGTTGGCGCTGCGCCGTTCGGTCTTTTGATCGGTAGCCGGTCGAACAGGTTGCATAAAAAGCTCACCGGGTGATCGCCCCGCATATGTGTCCCCATTGCGCTCCAAACGCGCATACCGAAAGAATGTGACCCTTCAGGAGGTAATAGTGCAAAGAAAAATGCTCCAGCCTGAAGGGTTTTGTCGAAGGTGATTGTCGGTGCTCTGCGGGTCAAAGGTGCCAGTTTTCGCGCTGGGCATGGCTATAGTGGTGTCGCTGTTTTGAAACTTTTGGTTCTGCGGATGCCTCGCCAAAGGCCGAATCTCCGCTCCCTTCAAAACACCAAAGATCGTAATGGATGGTTAAAATAGCGGTTTGTCCCCGGTCGGTTCACGCGCTCGGCCTTGCAGCATGGTGGAAAAATATCCATAAAATAAAGGATGTTAGAGGGAGCTAATGAATTTTGACTGGTGCGGTTGAGAAGACTCGAACTTCCACGGGTTTTACCCCACAGCGACCTCAACGCTGCGCGTCTACCATTCCGCCACAACCGCACGAGATCAGGCGGCGTATACCCGTTTGCTTTGGCAATGTGAAGCCGGATTATCCGAAATAACGCATTGATCACCAAAAACCCGCCCCAAAACAAAATGAGGGGCCCGAAGGCCCCCCCCGAAATAGCATTCCAAGCCCGGGCTTTAATTCCCCGATGCTCCCCCCTGCAAGAGGAAGGTCGGCATTGTTGCCGCAGGTTGTGCCTGCACCGCGGCGGGCAGGCTGGACTGGTTTTGACCGTTCAGCGCAAAAGCCGCCTGTTGGATCAGCGCACCGCGCTCGGGGTTGCCGGGGGCAAAGACTGCGCTCTGACCGTTGGCCAGCGCATCCAGACTGAGCTTATACCATTCCAAGCCCAGATCGGCGCGTTTGCCGGTGCCATAGCCCTGAGTCAGATGGTGGCCCAGCAGCTCGCCATAGGGTTGCTCGCCCAGCGCGGTCAAAATCAGCGCCGACCCCAGCGCCACATCCAGATTATCGGTGCGATACCCAACTGATAAGCAGATTTTCGACGTGCCGATCAGCTGCGCCGATGTCATGCCGGTGCCTGCGGCAAAGCTGCTGACATCCTGCATCACCTGATCACGCGATTTTAGCGACAGCGCGTTGATGTGGCTCTTCATCATCGGGCCGAACGAAGCGCATTGGCTTTCGAGCTGGCCCATGCTGATGCCTTGCAGATCACGGGCCATGTCTTCGCCGGTAGCGATGGCATAGGTGCGGGCCAGGCAGAATTGCTCGTTCAGCGCCAGATTCGGATCGCTCATCGACGCCTGAGTAACAAAGCCGCCATTGCTGTTGGTCAGCAGGCTGATCTGGTTACAATGCGACGCCAGCGAGGGCTTGCCCGCATTTTTGCCGGCTGCCATGAAATTGGGCAGGGCAGGGGGCACGGGTGCCGCAGTGGCAGGCCGCACGGAAGGTTGCGCGGTGATCACGGGCTGGGTGCCGCTGTGAACCTGAATACTCGGAGCTTGAACCGGCGGTGCGCTGGGCACCGCGGCCATGTGGGTTTTCGGAGCGTCCAGCTTGCGGCAAGTGGCCCCGTGGCACTCAAACATTGCCGGGGTCACATTGAACGCCTGAAAATCGCTGCGCTGATACCCGCTGGGCGTTGATAAGAACACCCGCACGGCGCAGTTATCGGCATTACACCAAAAGGCGCTGCCGGTGACTGAGGTATCCAGAATGTAATCGGTGCGCCCATCGGCGTTCATATCGGCCAGTTGCACGAAGCCGGCACGCTGGATCAACTGCATTGCGGTGGGATCGGCGCTTCTGGCGATTTCACGCACTGAATCGGAAACCTCTGAGGGCAAGCCTCCAAGCGATCCACTGGTTCCAGTTCCGGCGATATTCTGGCCGCCGTTTTGCTGCTCGGAACGATAGGACAGCAGCAGCCCGCGCACCCCTTGGCCGTTTTCGGCAATCAACTGCTGGGTCGCATAACCGCCGGCCTGAGCGCGGCGATAGGAATTCAGCAGGAAATCCTTTTCAAACAGGGTCAGCTGGCCGCTGACCGGATAGCCCATAAATGCCTGATAAGACGAAATCGCCGCCCGCGATTTGCGCCCCAGCGCCCCATCCGCAGCCCCGGCGGGGAAACCGAAATAATTGAGCGAGGTTTGAATTTCACGGTTTTCGGCCCGTTGCGCACTGCTGACCCCGCTTTTGCGGGTGGTGCGATGCCGGACCGTCCGGCGCTTTTGTTTCTGTTTCTGGGCGCTGTTAACGATTGCTCCGCCGATAATGCCGCCGATAATGCCGCCGACCACATCGCTGCCCCCGGCAAGGACAGGGTTGGCGGGTGTTGTTGCCAAGGCAGCCATGATAAAACCGGCTGTTAAACTCTTTGGAAACATGTGTATTCTCCTGTAATATAAATATAAACCACCACTTGCGGCCCGCAAAGGTCGCGCACAAAATAACATGGTAATACTATAGCCCGAAAAACAAACCTGTCCAGTCTGCACAGGGGGCATGAAGAGGCATAAATAATGGTTCAATGGCTGCATTCCCCCGGTCTGACCGCCTATGAATTTGCGGTTCAGGAAATGGAAAACCGCGCCGCCGGTATTGCCGCGGGCGAGATGGACGAAGCCATCTGGCTGCTGGAACATCCGCCGCTTTATACCGCTGGCACCAGCGCGAAAAAAGATGATCTGACGGACCCGAATCGCTTTGAAGTGCATGTCAGCAAGCGCGGCGGTCAATATACCTATCACGGCCCCGGCCAGCGGGTGGTGTATGTGATGCTGGATCTGAACAAACGCGGCCGCGATGTGCGCAAATTCGTGCGTCAGCTCGAAGATTGGGTGATCGCCACATTGGCCGAATTCGGCGTTCAGGGCGAAATCCGCCCCGGCCGGGTCGGGGTTTGGGTGCAACGCAAGGATAAGCCTCTGATGCCCGATGGGTCTTTGGCCGAGGACAAGATCGCCGCTATTGGCGTGCGGCTGCGCAAATGGGTCAGCTTTCATGGCATCTCGATCAATGTCGAGCCCGATCTGGAGCATTACAGCGGCATCATCCCCTGCGGGATTCGCCAATATGGGGTGACCAGCCTGGTGGATTTGGGCTTGCCCGTGACCATGGCAGACCTGGACACGGCGTTAAAGCGCACCTTTGAGAGCATTTTTATCGGAAATTCGCCGAAATCGCAGCTCATTCGGGGCTAGGACAATACCGCGCATTGAATTTTTGCGCCGAGGTGTTATGTGGTGTCTGTCTTTAAACAAGGAGAACGCAGATGACGAAAACACGTCGCGATGCTTTGAAGCTCATGGGGGCCGCCGCCGCCGCAACCACCGTATTGCCAACCGCTTTGCGCGCAGAGGGCCCTGTGACGCACGAAGTCCAGATGCTGAACAAGCACCCTGATGACAAGAAGCAGAAGAATGTGTTTCTGCCCGCGGTTCTCAAGATCAACCCCGGCGACACCGTCAAGTTTGTGGCAGTTGACAAAGGCCACAACTCGGTTTCCTACAAGGACATGATCCCCGAAGGCGCCGAAGGCTGGAAGAGCAAGCTGAACAAGGATTTCGAAGTCACTCTGGACGTTGAAGGGGCCTATGGTTACTTCTGCCAGCCTCACAAATCGCTGGGCATGGTCGGGCTGATCCTGGTGGGTGATGTCTCGGGCAACTACGAAGCGATTAAAGAAGTCAAACAGCGCGGCAAGGCCAAAAAGGTCATGAAAAAGCTTTTTGAAGAAGCTGACGCCATGCTGGCCGAATAAGCCGGGCTTACAAGGCTGAAAATGCAACCCGCAATCGGCAGTAGGCTGGTTGCGGGTTTTTTGTGGTTTCCGTTTGTGGTTTCGGGTCGTTCCGTATGCTCCCGGGCAGAGGGGATTACAGCCAGCGCCGCACCCGGCGTTCATAGGATGCCCACAGCGCCCGATACGTCCGGCGCAGATGTTTTTCCTCGTCGAGGACAAAGCGTTTTTCAATCACCCAGATAAAAATCGGGATCAGAGGCAGCGACAACACCGCATCCCAGCGCAGGATCAGCCCGGCCAAAATCATCGCATCGCCCAGATAAATCGGGTTGCGGCTGCGTTTGTAAATGCCCGATTGCACCAATTGGCTGCTTTTGCTGTGCGGCATCAGGGTGGTGTGGTGACGGCGAAACTCGGTCGCCGCCAGCAGGATCAGCAACAGCCCGCCGCCAATCAAAAGCCCGCCCAGAAAATCCGCCCAGACCGGGCCGAAGCTGAGGCGCATATCATAATAAGTCGACTGCCACCAAGCGAGTGCGGCAAAGGCGGCCAGCCATAGCGGGGGGAGTTCAATTTTGCTCATGGCCGGGCTTATAGAGCGGGATGTGCGGCGGGCCAAGCGGTCACGGCCATCATGGGCGCTGTTGCATCGCCTTACGGATTTCTCCATCCAGCGCCGATAGAAACCGGGCGCGATCAGCTTTGGAAAAGGCTTTGCCTCCACCTGCGAGAAATGGGTCCGCCGCCCGCAAATCCGCCATCAGGTCACGCATGGCCAATATGTTGCCGATATTGCCCGGGGTCAGCACCTCGCCATTATGGCGTAGCACCCGGGCACCGGCCTCAAGGCATTTGGCGGCCAGAGGGATGTCGCCGGTGATCACCACATCGCCAACCGTGGCGCGCTCGGCGATCCACATATCGGCAACATCAGGCCCCTCGGGCACAAACACCACCTGCACCAGCGGATTGGCCGAGGGCCGAAGCCCGCCATTGCAGACCATGAACACCGGCAGTTGGTAACGGCTGGCCACCCGTTCGGCCTCGGATTTGACCGGGCAGGCATCGGCGTCAATGTAAATCGCACTCATCTGGTTCCTCTGAAATGGCTTGGTGTTGCTTGTATATTGTGGCTTATATTTCCGCGCCGGGAAACCCTGAAGCATGGCTCGCTTGGGTCCTTGAACGCATTCAGGATTATCCCGTCAGTCGCTTCGCAGAGTTGCTACCATGGGCTTATCAGGACATGATCGACGCCGCTGAGCGTGATGATGGGGCCGAAAGCAACGCTTGACTTCGGGGAGAGCCTAATATTGTGTATTTTCAACCATAACCCACTGAGGCAATCGCCATGAAAAAAATCATGAAAAAAATCCCTGTTACCCTATTGGTTACCAGTTTGACAACACAAATGGCACTTGCAGCTGACCCAGCCGACCGTGTGTTAAAAAATGCTGATGTTTACACCGTTGATGCAAAAAATCCTAACGCTCAAGCTATCGCAATTGATGACGGCAAAATCGTTTTTGTTGGTAGCAATGACAAAGTTGCTGAATACATCGGCAAAGACACCAAAGTTGATGACTTGAAAGGTAAATTTGTTCTCCCCGGTTTTATTGATACTCACGCTCACTTTGCCCTTGGTGCGGCGATTGCCAGTGCTGTTAAACTGGATGAATCAGGCACACCAGAAAGTTGGGCGGCAGAAATCAAAAAATTCGCTGATGCCAACCCTGATGCCCCTGCGATTTTGGGCTTGGGTTTTGCGGCAGCCGCTTTTGGTAAAGACGGCCCTACTAAAGAGATGCTTGATAAAGTTGTACCCAATCGCCCTGCGGTCATTATTGACGAAGGCGGTCACTCGGCTTGGTTTAACTCCAAAGCCCTTGAGATGGCGGGCATTACTAAAGATACGCCAGACCCAGTCCCAGGGGTGCATATGTACAAACGCAATGCCAAAGGCGAGCCCTCAGGCTACAATATGGAGGCGATGACCATTTACCCATTGATGAGCAAATTAAAACTATTGCCACCAGAATTGATCATCAAAGGGGGCGAACAGTTGTTCCCCATGTTGCCGTCATTGGGCTTAACCGCTTACTATGATGCAGGCATGATGCAAATGGAAGATATGGTCTATCCTGCCCTTGCCAGCTTGGAAAAGGCAGGAAAATTGCCTGTAAAAGTGACCAGCTCATATATCATTCAATCGCCCAGCCAGATACCGACAGCGATTGAAAAAATCAAAGGTTATAAAGCAAAATATCAATCTGCTTTAATCCGCCCGAATACCATTAAAATTCATAATGACGGCACGATGGAGGCGAAAACGGCTGCCTTGTTGGCAGATTACACGGGCGATAAAGGTAACAAAGGTGGTATTTTACTGTCAGGCGATGTATTGAAAAACTTTGTTGCCGATATTGCTAGAGAAGACCTGAATGTCCATATTCACGCTATCGGAGATAAAACCGTTTCGGAAGGACTTGATGCTGTGGAATACGCCAGGAAACAAGTGCCAAACACCAAAAGTCGCTTTGCGATGGCACACGTTATTCTAACGCAGGATAAAGACGTGCCACGTTTTGGTGGGCTTGATGTTGTCGCTCAAACCACCCCTGCGTGGATGTCGCAAGAAGACGAAGTTAATCCGAACTTGGGCGAGGCTCGTTCAAAGCAGCGTTACCGTATTAAGTCAATGGAAGATGGCGGTGCTAAAGTGACTTTTGGTAGCGACTTCCCTGTTGGTGGCAAATATGGGCTTGTTCCATTGAACAATATCGAAGTGGGCATGACTCGCAAAGGCTTTGATGAAGGTGCCAAAAGCCTGGGAGAAGAAGGCGAAAAAATGTCGCTAGAAAGCATGATTAAAGGCTACACCATTAACGCTGCTTATCAGTTGGGAATGGAAAAAGAAATCGGTTCACTAACGGTTGGTAAAGCTGCTGATATTGTAGTTTTGGATGAAAACTTATTCAAAATTAAGCCGACAGATATTCATAATGTTAAGGTTGATATGACAATTATGAATGGTAAAACCACTTATAGTGCACAATAGCCTTCCTAAGAAACAGCCATGTTGGCCTCCGCAGGTAATTCCTGCGGAGGCCAGACGGCTTGGCGCGGCGCTTGAGATTGCTGAGCACGCGGCTGCGGTAGGCGTTGCGCAATGATTTAGAGGTCTTCCTTTCGCCAATGCCAATCACATCGCCCCCTTCTTCACGAATGCGGCTGGCCAGCCGGGTAAAATCACTATCCGATGAAACGATCACAAACCGCCTGAAGCGCCCGGTGTGCAGCACGTCCATCGCATCAATCACCAAGGCAATATCGGCAGCATTCTTGCCAGCGATATTGGTGAATTGCTGTTACGGGAGGATCGCATATCTGTTCAGGATCGCCTGTGTCCAACCCTGAGGCGGACCGCCTTGAAAATCCCCATAAATACGTCCGATACCGGCCTTGCCAAACGATGCGATCTCGTTGGAAATCGCATCCGCATATTTGGCGGGCATGTTGTCGGCGTCAATGAAAACCGCTAAGTGCCGATTGATGTTTTGCACAAATCATCCTGACTGCCCCTGACCCAGCAATCTATCCGCGTGCCAATCTATATGATCCCCGGCAAAAGTCGAGACAAAATAATAGCTGTGATCATAGCCCGCCTGCATTCGGAAGTTGTGCGGAATGCGGGCGCGGGTGAGGGCCGAGGCTAGGGCTTCGGGTTTGAGCAAATCCAGAAACTGATCCGCCGCGCCCTGATCAATCAGCACATCGCGCGGCCAGCCCTTGTCGCCGACCAGCACGCTGGCATCATGGCGCTGCCAAAGCGTGGGATCATCGCCGAGATAAGCGCTCAGCTGTCCGCGCCCCCAGTCAGACTCACTGGGGTTGGCAATCGGCGCAAAGGCGGAAACCGAGTGGAAAATATCGGGGTTGTTCAGCGCCAGAGTCAGCGCCCCATGCCCACCCATCGAATGGCCGGTGATGCCGCGCATTTCGTTGATGGGGAAATGTTGCTGAATCAGCGCCGGCAATTCGTTCAGCACATAGTCATGCATCTGAAAATGCGCCGCCCAAGGTTGTTGCGTGGCATTGACGTAAAACCCGGCACCCTGACCCAGCGCGTAATCGTCATCATCGGCCACGCCTTCGCCCCGGGGCGAGGTATCGGGGAAAATCAGCGCCACCCCGCGCCGGGCGGCGTGTTCTTGCAGGGCTGCTTTGGTCATGGCGTTTTCATGGGTGCAGGTCAGCCCTGACAGGTACCAAAGCGCCGGAACCGGGTGCTGCCGGGCCTGCGGCGGCAGGTAAACCGCAAAGGTCATTTCGCAGTCGCAGCACTGCGAGCGGTGACGATACACCCCCTGAGTGCCGGCAAAACAGGTGTTTTCGGATAGGGTTTGCATGATATCCTCCGCTATTATGGCCCCGCTTACCGGCAATCTGGCCCAATTCCCGAGCCGGGTCAAAGCCAAATGCGGGGCGGCACAGGGTTTTGCCATTGCCGTATCGGTTTTACCTTTTGCAATATCAAAGGATATCCACCCCATCGGCAGCGATGCGGGACAAAACGGCTGATCCTGTTCCGATCACCAATATCTGCGTTCATTCCGGCACATAGCGTGGATAGGTCGCCTTGCTCGCTTTGGCGAATTCTAGGTTGATGTCGGCAGTGGCAAATGGATTGTCGACATCAGTTGTCGCCAGGATGTTGCCCTCTGGGTCGATGACCCAGCCTAAACCGCCCAAATCAGGACCGTTGCCCTCGGGCGCCCATAGATTGGATGAAAGACAATAAGCGCCCGAACACACAGCCGCCGCTTGCCCACCTGCCAACCACTTGTTGACTGTGCCATGCGGCGTAGCGCGCGGAACACACAGCAGATCGACACGCGAAGCTGCATAGTGCCGTGCCCATTCAAAGAACCACATCTCCGTACAGATTTGGACACCCAGACGCATTCCAAGCAGCCTTGCGGTATCGAAGCGCCTTTCGCCACGATCATACCAACGGTGCTCGTAATATCCGGGCTCATCCGGGAGGTAACACTTGTCATGGAATGATGTTGCGATATCGGTCTGGCGTGACCAGACATAAGCTTGGTTGCGGCGACTGCCCGCCGCATTCACCACAGGTCTTGTCCCCAAAACGCCCCCCACGCCAAAGCTGGAAAGTTGTGAAATATGATGCTCATGTGCTGCAACGGCTTGATCCCAACGCTTTGCATCCGGCGTTTCATCCGCTGCCAGCCAGTCTGCAAACCCCATTTCCGGCAGCAACAGGAATTCGCTTGCGTTCGCCTTGAGGTGCTCTTTCAGACCAGACAAGAACGCTCCGAGTTCTGAGGCGCGTGGGTCGATCTGACAAACGGTAACTTTCATTTCCAACACTCCTTTTGTTTCGACCTCATTGTGAACAAACAAATTTGGCGAAACAGATCTTTTTCCTGTCTAATCGCTAAAATGTTTGCGAATATAAAGGCTCAAAGCGCTTATCGTCAGGAAATCCAATGGACGACACAGACAAAGAACTGCTGAGGCTCTTAAGCATGGATTCGCGCCGCCCTGCGGCTGAGCTTGCACGGGTTCTGGGCGTATCGCGCGCGACGGTTCAGAACCGAATTGACAGATTGAAGACCAACGGAACCATCAAGCGGTTTACATTGGAGCTGGGGGTCCACTCGGAACAGGCGTTCATCGAAGCCTTGGTCTTGGTGTCTATGAAATCCGGTGACAGCCGTAAAACGATTGACCAACTCAAGCGCATCGCCGAAGTGGAAAGCCTGAGCAGCGCCAATGGGGCGTATGACCTTATTGTGGAGCTGCGCGTATCGTCGCTTCAGCTTTTGGATCGCATTCTGCAGGAAATCAGGGGGATGCCGATGATTTCAGAAACGATCAGCAGCATTCGTCTTAACCGGTTCCGTTAAGGCCGTTGCAGATATTTGCACAATCCGCAGCATCCTTTTTGACGGGGCTTTGGGCTGTACCACCGTTGCCACATACCAAATTACCCAGACCCCCTTGCCGATTCGGCTTTCCTGCTCTATATGCAATTCCAACAGCGGCGCGTTGGTCTCCACCCCCAGCGCCCACCGGAGGATGCAACGGGCCGCGCGCCCGTTTTTTTGTGCTTTCCGCAAAGAAGGCCGAAAAGGCGGGGTGACGAAAAAACAGTTTAAAGAACGGATCATATGTCAAACCTGATCGCCAAAGCCGCCATTGATCGCAAATTGGCCGAAATCATCCAGCCCGTGATTGAGGGTATGGGGTATGAGCTGGTGCGGGTGCGCCTGCAAGGGGGCAAAAACAAAGTGCTGCAAATCATGGCCGAACGCCCCGAGGGCGGCATCGAGGTTGATGATTGCGCCGAAATCTCCACCGCGCTTTCGGCCATTCTGGATGTTGAGGATCCGGTCTCTGATCCTTATGCGCTCGAGGTCTCCAGCCCCGGGATCGACCGGCCGCTGACCCGGCTCAAGGATTTCGATCTGTGGAACGGCTATGAGGCCAAGCTGGAAACCGAAGAGCTGGTCGATGGCCGCCGCCGCTTTAAGGGCGAACTGGCCGGCACTCTGGATGACGAAGTGCTGATCACCATTCAGGAAGGCACGATCGGGTTGAAATTTGACTGGCTGTCCGACGCCAAGCTGGTTTTGACCGATGATCTGATTAGCGAAATGCTCCGCCAGCGCAAGGCCGCGGGCGATACCAATGAAACCACCGATTCAGACACCAAAGAGGGCTGACATGGCTATTACCAGTGCAAACCAACTTGAATTGCTGCAAACCGCCGAGGCGGTTGCGCGCGAAAAAATGATCGACCCGGAATTGGTGATCGCCGCGATGGAAGAAAGTTTGGCCCGCGCCGCCAAATCGCGCTACGGCATGGAGATGGACATCCGCGTTTCCATCGACCGCAAGACTGGCCGGGCGACATTCAAGCGCTACCGCACCGTGGTCGCCGATGACGAGCTGGAAAACTATCAGGCCGAATTCACTGTTGAACAGGCCAAACAATATATGGACGATCCGCAAATCGGGGACACTTTTGAAGAGGTCGTGCCGCCGGTTGAAATGGGCCGGATCGCGGCGCAATCGGCCAAGCAGGTGATCCTGCAAAAGGTCCGCGAGGCCGAGCGTGATCGTCAATACGAAGAATTCAAGGACAAGGTCGGCACCATCATCAACGGCGTGGTCAAGCGCGAGGAATACGGCAATGTCATCGTCGATATGGGCCGTGGCGAAGCCATCCTGCGACGCAATGAAAAGATCGGCCGCGAGAGCTATCGCCCCAATGAGCGCATCCGCTGCTACATCAAGGATGTTCGCCGCGAGGTGCGCGGCCCGCAGATTTTCCTCAGCCGCACCGATCCGCAATTCATGGCCGAGCTGTTCAAGATGGAAGTGCCGGAGATCTATGATGGCATCATCGAAATCAAGGCCGTGGCCCGTGATCCCGGTTCGCGCGCCAAGATCGCTGTGATCTCTTATGACAGCTCGATTGATCCGGTCGGGGCTTGTGTCGGGATGCGCGGCAGCCGGGTTCAGGCGGTGGTGAACGAGCTTCAGGGCGAAAAAATCGACATCATCCCCTGGAACGAAGACGCGCCGACATTTCTGGTCAACGCTTTGCAACCGGCTGAGGTGTCCAAAGTGGTTCTTGACGAAGAAGCCGAGCGCATCGAAGTCGTGGTGCCCGATGAGCAGCTGTCGCTGGCCATTGGCCGCCGGGGTCAGAATGTGCGTCTGGCCAGCCAGCTGACCGGTCTGGACATCGACATCCTGACCGAAGCCGAAGAATCCGAGCGCCGTCAGAAAGAATTCGCCGTGCGCACCAAAATGTTCATGCAGGCGCTGGATGTGGATGAGTTTTTCTCGCAACTGCTGGTGGCTGAGGGCTTTTCCTCGCTGGAGGAGGTTGCCTATGTCGAGTTGGACGAGTTGCTGGTGATCGACGGCGTCGACGAAGATACCGCCAAGGAATTGCAGGCCCGCGCTTGTGACTACCTTGAGGCCGCCAACAAAAAGGCGATGGAAGCCGCCCGTGAATTGGGGGTTGAGGATAGCCTGATCGCCTTTGAAGGGCTGACTCCGCAAATGCTGGAAGCGCTGGGCAAGGATGGCATCAAGACGATTGAAGATTTCGCCACCTGTGCCGATTGGGAGCTTTCCGGCGGCTGGACCACCGTCGATGGCGAGCGGGTCAAGGATGACGGGGTGCTGGAAGAATTCGATGTCTCATTGCAAGAGGCCCAAAACATGGTAATGACGGCCCGGATCCAGCTGGGTTGGGTCGATCCGGCCGAGCTGGAAGCCGAAGAGGGCAACGAGGCCGGCGAATTGAGCGAGGAGGCCGAGGCCTGAGTTCACGGGGTCGGATCAACCAATGACGCATCAGCACCACAAAAAAGATTCCGGGGCCGTTGAACGGCGCTGCATCGCCACCGGTGCCACCGCGCCCAAGGCGGGGATGATCCGTTTCGTGGTCGGCCCGGATGGCTGGCTGGTGCCGGATGTGCTGCAAAAGCTGCCCGGGCGTGGCATTTGGGTGTCGGCGGATCGGGCGGCTCTGCAAAAGGCGGTGAAAAAGGGGCTGTTTGCCCGAGCCGCCAAACAGCCGGTGACGCTGCCCGATGATCTGATCGGTCTGACCGAGGCAGCCTTGGCCAAACGGCTGATCGAGCTGATCTCGCTGGCCCGCAAGGCTGGTCTGGCGGTGACAGGTTATGAAAAGGTCAAAAGCTGGCTGATCAGCGAACGGGCGCGGGTTTTGTTGCAGGCTAGGGATGGCTCGGAACGGGGCAAGTCCCGACTGCGCGCCCCCGGTGGTCCGGATGGTTTTATCGGAATCCTGACGGGCCAAGAATTAGGTTTGGCTTTTGGCCGAGAAAATGTGATACATGGGGCGCTTGCGGCTGGTGGACTCACAAAACGTGTTGTAGAGGAAGCAGCAATGTAAAGCAGAGCTTTAGCCACGGGCGCACCAAGAGTGTCGTAGTGGAAACCAAGCGCAAACGCGTTGTGGTGCCCAAGCCTGGTGGGGCTAAACCGCAGATCGGCGGCAAGAACAAAGTTGTCCAGACTGCTCCGTCCTCGAAGCGGCCTGCGGGGATTTCCGATGCGGAGCTGGAGCGGCGCATGAAAGCGCTGAAGCTGGCCAAGGCCCGCGAGGCCGAGGATGCCGCCAAGCGCAAGGCCGAAGAAGAGGCCCGCATCGCCGAACGCGAGCGCCGCAAGGCCGAGGCCGAGGCCAAGCTTCAGGAAGAACGCGAACGCGTTGAGCGCCAAAAGGCCAAGGAAGAGGAAAAAGAGCGCACCCGTCAGGCCGCATCCGAGGCCGAAAAACGCGAGCAGGCTCTGGCGCAGGCGCGGTCGCAACCGGCTCCTGATCCGGCGGATCGTAGCGTAGGCAAGCCCTCTTCGGCTCCGCGCAAGCCTGATGCCGACAATCGCAGCCGTCAGCCCAAGGGCAACAAGGGCCGCGATGGTGGCGGTGGGCGGCGCTCGGGTAAACTGACGCTCAATCAGGCGCTGTCTGGCGATGGCAACCGGCAGCGTTCGATGGCGGCGATGAAGCGCCAGCAGGAACGCGCCCGGCAAAAGGCGATGGGTGCACCGGTTGAACGTGAAAAGATCATCCATGACGTGCAGGTTCCCGAAGCCATTGTGGTGTCCGAGCTGGCACATCGCATGGCGGAGCGGGTCGCCGATGTGGTCAAGGCGCTGATGAATATGGGCATGATGGTGACCCAGAACCAATCTATTGATGCGGACACGGCTGAATTGATTGTCGAAGAATTCGGCCACCGTGTTGTGCGGGTTTCGGACGCTGATGTTGAGGACGTGATTCATGCCGAAGAAGACAAAGAAGAAGATCTGCAACCCCGTCCACCGGTGATCACGGTGATGGGCCATGTGGATCACGGCAAAACCTCTTTGCTGGATGCCATTCGCCACACCAAGGTGGTTTCGGGCGAGGCCGGCGGCATTACCCAGCATATCGGCGCCTATCAGGTGCAAACCGATGACGGGGCGGTGTTGACCTTCCTGGATACGCCGGGCCACGCCGCGTTTACGTCGATGCGTTCCCGCGGGGCGCAGGTGACCGATATTGTAGTGCTGGTGGTGGCCGCTGATGACGCGGTGATGCCGCAAACCATAGAGGCGATCAACCACGCCAAAGCGGCGGGTGTGCCGATGATCGTGGCGATCAACAAGATCGACCGCCCCGGCGCCAACCCGGACAAGGTGCGCACCGATCTGCTGCAACATGAGGTGATTGTTGAGAAAATGTCGGGTGACGTGCTGGATGTCGAGGTTTCGGCGATCAATGGCACGGGGCTGGATGAGCTGCTGGAAAATATCGGTTTGCAGGCGGAATTGCTTGATCTCAAGGCCAACCCGAGCCGCGCCGCGACTGGTGCGGTGATCGAAGCCAAGCTAGATGTCGGCCGCGGCCCGGTGGCCACGGTGCTGGTGCAAAACGGCACCTTGCGCCAGGGCGATATTTTCGTAGTGGGCGAGCAATACGGCAAGGTCCGCGCCCTGATCAATGACCGCGGCGAGCGCATCAAAGAGGCCGGGCCTTCGGTTCCGGTCGAGGTGCTGGGCCTGAACGGCACACCCGAAGCCGGTGACGTGCTGAACGTGGTTGAAACCGATGCTCAGGCCCGCGAAATCGCACAATTCCGGGCGCGTGCAGCCAAAGAAAAACGCGCAACCCTTGGCGCGGCCACCACGCTGGAACAGCTGATGGAAAAAGCCAAGGCGGATGAAAACGTCGCCGAGATGCCCATTCTGGTCAAGGCAGATGTGCAGGGCTCTGCCGAGGCGATCGTGCAGGCCATGGCCAAGATCGGCAATGAAGAGGTGCGGGTGCGGGTGCTGCATTCGGGCGTTGGCGCGATTACCGAAAGCGATATCAGTCTGGCCGAAGCCTCGAACGCGCCGGTGTTTGGCTTTAACGTGCGGGCCAATACCTCGGCCCGTAACAGCGCCAATCAGAAGGGCATCGAGATCCGCTATTACTCGGTGATTTACGATCTGGTGGATGACGTCAAGGCGGCGGCTTCGGGGCTGCTGGGGGCTGAGATCCGCGAGAACTTCATCGGCTATGCGAAGATCCAAGAGGTGTTCAAAGTCACCGGCGTTGGCCGGGTGGCGGGCTGTCTGGTGACCGAAGGCGTGGCGCGGCGGTCTGCCGGGGTGCGTTTGCTGCGTGACAATGTGGTGATCCATGAGGGCACGTTGAAAACTCTCAAGCGCTTCAAGGACGAAGTGGCCGAGGTTCAGTCCGGTCAGGAATGCGGCATGGCGTTTGAAAGTTATGAGGACATCCGCGCCGGTGACGTGATCGAAATCTTTGAGCGTGAAGAGATCGAACGCAAGCTGGACTGATATTGTTCGGTATTTGATTGGGAAAGGGGGGCTGCGGTGCCCCCCTTTTTCGTTTGTGATGCCATTGGATTTGGGCCGTTTTCCTTCCCGCATTTTGCAACCACGACGCCAAGCAGTGGACGTTTGGGTTTTGGATGGTTACAATCAAAGGTGGAGCGCAGGGGAGAACGCCTTGCTGGTGGCTTGGAAAGAGGGATGTGCCAATGCGTGAGGACATGAGTCCAGAGGAATTACTTGCGGCGCTCGGAAGTGTGATCGGCATTCGAATCTTTCAGGTTGTGATTGTGGTTTTTGCAACATGGTCGGATGGAGTCACCGGTCTGTTTGGCGGCCTGTTTCTTGCTTGGATTATATCGTTCGGTTTGCCCCCGCGCGCTTGACAGCTCAGGCTCTTTCTTTTGCAGCGCTGGACACCAGCAACGGTTTGTGGTCGGGCTTCGGGTTTTGAGACCCTACAATCGTTGAAGATGTCTGCTCTTGCCCTCCGCAAGGGTCTTCAACCACAGCATCTCGGTTCTTGGCCACATCTTCAATCAGACCAAACCCATCGCCATAACCGGGTCTCTGCGCCCATTTCTGGCAGATAAAGAGCGAACAAACGCGCTGGACGATCGAGCCTGAAAAAGGGGGCAGGGCGTTGGGGGCCGGTTTTGGCCAGATGCTGCGCTCAGCGGTGACAATCAGAACAAGACAAAAGGGCCGGATTGTGCTACTTACCGGTTGTGCCGCATGGGGGGAAGGGCCGATATGACCAACGCTCAAACCGATGAAAACGTCAAAACAGAGAAGCCCGGTGGCACGGGCTATACGGCGGTGCTGTATGTGCATGGCATGGGCAATCAGCGCCGTTTCGAAGAGGTCAGCCGCCTGATTGATGCCGTTGATACTTATCTGTCCAATTCTTACCATCAGCGCGGCGAAAAGCCGGGGATCCTGACCAAAATCAAACCGCGGATCGAGCAATGCCGGGCGTCGAAAGGCGATGATGTCACCTATATCCGAACGCGTCATGTCACCCCCGGTGCCCCCGGAGAGCGGACGTCGTCAGAGGCCCGGTTTTACGAAATCTACTGGGCTCCTGTCATGGCCGGGGTGCGCTCGCCTGCTGCTGTGGCCAAGTGGATTTTCTTGCAGGCCAAACGCCCCCTGCAAACCTGTTTCAGCCCCTGGCGGGAACGCCATCGCCTGCGCCGCTCTGTCCTGGCGGAATTGCACGAGGACAAATCAAACTGGCCGGAAACCACCCGGGAAGCGGATTTTGGCAAGCTTCTGCGCCTTTACGCGGATTTCGAGCGCCTTGATGCCAAGCGTGATTTTCCCGAAGGGCATTTCGAGCAGTTTCTGTCTTTTATCGAAACAGAGTATTCCAAACGCCCGGAGACCACACACCGCCTGATCACGCTGGCCCGGGCTTGGCATCGCGCCTATCTGCGGATGGAGGCGCGTAATATTTTCTTTATCACAACCATCCTGCTGGCCATGATTTTGACCGGCGGTTTGTTGATTTGGTCGATCCTGTCGATCCTGCAGCTTGTTTCCGGGTCTTCATTCCTTGCGGATAGCAGGCTGCCCTTTGCCGAATATCTGCGTCAGAATTTTCACCCCTCGGTTTCCACGGCCACGGGTCTTTTGGTGAATTTGCTGATTGCTTTCGGGCTGGGCAAGTTTCTGAGCGGCCATATGGGGGATGTCGAAGCGTGGGTCACCTATGAGGAAACCGACGAAAAGCACATCCGAAGACGCCGTGTTCTCGACGAGGCAACCCGCATCGTGGCGCATGTGTTGCTGGACCCCCGCTGTGAACGTGTGGTGGTGGTCAGTCATAGCCTGGGCACCAGCGTTGCGCATGATATGTTGCTTGCTCTGGCGCGGAACAACCGTGCGCGCAATTCGGCCAATCCGATCAAGGGGCCGGTGCCGTTGGAAAAAATCAGTCATTTCGTGACGATTGCCAGCCCGATCGACAAGATCAACTATTTTTTCGAAAGCACCCGCAGCGCGTTTCATCGCTATATCCGCATTGTTGATACCTTGCGGGGGGACATCAGCGAAGCCCCCTTTGCCAAGAACCGCAAACCCCATATCCATTGGGTCAATTTCTGGGATCAGGCCGACATCATCAGTGGCGCACTGCATTCGCCTGTCGGACGCCGGGGGCTGCGCAATCGGGTTGACAATGTTCATGTTGCCAATCTGTATGCGCCGGATCCGGGTGCGTCTCATTCGGCCTATTTTGGCAATCGTGCGGTGATCTCAAAGCTGTTCGAGATGATCTATCTGAACCGTTACAATTTCAGAGAAGCCCCCCTGCGGGATGGTCAGGAGGGCCGTGACTATGACGGCATGATGCTTGGCCCCGGCGAGGAAAAAGGCCTGCATCGGCATTTCTTTCGTTTGGTTTTGGCGCTGCCGTGGCTGGGCCTTGTTTATTTCGGCTTGCTTTTCGCCGGTGCGGGCGTTTTGGCGGGTGTGACCTTTGGTGTGATCATCGCCCTTTGCGTCATGATCGGCGCGAGTATGCTGTGGCGTAAGCTGCGTGGCGCAAGGCAGGATCTGTGATCAAGAGGCCTGCTTACCCCGATGCGCCATTCATAACGACCTCTGTATCATGCCGGTTTCAGTCCGCAACGCCGTCCTTAAGCCTGCCGGGGGCAGGGGGCTTTAGCTTTGCCAGTTCTCAATCAGCTCGACCGCCTCTTGCGCGGTTTCGACGAATTTGAATAGTTCCAGATCTTCGGCGCTGATGGTGCCGGCTTCTGACAGAGCCTCCCAGTTGATGATGTCGCGCCAGAATGTTTCGCCAAACAGCAAAAACGGCACCCGCTGCATCCGCCGGGTTTGGATCAGCGTCAGGGTTTCAAACATCTCATCCAGCGTGCCAAACCCGCCGGGGAACACGGCAACCGCCTTGGCGCGCATCAGGAAATGCATCTTGCGGATCGCGAAATAGTGGAAGTTGAAACACAGATCCGGGGTGACATAGGCGTTTGGCGCTTGTTCATGCGGCAAGACGATGTTCAGGCCAATCGACACCCCGCCTGCATCCAGTGCCCCACGGTTGCCGGCCTCCATCACGCCGGGGCCGCCGCCGGTGACGATCACATTTTCCTTGCCGCCATTGCCGTTGCTTTTCAAGGTCATCAGCCGGGCAAATTCGCGGGCCTCCTGATAGTATTTTGACAGCTCCGCCAGTGTGTTGGTGCGGGCGGTGTGCTTTTGCGCGGGCTCAGGGATGCGGGCACCGCCAAACAGAACGATGGTTGAGTCAATCCCGGCCTCATCCAGCGCCAATTCCGGTTTGAGCAGTTCCAGCTGCAACCGCACCGGGCGCAGCTCATCCCGGCACAGAAACGCATCATCGGCAAAGGCCAGCCGGTAAGACGGCGCCCGGGTTTGCGGGGTATCGGGGATGTCGCGGGCGGTTTCAATATCCTGCCGTGAATGGCGCATGGGGTGCCTGCGGTGTTCTTTATTCATTTGTTTGCCTCTCCTGTCGCATTGTATCGGCCAAAGCTTGCGTTTATATGCTGGTCCTTAACAAAGTCATAGATGTCTACAAGGAAGCGCCGAATGTCAAACACCCAACTTGAAACCGTGATCGAAGCCGCATGGGATGCGCGCGACACCATCACCCCTGCCACCACAGGCGAGGTGCGCGAGGCGATTGAGGACACTCTGAACGCGCTGGATAGCGGTGCGTTGCGGGTGGCGGAAAAGCAGACTGATGGCCGCTGGCATGTCAATCAATGGGCAAAAAAGGCGGTTCTGCTGGGGTTTCGCCTGCATGATATGGAGGCCATGTCCGGTGGCCCTCAGGGCAGCGACTGGTGGGATAAGGTTGATAGCAAGTTCAAGGGCTGGGGCGATGCGCAATGGAACAAGGCCGGGTTCCGGGCGGTTCCCGGTGCGATTGTCCGCAAATCGGCCTATATTGCGCCCGGCGTGGTGCTGATGCCGTCTTTTGTCAATCTGGGGGCTTATGTGGACGAAGGCACCATGGTGGATACCTGGGCTTCGGTGGGCTCTTGTGCGCAGATCGATGCAGGCAGGGCCGACCATCATTGAGGATAACTGCTTTATCGGGGCGCGCTCTGAGGTGGTTGAGGGCTGTATCGTGCGCGAGGGTTCGGTTCTGGGGATGGGCGTTTATATTGGCCAATCCACCAAGATCGTTGATCGCGAAACCGGAGAAATCATGTATGGCGAAGTGCCCCCCTATTCGGTCGTGGTGGCCGGGAATATGCCGACCGGGAACAATATCAGCCTGTATTGCGCGGTGATTGTGAAACGGGTGGATGAAAAAACCCGCTCGAAAACCGAAATCAACGAGTTGCTGCGTGACTGATCAACCAAACAAAAAGCGTTTCCGCCATCAGGTCTATACGCTGCTGGTCGAGGTCGGGCGCAAAGAGGGCGATGGCTTGCCCAAGGGCGCCAGCGGGGCGGCGCTGATGGTGTATGCTTCGGGCGTGGATGAGGCCGAGGCGGTGCGCGAAACGGTGGCGATTCTCAAGCAGGCCGAGATGGCACCGCTGGATGTTACGGGTTATGGCACGTTGGAGGAACGCTTGCAGCAGGGCCATGACATTTCCGAGGATGAGCGCGGTTTGATGCAGCGGGCGCTGGATGAGAACAGCGTGATCGTGGTGCAGATGACTCCGTTTTTTGAGGGTCATAAGCCGGCGGGGAAAGGGCGGCCGAACTGAGCGGGTTTGGGAAGGGCAAGACTTCTGCATAAAGCTGCGCTTCCTATCAATGCTCCGCCCGGCCGTTAGGCCGGGCTGCGCCTGCCTGCCCCCCGGCAGGCGCAATCAACCTTTCGCAATTGTGCAACGTGGTGGCTTTATTCACGAACCTCGATGGCTTCGATGTTCCGCACAAGCGCCTACCCAGGCAGGCGCAACCCGGCGTTCTTGACGTTATGGGGCATTATGCAGAGGTATGGGTGATGCAGGTTGGTTCTGACAAAAGGTCCGAGCCAGCCGATAGCCGCCCACGGGTCGGGCGCGAACCTACCGTTGTGCTTTGCCGCCCCTTTACGAAATCAATCCAACATCCTGCAAATGTCCGATCGCCTTTGCCGTCGCCCCGCCATGCTGCGCCATAAAGCGTTCAATCCGCGCCCGATCCTCTTGCCCGTCGAAGGCCAGCCAATGCGCCTGCATCTGTTGCACAGTCTCCACCTTGGTCAGAACCCCGGCCTCCAACGCCTCCAGCGCCGGATATTCGATCCCCCAAATGCTGGGGCCAACCAGCACGGGTTTGCTCAGCCGCAGGGGCTCGATGATGTTGTGCGAGCCCTCATCGTTAAAGCTGTCACCAATAAACACCGCATCGGCCAAGGCAAAGTAGAAATTGATCTCGCCCAATGAATCCCCAAACAGCCCATCCAGATCATCGGGCAGCGGTCTGTTCAGAGCCAGATCATGGTCAAAATCGCGCGAGCGGTGCAGCATCTGCAATCCCGCCGCTTGCAGCTTGGCGGCGGTGGCGGCAAAATCCTTGGGGTGGCGCGGCACATAGACGAAAAACGGCTTGGGTCGGCCCGTGGCGATGGCCGCTTGCCGTAGGTCCTGCAACACCGGGATCAGCAGATCGTCCTCATCCGGTGCGGTGCTGGCCAAGCAAAACACCGGGCGGTTTGCGTCGATCATCCGGCGAAAGGTGGCCCCGGCAGATAGATGCGCGGGCGGGATCGGCAGCTCAAAACGCAGGTCTCCCATCAGGCGAATGTCGCGGGCGCCGAAATGGGCAAAGCGTTTGGCGTGGCGTTCGGATTTGGCCAGGATCAGGTCAAACCCGGTGACGATCTGGCCGCGCAGCTGCAAACCGCCCCTATCGCGGGCAAAGCTTTTGTCCGGGTATTGCGCCTGCGCCATCACCATGGGGATGCCCGTCCGGTTGGCCGAGGCCATCAGTTGCGGCCAGAGCTCGATTTCCAGAATGATGCCGAATTTTGGTTGGTGCTTTTTGAAAAACCGGCCCGTGGCCCAGAACAGCTCGATCGGGGTCCAGCAAAGATGCATTTGCCTGGCCTTGATCGCATCGGCGAACAGAGCGCGGGATTCCTTGCGTCCGGCGGCCGTCATGTTGGTCAGCAATATCCGCTCGCCGCGGGCCAGCAGAGCCTCAATCAACGGTCGCGCGGCCCGCACCTCGCCCAACGAGACCGCATGAACCCAGATCGCCCCCGCCGGCACCGCCGCCCCGCCGCCAAAGCGTTGGGTCAGGTTTTCGATATAAAGCGGCTCTTTGCGGCTGCGTTTCCATACGTAAAACAGCAAAACCGGCAGCAAAGCGTGCCAGATCAGCTGCCAGATCAGCAGGGCCAGCCGGTTGATCGCCCCCTTGGGATAGCCCATCACAGCCATCCGCGTTGCTGGCCAAACATCCGCGCCATGGCGATGGTCGGCAGGTAACTGTGCGAGGAAAGATGATCGGGCAGCACCGAAGCATCGCAAACCGAAAGCCCCTCCAGCCCATGCACGGCGAAATCGGCCGCGACCACTCCGCTTTGGGCATCGGGCGACATGCGGTTGGAGCCGATCAGGTGATAGCCGGAATAGACGCCCTGACGTATGATCGCTTCGTCGCTGCCCTCCACCGGATCGGCGGCAAAGCCCATCTGCTCAATCAGGGCGCGGGCGGTTTGCATGGCATCAAGCGTGGTTTGCACATCGGTTGGGTCGGTCAGAAAGCCGGGGTTGATCTGCACCCCATCCGGGGTCAGGCCCACCGCGCCTTCGGATTTCGGCCAGAGCGGATACATCCCCAAACTGGCCTTTTGCGAGCGTTCAAACACGATCCCTTTAGCGCCCACGACCGAGCGATCCTGAGTAAAATGCACCAGCTGGATGCGGAAATCATTGCCGTCATTTACAAAATTCACCCCCGCCGAAGCGCCGGGGCCGCGCAGGATGCTGTTTTCACGCCCCAGCAGAAATTTGACACCTTCCCACAGGGCTTTGACCCCGCGGGTTTTCTGGTTGAGCGTGTCATATTGTGGGCAGGAAAACGCCAGCCGCAGATTGGCGTGGTCTTTCAGATGTTGCCCGACCTGAGGCTGATCCAGCAGCGGATCAATCCCGGCGCACTCCAGCATCCCGGCATCACCCACCCCGCTGTGCATCAGCAGATCGGGCGAGCCAATCGCCCCGGCGGCCAACACGATTTTATCGGCCAAAATCGCGCCGCCCTCAAACTGCACCCCAATGGCGCGGTGGCCCTCAAAGGTGATTTTGCGGGCCGGGCGGCGGATGATATAGATGTTTTCGTGCTTGGCCGTTTGGCGGCAATTTTCCAGATGATTATGCCGCCAGCCCCGCCGGGTGTTGACATGCAGCACCGAGGCGCTGTGAAACGCGTCATCGGGGTCGGCAATCGGCTGTTGGCTGGCTTGCAGGAAGTGCTGCGAGAGCGCATCGCTCCAACTGGCAACGCGCGGTGCGCCGTGGTTGATTTGCGTAAGGATCGGGTCGAAATCCAGCCCCAGAGGCGCGAAGATTTGCCGGTAACGCCAGCCCGGGCCGGCATAGGCGACATTGCCATTGACCCGCGATGAGCCCCCCAGACCGCGCCCGCTGAGCATCGGCAAAGCCCGCCCCGCCGCCGCGCTTTGGGCTACGCTTTGCCGGGAATCGACGAATTTGCGGTTGCCGATGATTTTGCCCACCATCAGCGGGATGCGTTGAAACAGGTGCCGGCCATTGGAGAGCCCCTGTTCAAACAGCACCACCCGCAAATTGGCACGCGAGGCCAGCCGGGCCAGTTCGAGCCCCGCCGCTCCGGCACCGATAATGGCAATGTCAACGGGTGGGACGGACAAATTCGTATCCTTCGTTTTGCAGCCAATCATGCTGCGCTTCGGCCATGGCCCAGTCAAAGGGCGTGTCAATATCCACCCCGGCCGGGACGCCAAGGGTGTGAAAATGCGCCTCCTTGGGCAGGAATGACCCGGTGTCCCGCAGGGTCTGCACCGTGCCGGCATAATATGCGCCATCGACAAAGCGGTATTGGGTTTTGCGATCCTGCCGGCGGTTGGTTTTGTCGGCGCTGATCGCCGGGTGGCCATGCGGGCCGTCGAGGATGATCAGATCTTCGGGATGCTCATAGGGTCGGCTACAGGAAACAGCCGTGTCGTGGTGCTGGCTGGCCCGGGCCAGCGCCCTCAGATCGCTGAGCAGCCGCAGCGGAGAGGTGGGTTGCAGCAGGACATAGCGGGTTGCGTGCAGGGCGGCGCACACATCCAGCACCACTTCGGCCATGCCGGCGGTGTCATTGGCCAGATCTTCGGCGCGCTCATGCAGAGTGACGCGCCCGGCGTAGCGCTGCTGCACAAGAGATTTGATCCCCGGGTCATCGGTGCTGCACACCACGCGGGCCTTGAGCGCATCGGCCAGAAACAGCGCCGCACTCAGGCTCCATTCGATCAGGGCAAAGCCGCGAAACGGTTTGGTGTTTTTGCCGGGGATGCCTTTGGACCCCCGGCGGGCGGGCACGATAATCAGCATTTGTTACCCCAGCAGGTCGTTGAGCGCCGCCGCCAGCTGTTTGAAATCATCCACCGATTTGCCCAGCGTGATCGGAATCGCCACTTGTTTTTCCAACAGGGCGAGGGTTTCGAGCTGGGCCGGGGTGCGGGTGTCAAAACCCATATGATCCCAAAACACCGCGCAATGCCAGTTCATCGCATCAGGCAGGTTTTTGGTGCCAAAGCCCCGGTCATTGAGCAGCGCGATGGCCTGCTGGCGCAGATCGGGATCGTCGATCTGGATGATATAGGTGTCACAGGCCGGGCTGGCCTGTTCCGGGATCGCGCGTTTTTGAGCGGCAGCGGCGGTGATGCCCTGATCCAGCGCCTGATAGCGTGCGCCGGAATGTTCGATGATATAGGCCAGCTTGCCCAGCTGCACCTTGCCCACCACGGCGTTGAGTTCGCTCATCCGGTAGTTAAAGCCGGTGATCCCGGCGCGGTCTTGTCCGCGGGGGATGCCGGGCAGGTTGATATGGCCGTGGTCGTGATACTGCCGGGCTTTGATCGCCAGCTCAGGGTCGCGGGCAATCAGCAGCCCGCCTTCGCCGGTGGTGATGGTTTTGCCGTAATCAAAGCTGAACACCCCCGCCGCGCCGATGCAGCCGGCATAGATGCCGTCAAATTTGGCACCCACGGCCTCGCAGGCGTCTTCGATCACTGGGATGTTACGGGCGTTGGCAATCTCCATGATCCGATCCATTCGCGCCGGAACGCCCAGCATATGCACGGGCATGATCGCTTTGGTGTTGTCGGTGATCAGCGCTTCCAGCTGCTCGGGGTCCATGTTCAGGGTATCGTCCGAGCCGGCAATCACCGGGGTCGCGCCGCAATCCATGATCGCTTCAACCGTGGCGATGAAGGTGAAACATTGGGTGATGACTTCGTCACCGGGGCCGATGCCGAGCGCTTTCAGAGCGACTTTGATCGCGGCGGTGCCAGAGGATACGCAGAGCGCGTCAGGACAGGTTAGATAGTCTTTGAATGCAGCCTCTAACTCGCGGATATGGTAATGCTGGCGCATCGCGTCAAAGCCATGGGCAAAGAACACTCCGCCCTCATCCATCAATGCGTTCAGCGCATCGCGCTCTTCCTGTCCGATCAACTCAAAACCTGGCATGGCGTCATCCTTTTTGTGATGCTCCAGCTTTCGCATATTGGCCAAATGGCTTCAAGCAATGATATTTTAAGACCTCTGCAATAGTGCCGCATAATGTCAAAAACGCCGGGCGGGGCATTGAGAGGAAACGCAGCTTTATGCAGAGGTCTTATTTTGGCTTTGCTCTTGCCCCGTTAAGGCGGCATAATTTGGGTATAGCTTATTTCATGGGTGTTTTTGATGTTTTATCGTATTCTCTATCTGCTGGCTGTGCTGATCATCGGCACAACACAAACGCAAGCCAAGGATGTTAAGGCTTATATCTTTGGCAACAGCCTGGTGCATCACCTCAGCGACAGTGACGAAACCACCGTGCCGCATTGGCTGCATGTTCTGGCCAAAAGCGCTGGGCATGGTTTTGCGGTGGATGGGCAATGGGGGTTTTTGCGCAATTTCAGCGAGGATCTGCCGCCGAAATCGGCCTGGTCCTTCAAACAGGTGCCCCGGGTCTGGACCCCGAAACAGGGGGATTTTGCCAAGGCCGGGTTTGATCTGGTGATGATCAATTCGGCCAATTTCATTCAGGATCGTCCGGCGGATCGGGCCACGGCGTGGAAAAACCCGACCGGGCGCACGCCGTTGCAAGACAGTCTGGTGGTGCTGGATTGGGTGGCCAAGGCCGACCCCCGGCCGGTGTTCTATATCTATCAGGGCTGGCAGGATATGTCGGAGCAGTTCAAAAAGGCCCAGACAAATGCGGATTTGGCGGATTATTACGACAATGCCAAGACCGGCTATTTCAAGTGGTATCAGCACTGGGCCAAGGCGATTGCCAAAGCACGCCCGGATTACGAGGTCCGCCTGATTCCGGTGGCCAAGCATCTGGCCACTCTGTTCACCGACACGCCGCTGGCCGAAATTCCCGTGGCCGATCTTTACATTGACGATGCGCCACATGGCACGCCGACCCTCTATTTTCTGGCCGCCGCCATCACCTATACCGCGTTTTATGACGAACCGATCCCAACCGATATCCCCCTGCCTGACAGCATCCATCCGCTGGTGCGTGACAATCTGGATGTGATCAACAAGGTGGTGCTGGGGGTCAAACACAGCGCGGTGCAGCCCGCCGGTGATGGGCTGGGGCTCAGCAACCCCGCCTTGGCGATGGGGCTGAACGGCATTGCCGATTGGTCCACGGAAAACCCGTTCATCGACCTGATGAAAACCGCTCGGCCTTGGGTGGGGCACATGCCCGGCAAATGGGGGGCCAAAACGGCGCAGGAGTTGCAAGAGGGCGGGTATCTGGACGCCGCCGGCTGGCCAACCAAAATCCCCGAGGGGCTGAGCGCGATCGAGACCTTTATCCTGACCGATCAGCCCAAGGACTCGGCCAGCATCGCAGGCGTTTACCGTCTGACCTATGTGGGCGAGGGCGAAGTTTCCGTGGGTGGGCGTGCCAGCCTGTTGTCAGCCCAAAAGGGCAAGATCAGGTTTCGCTATCAGCCCGGAGAAGGGCCGGTTGGGATTGCCATTCTGAAAACCGACCCCAACGGCAATGGCAACTATATCCGCAACATTCAGATCGTGCATGAAGATCATATTGCCCTGCATCAGATGGGCGCTTTGTTCAACCCGGATTGGATAAAGCTGGTGCAGGATCTGCGGGTGCTTCGGTTCATGGACTGGATGCACACCAATGGCTCGCCCGTTATGGGTTGGGAGCAACGCCCCAAACCCGATGATTACAGCTATACCCGCCGCGGCGTTCCGGTCGAGGTGATGGTGAAGCTGGTCAATCAGATCGGCGCGGATCCGTGGTTCAACATGCCGCATATGGCGGATGATGATTACGTTCGGAACTTTGCCACATATGTAAAGGAAAATCTGGCGCCGGATTTATACGCCTATGTCGAATACTCAAACGAGCTGTGGAATTTCACCTTTGGGCAGGCGCATTGGGCGGCGCAGCAGGCCGAGCAACGCTGGGGCAAAGACGCCGCCCCGGATGCCTGGCTGCAATTTGCCGGGATGCGGGCGGCTGAGGTGGCGCAAATCTGGAGCAGCGCGTTTGATGATCAGGCCGAGCAACGTCTGGTGCGGGTCATCGCCACCCATACCGGCTGGATGGGGCTGGAAGAGGGGCTGCTGAATGCGCCGCTCTATTTGGCGGAAAACAGTAGCAATATCGAGCCGATCAGCTGGTTTGATGCCTATGCCGTCACCGGATATTTCGGGCTGGAGCTGGGCATGGATGAGATGGCTCCGACGGTGCTGGAATGGATCGAGGACAGTCACAAACAGGCCGAACAGGCCGGGAAAGAGCAGGGTTTGGCGCGGGTTTCCCTGCGGGAATATGTCAAGAAACACGGTGATGCGGCGGCGATCCCCAAGGCGATTGCGGCGCTGCGTCAGGGCTCTTTGGACGAATTGTTAACGGTGCTGCTGCCCTATCACGCCAAGATCGCCCGGCAGAACGGGCTCAAGCTGGTGATGTATGAGGGCGGCACCCATGTGACGGGGCTGGCGGATTGGAGCAACAATCAGCGCCTGACCGATTTCTTTCACAAGCTGAATTACAGCCCGGGCATGGCGGAAATTTACAGCGAGCTGTTGCAGGGCTGGCGCGCGGCGGGGGGCAGTTTGTTTAACGCTTTTGTCGATGTCTCGGCCCCCAGCCAGTATGGCAGTTGGGGCACCTGGCGGTATCTGGGGGATGAGAACCCGCGTGCGGATGTGCTGGCCCAGTTCAACCAGACCACGCCGGCCTGGTGGGGCAAACGCGCCCCGGATGCGTTTCTCCATGGCGGGTTTTATCAGGGCACGGCAGGAGGTGACGAGATGCGCGGCACCGGCAAGGCGGATATCATGCTGGGCGGGGCCGGGGATGATCGGTTCTTTGCCGCCGGTCCGGGTGACCTGATCCATGGCGGGGCCGGGGTTGATCATGTGACTTTTCCGGGCAAAGCGGCGGATTATGTGATCGAGGCGGCAGACGGGATGATTGAGGTCACAGGGCCGGGGCTGAGTGCCCGGCTGTTTGCGGTGGAAAAGATGATTTTTGCCGATGAGCCGGAGCGAGGTCGGGCGACGTCGGATTATTGAGAGGTGCGGGGGTTGAAAAGCCTTCTGCACGGCTGGATTTGTGGCGCAGCCCGACCTAACGGCCGGGCGGGACGGGTTGAGGGGGCGCAGCGTTTGGCAGAGGGCTTTCAGAGCCTGTTTTACCGGGCAATTTCTGCCAAAATCGTTTCGGCTCCCAGACGGGAATCAAACCCGGTCACAATCCGTTGCCGCCCCGCCTTGGCCAACCGACGCGCCAGATCGGGGTCGTTGACAAGCGATAAAATGGCCAGCGCCAGCGCCTCAGGGTTTTTCGGCGCAACCAACAGCCCGTCCTGCTGATCGGTGATCAGCTCGGCCACCCCTCCGGCATCGGTGCCGATGGTGGGAACTTCGCAGCTCATCGCTTCCATATAGGCCACGCCCAGCGGTTCATGCCAGCTGGCCAGCACGAAAATATGCGCCTTCAATAGATAATCGCGCACCGCATCCGAGCTGATCGCCCCCAAAAGCCGCACATTATCCTGCAAGCCCAGCTCTTGCAGCCGCGCCGCCAGAACCTGTTGATAGCCATGGCCGCCATCATCATCCTGCCCGGCAATATCCAGTTGAATATCCAGCCCCTGATCCAGCAATATTCGCACTGCGGCGAACAAATCCTGATGGCCTTTGACGATGTTCAGCCGCCCGCAGCTGAATAACCGGATCGGAGCCGTCTTTGTCGCCGGCACATAAGGATCGGGCCGCGTCAGAGCCTGCGTATCTACTCCCATCGGTTGCAGCACCAGACGCTCGGGCAAAGCGTTGCCCAGCTGGGCGGGCAGCTCATCCAGCAGTTTTTGTGTGATCACCGTGGCAAATTTCGCCCCCTGCCATTTCAGATGCTGGCCACTGCCATAATCCGATAGCGGGCCATGCAGCGTCAGGCTGTAATCCGGGCCGCCCATGCGTTTGGAAAGGGCGGCAATCAAGGCGGCGCGGCCACAGGAATGCACATGCACATGAGTGATGCCTTGTTTCCGGCAGGTACTGTGCAGCTGAGCGGCGGCGGCGGCGCTGATCAGCAAATCCTTGAAAAACGCCCGCCCGCTGCGGCGTAATTCCAGCCCCCACCAGAACGGAGGCACCGATAACAGGCAACGCAACATTGCCAGCGGCTTGACCGCGCCCAGATACTGCGTGCGGGCAATCGCCTGATCTGACCAGTTATGCGAGATCAGCCCTTTGGCCGGCATCCGGGTGGAAAACAGCGCAATCTGTGCGCCCAAAGCCTCGGCCGCGAGAATTTCGCGCCAAAAAAAGATATGAGTCTGGCCGGGAAATTGCGGGATCAGATAGCCAATGGTAGGATTATTTTCATTTTTCGTCATATTTGCGTCAGGTTTACTAAATAAGGATCATGTTTGATATTTTTCTACCATGTCCATTTGTTCTTGCCGAGGCCTACCTTGGCAATATGCCAAATTCGGAGCCATTAACGTGCTGACTGTGATCATACCAGCCCATAACGAGGCCGCGCAGATCGACGACTGCCTGCAATCGGTGCTGGGCTCGCAGGCGGATTTTGCGGTGCAGATCATCGTGGTGGCCAATGGCTGTCAGGATGACACCGCCGCTGTTGCCGCGACCTATCAGGCGGCGGCGCAGCAGCGTGGGTGGGAGTTGCAGGTGATCGATCTGGCCCAAGGTGGCAAGCTGGGGGCGCTCAATGCCGGGGATCGGGCGGCGCGATATGGTCAGAGGGTTTATCTGGATGCGGATGTGATCCTCAGCCCGGCTTTGCTGGGGCAAATTGCGCAGGCGCTCGCCAGCGAGTCCCCCCGATATGCCAGCGGCACCCTGACCATCCCACGCCCGGCCAGCTGTGTCAGCCGTGCCTATCGTGCGGTTTATCAGAAGGTGCCGTTCATGACCCATGGCGTGCCCGGGGCCGGGCTGTTTGCGATGAATGCCGCCGGGCGGGGGCGTTGGGGTGAGTGGCCGGATATTATCTCGGACGATACTTATGCCCGGCTGATGTTTGCTCCGGCTGAGCGCATCTTGCTGAGCGCCCCCTATGACTGGCCGATTGTTGAAGGCTGGGCCAATCTGGTTGCCGTGCGGCGGCGGCAAAATGCCGGTGTGGATGAGATCCGTAGGCTCTATCCCGAGCTTTTGCAAAATGACGACACTCCGAAGCTGGGGCTGGCGGGGAAACTAGGGTTGGCACTGGCGCATCCGATTGGCTTTGCGGTATATGCCGGCGTGGCGCTGGCGGTGCGGCTGAGCCGGCCCAAGGGGCGTGGCGATTGGAGGCGTGGCAGATGATCGGATTACCGCGAGGCGATGGGTTGAAGGCCCGGCTGATCCGCAGCTCTGGCCTGACGGTGATCGGCTATGGCAGCTCGCAGGTTTTGCGGCTGGCGTCGAATTTGATCCTGACCCGGCTGCTGTTCCCCGAAGCCTTTGGCATGATGGTGCTGGTGTCGGTGTTCATGATGGGGTTGGTGATGTTCTCGGATCTGGGGATCGGCCCTTCGATCATGCAGAGCAAACGCGGCGATGATCCTGATTTTCTGGATACCGCATGGACGCTTCAGGTGATCCGCGGGCCGGTGTTGTGGGTGATTGCCGTGATCCTGGCCTGGCCGATGGCCTGGTTTTACGAGGCCCCCGAGCTGCTGTTCCTGCTGCCGGTGGCGTCTTTGAATCTGGTGATCATGGCGCTAAACCCCACCCGGGCCGAAACCGCCAAACGCCATCTGATGCTGGGGCGGCTGACGGCGATTGATATTTCGATTCAGGTGATTGGCATCATTTCCGCCGTGCTGCTGGCCTGGTGGCTACAATCGGTCTGGGCGCTGGTGCTGAGCGGATTGATCAGCACAGCGGCGCAGCTGATCCTGTATAACATTTATCTACCGGGTCAGAAAAACCGCTTTCGTCTGGAAAAAGCGGCGGTGCATGAGCTGATCCATTTTGGCAAATGGATATTCCTCAGCACCATTGCCGGGTTTTCGCTGGGGCAGGGCGATAAGCTGATTTTGGGCAAATATCTGTCGCTGGATCAGCTGGGGGTTTATAATATCGGCTATTTTCTGGCCAGCTTCCCGTTATTGCTGGGCGGAGTGGTGATCAACAAGGTGCTGATCCCGATTTACCGTGAAAAGCCCCCTGCGGCCTCGCCGGAAAATTTCAGAAAGCTGCAAAAGATGCGCTTTACCCTGACCAGCTTGATTTTCACGCTGGTGCTGGTGCTGGCGCTATCCGGGGTGTGGCTGGTGGATCTGTTTTACGATCCGCGCTATATCGCGGCCGGGGCGGTTGTGGTATTGGTGGCGATTGTGCAAATGCCGCAAATCATCGTGCTGACCTATGACCAGGCGGCGCTGGCTTCGGGGGATTCAAAACGGTTTTTCATGCTGGCCGCAGCGCGGGCGGTGCTGATGATCGTCGGGCTGTTGACCGGGGTGCAACTGCTGGGCCTGCCCGGAGCGCTGATCGCTCAGGGCATCGCCATGCTTCTGGCTTATCCGGTGGTGGTGTGGCTGGCGCGCAAACAGGGCGCGTGGGATCCACTGCATGACGCGGTGTTTTTCGCGCTCGGCCTGTTGATTGCCGCACTGGCCATTTGGCTGAACGGGGCGGCGGTTGGCGATCTGGTTGCCTTCAAATTGCCCTAATTTTCCCCTTTTGTTGCGACAGTGTTGACCTAGATAAATTGCGTAAAATCGGTTAAGTTGTGTGTGGGCGTGCGATGTTTTAGGCGAATTTGTCTAAAAATCACCAACAGCCCTTGGGGTTGGATCATGAATGATGAAACAGTTCAGGCCGAAATCAATGCTGGCGATATTGCAGTCGTTGGCATGGCTGCGCATTTGCCCGGTGCAGATACGATCCAGCAGTATTGGCAGAATTTGCAGGACGGCGTCGAATCCATCCGCCGGCTGAGCGAAGACGATCTGAAAGCTGCCGGCGAAGATTTCGGTCGCACCCAGCACCGCAACTATGTGCCCGCTGCGTCTGTGCTTGAGGGGTTTGAGAATTTCGATGCCGAGTTCTTTGGCCTCAGCCCCAAAGAAGCCGCGATCATGGACCCTCAGCACCGGCAGTTTCTTGAGGTCTGCTGGCAAGCGCTGGAAAACGCCGCCCACCCGCCTGAACGTTTCGACGGCCCGGTTGGGGTCTATGCCGGCTGCGGCATGGGCAGCTATTTCTATTTCAACATCTGCTCGAACCCCGATCTGGTCGAAGATGTTGGCCTGTTTTTGCTGCGCCATACCGGCAATGACAAGGATTTCCTTTCCACCCGGGTCAGCCATATTTTCAACCTGACCGGCCCCAGCATCGGGCTGCAAACCGCGTGCTCGACCTCGCTGGTGGCGATGCATTACGCCTGTCAGGCGTTGCAGAGCGGCGAATGCGACATGGCGCTGGCCGGAGGGGTCACCATCGAGCTGCCCCATGGCCGCGGTTACATTTTCGAAGAGGGCGAGATCCTGTCCCCCGATGGCCATTGCTATGCCTTTGACGCGCGCGGTCAGGGCACGGTGTTTGGCAGCGGTGCGGCGGTGGTGGTGCTGCGCCGGCTGGAGGACGCGATTGCCGATGGAGACCACATCTGGGGGGTCATCAAAGGCACCGCGATCAACAATGACGGCGCGGCCAAGGCCGGCTATCTGGCCCCCAGCGTCGATGGTCAGGCCAACGCCATTGCCGAGGCCCACGCCATGGCCGATGTCTCCGCCGACACGATTGACTATGTCGAATGCCACGGCACCGGCACTTATCTGGGCGATCCGATCGAAATCGCCGCCCTGACCGAGGCGTTCCAGCAAACCACCAATCAGACCGGATTTTGCCGCATTGGCTCGGTCAAGACCAATATCGGCCATCTGGACACCGCCGCAGGGGCGGCCAGCCTGATCAAGACGGCGCTCTCGCTGCATCACGGCAAAATCCCTCCCAGCCTGAATTTTGAAACTCCGAACCCGACGATTGATTTTGAAAACAGCCCGTTTGTGGTCAACACCGCGCTCACCGACTGGCCCACCCATAACGGCCCGCGCCGGGCAGGGGTCAATTCGCTGGGGGTGGGGGGCACCAATGCCCATGCGGTGTTGCAGGAAGCGCCGGCGCGTCCGGCCTCTGACATCAGCGACTGGCCGTTTCAGATCCTGACGGTCTCGGGCCGCAGCAAAGCCGCGCTGGACGCCAACTGCGCCGTTCTGGCCGAGCATCTGCGCCGCCATCCCGAACAACCTCTGGCCGATATTGCCTGGACCCTGAAACAGGGCCGCCGTGCGTTTGAAAAACGCCGGGTTCTGGTGGCCGAAACCCATGACGAAGCCGCCGATTTGCTGCAAAACCCCGATCCGCGCCGGGTGTTTGACCATACGCCGGTGGGCGACGACCCCGAGCTGGTGTTCATGTTCCCCGGCGGTGGCGCTCAATATGTCGGCATGGCGCGTGATCTCTATCAGACCGAGCCGGTGTTTCAGGAATGGATGGACCGGGGTCTGGATATTCTGCACGACAAAATCGACGATGACATCCGCGCCCTGTGGCTGGCCGAAGGCGATGCGGTGGCCGGGGCAGAAGAAACGCTCAAACGTCCCTCGGCGCAGCTGCCTTTGATCATGATCGTGGAATATGCGCTGGCGCAGCTGTGGATGTCCTGGGGGGTGCGCCCTTCGGTGCTGGTCGGGCATAGCATGGGTGAAAACACCGCCGCTTGTCTGGCTGGGGTGATCAGTTTTGAAGACTGCATCCAGCTGGTGCTGCTGCGCGGTCAGCTGTTTGATACCGTGCCCGCAGGCGGGATGCTCAGCGTCAACCTGCCTTTGGCACAGCTCAAACCGATGCTGGGCGATGATCTGGACATTGCCAGCCTGAATGCGCCGGAGTTGACCGTGGTTTCCGGCCCCACCGCCGCGCTGGATCGGCTGGAACAGCAGTTGCTACAACAAGAGGTCTCTTGCCAGCGGGTCGCGATTGATATCGCCGCCCATTCGCGCATGTTAGAGCCGATTTTGGCCCAATTCCGCGCCTTCCTGAACTCGATCACCCTGTCTGCGCCCACGCTGCCGTTTTTGTCCAACCGCACGGGCGAGCTGATCACCGATGCGCAGGCCACGGATGCGGAATACTGGGTGCAGCATCTCAGAGGCACGGTGAATTTCGCCGATTGCATCAGCACTTTGGCGCAAAATCCGCAGCGGATTTATCTGGAAATGGGGCCGGGCAAGGCGCTGTCGTCCCTGACCCAGATGAACGGATCGGTGCAGAGCCAACAGGTGTTCAGCGTGCTGCGCCACCCCGAAGAAGACATCGAGGATGACAGATATTTTCTGGGCATTGTCGGGCGTCTGTGGGCGGCGGGTTACGAGGCCGACTGGCATCAGGTCTGGGGCGATGCCAAACGCCACCGGCTGCCTTTGCCGGGCTATCAGTTCCAGCGCAGCCGCTATTTCATCGAGCCCGGCAAACCGGCCGAGCAGCCCGCTTCGACCTATCTGCAACGCACGGAAAACCTGTCGGATTGGGGGACGCAAATTCATTGGCGCCCAAGGCTGGCCGAATATGAGTTTGACCCGCAGACCGAGCTGCATCTGGCGGAAAAACAAAGCTGGCTGATTTTCATGGATCAGGCCGGTCTGGGGGCCAAAATCGCCAGCCGTTTACGCGCCGCCGATCATCCGGTGATCGAGGTTCACAGCGGGGATGGCTTTGGCAAGGTCGCGCCGGATCGCTATACGCTGAGCGCCGAACAAGGGCGCAGCGGCTATGATCAGCTGGTGCAGGATCTGATGGTCAGCGGCCACGTCCCGACCCGGGTGCTGCATCTGTGGCTTTATACCGACAGCGAAAATTTCCGCCCCGGCAGCAGCTTTTTGCACCGCAATCTGGAGCAGGGATTTTACAGCCTGTTCTTTCTGGCGCAGGCGATTGCCGATGAAAACCTGCCGACTCCGCTGCACATCACAGCCGTGACCTCGGGCGCCAGTCAGGTGCATGATGAGCCCCTGCCTTACCCCGAAAAAGCCACCGTGATCGGCCCGGCCCGGGTGATCCCGCGCGAATTGCCCGGCGTGAGTTGTGCGGTGCTGGATGTTGAGGCCGGGCAGGAGGGTAAGAATTCTGATCCGGCGCTGGAACAGCTGGCCGTGCAAGTGCTGGAAGATTTGATCGCTCCGCCGCAAAACCTCGTCGCTGCTTTGCGCGGGCCCAAGCGGTTTGAGCAACAGCTGCGCCGGGTCCGGCTGGAGGAACCCTCCGACGTTCCCGAGATCAAAAAGCAGGGGGTCTATCTGATCACCGGCGGCTTTGGCGGCATCGGTCAGACGATCGCGGCGCGGTTGATCTCGGATTACGACGCCCGCATCATCCTGCTGTCGCATAGCCCGTTTCCCGAACGCGCCGACTGGGATGCTTATCTGAAAAACCACAGCAAAAGCGACAAGATCAGCCAGCGGATCGGCGCGGTGCGGCGGCTCGAGGCGCTGGGCGGCGAGATTGCGATCCTGTCGGCGGATGTCAGCAACATCAACCAGATGCAGCAGATGCGCCAACAGGCCGAGGCCCGGTTTGGTCAGATCAACGGAGTCATCCACGCCGCCGGTCTGATTGACGATGCGCCGCTGCTGGCGAAATCGGTGGCGACCATTGAGGATGTGTTCACGCCCAAGCTGCATGGCACGCAGGTGCTGGAGATGGTGTTTGCTGATGGCGATCTGGATTGGCTGGTGCTGTTTGCCTCGACCAGCACGGTCACGGCCCCGCCGGGGCAGATCGACTATGTGGCGGCCAATGAATATCTGAACGCCTATGCCAAATCGCGCAAGGGCGGCAAAACCAAGGTGGTGGCGATCAACTGGGGCATCTGGAACCAGGTCGGCATGGCGGCGGATGCGGTTGCGGCGCGCGATAGCGTGCCAGAGCCGGACGCGCCCACGCCGGTTGCGCAGCCGCTGCTGCATCACGCCAGTTTTGATGCGGCCGGCAACCGGGTGTTCATGGCCGACCTGACCACCGATCACTGGATTTTGGATGATCACCGCACCAAATCCGGCACCGCAATCCTGCCCGGGACCGGCTATATCGAGCTGGCGGCGCAGGCGCTGAGCGCCAATGGCGAAACCGCTCCGTTTGAGATCGAAGATCTGCTGTTCCTGCGCCCGCTGGTGGTGCAGGAGGGCGCGGCCACCAGCATCCGGGTGCGTCTTGCTCAATCGGATGAGGGCTATGAATTTCAGGTGCAGAGCCGCTGTCAGGTGGACGGCAAACAAGGCTATCAGACCCACGCTCAGGCAGCGATCATCATGGGCGATCTGGACGCGCCCGCGCCGGTTGACGCCTCTAAGCTGTGTGAGGATTGCGATGATGTGCGTCAGGCTGAGGGCAGCCCGCTGCGCTCGCCGCAAGAGGCGCATTTGAATTTCGGCCCTCGCTGGCGGGTGCTGCACAAAACCGCGCTGGGCCAAGGCCACGGGGTTGCCGATCTGCACCTGCCCGACATCGCAAAGGGCGATCTGGCCGAGGGGTATGTTCTGCATCCGGCGATGCTCGATCTGGCGACCGGCTGGGCGATGGAACTGATTGAGGGCTATCAGCCCGATCATCTGTGGGTGCCGGTGTCGTATGGTTCGATTCAGGTGTTCGCACCGCTGCCCGAGCGCATCCTCAGCCGGGTCAACAATGCCGCAGACAACACGCAACAGGCCGAAACCGCCGCGTTCAACGTCACGATTTGCGACCCGGATGGCAATATCTGCGCCCGGATCAGCGATTTCTCGATCCGGCGACTGGATCAGGCGCAGGATTTCGCCGCAACGCTTCAGCCCACCGTCAACGAATTGGAGCTTGACCCTGACCCCGGCGCAAAGCCGGTGCTGTCCAAGGCCGAAGAGCAGCTGCGTCACAACCTGTCACAAGGCATCCTGCCCGATGAAGGGGCGGGGCTGTTCCTGCGGGCTCTGGCACAGCCGCAGGCGCAGATTTTTGTCTCTTCGCTGGATCTGAACGGGCTGATCCAGCAAACCGAGGCGGCGGCGCTGTCGACCCAGACCGCGGCGCAGTCTTTTGAAAGACCGCAGTTAGAGACCGAATATCTGGAACCCCGCAACGATGTCGAGCGCACTCTGGCCGGGTTCTGGCAACAATTGCTGGGGGTTGACCGGGTTGGCATTCAGGACAGTTTTTTTGACCTTGGCGGCCATTCGCTGATTGCGGTGCGGCTGTTCTCGATGGTCAAAAAAGCCTATCGGGTGGATTTCCCGATCTCGATCCTGTTCGAAGCCCCGACGGTGGAAAAATGCGCCGCCCTGATTGCCGATCAGATCGGTGGTGTGGGCGAGGATGATCAGCCGCAAGCCGTGGCTCCGCGTCCGAAACGCTATCAATATCTGGTGCCGATGCATCAGAGTGGCCCGACCACCAAGACTCCGTTTTTCCTGGTGGCCGGGATGTTTGGTAATGTGCTGAACCTGCGGCATCTGGCCAATCTGATTGGCGCGGACCGGCCGTTTTACGGGCTACAGGCGCGTGGGCTGTATGGTGGCGATGCGCCGCATGAAACGCTGGCCGAGGCTGCTCGCGATTACATTGCCGAAATTCGCCAAATCCAGCCGCATGGCCCCTATTTGCTGGGTGGTTTTTCCGGTGGTGGGCTGACGGCCTATGAGATTGTGCATCAGCTCGAAGCCATGGGCGAAACCGTGCGGCTGTTGGTGATGCTCGACACGCCGCTGCCGGTGCGCAAACCGCTGAGCCGGGCGGATCGCTGGGCGATCCAATGGCAGGAGTTGCGCAAAAAGGGGCTGAGATATCCGTTGGTTTGGGCCCGCAACCGCATCGCCTGGGAGCTGAGCAAGCGCCGTGGCATCGAAACAACCGAGGCCGCCGGGCAGCACTTCCACAATGCCGAAATCGAGGCCGCCTTTTTGCGTGCCTTGGGGCGGTATGAGATGAAGCATTGGCAGGGCAATGCCGTGCTGTTGCGTCCGCCTTTGGTCGGGCATTGGCAGGTGGGCGGAGGCCGTCAGGTCGACAGCCAGCGCAGCTATGTCGAAGAGGACAATGGCTGGGGTGACTGGATCGCCGGGATCGAGGTGATCGAAGTGCCCGGAGACCACGACTCGATGGTTTTGGAGCCCAATGTGCGGGTGATGGCCACCGCGCTGAAACGCCTGATCCGAAAGGCCGAGCGCGCATGATGGACAGCCCCAAGCTTTTGACCGTGATCCTGAACTACAAAACCCCTGACATGACCTTGCAGTCGGTGGAGGCAGCCCTGCGCGAGATGGACGGGATCAAAGGGCGCCTGATTGTGGTGGATAATGATTCACAGGATAGCTCTTTTGAGAAACTGCAACAGGGTGTGGCCGCGCGTGGTTGGGATCAGGGCGGCCGGGTGCAGGTACTGCAATCGGGGCATAATGGCGGCTTTGGCGCGGGCAATAATTTCGGGATCATCGCCGGGCTGAAACAGGATCCCAGCTATGATTTCATCTATATTCTGAACTCGGATGCCTTCCCGGATCAGGGCGCGATTACGGCGCTGATCAAGGCGTTGCGGGATAACCCCGAGGTTGGCTTTGCCGGCAGTTACATCCACGGGCCCGAGGGCGATCCGCATGAAACTTCGTTTCGCTTTCCGGGGATGCTCAGCGAATTTGAAGGGGCGATGCGTTTTGGTCCGGTCAGCAAACTGCTGGCCAATTATGCGATTTCGGTGCCGATCCCGGAACGAACCCAGCGGGTGGATTGGCTGGCCGGGGCCAGCATGATGATGCGCCGTGATGTGCTGGCGGAAATCGGCCTGTTTGACGAACATTTTTTCCTCTATTTCGAAGAAACCGATTTGTGCCTGCGGGCCACCAAGGCCGGGCATCCGGTGTTGTTTGTGCGCGAAAGTTCGGTGACTCATATCGGGTCGGTCTCGACGGGGATGAAAACCTGGACGCGGATGCCGCGTTACTGGTTTGCCTCGCGCAAATATTATTTCAGCAAGAATTACGGCGCTGCCTATGCCCTGCTGGTGACGCTGGCCCACACAACGGCCGGGGTTCTGTGGCGCATCCGGCGGCGGATTCAGAAAAAACCACAGGCCGACCCGGATCATTTTTTACGGGATATGCTGGCCTATGATCTCAGCCATTTTCCAAAGCATAAAAACGCGAACATTCCAGAAATTCCTGATAGATAAACAGATAGGAACAAAGCCATGAAAAATTTTTCAAGCATTATTATGGGCGATGGCTCGCTGTTGATTCAATGTGCCGAGCGTCTGCTGGCGAGGGAAAATACGATTGCCTGTGTGGTGACCGGAAATGACAAAATCGCCGATTGGGCGCGGGTGCGGGGTATTGCGGTGCAGCCGCATGGGGCTGATCTGGCGGATCGGCTGCCAGCGGCGGATGTGGATTGGCTGTTGAGCATTGCCAACTTGTCGCTGATCCCTGATGCGGTGCTGCAAAAGGCCAAATCCGGAGCGATCAACTTTCACGATGGCCCGCTGCCCCGTTATGCCGGCCTGAACGCGCCGCTCTGGGCGTTGATGGCGCGCGAGCCGCAGCATGGCATTTCATGGCATATGATCGAAGGCGGCGTGGATGAGGGCGACATCATCGAACAACGCCTGTTTGATCTGAGCGAAAATGAAACCGCGCTCAGCCTGAATGCGGCTTGTTACGCGGCGGCGATGGAGAGTTTTGATAGCGTTCTGGATCAGCTGGAAAGCGGCGACCTGAAGCGTGTGAAACAGGATCTGTCGCAGCGCAACTATTGCGCCGGCACCGACCGGCCCGCGGCGGCGGCGCGGATTGATTTTAACCGGGAGGCCGGGGATATTCTGGCCCTGATCCGGGCGCTGAACCATGGCGATTACCGCAATCCGCTGGCTTGTCCTAAAATTGAAGTCAACGGTGAAATCCTGCTGGTCAGCATGGCGCAACCGGCCAGCGCTGTGCCGGGTGCTGCGCCGGGCACGGTTTTGGGTCTTGGCAAAAACACCGTGACCGTGGCCTGTCAAAACGGGGCGGTGACGCTTTTGGGGTTGCGCGATTTTGCCGGACATGCGGCCTCGGCCAAGGTGCAAGAGGGCGATGTTCTGCCCAGCCTGTCAGCCGAGCAAGCGCAAAAGCTGACCGCCGAGATGGCCGATTGTATGAAATATGAGCGCCACTGGCTGCGCAAACTTGCCGCGATGAACGGGCTGGAAGTGCCTCTGCTCGGGCCGAAAAAACAGACCGCCGCCTATGTCAGCCGTCAGCTGCCCGGTGAGGTGGATCTGGCGACGGTTGCCCTGTTCATCGCGCGTTTGCTTGGTCAGGAACGGGTCGATCTGGCCTATGCCAAGGCTGAGCATCCCTATCTCAGCAACTGGGTTCCCCTGCCGATTGCTGCTGGGTCCGAGCCCATTTCCGAGGCGCATCACGCCGCGCAGCAGGCGATTGAGCACGCTGGCTCTACCCCCGGCTTTGCCCGTGATCTGATCCTGCGCGACCCCGGTCTGACGGTGCAAATTCCGGCCATCGGGCTGGGCGAAACTGGCGCTGCGCTGGCTGGCACCGGGCTGACATTTGATCATTCTGACGGGCTACGCCTGTTTTACGACAGCACCCGGATCAGCGAAAAATCGGTTGATCTGCTGATCGCCCGTTTGCAGCTGTTCGCTTCGGCCATGGCCGGTGGGCAGGGCGCTTTGGCCGATCTGCCGATCCTGCCGGATGCCGAACGCGCGCTGGTGATTGAGGGTTGGAACGATACGCAAATCGCCTATGATCCGGCTTGCGTGCATCAGCAGTTTCAGGCTCAGGTGCAGCGCAGCCCCGACAAAATCGCCGTGGTGTTTGAGGGCCAGAGCCTGACCTATGCCCAGCTTAATGCCCGGGCCAATCAGGTGGCGCATGTGCTGGTGGAAATGGGGGTGAAGCCGGATATGCTGGTCGGGCTTTACATGGATCGTTCGCTCGAGCTGCTGATCGGGGCGCTGGCCATTCAAAAGGCCGGCGGGGCTTATGTGCCGCTTGATCCCGGCTATCCCAAGGACCGGATTGCGCATTACATCAGTGACAGCCGCGCCCCGGTGATCGTCACCCGCGCCAGCCTTGCGGATCAACTGCCCGCGCATCAGGCCGAAGTGCTGAAAATCGACTCTGATCCCCGCATTGACGCCGCCGCTGACGACAACCCCGAGAGCGGCGTGGGCAGCGCCAATCTGGCCTATATGATCTACACTTCCGGTTCGACCGGGGTGCCCAAAGGCGTGATGATCGAGCATCGCAATGTGGCCAATTTCTTTGCTGGCATGGATCAGCGCATCACATATGGCGAGGATGCGGTGTGGCTGGCGGTGACCAGCCTGTCTTTTGATATTTCGGTGCTCGAGCTGTTCTACACCTTGGCCCGCGGTTTCAAGCTGGTGGTCAGCGATGATGAAAGCCGCACGCTTGCGTCTTCGGGCCGGTTGCAGACCACCGACCGGGGCATGGATTTCAGCATCTTTTTCTGGGGCAATGATGATGGCCCAGGTCCGAAAAAATACCAGATGCTGCTGGATGGAGCGCGGTTTGCCGATCAAAATGGCTTCTGCGCCGTCTGGACGCCCGAACGCCATTTCCACGCCTTTGGCGGCCCCTATCCCAACCCGTCCCTGACCGGGGCTGCGGTGGCGGCGGTGACCAAAAACATCGGCGTGCGGTCTGGCAGCTGCGTTGCGCCGCTGCACCACCCGGCCCGCATCGCCGAGGAATGGGCGGTGATTGATAACCTGACCAATGGCCGCGCCGGGCTTGGCATTGCTGCGGGCTGGCAGCCGGATGATTTTGTGCTGCGCCCGGAAAACACCCCGCCCAACAACAAGCAGGCGATGTATGACGCCATCGACAAATTGCGCAAATTGTGGGTGGGCGAAGCGGTGGCGTTCCCGCGTCAGGATGGCGGGATGCATGAGGTGGTGACTCAGCCGCGTCCGGTGTCGAAAAGGCTGCCGATCTGGGTGACGATTGCCGGCAATCCGCAAACCTGGGTTGAGGCGGGCGAGATCGGGGCCAATGTGCTGACCCATTTGCTGGGTCAGAGCATTCAGGAGGTCGAGGGCAAGATCAAGCTTTACCATGATGCTCTGCGCAAGGCCGGGCACGATCCCAAAGATTTCACCGTGACGCTGATGTTGCACACCTATGTCAACGAAGATCGCGAAACCGCGCGTAAAATTGCCCGGGGGCCGATGAAGGAATATCTGCGTTCGGCCGCCGGGTTGATCAAGAAAAGCGCCTGGGATTTCCCGGCGTTCAAGCGGCCCAAAGGGGTTGAGAACTCGTTTGAGCTGAATCTGGATTTGGTCGAGCCGCAAGAGCTTGAGGCGATTCTGGATTTTGCCTTTGAGCGCTATTTCGAGGATTCCGGCCTGTTTGGCACGGTCGAGGATTGTCTGGACCGGGTTGAACAGCTCAAGCGCATCGGCGTGGATGAGGTCGCCTGTCTGATTGATTACGGCATCAATCCCGAGGTGGTTCTGGAAGGTCTGAAGCCGCTGGCCACCGTGTTGCAGCGGGCCAATCAGACCGAAGAAATCGACCCTGAGGATTTCTCAATCGCCGCTCAGATCATGCGCCACAAGGTTACGCATTTGCAAAGCACCCCCAGCATGGCGCGGATGTTTGCCATGAACGAGGATGCGGGCCATGCGCTGCGGCGTCTGGATCAGATGCTGATCGGGGGCGAGGCTCTGCCCGGCGCTTTGGTTGGTGATCTGCAGATGCTGACCAAAGCGTCGATTGAAAACATGTATGGGCCGACGGAAACGACGATCTGGTCTTCTAGCGAAACGGCTGAAACCGGCGAAGGTCTGGTGAATATCGGCCGTCCGATTGCCAATACGCAGATGTATGTGCTGGATGAGGACCGCAATCCGCTGCCGGTGGGCTCGGTCGGTGAGCTTTATATCGGCGGGGATGGTGTGGCGCGTGGCTATTGGCAACGGGCCGATCTGACGGCCGAGCGTTTTGTCGATAACCCGTTCATTGAGGGCACCAAAATCTATCGCACCGGTGATCTGGTGCGTTGGCGTCCGGATGGCAAGATTGATTTCCTTGGCCGCAATGACCATCAGATCAAATTGCGCGGTTACCGGATTGAGATCGGCGAAATCGAAGCTCGGCTCGAGGCCATTGCCGGCATTGAGCAGGCGGTTGTGATTGCCCGGGAAGATTCCCCCGGCGATGTGCGTCTGGTGGCATATCTGAAGGGCGGGGCCGGTTTGGATGACAAGGCGCTGAATGCCGCGCTGTTGGCCAATTTGCCCGATTTCATGGTGCCAGCGCATTATGTATATCTGGATCAGTTCCCGCTGACTCCGAACAAGAAAATTGACCGCAAGGCGTTGCCCGCGCCGCAGCGTAAAAAAGCGGCGTCCGGTGGTCATATTGCCCCTGCCGGCGGGCGGGAGGCGCAGATTGCTGCGATCTGGACCCATATTCTGGGGGTTGAGGCTATCGGCACCAAGGATAACTTTTTCGATCTGGGCGGTCATTCTTTGCTGGCGGTGCAGGCGCATCGGGAAATCAGCCAGGCGTTCGATCTGAAAAAGCTGAACGTCACCGATATTTTCCGCTTCCCCGTGCTGGCGGATTTGTCAAAACGCATCGCTTCGCTGATGGGTGAGGGGGCTGAAAATGCGGCGGATCAGGCCGAGAAAAATCAGGCCAAGGCGCAGGCACGTCAGGATGCGATGTCCAAACGCCGGGCTATGCGTGCGGCGCGGCGCGGAGGCAAAGGCTAGACGAAACCGGCGGCTCTGGCTTGGGCCGCCGGGTTTTATAAGACACAGGACGGCACTGCTTTTGCCTTGAGGGTGCCATAATCAATTCCTATCTGTTCAGAATAATTATCGGATAATTCGAGCAAACGGGCCGCAAACGGAGCACATTTTGGAAAAGATCCCGCCGATAGAAGAGCTGATCATGACGTTTAAACGTCATTTCGCATTGTTTGTGGCGATCATCATTTTGGGGGTGATCGCTTCGATCCTCTATGCGCTGAACCAGCCCCGCACTTATCAAACGGCGGCGATGGTGCAGATTTTGCAACCAGTTGTGCCGGATGCAACCAGCCGGGGCACCTCAAGCGGGGCCACGTTGCAGCGCTTGCAGATTGTCGAGCAGCGTCTGATGTCGCGCGATAACTTGTTGAAAATCATACAGGAATACGATCTCTATCCTGGCTTGGGGGTTTCGGATAAGGTGTTGCGCCTGCGTCTGGCCACGCATGTTGAAAAAATCCAGGATCAGGCGTTGCGCTGGCGTTCGGATGTTTCTCCAACCGCGCTGATGATCATGGTCACTGATGGCGATCCTGAAAGGGCGGCGATGATTGCCAATAGATTTGCAAGCTCGCTGATGGTTCAAAGTCGTGAAAGCAGCGAGGCCAAGGCCAGTGAAGCGTTGAAGTTTTATGAAAGTGAAAGAAGTCGGGTTGGGGCCGAAATTGCTGAGCTTGATGCGCGGATTTCTGATTTTAAACAGAAAAACTCTGAGGTTATGTCTGCTGGTTTGACCAGCTTGCGGGCCGAGCTGGTTGATCTGAATGCTGCGATTTTGCAGCTGGAGAGTAAAATTGTTGCCCTGAAAAATGAAATGGCGGGTGTCAAACACTCGGTTGTCAAAAGCAAACTGCAAGGTCTGGAAAGGCAATACGCGTTGTTGGAGCGTAAACGCAAAGACATGCAGGCCCAGTTGGCTCGTGGCCCTGAGGTTGAGCGTGAATTTACCGCGTTGACCCGTCGGTTAGAGCAACTGACGGCGCAATATAACATCATTAATACCAGCCGCGCCGAGGCCGAGATGGGGCTGATGCTAGAGGCCAGCCAGAAGTCGTCCGATTTTGAGATTCTGGAAACCGCGCTGGTGCCCGAACACCCGATTGCGCCTAATCGTAAGAAGATCACGATGGTTGGGGTGGCGCTGAGTATTGTGCTGGCTGTTGGGCTGATCGTGGTGCTTGAGATGACAAATCCGGTGATCCGAAGTGGCTCGCAATTGTCGCGGCGGCTTGGAATTACGCCAGTGATCACGGTGCCGACATTGCAAGCGCCGAAATATTCTCTGGTTGAGCGTTTCCGGCTGTTTTGGGATAATCTGAAAGCGCGTAGAAAAAAAGCATAGGGTAAAAAAGCTTTGCTTCCGGGGTTTCAAGCCGCCAAGACCCGCCCAATGGCTCAATTGTGATTGCATGCATTTGGTGGTTCGCGCGGCGCGGTATGTCTGATTGCGCCGCCACGCCGCATTTGGGTGTTTGGCTCAGAAGTAACTTCTGACCAATGCCCCCGAAATCAGGCTCCACCCGTCCGCAACCACGAAGAACGCCAGTTTGAAGGGCAGCGAGACAATCGCCGGGGGCACCATCATCATACCCATCGACATCAGAATTGCTGCCACCACCAGATCAATGATCAGAAACGGCAGGAACACGAGGAAGCCCACCTCGAAGGCGCGGCCGATTTCTGACAGCAAAAACGAGGGCACCAACAAAGACAGGGGCTGTTGCGCGGTTTCTCCGTCCAACACCGCATCCGGGCGCAGCGAGACCAGAGTTTCCAGAGCATCCGGATCAACGCGTGCTGCCATGAATTCGCGAAATGGTAGCATGGCTTGGGTAAAGGATTGTTCGACGCTAATTTGATTATTGATTAACGGCTCAACCCCTGTGGCCCAGGCTTGGGTGAAAACCGGTTCCATCACGAAATAGGTCAGGAACAAGGCCAAGCTGATGATCAGCATGTTGGGCGGGGATTGTTGCAGGCCGATGGCTTGGCGCAAGATGGCCAGAACCGTCACGATAAAGGGGAAACAGGTGATCATGATCGCGAGCCCCGGCACCACGCTCAGCACCGTGATCAGCACCAGCAGTTGTATACTTCGGGCGGCCAGAGAGCCATCATCGCCCAGCGAGATCGAGATGTCCTGCGCATGGGTCGGGCTCGAAAGCATGGTTAACAGAACGGCGGATACTCCGACCAGGGTTATGAAAAAGAAAGATTTTTTCATGTCTTATAGGCCGTCTTGCAAATTAACGACTTCAGTCAGACGCACCGCCAGCTGGCCTTGTTGATCGCCCTGTAGCTCTTGCAACTCGCCCCGGGCAATCAGCCGATTGCCAACGTAAAGCTCAACCAGATCGTCAATACGTTTGTCCAGCTCAAGCACCGAGCCCTGCTCAAGATGCATCATGTCTTTGATCTTTGGGCGGGCTTTGCCAACAGATATGGTGATTTCGATCGGGACATCACCGAACATATTGTTGCTTTCGGGGGGGATGTTTTCAGCCATTGACGACGACCTTTTCCTGTTGTGCAAAAAAACCACCAATGGAGTCCGAGCACCGGCTCAATACGCTGGCAAAATCAACCTGCTTCTCTGATTCCCCAAACCGGATTAGCGCCAGGCCCTCGGCTAAAGATGGCTCTTCGGCGATTGAGACCTCTAACCCTTGTTGATCGCTCAGCAGTTTTTCGACCGAGATCCGGTTGGCCGGGGCGATCACAATTTCGATATCGTTTTGGGTGTGCTGGCGGGCGATATTCAGCACTTCGTCGATGATGTTTTGCGCCAGATTTTCAGAAGCCAGTTTCGGTAGAACCTTTGAAACCATTTCTTTCAGCAAAGGTTCAATCGCAGTCAGGACTTCGCTTCTGGCCTCGTGATAGGTGAAAGACAGTGCTTGCAGATTGCGGGCGAAATCTGCCGAGATGCGGGTCTGATCTTTGTGTTGCGCATCGGTCGCATCGTCCCATCCGGCCTTGTAGCCTTGTTCATAGGCTTCTAACCGATTTTCTTCCAGATTTGTTTCCGGGACCAGATCGGGGTTGGCTGAGACTGGTTTTGCGCAAAAATCCTCTAATGGGAATACCGCCATCAAGATACTCCTTCCGTTTTTTCTTCCATCCAACTGCGCAAGACTTCGACTGTTTCATCCTGACGTTCTTCGATCATCTGGCGCAATCGGGCAACAGGGTCCGTGGGGGGCTCATCCATGGTTTCTGCCATTGGTAGATCGGTGAGCGGGGCGACATCGGTTCCGGGCATGTCAATGTTCGAGACCGTGGCCATTTCAGGCATATCCATTCCGCGCTCGTCAATTTCCCCGGTTAAGGCTGGCAGCATTTCCGGCCCGGAATTTTGGCCGGCGAAGCCCGGGGCTGCGCCGTTCCCGGCTGGGGCTGGTAGCCCGGCCGGGGATGTGGCCGGAGATGTGCTGGGTTTGCCCTTCAGGATTGGGCGCACGACAAATAGCCCGAGGATCAAGGCCACCACAGCCAGCACGGCAATTTGAATCAAAGTCATCAGATTTAGATCCAGCGATTGCATCATTGATGTATCGGCGGTGCTGCCCTGCTCGACAATCGGCTTAAATTCGAGAGACTTAACGGTTATAATGTCGCCTCTGGCCTCATTGAAACCAACGGCAGCCGCGACCAGTTCGCGCAATTCAGTGAGTTCCTGTTCGGTGCGCGGGTTGAATGCCTCTGCCCCCGAATCATCGACTGTTCGGGTTCCGTCAACCAGCACCGCCACCGTCAGGCGTTTGATCGCGCCGGGGGATTTGAGGATTTCGCGTTGAATTTCCGAGACCTCATAATTCACCCGTTCGCGCGTTTCGCTGTTTTTACTGGACGAGTTCGAATCCGTGGCACCATCGCCCTCCGGCAGGTTGCTCGCCACCGAGACATTACCGCCCTTGGCATCCTCAGAGGCGGTTGAGCGCTCTTCGGTATCAGTGCTGATCACCGCCCGGGATTCGGGGTCAACTTTGCGTTCGATGATTGATTCGCGGTCGGTCACGGTTTCAAGGCTGACTTCGACCACCGCATTTCCATAGCCGACCCGCGCCTCAAGCAGGCGCTCAACGCTCTTTTTCAACTCCGCAGTGCGATTCTGCCCGCCTGCATTCATCCCGGTTTCATCTGCGCCCATGATCAGCCCGCCTTGAGCGTCGATGATCGCCACATCATCAGGCGAAAGCCCCGCCACCGCCGAGGAAACCAGGAATTTCAAAGCCTTGGCATGGGCCGCTGACAGCGACCCCGCCGCCGTTGTTACTGTCACAGAGGCTGTTGTTTTGGCCTTGCGGCGAAAAGGTTGTGAGGATGGGGTAGCGATATGCACCCGCGCCCCGCGAATATGCGGACTGGAAACAATAGTGCGGGCCAGCTCGCCCTCTTTGGCGCGCCAATAGGCCGCGTCAAACATCTGCGAGGTGGTGCCGAACCCAGACAACGAATCAAGTAACTCATACCCGGCAGAATTTGCTGCCGGTAGCCCTTCGCTGGCCAGAGTCATCCGTAACTCATCGCGTTTGTTGCTGTCGACAAAAATAGCCCCGCTGCGCACCTCATAAGGTACACCGCGTTTTTCCAACGCAGCCACGACTTCGCCCGCCGCGCCGCTTTCCAGCCCGGCATAGAGCAAAGACATGGCGGGTGCTGTTGCCATGCTTGAAAGCGTCAGCACCGCAGCAAACATTGCGATGCTGGCCAGCGCGACGATGATTTGGCGGCGCGGCTCCAAATTCGACCATACAGACATCAGTTGCGGCAAAACGATAATCTCCGGTGTGGGCCCAGGCGTTCTGCCCGAGCGTTCTTCTTACGTTTCGTCGATCTGCCTTAATAAATGGTTAGCTCCTCTGCGGTTATAGAAAGGAAACGGAAAAAAATGGTGCGACCATGGCAGATGAAGAAGAAATCACAGAAGAAAGCCCAGAGAAAAAATCCAAAATCCCTTTGATAATAGGGCTTGTTTTGGCATTGGTCGGGGCGGGCGGCGGTTTTTTTGCTGTGCAATCGGGCTTGCTATTTGGCCATTCTGAAGCGGAAAAAACTGATTCGCATATGGCACATGAAGAAGCCGCGCCAATGCCGGATGTGGCCTTTGTGCCGATGGATCCTTTGGTGATCAATCTGGGGAAACGTTCGAAAAGTGATTATCTGCGCTTTCGGGCCGAGTTGGAGGTCAAGCGTGGTTCTGAAGGTATGGTTACTGCTTTGTTGCCTCGGGTTCTGGACATTTTAAATGGGTATTTACGCGCGGTTAACGTTGAGGATTTAGAAGATCCAAGCGCTTTGATCAGGCTGCGGGCGCAAATGCTCAGGCGCATTCAGCTGGTGGTTGGCCGCGAGCATGTCCGTGATCTGCTCATTATGGAATTTGTGCTGAATTAGGAGGGTATGATGACGTTGATTGCCGATATTTTGCTGGTTGCCGGCGCACTGGGAGCTGCCCTCTATTGCATGATTTTGTCCAGAAAACTGGGAAAGTTCAATGATCTTGAGCAAGGCATGGGAGGGGCGGTTGCGATGTTGTCTGTTCAGGTCGATGACATGACGAAAACTTTGAAAAACGCCCAGAATGCCGCGGGTGATTCGAGCGCGTCATTAGAAGAGTTAACAAGAAAAGCGGATGACATGGCCAAGCGGTTAGAGCTTTTGATGGCGGCGATGCACGATTTGCCGGAAGCTGTGCCGGCCAAGGAAAAACCGGCACGGCCTGAGCCTAAACCGAATGCGGCAATGATTTTCCAGCGCCACTCAGATAACCGGATGGAGGCTGCTGAATGAAGTGGAAATCACAGAAAACGCCCTCTGTCCACGGAGCCAAAGTGAAGGGGAGCCGCCGGGTATTGATACTGATTGCCGGGTTCTTTTTGGCCTCGGGCGTGTTGCGGTTGGGTTCTGGAACCGGCAGCGCCATCGCCCGTGAGTTTGAAACTTTGCGCCATCCGGTCGAAGCCGAGCAGACTGTCCCGCAATCCTGCGAAACCGGCGAGGGTATTGGCGAGTTGTTGGCTGCGCTGAAAGTTCGGGAAACCCGGGTGGCCAATCAGGAGGCCAAGCTGGCAGACCGGTTGCAGGCCTTGGCTGTGGCCGAGGCCGGCATTGAGCAGAAACTGAAAGCTTTAACCGATGCCGAACAGCAACTGAAAGCGACGATGGCGCTGGCTAATACGGCCGCTGAGGATGATTTGAGCAAGCTGACTGCGGTCTATGAAAACATGAAGCCCAAGGATGCTGCTGCCTTGTTTGAAGAAATGCAACCTCAGTTTTCGGCTGGTTTTCTCGCACGAATGCGCCCGGACGCTGCGGCTAAAGTCATGGCGGGCCTGACGCCGGCCAAGGCTTATTCCATCAGCGTGATTCTGGCGGGGAGAAATGCCGAGGTTCCGACAGAAAAATGAGAAATTTTTTAACCAATAGCTGCCAAACTGACCCCGCCCAGATGCAAATATCGGAGTGATCTAAATGGTCGGAATTATCGGAATTGTTGTGATTTTCGTCATGGTGTTTGGCGGGTATCTGGCTGCTGGCGGGAAAATGGGGATTATCCTGAAGGCCGCCCCTTTCGAGCTGACGATGATCGGCGGGGCAGGGGTCGGCGCTTTTGTGATTTCCAATGATATTCCGGCGATCAAACAGGCGCTGAAAGATCTGGGGAAGGTTTTCAAAGGCACAAAATGGAAGCACGAAGATTATCGGGATCTTTTGTGCCTTTTGTTCGAGCTGATACGCTTTGCCCGCCAAAATCCTGTCGGGTTGGAAGAACATATCGAGGCACCGCAGGATTCGGCTATATTTTCAAAATACCCAAAAATTCTGGCGGATGAGGAAACCATTGGCCTGATTTGTGACACTCTGCGTTCGGCTTCGATGAATTATGATGACCCGCATCAGGTTGAAGAGGTGTTGGAAAAACGCATTGATGCGAACCGACAACATGCCTTGCATTCCAGCCATGCACTTCAGGGTATGGCAGATGGCTTGCCCGCGCTTGGTATTGTGGCGGCGGTTTTGGGGATTATCAAAACCATGGGGTCGCTTGACCAGCCGCCTGAGATTCTGGGGAAACTGATTGGTGGCGCTCTGGTTGGGACGTTTTTGGGGGTGTTCTTGGCTTATGGTTTGGTTGGCCCTTTTGCCGCAAAAATGCGCAACGTGGCCGAAGATGATGGTCATTTCCAGCAACTGATCCGCGAGGTTTTGGTCGCCAATCTTTACAACCACGCTACCAACATTTGCATTGAAGTTGGTCGCCAAAACACTCCGGGGCATTGTCGGCCCAGCTTTGGCGAGTTGGAAGAAGCGTTGAAGCAAGTGAAACAAGAAGTAGCGTAATGAGGTTATGGCTTGTTGCAATCATGCTGATTTTTCCAGCTGCTTTGGCGGCTGAGACCGCAGTTGTGCGTTCAGGCGATCATGTTGATTTTTCGCGATTGGCGTTTGATTTCTCTACTCCGGTCTCTTGGAAAATGGGGCGGACAGATCAGGGTTATGAACTGCGGTTTGAAAAGCCTCTGGAAAGCGTGGATACGGGGCGTATTTTCCAAAAAATATCTCACGACCGGGTCGCTGATGTCAGGGTTTCTAAGGGTAAAAAAAGGATTTCAGTGCTTCTGAATTGCAAATGTCATGCAGACGCATTTGAATTTCGTCCTGGCATGTTGGTGGTGGACATCAAAGATGGGCCAGCTCCGGCGCGATCTCGTTTTGAAACCTCATTTGCTTCTGACGAGATATCAAAGAATCCAGTTGCTGAAGAGATCAAGCGAAACAGCAAACAGCCAGCGCTACACTCAGATTTAAAAGGCGGCACTTCACCTGAAAATGCGCTGCCACTCGTGATGGCCCCAATGCGTTTAGATCAGGATAAAAAACTGGAAAACTTGCCGGGTTCCAGGGAACTGAGTGCTGCCTTGAATGCGCAAAAAACCCCACGGCACTCAGAGATTGGTCGAATGCAATCCGAAATATTGCGTGAAATTGGCCGGGCGGCGTCACAGGGGCTGTTGCAAGCCGACATTCAAATACCTAAGCCGACAAGCACAAATAAACACCCGGCCAAAGGCGGGGCAGATACTGCACCATCACCAGTTGCTTCGAACGATCATATGAATTTGTATGTCGAAAGCAGTATTGACCGCGAGTTGGTATTAAAGCAGCAGTCACATCACAGCACCGGGAGTGAGAGTGTTTGCCTAACGGATGAGATATTTGATTTGGCGGCTTGGGGCGACCCCGATTCGGTTATGTCCGAAATTATTAAGCAGCGCGGCCAGGTTTTACGGGAATTTGATAAAGTCAGTGAAGAATCCGTTGAGAAGTTGGCGAAAGCGTACATTTATGCGGGCTTTGGGGCCGAAGCCAAGAGCATCCTGAGAGCCTTTGGAGTGGAGCCAAAGCACGGCGATATATTGCGCACAATGGCAGAAATTGTTGATGGGCGAAGCCACAATTTTTCCGTAAATATGGAATCGCAGATTGAGTGCAGTACCAGTGCAGCGCTGTGGGCAGTTCTGACTGTTCCAGACCTGCCAAAGCGGACAAAAATCAACGAAAAGGCGATTCTTTCCAGCTTTGCTCGTTTGCCGCACCATATACAGCATTTTATCGGGCCCAGATTGTCACAAAAATTCTTGGATTTTGGTGATGTAGAAACGGCTCGGTCATTGCGTAATATGACCGTTCGACATCCGGATGAACCGGGGGCTGAATTGCAGCTATTGGATGCGCGGCTTGATTCGGAGCGCGGCTTGCATGAGCAGGCCAAGCAGTCTTTGCAGGACATTGTCGAGCAAGACAATGATATGGCCCCACAAGCCCTTATTGCGCTTTTGGAAAAAGGGCTGGCCGACGATGGTGAGGTGGACACTTATCTTATAGAAACGGCGGAATCCCATGTTTTTGAACAGAAGAATACCGAAGTTGGGGCTGAGTTGCAGCGGCTCATTATATTGTTGCGCGCCAAAGAAGGTAATTTGCAAGCTGCATTGTCCAGACTGCGGGATCTAGAAAAATCATATAAAATAACGCGGAAAAAACAGAACATGATTTGGCAGAGTGTCTTGGATATTGCCCTGCAAAATAAAAACCGTGAAAAGTTTCTAAGATTTGTTTTTGCTGCAAGGCAGGATCTGGAGGAATGGGGTATTCCACGAAACACTCGCCGCAAGATCGCATCTCTTCTGTTAGATGAAGGGCTGGTTGATATGGCCCGTGAAATTCTATCGGTGGGCAAAGCACCATATACTGCGGATGACAAATTCTTGTTGGCCCGTGCGGAGTTGCTCGCGGGGAACCCGGAGGCGGCCCTGCAGTATCTTGAGGAAATGTCAGAGGCGAGGGCCATAAAGCTAAGGGCGCAAGCGTATTCCCAAATGGGAGATCATCAACGCGCGGCACAGGAATATGAATCCATAGATGATGAGAAAAAACGTCAGAGCGAAATTTGGCGAGCGGGAAATTGGTCAGAGCTTAGCAAGGATTCTGCAGGGTCTGTGCGCATGTTGGCCCAAACAATGCTAGCAGGTTCTTCTACAAGAAACGAGGTTGTTCCGAGTGCAGCAGAAGCCATGAAAAACTACAATTCATTATTGAATGACAGCGCGCAAACCCGCACATATTTAGAGGATTTGCTGCATAAATACCCATCTCCGGACCAATGAACCCAAAATAGTTATTTCGGTTACTTTTTATAAAGGCTTGCCATCTAACCTGTTGCTAAGATCAGCAGCAAGAATTGCATAGTATGGCCAGAACTGCCCACATTCGAACGCGTCCGCCGGTGTTATTTTACGGTGTTATCGTAATTAAAGGTCTCATCCGTTATTTTTCTTTAGTCCTTTTGGCTGTCTTTGCGATGGTGCCGGCCGTTCAGGCGTTGGCGGTGAATGATGTTCCGGGCATTTGTGATCGCGCGGCGATATATGCGGCACAGAAAACTGGTGTGCCTGTTTCAGTGCTGCAGGCCATTTCGCTCACCGAAACAGGGCGCAAGCATGGGGGAGTCATGCGTCCTTGGCCTTGGACAGTGAATATGGAAGGCAAAGGCGTTTGGTTTGAAACTGCCGATCAGGCCAAGGCATATGTCTATAAACATTTTAAACGCGGCGCACGCAGTTTTGATGTGGGGTGTTTCCAGATTAACTATAAGTGGCATGGGCACAAATTCGAATCGCTTGCGCAAATGTTTGAGCCAAAACCCAATGCGTTATATGCAGCCAAATTCATGATGCGGCTCTACCGCGAAAAGGGAGATTGGAAGCAAGCGGCGGGTGCCTATCATTCCCGCACCAAGAAATATGCCAATAAATACGAAAAGAGATTTCAGGCATATCGTGCGACTATCTTAGCCAAGAAAGGCTCTACGGGTAGTGTTGCCCAACGTGCAGCAATCCGCCATTTGCCACCTGGTCCTACAGCGGCCGAACCCCGGGTTAACCAATACCCACTGTTGCAAAGCAGCGGTCATTTGACAAATCTGGGATCGCTTTCTCCGATAATGGGTCGACAAAACACCCGCCGGTTTATCGTTCTGGGGAATGAAAATGGATAAGCTGTCGCGTCTGTTGCCCACCATTTTCCAGCCCACGGTATTGCTTGCTCTGGCGTTAATGGCCGTGATTGTGATGATGATTTTGCCCATGCCTTCATGGGTTTTGGACATTGGTCTGGCGTCCTCATTTGCCTTGGCTATTTTGATGTTTACCATCACTCTTTTCATCGACCGCCCGCTGGAGTTTTCCGCATTTCCGACAGTGCTTTTGGCCTCGTTAATGCTGCGCCTGTCGTTACGGTGTTCTGATCATCGTTAACTTTATCGTCATCACCAAGGGGGCCACACGTATGGCCGAGGTTGGTGCGCGGTTTGCGCTTGACGGAATGCCCGGCAAACAGCTGGCGATTGATAGCGACATGTCTGCCGGCGCAATCGACCACGCTCAGGCCAAAGAACGTCGCGAACTTGAACAGGCTGAAACCACATTTTTTGGCTCATTGGATGGTGCATCGAAATTCGTGAAAGGTGATGCGGTCGCGGGGCTGTTGATTACGCTCCTCAATCTGGTGGTCGGTCTGATTATGGGGGTGGCAATGCACGGAATGCCGCTGGCCAGCGCCTTTGAAACCTATGCGATCCTGACGATCGGAGATGGGTTGGTGTCGCAAATCCCGGCCGTTATTATCTCGATTGCCTCGGCCCTGTTGTTGTCGCGTGGTGGCACCAAAGGGTCTGCGGATCGTGACCTGATCGCACAGTTGGGCCGATACCCGCCGGCTTTGCTAACGGTTTCCGTCCTGATGGCGATGTTTGCTCTGGTTCCTGGTCTGCCGTTTTTGCCGTTTATGATCGGCTCACTGGTGCTGTTGGCCGCAGCTTGGGCAATGCACGAAGCCAATAAAAAAAGGCAGTTGCAGGAAAATAGAGTCGAACAGCAAAGCGATGCGCCGCCCCAGCAAACCCCGATGGGTGATTTGCTGGATCTGGATGATATTCACGTCGAATTTGCCCCGGATCTGGTGGGTATGGTGCTCGACCCCGCCACCGGCCTTGACGCGCGCATTGCCAATATGCGCAGCCATGTTGCTTCGGCTTTCGGACTGATTTTGCCCGAGATCCGGTTGACCGATGACGCTTCGCTACCAGCGGGAGGCTATGCGATTAAAATTCAGGGGATCACCCAGGCGCAGGATTATTTGCAGACGGAACACGCGCTTGCTCTGTTGCCTGAGGGACCGGACATTTTGCCCCCGGGTAAAGATGTCAGCGAGCCGGTTTACGGTGCCCCGGCCCGTTGGATTCCGGCGGATCAGCAGGAAGAGGCGGCGCTCTCAGGCGTTACGATTGTCTCCGCGACCGAGGTTCTGGCGACTCATTTGCTGGAAGTGATCAAGCAAAACCTCCCCCGATTGCTGACGCTAAAGGCGCTCAGGCGGCTGCTGGATGAATTTGTCAACCTGTCGGACCCGCACCGCGCCGAGGCAAACCGGCGGATGCTGGACGAACTGATGCCCGAAAAAGTGCCTGTGGATTTGTTGCTCTCTGTGTTGCGCCTTTTGCTGGAAGAGCGCGTTTCGGTCCGCAACTTACCGCTGATTCTGGAAGCAATCGCCGAGGCCAGAACAACCAATGCCACTGCGGAGACGATTTGCGAGCATGTGCGCCAGCGTCTGGGCTTTCAACTGATCGCCGAAATCAAGCGCGATGACGGCACTCTCCCACTTATTCAGCTGGCCCCGGAGTGGGAGCAAGCCTTTACCAGCTATCAGATCGAAGGCAATCGCGGGCAGGTGGATGTGGCTTTGCCGCCCGAGGAATTCACCAAGCTGGCCAATGGGGTGGCGGAGAAACTGGCCCGCGTTTCAGAATCTGGCATTTACCCGGCCATTGCAACCGCCAGCCACCGCCGCCGCTTTTTGCGCACGGTTCTTTCGGCCAAGGGGATCAGCAATCCGGTGCTGTCATTTGAAGAAATTGGCGTGGATGCCCGCCCCTCACTTGTGGGGTTGATTGCCGCATGACCTCTGCCCTTGCCGCCCTGCAAAACCTCGGCCAAGAGGGCCTGATCACCGCAATGATCGTGTTTTTACGGATCGGGGCGGCGATGGCGGTGTTGCCGGTTTTCGGAGAAAGAGCGATCCCGCAGCGTGTGCGGCTGGGTTTGGCGATCGCGCTGACCGCAATCGTCGCCCCGGCAGTGGCCCCTCAACTAGAGGGTTTCACCCAAAACCCCAATACCCTGCCGATCCTGCTGGCCACCGAAACCATCGCTGGTTTGGCGATTGGAATTGGGCTGCGTTTATTTGTCATAGCCTTGCAAACCGCCGGAGCGATGGCAGCGCAGGCCACGTCGTTGTCGCAGGTGTTTGGGGGCTCGGCCAATATGGATCCGCAACCGGCGATTGGTCATTTGCTGGTCTATGGCGGCCTGGCTTTGGCGGTGATTTTGGGGTTGCACGTCCGGGCAGTGGGATTGCTGGTTTTGTCTTATGACGTGTTTACCCCGGGCCAATTCCCCTCGGCGCCAGATCTGAAAATCTGGGGCGTGGCGCAGATATCTCAGGCGTTTTCCATGGGCTTTACTCTGGCGGCACCGTTTCTGATTGCCTCGCTGATTTACAATGTGGCGCTGGGGGTCATCAACCGGGCGATGCCGCAACTCATGGTGGCGTTTGTCGGTGCGCCCGCCATCACCGCCGGAGCCCTGATTTTGATGTTTCTGGTGATGCCGCTGATGCTGTCGGTGTGGTCTGATGCCATGTCCGCTTTCACCGAAAACCCATTCGGAGGTCATCCATGAGCGGCGGTGCTGAAGACAACGATAAGCAATATGAGCCGACCCAGAAAAAGCTGGATGACGCCCGGAAAAAGGGTGAAATTGCGCGTTCGACTGATCTGAATACTGCGGCGTCTTATAGTGGCATCCTGCTGGTGGCAATTGCGTTGGGGGCCAGCACCTTATCAGGGTTTGGTCAGCTGCTCTCTGGGATGATCGCAAATGCAGATAAAATGTCTGAGGTCTTTTTTTCCGACAGCGCCCATCCGATTTCCGGCGGGGTGATCAAGGGGTTGATGAACCATGTCAGCCCTTGGTTCCTGATCCCCGGGAGCGGGTTGTTTGAATTCGCCAAGAGCTTTGCCAAATTACTGATCTATTCGATCGTGCTGGCGCTGTTTTTACGCGCAAAGATGCCCGAGATTTTGAGCACCGTTCATCTGCCCCCGGCGATGGTGACCAGCGTTTTGCTGCGTCTGGTGATTGAGTTTTTGTCGATTGTGTTGCTGATCGCCCTTGCCATCGGCGCGGTGGATTTTCTGTGGCAAAGGGCCGAGCATAACCGGCGCAACATGATGTCGCGCAAAGAGATGACGGATGAGACCAAGCAGAGCGAAGGCGATCCGCATATGAAGCAAAAGCGCCGGCAAAAAGGCTATGATATTGCGATGAACCAGATGCTGGCCGATGTGCCCGAGGCGGATGTGATTATCGTGAACCCGGAACATTATGCGGTTGCCCTGAAGTGGGATCGCTCGGCGGGTAGCGCTCCGATTTGTGTGGCCAAAGGGGTTGACGAAATCGCCGCGCGGATTCGCGAGGTTGCGTCTGAAAATGGGGTTCCGATTCATCGGGATCCTCCGACCGCCCGGACGTTGTATGCAACCGTTGAAATTGGCGAAGAGATCCGGCCCGAGCAATACAGACCTGTGGCCGCCGCCATTCGGTTTGCCGAAACCATGCGCAAAAAGGCTCGCGATATAACGAGAGGGCCGAATGGATAAGCGTTTGAAAAAACTACGGTTAATTACCGAATTGGCTTTGAACAGCGAAAAATCGAAGCTGAAAGAGCTGGCGATGGTGCAGGATGAAAAAACCGCGCAGATCAAAGCACTTGACGATTCGGCAGCACAAAGGGCGGCGGCGCTGGGGCAGGCGGGGGGCGCGGATGTGGCCTTGTTGGCCGGGGCGGATGCGAAATGGGCCAGATGGCGGCAGCAACAGAAAGCAGCGCTAAACATCCAACTGGCCGGGTTGCGGGCCAAGCAGGAAGAGCAACGCCAGATCACCAAAAGAGCCTTCGGCAAGAACCAGGTGGTGGAGCGTCTGCTGGAGGAAACAGCGGCACAAAACCGGGGCAAATAGTCCAACCGCCTGCGGCTTTTCAGCCGTCGCACTTCGGGATCAAAAGCGCTGGGCGCGACTCTATGGCGTTTGACGAAATGCCTGAGACATAGGGCATCGCTTAACGCGTTGAAATCTTTTGATTTCAGCCAGTGTTAAGTGATTTAGATTTTTTTGCATAATGCTTTAGTAGAGCACAACCCCCCGGATGCTTTCGCCCCGGTGCATCAGGTCAAAACCCTTATTGATGTCTTCCAAGGGCATGGTGTGGGTGATCATCGGGTCGATCTCGATTTTCCCATCCATATACCAATCCACGATTTTCGGCACATCCGTGCGCCCACGCGCCCCGCCAAAAGCAGTGCCGCGCCAGCTGCGCCCGGTCACCAGCTGAAACGGACGGGTTGAAATCTCGGCCCCGGACGGAGCCACCCCGATGATGATGCTTTCACCCCAGCCCTTATGCGCGGCCTCCAGCGCCACCCGCATCACATCGACATTGCCGGTGGCATCAAAGCTGTAATCCGCCCCGCCGCCAGTCAGTTCGACCAGATGCGCCACCATGTCGCCCTTGACCTCGGTCGGGTTGACGAAATCGGTCATGCCGAAATACTCGGCCATGGCGCGTTTGTCGTTGTTCATATCCACCCCGACAATCTGCCGGGCTCCGACCATGCGTAGCCCCTGCACCACATTCAGCCCAATGCCGCCCAGACCAAACACAATCGCGGTGCTGTCCAGCTCGACCTTGGCGGTGTTGATCACCGCGCCAATCCCGGTCGTCACCCCGCAGCCGATATAGCAAATCTTGTCAAACGGAGCATCCTTGCGCACTTTGGCCACCGCGATTTCCGGCAGAACCGTGTGATTGGCAAAGGTCGAGCAGCCCATATAGTGCAAAATCGGCGTGCCATCGAGCATGGAAAACCGGCTGGTGCCATCGGGCATCAGACCCGCGCCCTGCGTGCTGCGGATCGACTGGCAGAGATTGGTTTTCGGGTTCAGGCAGTATTCGCAGCTGCGGCATTCCGGGGTATAGAGCGGAATGACGTGGTCGCCGGGGGCCACGCTGGTGACTCCGGGGCCGACTTCCAGCACCACCCCGGCCCCTTCATGGCCCAGAATGGCCGGGAACAGCCCCTCGGGATCGGCACCGGAGCGGGTGAATTCATCGGTGTGGCACAGCCCGGTGGCCTTGATCTCAACCAAAACTTCGCCCGCTTTTGGCCCTTCCAGATTGACTTCCATGATCTCCAGCGGTTTGCCTGCTTCCAGCGCAACGGCAGCTCTTGTTCGCATGATACTCATCCCTGTTGTTTGGTTTCATCCGCCCCGGATCGCCAATCCGGCTGGTGGCTCTTGATCAATCAATGCGCAATATGCCGCATTTTGCAAGACATCTTTGCCCCTTGAACATCGTCGCTATCGCATTACCATGGCCCCAAATTCCACGGAGGTATATCATGACATACGCAGATGTTTACAAAAGCTGGCAAGCCGACCCCGAAGCTTTTTGGATGAAAGCCGCTGAGGGGATCAGCTGGTTCAAGCCCCCCTCCAAGGCGCTGTTTGACGAAAACGCGCCGCTTTATGAGTGGTTTTCCGATGCTGAGGTCAACACCTGTTATAATGCGGTGGACCGCCATGTTGAGGCCGGCCATGGTGAGCGTCTGGCGATCATTTACGACAGCCCCATCACCCGCACCAAGCATTCGCTGACCTATGCCGAGCTGCGCAACCGCGTTGCCAATCTGGCCGGGGCGCTGCGGGCCAAGGGGGTGGAAAAGGGCGACCGGGTGTTGATCTATATGCCGATGATCCCCGAAGCGATCGAGGCGATGCTGGCCTGTAGCCGTCTGGGCGCGATTCATTCGGTGGTGTTTGGCGGCTTTGCCTCGAACGAGCTGGCGGTGCGCATTGACGACGCCAAACCCAAAGCGATCATCGCAGCCTCCTGCGGGGTCGAGCCCAACCGGGTGGTGCATTACAAACCGCTGCTGGACGGGGCTCTGGAATTGTCGCAGCATCAGCCGGATTTCTGCGTGATTTTCCAGCGTGAGCAAGAGGTTGCGCATTTGGAAGAGGGCCGCGATGTGTCCTGGCATGCGTTCCAATACGGGGTGACTCCGGCGGAATGTGTGCCGGTTGCGGGCAATCATCCCAGCTATGTTCTCTATACCTCTGGCACCACCGGTCAGCCCAAAGGGGTGATCCGCCACACCGCCGGTCAGCTGGTCGCGCTGGATTGGAGCATGGAGTCGATCTACAACGTCCATGCCGGTGATGTGTTCTGGGCGGCTTCGGATGTTGGCTGGGTGGTGGGCCACAGCTATATCGCCTATGGCCAGCTGATCCGCGGTGCCACCACGATTGTGTTCGAAGGCAAGCCGGTGGGCACTCCGGATGCCGGCACGTTCTGGCGGGTGATTTCCGAATATAACGTCAAGGCGCTGTTCACCGCCCCCACCGCATTTCGTGCGATCAAACGCGAAGACCCCGAGGGCAAGCTGATCAAGAAATACGATCTGTCGGGGTTCGAGACCCTGTTCCTGGCCGGTGAGCGTGCCGACCCGGACACCATCACCTGGGCGCAGAACAATCTGGGCGTGCCGGTGATTGACCATTGGTGGCAGACCGAAACCGGCTGGCCGATTACTGCTAACCCGGTGGGGATTGAGCTGTTGCCAACCAAGCTGGGGTCATCCTTTGTGCCGATGCCGGGCTATGATGTGCATGTGCTGGATGAGGGCGGCCACGAGGTTGAAGCCGATGAGATGGGCGCGATTGCGATCAAGCTGCCTGCTTCAAGGACAAGGATGGTTACCTTCATATCATGTCGCGCACCGATGATGTGATCAATGTTGCCGGGCATCGTTTGTCGACCGGTGCCATGGAAGAGGTGTTGGCCAGCCACCCCGATGTCGCCGAATGCGCGGTGATCGGGGTGACGGATACGCTGAAAGGGCAGTTGCCGCTGGGCCTGTTATGTCTGAATGCCGGGTGTCAGCGCAGCTCTGAGGACATCGTCAAGGATGTGGTCAAACTGGTGCGTGACAAGATCGGACCGGTGGCGGCGTTCAAAAAGGCGGTGGTGGTTGAGCGGCTGCCCAAGACGCGCTCGGGCAAGATATTGCGCGCCACCATGGTGAAAATCGCCGATGGTGAGGATTTCAAAATGCCCGCCACCATTGATGATCCGGACGTTCTGGACGAAATCAGAACCGCTCTGGCCGGTTTAGGGTATCCTCTGGGGTGAGGCTCCAAGCCGTGATGTAAAGCGGGCTGTGTAAAGTTTGTTTGACATATGGTGCGGAATGCGGCATGTCAAGGGTGCTTTACATTGCCCGTATTACATTCGAAAGGAGCCACGATGAAAACCCGCCCCTATCTGATTGAATTCAGCCTGGCCATCTTGGCCTATGCCGTTGTCACGGCGGTATCGCTGAAACTCTTGCGAGGCGGGGTGGATAGCCCGGTCTGGCAAGCCCTGCTGACCTTATCGCCGCTGCTGCCCCTGATCGCGGTTTGTATCAGTGTCTTGCGCCACATCCGCCGCATTGACGAAATGCAGCGCCTGATCACGTTCGAAGCACTGGCCATCGCCTTTGCCAGCACGGCGGTTACCACCATGGGCTATGGCTTTTTGGAAAATATCGGCTGGCTCAGACTGTCGATGTTTGTGGTGCTGCCCTTGATGGCGGCGCTGACAGGGCTCAGCCTGCTGTTGACCACATGGCGTTATAAATGAAAAACCGGCTGAAAGAATTGCGTGCCCGGTATCAGTTGTCACAAGCTGCTTTGGCCGATCAGCTGGAGGTGTCGCGTCAAACGGTGAATGCGCTGGAAAATGGCCGCTATGATCCCAGCTTGCCGCTGGCGTTTAAAATCGCCCGGCTGTTTGGGGTAGCGATTGAGGATGTGTTTCAGGATTAACTGAACTGCTCGCGGATCAGCCGTTCTTCCAGACCATGGCCGGGGTCAAACAATATCCGGTGCGACACTGAAGGTTCGCTGCGGATTTCCACCGAAACCACATCGCGCACCGGCTGGCTGTCGGCGCTGGCCATCACCGGGCGTTTTTCTGGGTTCAGCACGTCAAAACGCACCACCGAAGATTTCGGCAACAAGGCACCGCGCCAGCGCCGGGGCCGGAACGGGGCCACCGCCGTCAGCGCCAGAACCCCCGAGCCAATCGGCAAAACCGGCCCATGCGCCGAGTAATTATAAGCGGTCGAGCCCGCCGGGGTGCAGAGCAGCGCCCCATCGCAGACCAACTCATCCAGCCGGGGTTTGCCATCGACTGAAATGCGCAGCTTGGCCGCCTGCTGCCCGGCCCGCAGCAGCGAGACTTCGTTGATCGCCAGCCCCTCCTGCACGCTGCCATCACTGCATTTGGCGTGCATGATCAGCGGGTTGATCACGGCCTCTTCGGCGTCTTGCAGCCGTTCGATCAATCCCTCGAGCCGGTATTCATTCATCAAAAACCCGACCGTGCCCCGGTTCATGCCATAAATCGGCAACCCCAGATGGCGAATGGCGTGCAGGCTGTGCAGCATGAAGCCATCGCCGCCCAACGCCACCACCAGATCTGCTTCGGACAGTTTGCTGTTGCCATAGTGCGCCACCAGATCGCGTTGCGCGGTTTGGGCGCAATCGGCTTCGCTGGCCAGAAATGCAATTTTCACAGGGCGAGTCATCGGATTTCCTTTTGTTCACGCGATGATTTGCCCAGCTCTGCGCAAAACACAAGCCCGGATTAGGCGAAATATGCCGACAAATGGCCGCCCTGTGTCGTTTTACAGACTTTAGCTTGGGGGCATTCTCGGCTATGAGACACAAGAAACCATTTGCCGCGCCAAGGAGCCTTCGGAATATGAGCACCACATCGAACCCCGGATTTTTCACCGAAAACCTGACCTCCAGCGACCCGGAGGTTTTTAAAACCATCAGCGACGAGCTGGCGCGCCAGCGCAGCGACATCGAGCTGATCGCTTCGGAAAACATCGTTTCGCTGGCGGTGATGCAGGCCCAGGGCACGGTTCTGACCAACAAATATGCCGAGGGCTATCCCGGGCGGCGTTACTATGGCGGCTGTCAGCATGTTGACGTCACCGAAACCTTGGCGATTGAGCGCGCCAAGCAGCTGTTTGGCTGCGAATTTGCCAATGTGCAGCCCAATTCCGGCAGCCAGATGAACCAGGCGGTGTTTCTGGCGCTGTTGCAGCCAGGCGATACGTTTATGGGACTCGATCTGAATTCGGGCGGGCATCTGACCCATGGCTCGCCGGTGAATATGTCGGGCAAGTGGTTCAATGTGGTATCTTACGGGGTGCGCAAGCAGGATGATCTGCTGGATATGGACGCCATCCGCCAATCAGCGCTTGAGCATAAGCCCAAGCTGATCGTTGCGGGCGGCACTGCCTATTCGCGGATCTGGGATTGGCAGGCGTTTCGTGCGATTGCGGATGAGGTCGGGGCCTATCTGATGGTCGACATGGCCCATATCGCTGGTCTGGTGGCCGGGGGGGCGCACCCTTCGCCGCTGCCTCATGCGGATGTTGTGACCACGACGACTCATAAATCGCTGCGGGGGCCGCGCGGTGGGATGATCCTGACCAATAATGCCGAGATCGCCAAAAAAGTGAACTCGGCGGTGTTTCCGGGGCTGCAAGGCGGGCCGTTGATGCATGTGATCGCGGCCAAGGCGGTGGCGTTTGGTGAAGCTCTGCGCCCGGATTTCAAGGATTATGCCGCGCAAATCGTTGCCAATGCCCGCGCCATGGCCGATCAGCTGATGAAAGGTGGCATCAACATCGTGTCCGGCGGCACGGATAACCATCTGATGTTGGCCGATCTGCGCCCCAAAGGGGTGACCGGCAAGGCGGCCGAGGCTGCTCTGGGGCGTGCCAACATCACCTGCAACAAAAACGGCATTCCGTTTGACCCGGAAAAACCGTTTGTGACCTCGGGCATCCGGCTGGGCACTCCTGCCGGGACCACGCGCGGTTTCAAAGAGGCCGAGTTCCGTCAGATCGCCGATTGGATCGTTGAGGTTGTGGATGGTCTGGCGGCCAACGGCCCCGAGGGCAATGCCGAGGTTGAGGCCAAGGTCAAGGCCGAGGTTGAGGCGCTTTGTGCCTCTTTCCCGATGTATCCGGGGCTGTAAACGGGGCTTTGTGGCGGTTTCAGGCGGGCTCAGAGCCCGCCGCCGCTTAAGACTTGCGGGGGCTGTAGCTCGTGGTTCCGGCTGTGCAAGTCGGATGGCGCAAGCAAACACCCCGGCGCAAAGGCCGGGGGTGAATGTGCTTAAATGTGCTTAGCTGATGTCAGAAAGCCTGAAAGGGCAGCCGGTGCCTTAAGCGGCTTCGGCCTGCTGGCGGCGTTCGGATTCTTCACGCGACAGGGCAACCGATGTGCGCACCCCGTTCTTGACGAATTCCATCAGCCCGGCGACCACGCGCTCATTCGGGTCGATCCCGGCGCAGGACAGCACTTCGCGCCCATCGCGCGAGCGCGCCCAGCGGGCGATCTGTTCCGGGCCATTGCCGTATTTTTTGTCATCCGCAATCGCGTCATCAAGTGCAGCCAAAACCACAGCCGCAAACAGCTTACGGGAACGATTCCCTTGCTCGTGGTTGAATGCTGTGCCGTCAACGAAATCCCGCATTGTTGGTCCTTTTTACTCTTGCTTATTCTGGCGTGACGCCCCTTATGACCTATTTGTACTGATTCGGGTAGCCTGTTTTTGCATAGCTACCATGCATTCAGCGCATATCTCGGCCTTTTCGCCCCCATATCCTTGGCTTGATCCCAAAGGGCCACCCATATATAGGTGCTGCCAAATCCCTTTCAACCTTTTGCCATGGTTTTGCCTTATGCCTAAAATTAACGGAAACGAAATTCGCCCCGGCAACGTGCTGGAACATAACGACCAACTGTGGGTCGCTGTCAAAGTTGGCCATGTCAAGCCGGGCAAGGGCGGGGCGTTTGCTCAGGTCGAGATGAAGAACCTGCGCAATGGCTCGAAACTGAACGAGCGGTTCCGCGCTGCCGATAAGGTCGAGCGGGTGCGGCTTGAGCAAAAAGATCAGCAGTTTCTATATGAAAATGCCGGGATGCTGGTGTTCATGGATACCGACACCTATGAGCAAATCGAACTGCCCGCCGATATTCTGGGCGAGCGGCGTGCGTTTTTGCAGGATGGCATGACGGTGGTGATCGAGTATCACGAATCCGAAGCGCTGAACGCGACTTTACCGCAAAAAGTCACCTGCAAGGTGGTCGAGACCGAACCTGTTGTCAAAGGCCAGACCGCCACCAAATCGTTTAAGCCGGCGACCTTGGATAATGGGGTCAAGGTGATGGTGCCGCCCTTTATCGGCCCGGATGAAGAGATTGTAATTGATACGGTCTCGATGGAGTATTCCGAGCGCGCTTAGCGGTAAATAGAGGCTGGTTTTCCCGCTTGTCGCCGCGTATTGGGAGAGTCAGCAAATCCAGACAACACAGATGTGACGGGAGTTCAGAAAATGGCAGGTTCGGTAAACAAGGTAATTCTGGTGGGCAATTTGGGCGCTGACCCAGAGGTGCGCACATTTCAGAATGGCGGTAAGGTGTGCAACCTGCGGATTGCGACCTCGGAGACCTGGAAAGATAAAAACACCGGTGAGCGCCGTGAAAAGACTGAATGGCATTCGGTGGCGATTTTTCAGGAAGGTCTGGTACGGGTGGCTGAACAATATCTGCGCAAAGGGTCCAAGGTCTATATCGAAGGGGCTCTGCAAACCCGTAAATGGCAGGACCAATCTGGCAATGACCGCTATTCGACCGAGGTGGTGTTGCAAGGGTTTGGTGGCACTCTGGTGATGCTGGACAGCCGCAATAGTGGCCCGCGCGAGGGCGGCGGTGATTACGGTGGCGGTTATGGCGGTGGCTATGGCGGCGGATCGGGTGGTGCGCCATCGGGGGATTATGGCGGAGGCCAGCAGAGTAATGCCAACATTGATGATGACATCCCGTTTTAGGATGAGTCTACGGCCTTCATAGTGCCGCGTACCATGTTCAAATCAAAAACAGGCCCAAGGCAGCGCGCGCTTCGGGCCTGTCTTTGTGTCAACCCTTCGGCCTGTTGACTGGGAAAAACCTTGCAAAAACAATGCCGAAGGCGATTGTGAGATCGCCCAAATATGTGGGGGCTGGCGTTCAGGGCGTCATCGCAATGCAGAGTCTTTTTTCGATAACACCGTGTGCTGGCGTCCTGACCCGGGCAATCTGGGTAGCACAATCGCTACCTTGGGTGCGGGTCGATTTCGAGCTGGCAAAAGGGCTGGCATCTGGACGATCAAGCGGCGGCTGGCATGAGTTGCTGGCGTTTTGGGCTGGCGGGAATGCTGGCGAAAAGCTGGCGTTGTGCTGGCTTGGAAGCTCGGAGAAAGATGGCTGGAGTATTTTTGTCAGAGTTCGGTTTGTTTTCCGAGTATTTTTGATAGGAATATGCAACAAATTGATTTTTATCAATTTTTTGCCGCGCGGCGTTTTAAAGGTGGAAAAACCGGGCGGGCAAAAAAAATTAAAAATGTTTGAAATCAGTGGGTTTTGCCCCGAAAGTTGCCGGGAAAAAGGCATTTTTCAGGGGCAAAGAATGGTCTGATATGCGGTGGAATCGGAGAAATTCCCGCGCGACTCACCCCAAAGCGCGACTCACGCTGCGTCAGGCGATTTAGAGCCTGAAAATCCGGTGAAATGGGCCGGTTTGGGCCTTACAGCGCCACACCCACGCTGACCGGGCCGACATTGACACGGGCGGAGGGGGAAACGCTGACCCCGCTTGGGGTGACGCTGATCGCGGCGTTCAGGCTGGGGCGCACGGGGGGGGCGTCGGCTCCGCAGGCGGCCAGCAGCAGGGGTGCCAGCAACAGCAGCCGTGTCAAAGGGGTATGTTTCATGCGATTGCCTCTCTCCAGCGGGCGATTTGCAGACGGACTTGCTCGGGCGACGTGCCCCCGTAAGAGGTGCGGCTGGCCACGGAATTATGCACGCCCAGCACCTCGAACACACCATCGTGAATCGCGTCATGGACCTTTTGCATATCAGACAGGGTCAGATCGGGCAAATCACAGCCCTTGCTTTCGGCCAGCGCCACCAGAGTGCCGGTGACATGGTGCGCCTGACGAAACGGCATATCCAATTCGCGCACCAGCCAATCGGCCAGATCGGTGGCGGTGGAAAAGCCGCTGCTGGCGGCGGCTTCGAGTTCTTCGCGGTTGGCGGTCATATCCGCCACCATGCCCGTCATCGCCGCCAGCGCCAGCATCAGGCTGTCGGCGGCGTCGAATACGGGTTCCTTGTCTTCCTGCATATCCTTGGAATAGGTCAGCGGCAGCCCCTTCATCACCGTAAACAGCGCCACCATCGCGCCCATGATGCGGCCCACCTTGGCCCGGATCAGCTCGGCCGCGTCGGGGTTCTTTTTCTGCGGCATGATCGAGGAGCCGGTTGAAAACCGGTCCGACAGCGCGACAAAACGGAACTGAGCCGAGGACCAGATTACCAGTTCTTCGGCAAAGCGCGACAGGTGCATGGCGCAGATCGAGCTGGCGGTCAGGAATTCCAGCGCGAAATCCCGATCCGCCACCGAATCCAGCGAATTGGCGGTTGGCCCGTCAAACCCCAGCGCCTGCGCCGTCATGTGCCGGTCAATCGGAAAGGACGTCCCTGCCAGCGCTGCTGCCCCCAAGGGCGACAGGTTCATGCGGGCGCGGGCATCGCGAAAACGCCCCAGATCGCGGCTGAACATTTCGACATAGGCCATCATGTGGTGCCCCCAAGTCACCGGCTGGGCCACTTGTAGATGGGTGAAACCGGGCATCACCCAATCGGCTCCGGCTTCGGCCTGATCCAGCAGCGCTTCGATCAGCGCGGCAATGCCCTGGGTCGCGGCATCAATCTGGCCCCGCACCCACATGCGAAAATCCACCGCCACCTGATCATTGCGCGACCGCGCGGTATGTAGCCGCCCGGCGGGATCGCCGATCAGCTGTTGCAGGCGGGCCTCGACATTCATGTGGATGTCTTCCAGCGCGGTCGAAAATTCGAACTCACCGCTCTCGATTTCTGACAATACCGCGAGCAGCCCTTCCACAATCGCGCCGGCATCTTTATCAGTGATGATGTCGGTGGCCGCCAGCATGGCCGCATGGGCGCAAGAGCCCTGAATATCCTGGGCGGCCATGCGTTGATCATAGCCGATCGAGGCATTGATGGCTTCCATAATGGCGTCCGGCCCTGCGGCAAAGCGACCGCCCCACATGGTGTTGGCTTTTTGATCGTCAGCGGTTTTATTGGTCATGTCTTATCGAATCCTAAGGAGGGATGAATGAGTTTTCGTCGTTACGCAGTCCTATACTTGGCCGCAGCGCTTGGTGCAATCTATCTGCTGGTCAATGCGTTTGGACTGTTGCCTGGTACGCAGGCTTCCAAACCGGCCAGCCAGACGTCTGGTGCCGTTCTAGGGCCGCATCCGCTGGCCGAGGGCGATATGAAGAAGCTGGTATTTTACACCGCCCCCCATGTGGCCTCGCGGTCGGGTTTTGAGGATTTGGACGGCAAGGAACACAGCCTGGCCGACTATAAGGGCAAATATGTGTTGCTCAATCTGTGGGCAACATGGTGCCCGTCCTGCCGCAAAGAGATGCCTTCGATTAGTCGGTTGAAACAGGCGCTGGAGGGCGAGGATTTTGCCGTGGTGACGGTTGCGACCGGGCGCAATACGCTGGCAGGGATCAACAAGTTTTTTGACAACGCCGGGATCAGCAATCTGCCAATCCTGCTGGACCCCAGCCGGAGCATGGCGCAGGATATGGGGGTTCTGGGTTTGCCGGTGACGGTGATCATCGACCCGCAGGGGCAGGAAATTGCCCGCCTGACCGGGGATGCAGAATGGGACAGCCCCAGCGCGCAGGCTATTCTCAAGGAGCTGATCGCCCAGCAGTAATCGGAAGGGTAAAAGCCGAAATGTTTTGCCCGGTGATGTCGCCGGGCAGATCAAAGGGGGCGTTGGGCTCTGCTCCTTATAGCGTTTGACGAAATACCTGATACAAAGAGCATCACTTAACGCGTTGAAATCTTTGATTTCAGGCAGCGTTTAAGTGATTAAGGCTTTTCGCATAACGCTTTAGCGCTTGCGGTCGCGGCGCGAGGACATGGGTTGAAACGCTACGCTGCCATGGGCTTCGCAATAGGGCTTGCCGGGGTCTGAGGGCAGGCCGCAGAACCAGAACTGATCGGTCGCCGGATCGCCAATTGGCCATTTGCAGGTGCGCTCGGTCAGCTCCATCAGGCCGATCTTTCTCGCGCCCTGCTCCACCTTGCGCACATTTTCCAGCGCTTCCGGGCTGATTTCGTTGGCCGAAGGCTGCGGTGGCAGGGGTTGGCCCGCCGGAATGATGGCTTTGCGCGGTGGCATTGGCGTTTTCGGGGCCGGGGTGGCCGGGGTCGTCGTTGCCGTCGCCGCAGCCGGTTTGGGCTTGGCCGCCGCCGGCTGTTTGGCGCGGGGGGTGGCGGCCTTGGGCTTGGCCGCGGTTTTCGCCGCGCCGGTGGTGCGGTTTGACAGACCCAGACGATGCACCTTGCCGATCACCGCATTGCGAGTGACGCCGCCCAATTCCTTGGCGATCTGGCTGGCAGATTGGCCTTCGCCCCACATTTTGGTTAGCGTTGCAACGCGTTCATCGGTCCAGGCCATGTGATTTCCTCAGAATTGAAACGGGCCGCGGCGGGGCATTTGCACCCCCGGCGACCACTGGGCGGATCATTATCAGGCCCGTTTTATACAGGGGGTGGGCCAAGGTTACAAGCGCAAGCTGGCCAAATCCGGCACCGGCCCCGGGCCGGATTTTGAATTTGTGGTTTGCGGGGAATTGGCCTATCCAGATTTGAGGCAGAATAAAAGGGCAGGGCATGTCGCAGAAATCCATCCTTATCACTGGCTGTTCTTCGGGCATTGGCTATGACGCGGCCCATACGCTGCACCGGCGCGGCTGGCGGGTGTTTGCCAGTTGCCGGCAGGAAAAGGATTGCCAGCGTTTGCGGGAAGAGGGGCTGGAGAGCCTGCCTCTGGATTACAGCGACCCTGGCTCGATCGCCGCGGCGGTGTCCGAGGTGCTGGAACGCACCGGAGGCACTCTGGATGCGCTCTATAACAACGGCGCCTATGCCATCCCCGGCGCGACCGAGGATTTGCCGCGGGATGCCTTGCGCGCGATTTATGAAACCAACCTGTTTGGCTATCACGATCTGACCTGCCGGATCCTCCCGGTGATGCGCGCGCAGGGGCATGGGCGGATTGTGAATTGCTCTTCCGTGCTGGGATTTGCGGCGTTGAAATATCGTGGGGCGTATAATTCGACCAAATTCGCGCTGGAAGGGCTGACGGATACGTTGCGTCTGGAAATGCGTGATACGCCGATTGACATCATCCTGATCGCGCCGGGGCCGGTGACCAGTAAAATTCGGGAAAACTCGGCGGCGCATTTTGAGAAATGGATCGACTGGAAAAATTCCCCCCGCGCGGTGCAATACGAAACCAGCCTGATCAAGCGGCTTTATGCGGTCAAGGATAAGCCCGATCCGTTCGAATTGCCCGCCTCGGCGGTCAGCAAAAAACTGATCCACGCGCTCGAGGCCAAACGGCCCAAACCGCGCTACTATGTCACCACGCCAACCTATGCTATGGGTTTTTTGCGTCGGATCTTATCAACCCGCGCCATGGATTGGGTGCTGAACAAAGGATGAAGTTATGGTGGTTCTTAGCAAAATCTACACCAGAACCGGCGATGCCGGGCAAACCGCATTGGGCAATGGCAAGCGGGTGTCGAAAACCGCGCCGCGGGTGAATGCCTATGGCACGGTGGATGAAACCAACGCCACGGTGGGGATCGCCCGGCTGCATTCCAGCGGTGAGATGGATGAGCGTCTGGCGTTGATCCAGAATGATCTGTTTGATCTGGGGGCCGATCTGTGCCGCCCCGAGATGGACAAAGATGCCGAGGCCGAGTTCCCGCCGCTGCGTCTGGCCGATTCGCAGGTGGAGCGGCTGGAAAGTGAGATTGATCAGATGAACAAGGGGTTAGAGACCCTGCGCTCGTTCATTCTGCCCGGGGGCAGCGCCCTGGCGGCGCATCTGCATCTGTGTCGCACGGTCTCGCGCCGGGCCGAGCGGTTGGCGGTCGAGCTGGCCGATCAGCAAGACATCAACCCGGCCGCAGTCAAATATCTGAACCGTTTATCGGATTGGTTTTTCGTGGCAGCCCGGGTGGCCAATGAAAATGGGGCCAGTGATGTGCTGTGGGTGCCGGGGGCCAATCGTTAGGGTGCAGTTGGTTGCGCAATAAAATTACCGAATAATTGAGAAATACAGTCAATTACGCCATTTAAGCGCATTTTTTTCTGTTATCTCTGGCCCGGCTCGGCTAACAAGTTTGCGCAGAGCATTTAGGAATCCCCGAAGGGGGAAAATCAGGAGAGAACGCATATGAAGGTACTTGTGCCAGTCAAACGCGTGATCGACTATAACGTGAAAGTGCGCGTAAAAGCGGACGGCAGCGGAGTTGATCTCGCCAATGTGAAAATGTCGATGAACCCATTTGACGAGATTGCCGTCGAAGAGGCCATCCGCCTGCGCGAAGCAGGCAAGGTCGAGGAAGTTGTCGCAGTTTCCATCGGTGTCAAACAGGCTCAGGAAACGCTGCGCACGGCTCTGGCCATGGGCGCGGACCGGGCGATTCTGGTTGTGGCCGCGGATGACGTGCATCAGGATATCGAGCCTCTGGCGGTTGCCAAAATTCTGAAGGCGGTTGTGGACGAAGAAAAGCCCGATCTGGTTCTGGCCGGCAAACAGTCGATCGACAACGATATGAACGCCACCGGTCAGATGCTGGCGGCGCTGCTGGGCTGGTCTCAGGCGACATTCGCCTCTGAGGTCGATCTGCAAAGCGACAGCGTTGTTGTCACCCGCGAGGTTGACGGTGGTCTGCAAACCATCAAGGTCAAGCTGCCTGCGATCGTCACCGCCGATCTGCGTCTGAACGAGCCACGCTATGCCTCGTTGCCCAACATCATGAAGGCCAAGAAAAAGCCGCTGGCCGAGAAAACCGCCGCCGATTACGGCGTTGATGTTTCGCCACGTCTTGAGATCGTCTCGACCGGCGAACCGGAGGAGCGCGCTGCCGGTGTTAAAGTGGCTGATGTGGCCGAACTGGTTGCGAAACTGAAAGAAGCGGGGGCTGTATAATGGCTGTATTACTATTGGCAGAAGTATCCGGCGGTGAACTGGCCGTTGATGCAACATCCAAAACCCTGACCGCCGCCAAGGCGCTGGGCGAAGTCACCATTTTGTGCGCCAGTGCCGGTTGCGGTGGCGCTGCCGAAGCCGCCGCCAAGTTGGACGGCGTGGCCAAGGTGCTGTGCGCCGATGACGCGGCCTATGGCAATGGTCTGGCCGAGCCTCTGGCTGATCTGGTGGTGTCTCTGGCTGGTGACTATGATCACATCGTTGCCCCGGCCACCGCATCTGCGAAAAACATCATGCCGCGGGTTGCGGCGCTGTTGGATGTGATGGTGATGTCTGATGTTTCGGCGGTGATTGACGCTGACACGTTCGCGCGTCCAGTTTATGCTGGCAACGCCATTCAGACCGTCAAGTCCAGCGATGCCAAAAAGGTTCTGACCGTCCGCACCACCAGCTTTGACGCTGCTGGCGAAGGTGGCTCGGCTGCGGTTGAGAACATCGCTGCCGTGGCTGATCCCGGCCTGTCCGAGTGGGTCGAAGATAAGGTTGCCGAAAGCGACCGGCCCGAGCTGACCAGCGCCGGTGTTGTGGTCTCTGGTGGCCGTGGTGTCGGTTCCGAAGAGAACTTCCAACTGGTCGAAAAACTGGCCGATAAGCTGGGTGCCGCGGTTGGTGCCTCGCGTGCGGCGGTTGATTCGGGCTATGCGCCCAATGACTGGCAGGTTGGTCAAACCGGTAAGGTGGTTGCGCCCGAGCTGTATATCGCCGTGGGTATTTCGGGTGCTATCCAGCACCTGGCCGGTATGAAAGACAGTAAGGTGATCGTGGCGATCAACAAAGACGAAGAAGCTCCGATCTTCCAAGTGGCCGATTTTGGTCTGGTGGCTGACCTGTTCGACGCGGTTCCGGCTCTGACTGACGCGCTTTGATCCCATCGGGCCGCTGGCCCAACCGACAATGCATAAACCCCGCCGGATTCATTCGGCGAGGTTTTTCGTGGCTGGGGAGCGTGGGATGCGCCGGGCTGACCTCACGACTCACCGCGATGCCTGCCTCACCTTGCATTGAGCCCGCGCGGTTCTCTGTTGGCGAAATGCCACAGGTTTTTGCCGTCCCACCATCCTTCGTTGTTTACTGTTGTAATCGTTCGCTCTGAGATTGCTTTCCCGGCCAGCCCCCTCATCAGAGTGATGCAGATGGGTGACATATTCAACAATCTGATGGTTTTATTTCACCACCTCTTTTACCCGGCACCCTGTAGGATTACAAACCCGCCGCAAGCAAACACAGCCGTTTGATGAGCCCGCCGGAATACCGGCCATCATTGACGCGTTCCATGCCAGCATCCCAATAATTTACATCCTTTGAACAGGCACCCACAGCCAAGGCCGTGCTGTGCTTTCTCAGGGCTGTTTTTTCGTGCCCCGCGCAATCTGCTTGCCGGGGCAGAGATCAGATATGGAGAAACAAGATGAAAACCAAACAACATCTGGCGTGCAGCAGCGCCATTGCTGTTGGTCTGGCGGTGATGGGCCTGAGCGCTCATGCGCAGGCCACAGATGCGCCGACTCTGCTGGGCGAAGTCATTATCGGCTATACGCAGGATGGCACCCCCATTCTTGCCAGCCAGAGCACCACCGAGCTGGACGGCGAAGATCTGCAGGCGCAGGGCGGCACTGGCAAGATTGACGACATTCTGCGCCGCCAGCCTTCGACCTTTACCCGGGTCAATAACGGTAACCCTGGGGTTGCGGTGAACATTCGCGGCTTTGAAGGTTCGGGCCGGGTGTCGATGTCGATCGACGGGGTGCCGCAGAACTTCCGCTTTACCAACCACGAAGCGCAGGGCTTTGCCTATGTGGATGAAAACCTGCTGGCGGGCATCGACATCACCCGCGGCGCTCAGACCACCACCGGGGGCACCGGTATTGCCGGCTCGGCCAATTTCAGAACGCTGGAAGTTGGTGATCTGGTCGAAGAAGGTCAGGGCTTTGGCGGTAGGGCCGGGCTGACCTTTGGTGGGAATGGCAGCTATCAATCGGCCAACATGGCCTTTGGGCATAGCGGGAAGAGCCTGGATACGCTGTTTGCCATCAGCGGCCACAAGGCCGATGCGTTCAAGGATGGCGATGGGACCGAAGTGGCCAATTCCGAGCAGGATCGTCAATCTGCCTTGGCCAAGCTGACCTACCGCATTGATGACAATCAGGAAGTCAAGCTGAGCGCCATGCATTACCAAACCGAGTATGGTGCCAACAGCTATGCTCAGGAAGTCACCAATGATGTGCTGACCCTTGGGTATCATCTGCGGGGGAACTCGCCTTGGCTGAATCTGAATGTGAACGTGTTCAGAGGCAAGAACGAGATGGAGTATGTCGGTTCGCTGGGTGCTTTTTCCAGCGCTATCGGTCGTGTGCTGTCGACCACCACCACCGGGTTCAACGCCACCAATGTGTCCGAGCTGAAATGGGGTGCTTGGGATGTGACCAGCGTTAACGGCATTGATTTTTCTCAGGACAAACTGGGTGGGGCCAGTGGTAATGTGAACCCCACCGATGGGACAACCCGCCGCACCTCTTTGTTCAGCGAAAACATTCTGAGCAACGGCAAATTCGAAGTCACCGCCGGGTTCCGCTATAACGCGTATAAAACCGAAGGGCGCAGCTCGAACGGGACGTTCATTGACATTGATCACAGCTCACTCGATCCGAAACTGACGGTGGGCTATTGGGTCACCGACTGGATGCAGCCTTATGCCAGCGTTTCCCGCACCACGCGGATTCCGACATTGCAAGAAGCGCTGTTGGGTGGGTCGCATGGCGGAACCAGCAATGGTGTCTTCCTGCCCAACCCAAATCTGCGGCCCGAGGTTTCTGAAGGGGTTGAGCTGGGTTTCAAACTGGAGAAAAGCAATCTGTTCAGCGATGGCGATCGGCTTTCCGGTCGGGTGAACTATTATGAAATGCGTGTGGAAGATTACATCACCGGTGTGATCAGCTTCACCCCTCCACCCGGACCACCCTTTGCAGCGACTTTTGCCAATGTGGCTGGCAAATCCAAAACCAAGGGCGTCGAAGTTGATCTGAGCTATTCGAATCAGCGTTACGATATGGGCATGACCTATTCCTATGCGGATAACGATTTGCCAGATCAGATCAATGGTCTGGGGGCCACTCAGAAAACGCCCAAAGAGACCCTCTCGCTGCGTTTGGCACGGCGGTTCATGGAAGACCGGCTGACGGTTGGCGGGCAGTATCATTTTGTCTCGGTTGGTTCGATTAAACCCGGGTTCAATGATTATGGGCTGTTTGATGTGTATGCTTCTTATGACATGACAGATAATTTCAGCCTGAATGCCAAAATCACCAACCTGCTTGACAACGCCTATACCCCATGGATGTCGACCACCGGCAGCAAGGGGCGTGGCCGAAGCATCTTTATTGGCGGCAATATGAAGTTCTAAAAAATTGTTTTCCCCCGTCGGATTGGCGGGGGGAAACCCCAACCGGTTTAGGGGCGTTTTTTCAACGCTGCGATCAGCACGGCAAAGCTGACAATGGCGATGATAATCGTGGCCAGTGCGTTGATGTCGGGGCTGACTCCGAGGCGGATTTTGGAAAAGATCACGATCGGCAAGGTCGAGGCTCCGGGGCCAGAGACAAAACTGGCAATCACCAGATCATCCAGCGACAGGGTAAAGGCCAGCAGCCAGCCGGAAATCAGCGCCGGCGAAATCACTGGCAGGGTGACGTCGAAAAACAGCCGCACCGGATGCGCGCCTAGATCGAGCGCGGCTTCTTCGATGCTTGCATCCATATCCATCAGCCGGGCCTGCACCACCACCGCGACATAGGCCATGCAAAAGGTGGTGTGCGCGATAATGATCGTGGTTAGGCCGCGCCCGGCGGGCCAGCCAAAGGCCATTTCCATCGCCACAAACAGCAGCAGCAGCGACAGGCCGATGATCACATCCGGCATCACCAGCGGGGCCGAGATCATCCCCCAGAGCAGCGTCTTGCCGCGAAAGCGGGCAAACCGGACCAGCACAAACGCCCCCAGCGTGCCCAGTATCAGGGCCAGAGAGGCGCTGATCACGGCGACTTTCAGGCTGACCCAAGCGGCCCCTAAAATCTGCGGATCGTTCAGCAGTTTGCCATACCATTTGGTCGAAAACCCGCCCCAGACCGTGACCAGCTTGCTGGCGTTAAAGCTGTAGATCACCAGCGAAATGATCGGCAAATACAAAAACGCAAAGCCCAGCGTGGTGACGATGATCAAAAACCACGAACGCTGTTTCATGTTCTGGCCTCGGCCTGGGCGCTGGCGGCTTGAGCGTGGCGCAGCAGCATGATCGGCAGCAACAGCAGCACCAGCATGACGGTTGCCACCGACGAGGCCAGCGGCCAGTCGCGGCCATGGAAAAAATCATCCCACAGCACTTTGCCGATCATCAGCGTATCGGGCCCGCCCAGCCGGTCGGGGATGACGAATTCTCCGATCACCGGGATGAACACCAGCATCGAGCCGGCGATGATCCCGTTCACCGACAAAGGCAGGGTAATACGAAAGAAACTGCCGATGCGGCTGGCCCCCAGATCGGACGAGGCTTCGAGCAGTGAGTTGTCCAGCTTGACCAGATTTGAGAACAGCGGCAGGATCATAAACGGCAGATAGGTGTAAACAATGCCGATATAGACGGCAAAGTTGGTCTGGATCATCACCAGCGGTTCCGAGATAATCCCCAGCGACAACAGGATATGGTTTAAAATCCCGCTGGTTTTCAGGATCCCAATCCAGGCGTAAACCCGCAGCAGAAATGAGGTCCAGAATGGCAGCACCACAAGCAGCAGCAATATGTTGCGTTTGCGCGCTGGCGAGCGGGCCATATAATAGGCCATGGGATAGGCGATCAGCAGCGATATCAGGGTGGAAAAGAACGCCACCTTGATCGAGGACCAATAGGCGGCGAAATAGAGGCTGTCCTCGAGCATGAACATATAGTTGGAAAGGTGCAGCTTGATGTGCAGCACCCCGTCAGAGGTCCATTCGAACAGGCCGGAATAGGGTGGGCTGCCGATGATGGCTTCGGAAAAGGAAATCCGGGTTGAGCCGTTGGCGCAGATTGGGGCGCTCGGTTTCGGGGGGCGGGGTATTCATCGCGTCAACACCACGGCGGCGTCCTCGGCCCATGTCAGATAGACCACATCATCCCAGCTTATGGCGGTATCCTGATGGCGGCTGAGGTTTGAATGCGCCATGCGCAAAAAGCGCCCGCTGGGCAGGCGCACCCGGAACACGGATTGATGGCCCAGATAGGCGATCTCATCCACCACGCCCTTGACGACATTGTGATCCTGATCCGGTTTCTCCAGCGTGATCTGCATCTTTTCCGGCCGCACCGCAATCCAGAGCTTCTGATGTTCGCCGCAACTGATCCCATGCGACACCAGAATGCCGTTTTCGGTTTCGTCGCAATGGATGCGCACATGGTTTATGCTGTCCTCATCCACACGGCCTTCGAACAGATTGACCGAGCCGATGAAATCCGCGACGAAGCGGCTCTGGGGAAATTCGTAAATTTCGCGCGGCTCACCGACCTGAATCAGCCGCCCCTTATCCATCACCCCGATCCGGCTGGCCAGCGTCATCGCTTCTTCCTGATCATGGGTGACGACGATAAAAGTCACCCCCAGCCGTTCCTGAATGTTGATCAGCTCGAACTGGGTTTCCTGACGCAGCTTTTTGTCCAGTGCGCCCAGCGGTTCGTCCAGCAGCAGCAGCTTGGGCCGTTTGATCAGCGACCGCGCCAGCGCCACCCGCTGTTGCTGCCCACCCGAGAGCTGGTTGGGCTTGCGTCTGCCAAAGCCTTCGAGCTGCACCAGCTTGATCATCTCGGCCACTCGGTCTGCGGTTTCCGAGGCCGACATCCCATCCCGACGCAACCCATAGCCGATGTTTTTCTCGACACTCATATGCGGAAACAGCGCATAGGATTGAAACATCATATTGGTGGGGCGTTTGTTGGGCGGCACATCGACCATGTCCTGCCCGTCAATGCGGATATTGCCGCTGGTGGGGGCCTCGAACCCCGCCAACATCCGCAGCAATGTGGTCTTGCCACAGCCCGAGCCCCCCAGCAGGCAGAACAATTCCTCGCGGTAAATATCCAGCGACACATTATCAACCGCAACAAAGCTGCTAAATTTCTTGCTGATATTGGAAATCTGGATAAAGGGCTTCTGGCTCTGGTCGATCCAGGGTTTGGCCCCTTCGGATATGCGTTGCGGCTGGTTCAACGATGCCTCCCTCTTTGTCGTCGCGTCTGCCCGCCTCTTTTCCGGGGGCGGGCAGGGGGCAGCCTAGTGGCCGGTTTTCAGCGATGTCCACAGCCGGGTGATTACCCGATCCATTTTCTTGCCATAGGCCACGGCCGTCCACAGCTTGTCCTTGACCTCTTGTGGCGGGAAAATACCCGGATCGCTGGTGATTTCGGGATCGACCAGCGGCAGCGAGGCCAGATTGGCGTTGGCATACCAGACAAAGTTGGTGTTGTTGGCTGTGATCCGTGGGTCCATCATGAAATTGAGGAATTTATGCGCGGCCTCTTTATGGGGTGCATCTGCGGGAATGCCCAGCATGTCCATCCACTGCATCGCGCCCTCTTTGGGGATGGAATAGCCCACCTTGATGCCATTCCCGGCCTCTTCGGCGCGGTCACGCGATTGCAGCACATCACCAGACCAGCCCAGCACCAGACAAATATCGCCATTGGCCAGATCGCTGATATATTGCGAAGAATGGAAATAGCGCACAAAGGGGCGGATTTTCTTGACCGCTTCGGCGGCCTTTTCGAAATCGGCTTTATCCTTGGATTCGGGGTTCAGTCCCAGATATTTCATTGCGGCGGGAAAGACCTCGGTCGGGGCATCGGGCAGCACCACGCCGCAATCCTGCAGCTTTTCGGCGTTTTTCGGGTCAAACAGCAAAGCCAAACTGTCGGTCGGGGCGTCTTCGCCCAGCCGTTCCCTGACCATATCAACGTTGTAGCCCAGCCCAGTTGTACCCCACATATAGATCACGCCATAGGCGTTGCCGGGGTCGTATTGCGCCGCCGCTTTGGTCAGGGTTGGGTCCATATGTTTCAGATTGGGCAGCTGGGATTTGTCCAGTTCGGCATAAATCCCGGCACCGATCTGGCGCTGCATGAATTCGCCCGATGGGGTGACCACGTCATAGCCGGTATTGCCCGCCATCAGCTTGGCTTCGAGTACTTCGTTGCTGTCGTAAACGTCATAGACCACCTTGATGCCGGTCTGTTTTTCAAACAGCGCGATGGTATCCTCGGCAATGTAATCGGACCAGTTATAGACATGCAGAACTTCCTCTGCGGCGGCAGGAGCGGAAATGAGCGCAGCATAAGCCACGGCTGACATTAGTTTTTTCATCAATTTCTCCCCAGGATTTTCGTTGGTTTGTTATTTTTGAGATTAGCATTTCTGAAATTAAATAAATGTGCAACGGTTTTGTGTTGTCCGGAAAGCGCAAGGGGATGAGCGCGAGATGGCCGTTTGGAATCAAAATGATTGAAAATAACACAATATTTATGCATATTCGCCACAATTAAAGCTCGAACAGGATGCTATTGGTAACGATGGCAGGACCAAGGTAAGACGAGGCAAATTTATGAGACATGTAATTCTGACCCTATTCATCGCTGCGATCGCAGTTCCCGCAACGGCTCCGATGGCTGAGGCGGGGGGGAAAATCCGCCGCGCCTGTATGAAATCGGATCGGCAGGCGTCTTCGCACAGCTTGTGCAGCTGCATTCAGCAGGCCGCGGATCAGACCCTGAGCCGCAGTGATCAGCGCAAAGCGGCCAAGTTTTTCAAAGACCCGCAGATGGCGCAGGATGTGAAGATGTCCAAAAACGCGGGCAATGACGCGTTTTGGGATCGTTACAAGAAGTTTGGGGCGACGGCGCGCAATTATTGCGGCTGATCCTTCGGCGGTTTGCCGTATCGTATTGTGAATTGTGGCCGGGGCGGCGGATGGTTGCCTCGGCCATGATGCGTTTGGTGGGGTGAGTCATAAAGGCAGTGGGTGCCGGGGAAGGCCTCTGCATAATGTTGCGCCACCCTGAACTGTCTCGCCCGGCCGACAGGCCGGGCTGCGCCTGCCTGCCCCCCGGCAGGCGCAACCAGCCCTCTAACACTTTGCAATGTGGTGGAGTCTTCACAAACGGCGTTTTCCGCAACGCCCTGCATAAGCGCCTACCCAGGCAGGCGCGGCCCGACGTTCTTGGCGATATATGGGGTTATGCAGAGGCCTTTGAAGGGGATGGAACCCCAGATGAAGGCGGATATTTCCCCCTAAGCCATAAACCCATGCTGGCGAAACAACTCTTTCAGGTCGGCTTCGCAGCGGGCACCGATATGGCTGATCACCTCAGAGGCCGCGATGCAGCCCATATTGCCACAGGTTTCCAGATCATGCCCGTTGGTCAGCCCCCACAGAAAGGCTCCGGCAAACAAATCTCCGGCCCCGGTGGCATCAACGATCTTGGTCGGAATGGCCGGAGCGTGCCAGCGTTGACCTCCGCTCAAAATATGCGCCCCGTTTTCAGAATCGGTGCAGGCCACGATCTCGACCTCAGAGGCGGCTTTGGTCAGGGCGGCGTCGAAATCATCGGTCTGATACATCGCCAGCAGCTCATCACGGTTGCAAAACAGCAGCGCCACATCCGAACGGATCATGTCGCGGAACGCATCGCGGTGGCGCTCAGCGCCCGGTTTCCTGTTCGATCCCGGCATCGGCAAATTCGGTCTGATAGCTCACCCCCTGCGCCCGCAGATCATGGGCAAAAATCGCCCCCAGCTGATCATCCTTGACCTTGCTGATATAGGCCGTGCGCCCGCCCAGATGCGCCGCCCCGGCAATGGTATTGGCGGCCGAACCGCCGGAAACCTCGGTGGCCGGGCCGATCTTGCTGTAAAGCTCGACCGCGCGGTCCATGTCAATCAGCTGCATGATGCCTTTTTCAATGCCTTGCTCGGCCAAAAAACTGTCTTCGGCATGGGCCAGCACATCCACCAGCGCATTGCCAATTCCGACGATCTGATAGGTTTTGGTCATAGGGTCTTTTCCTCATAGGGGCAGAGATCATTTATAATGCAGTTCGGGCAAACCGGCTTGCGCGCCTTGCAGACATAGCGCCCATGCAGGATCAGCCAGTGATGGGCGTGTTGCTGATACTGTGCGGGGATGTTGTCTTCAATAGCGCGTTCCACCGCATCGACGTTTTTACCCGGCGCAATGCCGGTGCGGTTGCCCAGCCGGAAAATATGCGTATCCACCGCCTGAGCGGGCTGGCCGAACCACAGGTTTAATACCACATTGGCGGTTTTGCGCCCGACACCGGGCAGAGTCACAAGCGCCGCGCGCGAACTGGGGATCTCGCCGTCAAATTCATCGACCAGAATCTGGCTCATTTTGATGACGTTTTTCGCCTTTTGACGATAAAGGCCGATGGTCTTGATATGCTCGATCAGCCCGGCCTCGCCCAGAGCCAGCATCTTTTCCGGGGTGTCGGCGATTTTGAACAGCGCCTCGGTGGCTTTGTTCACGCCGGTATCGGTGGCCTGCGCCGACAGGGCAACGGCCACGGTCAGGGTGTAGGCGTTGGTGTAATTCAACTCGCCTTTGGGCTCGGGATCAAGATCGTGAAACCGGCGAAAGACCTCGGTGATTTTCTGATAGCTCATTTGATGTTGCATCGGGGTTTAATATGGCAAAATGCGGGCTTTGCAACAAGCAAACAATATGCGCAAGAAACGGATCGACGCAAAACCGGCTTTGCGTCATGCTGGGCGGATGGAGCAGCATTACCATTTCGGCGTGATTCAGCGCGCCATTCAGATTATCGACAGCGATGGCGGGCGCGATCTGTCGCTGGCGCAGCTGGCCGCGCGGCTGAATATGAGCCCGGCGCATTTCCAGCGGGTGTTCAGCCGTTGGGTGGGCACATCGCCCAAGCGCTATCAGCAATATCTGACCTTGGGTTTTGCCAAGACCCTGTTGCATGAGCGTTTTACCACCCTCGAAACCGCCGATCAGCTGGGCTTGTCCGGTGGCGGGCGGCTGCATGATCTGTTTTTGCGTTGGGAGGCGATGAGCCCCGGTGAATTTGCCCAAAAGGGCCGGGGTTTGAGCATCCGTTATGGGTGGTTTGACAGCCCGTTTGGCGAGGCTTTGGCGATGGGCACGGATAAGGGGCTGTGCGGTTTGGCCTTTGCCGCCGAGACCGGACGCGAGGACGCGATGCGGGATCTGTGCCGCCGTTGGCCGATGGCTGCGTTTCATGAAGATCCCGCCGCGCTTGCGCCTTGGGTGACGGCGGCGTTTGCGCAATCGGGGCATTCGCGGCTGCACCTGATCGGGGCGCCGTTTCAGATCAAGGTCTGGGAGGCTCTGCTGCGCATCCGCTCGGGCCATGTTACCACCTATTCCGAGGTTGCTCAGGCCATTGGTGCGCCCAAAGCGGTGCGGGCCGTGGGCACGGCGGTGGGGCGCAATCCGGTTGGGTGGCTGATCCCGTGTCACCGGGTGTTGCGCAAATCCGGCGGGTTGGGGGGGTATCACTGGGGTTTGCCGGTGAAACGCGCCATGCTGGCCCGGGAAACGGCGCAGGCTGAGCGGGATTAAGCCCATTGCCGGGTTTGATATTCGATAACAACGCCCGATATAGTATCTGTAAGCCGACGAAAATTCGGCAAACTGAAAATGAGGCAAAAAATGTTTAAGAAGAGTACTCCTGTCATTCTGTTGACCGCCGGTGCGTTTGCGCTGTCGGGCTGTCTGGAAAGTGGTCCGGGGCAGCAGGGCAACCGCACTCAGAATGGTGCGATCATCGGTGCGCTGGTGGGTGGAGCCATTGGCGCTACGCGCAAAGGCAGCCACAAGCTGGACAAGGCCGCTGCCGGGGCTGCGGTTGGCGGGCTGCTCGGTGGTGCCATTGGGGCCGGTCTGGACAAGCAGGCGGCCGAATTGCAACGCGAGATCGGCGGCGGGGATGTGAAGATCGTCAATACCGGTTCCGAGCTGGTGGTGACCATGCCGCAGGATATTCTGTTTGCCACCGACAGCGCTGTGGTGCGGGCTGGTCTGCGGGCCGATTTGCGCAAACTGGCGGCGAATTTGCAGAGATATCCTGACACGACCGTGGATATCATCGGCCACACCGACAACACTGGGGCGGCGTCTTATAATCAGAGACTGTCCTCCAGACGGGCCGATTCCGTGGCCAATGTGCTGATGAATTCGGGGGTGGCTCCGGCGCGGTTGCGGGCTCTGGGCCGGGGCGAAGATGATCCGGTGGCCTCCAATCTGACGGTTGAAGGACGCCAGCAAAACCGCCGGGTTGAGATTGTTATTCGGCCAATGGCTTAAGATCGCCTGATATGATGTCAAAAGGGCCGCGCGGTTGCGTGGCCCTTTTTTGTTGCTCGACGCTTTTTGTGAGGGGGCAGGGGCTTATTTCTTGGCCTCGGATTGCAGCAAATAAAGCGAAGCGGCAAAAATCAGGCAGGCGCCCAGCCACATGATGCCTTCGGGCAAATAGCTGTAAACCAACCAGCCCAAAAAGATATTCACCGGCTGTTTGACATAGTCAAAGGGCTGCAAATAGGCCGCATCGGCGACATTATAGGCTTTGACCAGAAAATACTGCGCCGCAGCCACCAAAATGCCCACCCCAACAACAATGCCGATGGCGATGAGCGGGTTGATCACGGTGGGGTCGGTCTGAATGGCAAAGCCTCCACTATAGGCCAGCGCGGCGTTGATCGGGGTCAGCAGCAGCAGCAGATATAAGGTCAGTGTATCGGGGTTTTCGCTCTGGGTCATGTGCTTGGTCAGCAGCGAATACATTGCCCACAAAAAGGATGCCCCCAGCGGGTAGAGCAGGGCGATGCTGAACGCGTCCGAGAGCGGGTTCAGGATGATCATGGTGCCGACAAAGCCAATCACCAGCGATGTCCAGCGCTGGCGGCTGACGGATTCGCCCAGCAGAAGTAGCGAGCCGATGGTGACGAAAAAAGGCGAGGTCATGATCAGCGCGATCATCTGCCAGATCGGCACTCCGGTGGCAAAGCCCATCACCCACAGCTGCACGCCGCCCGCCGCCAGCGCCACCCGCAGGATATGCAGGGGCATTCGTGCGGTGGTCAGAGAGCTGCGCAAATGGCGCAACACCCATGGCAGGCTGAACAGCAGGGCGATGAAGTATTCCCAGAATGCGACTGTTGTTGATTTCAGCCCATAGACCCAGGTCAGCTGGGTGTTGGCGACATTGATCACCGCAAAAAATAATCCGGCACCGACCATATAGGCCGCGCCGATATAGGCGGCGTTTTTGGTGTGGGGTGTTTGAGTCATGGCGTTTATCTCCTTACCTTTGCGCACAAGACCCAAGGCAAAACAGGACATAAACAAAACGCACCGGAACCGGCGCATTTTTCAAAATCCCGCTCTCTTTCATCCGGACTGTGACCGTCGGCTCTGGAGTTGCACCAGATCTGCTGACCCTTTCATCGGAAAGGCGCTCGCGGGCTTTCACATGCAAGAGGGGGGATGGCAGAATCTACGGCCTTTGCGTGGCTTGGTGCGAGGCGAGAAATAAGGGTTGTGTCCTTGCAACAAAAAACCCGACCAAAGGGCCGGGTTTTCGGAGTGTTCTGATTTTGCTTCGGCTGTTAATGCAGCTTGGCGGCGACATCCTTGATGGCGTCTTCGATCAGCGCATTGCCGTCGGCGGCGCTCAGCTTGGAGGCAATCACATTCTTGGAGGCGTCGATCGCCACCGCAATCGCAGTATCGCGCACCTCTTTCACAGCCGCATCCTGAGCCGAAACGATCTGATCATCCGCAGCCGCCAGACGGCGCTTGATCGATTCTTTCAGCTCTTCCTTGGCCTCGGCCGCAGCATTTTCAGCCTCGGTCTTGGCGGCAGCAACGATGCGTTCGGCTTGCTCCTGCACCTCTTTTTGCTTGCGCTCATAAGAGGCCAGCAGGGTCTGAGCCTCTTCCCGCAGCGCCTTGGCTTCGTTCAACTCGGCCCGGATGGCTTCGGCGCGCTTGTCCAGCATTCCGCCGACCAGACCGGGCACCTTCAGGTAAACCAGCAGAGCGACGAACAGGATAAAGCCGACCACAACCATGAATTCCGGGTTCTTGATCGAAAAGAAGGGGCCATCCCCCGAGGCCAGTGCCGGGGTGGCCGCAACGATCAGCAGAGCGGTAAGTTTTTTCATGGCTTTACCCTTTCAGACGTGCGTTGACAGCGGCATTGACCGATTTGGCGTCAGCCTTGATGCCCATGGATGCAACGATGTCTTTCGTTACAGTTCCGGCAACCTTTTTGACGCTCTCCATCGCCCCTTTGCGGATTTCGGCGATCTCTTTTTCCGCCTCGGCCGCTTTGGCTGCGATTTCGGCGTCTGCCTTGCTGATGGCAACGTCCAGTTTGGTTTTGATTTCGGCCTTGGCTTCGGCGGCAATCTTCTGAGCTTCGGCCCGGGCGTCGATCAGCGCCTTGTTATAGGCGGCTTCGGCCTCTTGTGCTTTGATCTTCAGCTCTTCGGCAACCGAAATGTCATTCGTAATCGTCCCTTGGCGTTCGGACAGAACCGAACTGACGCGTGGCAGAACCACCCGCGACAGGACAAAGTAGATCACCACCAGCGTGATCAGCAGCCAGAATATCTGGTTTGGAAATGTCGCAAAATCCAGTTGCGGCATACCCGCAGCCTCGGCCCCGTGATGTGCGGCCTGGCTTGCAGCTTCGTGTGTCTCTGATGCCATGTTGCCCTCCCAGGGAACTTTCAGTTTACATCGGTGCGCCCAAATTTTCGGGCGCACCATGCGTAAGGATCAAGTTCTGTTAGGTCTTAAACAGCAAACATCAGCAGCAGAGCAACGAGGAACGAGAAGATCCCGAAGGCCTCGGCAAATGCGATACCAATGAAAAGCATAGCTGTTTGGCCACCAGCGGCCGAAGGGTTGCGAAGGGCACCGGACAAGAAGTTGCCCACGATCGAGCCCACCCCGATCGCAGCGCCGCCCATGCCGATTGTGGCCAGGCCTGCGCCGATAAATTTACCCATTTCTACGATATCGCCTTCCATGATGTGTATCTCCTTACGTTGGAATTTGGCTTGAATTAGTGAAGTGTCGGGTCTGATCTAGTGTGACGGATGCAGCGCATCTTTCAGATACACACAGGTCAGAATAGTGAAAACATAGGCTTGGATGAACGCCACCAGCATATCCATGCCGAACATGGCGACGATGCCGACCAGCGCCAGCGGCGTAATCAGGATGGCTCCGGCAAAGGTTGCGAAAACTTCGATTACTGCGTGACCGGCCATGACGTTACCAGCCAAACGAATGGAGTGGCTGACCGGGCGCACGAAATACGAGATCAGCTCAATCACCGCCAGCACCGGGCGCAGTGCCAAAGGTGCCGAGGACACCCAGAACAGCCCCAGAAATTTCAGCCCATGCAGGTAGAACCCCAGCAGGGTGACGAACACAAACACCAGCAAGGCCAGCACCACAGTGACTGCGATATGCGAAGTGGTCGAGAAGCTCATCGGGATCAGCCCGAGGAAGTTCGAAAACACGATGAAGATGAACAATGTCATAATATAGGGGAAGTATTTCAGCCCGTCTTTGCCGGCCACATCTTCGACCATAGAGTAAACAAAGCCATAGGCCAGCTCGGCGATGGATTGGGTGCGGCTGGGCACGATCGCACGGCGCCGGGTGCCCAGCACCATCAGCCCGATGATTGCCAGCACGGCCAGCCCCATCCACAGGGTGGCATTGGTGATGGTATACCAGTGGATCGGCCCGCCGAACAAAGACTCAAGCGTGAATTGCGCCATTGGGTGAAATTGCATGGCTCCGGCTTCGGCTTGTGCAGACACGATTTATTCCCCTTCATCCGTTGCGGCGCTCTGGTCCGCGTTGTCTTGCTGTAGTTCTTTGGCCGTCTTGAGCATCACATTCACGCCGGCCGCAAACCCTAATAATGTAAACGGCACCAGAAACCATGGGCTCGTGTCAAAGAACACATCCAGCCAGTAACCAATGCCAACGCCGAACAAAATGCCGACAGTCAACTCAACGATCATACGCCAGGCATGTTGGGCCTGGCTAACCTTCGATTCTTCCTTGGGTTTTGGCTCTTGCGCCTTTTTGACCTCCGCGATCCGCTTTTCAAGCTGCTCTAAGCGCTTGGGATCGTGTTCATCGGACATGGCAAAAGCCCCCTTGGACAGTTGGGCAGACCCTAGAAACAACCCTGCTCTGAGTCAAGCGGGAAGATTGCCCGGTGCGCATGGTCTAACCTGTTGATTTTACGGTGTTTTGTGAAATGTAGGATGTGCTGGTGGCTGCGGGTGTGGAATCTGTCATTTAACCAGATGGTTGACGATTTGCCGATCCGGGACTACCCATTGCCCATGGAACAGTCTCTGGATAGCATCTTTGCCGCGCTGAGCGACCCGACCCGGCGGGCGATCTTGGCGATGTTGCTGGAAGACGATATGGCGGTGACCGATGTGGCCGAGCCCTTTGCGATGTCTCTGGCGGCGATTTCCAAGCATCTGACGATCCTCACCCGCGCCGGTCTGATCCAACAGGAAAAGCGCGGGCGGGTGAAATGGTGCAAGTTGCAGCCGGATGCGATGCGCGAGGCGACGATCTGGATGCAGGGCGACGCAGTTACTGGATTCTTCGGGCGCAATCTATTGAGTCAAATCAGAGCAGCGTGTCATTCCATTCTGACTTATAGTGTTTGACGAAATACCTGATACAAAGAGCATCACTTAACGCTCTCTAATCATCAAGTATTTCTATCCCAATGACCGCTGTGCGGGACAAAGCGGTTGTTCACCATCACCGTGCGCAGGTCTGAATCAGGTAGTCCCGTAATCAAAGCCGGAATCCACCAGCAATTGCCACCTTCGTTGGCGATGCGCATAGAAAGACTTCGCAAACCTTGTAACGGGTCGTGTGAGAATTCCTGCTTCTATTTCGACCTGATCTGTGTAGCGGGTGGCGAGGCCGTCTGGCTCCAAAGTGATCAGATGATCCCAACGTTTGATTATCGTACCGCGCCCGTTGTCGCGAATTTGTTTGGTGCCACTTGGTGCCTCTGGATGGGAAATGCTGATTGTTTGCCTGCCCAATGGCACAATGCCGCGCCAGGTCACACTCACGATGTAGTCGCCCACCTCCCACACATCTGGAAAAGAACCGGGGGTCACTGGGCGAAACTCGATCATCGGACGGGCTACAAAAACCAACAGCTCTGGCCTTTGGAGCTCGGCCCAGATCCGATCGAGAGGCGCGTTTAGATAAGTAGAAAGAATGACCTTCCGCATTTTCGGATGCTCGCAAATATTCCCTTCTCAGTCAACTCACCGACAATATCGCTGTAATCCCGGCCACGCCGCAAAGCTGAATTTAGTCCACAGCGCAGCATCATGCGCTGTGGGCCGCATGGGCAAAACAGGGGATTGGGTCAGGTTCGTATGACATTCAACAAGCGGTGAATCCGCAAAAGGCGAGCAAGCGGGCGCATGGCTTTATACGGAGGGCTTTGGCAATCAAGTGCAACAGTAGGTGTGCGCCCGCTCTGGGGGGCGGGTCGGGCACGAACCGGATCGCAGGCGATCCGGGGGTGCCTTTGGCTTGCCGTTATCCCAGCAAACGCCGCGCAATCACCTGTGCCTGAATTTCCGCCGCCCCTTCAAAGATCGACAGAATCCGGGCATCGCACAAAATGCGGCTGATTTCATATTCCAGCGCAAACCCGTTGCCGCCATGGATTTGCAGCGCATTATCCGCCGCCGCCCAGGCCACCCGCGCCCCCAGCAGCTTGGCCATGCCGGCCTCAAGGTCGCAACGCTGGTCGTGGTCTTTTTCCCACGCTGCGAAATACGCCATCTGCCGGGCGATCATGATCTCAACCGCCATCATCGCCAGCTTGCCCGAGACCCGCGGGAAGTGGATCAGCGCCTTGCCAAACTGCTTGCGGTCCTGCGCATATTGCATCCCGACCTCCAGCGCGTTCTGCGCCACCCCGATTGCACGGGCGGCAGTCTGGATGCGGGCGCTTTCAAAGGTCTGCATCAACTGCTTGAACCCCTGGCCTTCGACCCCGCCCAGCAGGTTCTCGCCCTTGACCTTGAAGCCATCAAAACCCAGCTCGTATTCCTTCATGCCGCGATACCCCAGCACTTCGATTTCGCCGCCGGTCATGCCTTCGGTGGGGAAGGGTTCTTCGACGCTACCCGGCATCTTTTCGGCCAGAAACATCGACAGCCCTTTATAATCGTCGGTGTCGGCATCGGTGCGGGCCAGCAGAGTCATCATATGCGTGCGGGCGGCATGGGTGATCCAGGTCTTGTTGCCGGTGATGCGGTAATCCTCGCCCTCTTTCACCGCCCGGCTGCGCAGTGCGCCAAGGTCCGAACCGGTGTTGGGTTCGGTGAACACCGCGGTGGGCAGGATCTCGGCTGCGGCGATTTTGGGCAGCCAGTGCTGTTTCTGCGCCTCGGTGCCGCCGCATAAAATCAGCTCGGCCGCGATTTCCGAGCGTGTGCCCAAAGAGCCCACCCCGATATAGCCGCGCGACAATTCTTCGCTGACCACGCACATCGAGGCCTTGGACAGGCCAAAGCCGCCATATTGTTCCGGGATGGTCAGGCCAAATACGCCTAGCTCGGCCATTTCGGTGATGATCTCCATCGGGATCAGCTGATCCTGTAGGTGCCATTCATGGGCGTTGGGGGCCACGCGGTCTTCGGCGAAGCGGTGGAACTGGGCGCGGATCATCTCCAGCTCTTCATCCAGCCCGGTGGCGCCAAAGGTGATATGGCCGGCATTGTCCTGCATCAGCGCTACCAGCCGGCTGCGGGCGGCGGTGCTGTTGCCGTTTGCGATCAGCTCGGAAATGTCCGGCGTATCGGCCATGGTCAGGCCGAAATCCTGCAAACGGGCGATTTCCCCCTGAGACATCGGGATGCCGCCGCTGATCTGGGCCAGATACTCGCCGAAAGCGATTTGCAGGATCAGCTGTTCGATCTCGCCGAATTTGCCTTCGTTGTGCAGGCACTCGGCCCAGCTGTGCATTTGCGTCAGGGCTTGAACATAGGTGGCCAGCCAGGACAGGGCATGGGCGCGGTCCTGATGTGCCTCAAGCCGAGGGGCCGAGATTCGGCCATTCTCCACCACATCGGCCCGCAGAACCTGGGTGGCTTGTGTCAGCAGCTCTTGCACCGGGGGCAGGGCGTTTTCGGTTTTGGTCAGCAGGTTGGGAAGGATGCAATCGTTGGCCATGGTCTGAGTCCTTGTGGTTGTCAGGCCCGGCATAAGGGGATTGCGGTGGTGGCGCAACAAAAATACTTAAAGGGGGTGGTTTTTGAACGAAAATAACTCATCTATTGTGGCGAGGTGGGGCGCAACGCTTGGTAGAGGCCTTTGTAAGGCCACCGCTCCAAGTTGCCCCAAGGGCGCGGAATATGCAGCGATCACGGGAGCCCCGCAATCGCTGCATCAATGTGTTAACGGATGGCAACGGCCTTGACGTCGTCATCAATATAGTCGTGGTATTGCTCGAAGTTCTCAGCAAACATCTGAACCAGCTTTTGCGCTTGCGCATCATACGCCTCGGCATCTGCCCATGTGCCGCGCGGATCCAACAGCGTATCTTCCACCCCGGGGGCCGAAACCGGCACTTCAAAGCCGAAATTCGGATCCTTGCGGAAGGTCACATTGCTCAGCGACCCATCCAGCGCTGCCGTCAGCAAGGCGCGGGTGGCCTTGATCGGCATCCGCTTGCCTTCGCCATAGGCGCCGCCGGTCCAGCCGGTGTTGACCAGCCAGCAGGTCGAGCCATGGGTGGCGATTTTTTCGCGCAACAGATTGCCATAGGCTTCGGGACGGCGGGGCATGAAGGGCGCGCCAAAGCAGGTCGAGAATGTTGGCTCGGGGGTGGTCACGCCGCGCTCGGTGCCGGCCACCTTGGAGGTGAAGCCCGACAGGAAGTGATACATCGCCTGTGCCGGAGTCAGCCGCGCAATCGGAGGCAGCACCCCAAAGGTATCGCAGGTGAGCATGATGATGTTTTTCGGATGCCCCCCTTGCGCAGTTTCCGAAGCATTCGAGATATAATGCAGCGGATAAGCACAGCGCATATTGGCGGTCAGGCTGTCATCTTCGAAATCCAGCTCGCGGGTGTCCTGATCATACACCATGTTTTCGATAATGGTGCCGAATTTGCTGGTGGTGGCATAGATTTCGGGCTCGGCCTCTTCCGAGAGGTTGATGGTTTTGGCATAGCAGCCGCCTTCGAAATTGAAGGTGCCGTTATCCGACCAACCATGCTCGTCATCGCCGATCAGAATGCGCGATGGGTCTGCCGAAAGCGTGGTTTTGCCGGTGCCCGATAGCCCGAAAAAGATCGCCGTATCCACCGGGTTGCCGATGGCGTGGTTGGCCGAGCAATGCATCGCCATGATGCCGCGCCCGGGCAGGATGTAGTTGAGGGTCGAGAACACCGATTTCTTGATCTCGCCGGCATATTCGGTATTGCCGATCAGGATCAGCTTTTTGTCGAAATTCAGCGCGATGATGGTCTCGGAATTGCAGCCATGGCGCTCAGGGTCGGCCTGAAAGCTGGGGCAGTTGATCACGGTGAATTCGGGGGTAAAGCTGTCCAGCATCTCGCGCTCGGGGCGGCGGAACATGGTGCGGGCAAACAGGCTGTGCCATGCAAATTCGGTGATGATGCGCACATCCAGACGGTTGGCCTCATCAGCGCCGCCGACCAGATCCTGCACGAAATAATCCCGGCCTTTCATGTGCTCGAGCATATCGGCGTGCAGCTGATCAAACGCCTGGGGCGTCATCGGTTGGTTGTTTTCCCACCAGATGCTGTCCTCGACCGATGGGGTGCGGACGACGAATTTGTCGTTGGGCGAGCGCCCGGTATATTGCCCGGTGCTGACCAAAAACGCCCCTCCCTTGCCGATGCACCCTTCCGAGCGCAGAACGGCCTGCTCCATCAGGGCGGGTTCGAGATAGTTGTAATATACGTTGCCCAGACCAGTGATGCCCTGGTCTTCCAGTCGTTTCGCGGGGTTCACCCGTCCGTTCGTCATGTGCAAGCTCCTGTTACCGTCACAGTGCGGTCATTCGCGTTTTCAGTTCAGGGCAAAGGGCAAACTTTGCGCCGATTGACCAAGGCCAATAGGCCGCTCTTAGCACGGGCGCGCAACCAAAAAACAGGGCGGGGGGGGACAGTTAGCGCAACCAGTCGGCAATTATTCTGCCAAAAGCCGCAACAGGTGAGACATATTAGTCATTGCTTAGATGTTTTCTGGTGAAAATCGGCTCAGGCGGTCGGATGATTCGAAAATTTGTGTTGATTCGGGGGGCTGGAAACAGGATTATGGCGAAAAAACAATAATGATGAGCAGTATAAGGAATTGGCAATGTCAAAAATTGCATTGGTCGATGATGACAGAAATATTCTGACATCGGTGGCGATGACGCTGGAATCCGAGGGCTTTGAGGTCCAAACTTACAATGACGGGCAGGCGGCGCTGGATGCGTTCAATCATGCGCTGCCCGATATGGCGGTGCTTGACATCAAGATGCCGCGCATGGATGGGATGGAGCTGTTGCAGCGCCTGCGGATGAGAACTCAGATGCCGGTGATTTTCCTGACCTCGAAGGATGACGAAATTGACGAGGTTCTGGGCCTGCGCATGGGCGCCGATGATTATGTGAAAAAGCCGTTTTCGCAGCGTTTGCTGGTGGAACGCATCCGGGCGCTGCTGCGCCGTCAGGAGGCCATGGAAAGCGGCGAAGTGGGCGACACCGAAGAAACCAAAGTGATTGAGCGCGGTGACCTGTGCATGGACCCGTTGCGTCATTCGGTCACCTGGAAGGGCAAGGAAGTGTCGCTGACGGTCACCGAATTTCTGTTGTTGCAGGCACTGGCGCAGCGCCCCGGGTTTGTCAAAAGCCGCGATCAGCTGATGGATGTGGCCTATGACGATCAGATTTATGTGGATGACCGCACCATTGACAGCCATATCAAGCGGCTGCGCAAAAAGATGCGCACGGCTGATGAAAATTTTTCCGCGATTGAGACCCTCTATGGAATTGGTTACAGGTATAACGAGGAATAGCACGCTGATCGGGGGCGAATTTGCACAAGGCTGAGACTGTAAAGGGCGCAGATGTCGTATTGGGGGAGGATTGGGATGGGCCCAACGCCACCAAATCCGGCGGCGTGTCTGAGCATCGGCGCAAACGCTATGAGTTCTTTTCGCTGAACCGCTCTCCGCTGGCGCGTAAAATCATTACTTTCAACCTGCTGGCGCTGGTCATTCTGGTGGCGGGGGTTTTGTATCTGAACCCGTTTCGTGACAGCTTGGTCGGCCAGCGTCAACGCGATCTGGTGATCGAGGCCGAGCTGGTCGCCGATGTGTTCGAAGCTTTGATGACCGTGTCCGACGAAACCAGCCTGCCGGCTGCGGGCGGGGTTACGAAGATTTTGCAGAATATGGACCTGCCTCAGGGGGTTGAGGTGTTCATTTATGATGCAGATCAGGTCCTTATTGGCAAAACCCGGGGGATGAACCGCAACCATCAGATTCTGGTCGCCGTGCCTGAGGAAAACGACCACAGCACCCTGATCACCGATTTCCTGAATTTTGTCTGGGAGGGGGTCTCGGGCCTGTTGGCCTCAACCGGCGGGGAGCAGCCGGATCTGGATGTGCAGCAGGTCGCCAAATCGCTGGTGGCGGCGACTTTGACGGATGGGCCGCAGATCAAGATCGGCCATGATGCGCAGGGGGATACGATTTTCTGGGTGGCCACCAGCATTTCCCATAACGGTGTGCCGGCCGGGGTGATCGCCCTGACCAGCGCCGCCGGCGAGATCGACCGTCTGGTGCATAGCGAACGCGAGCAGGTTTTGCAGTTGTTTGTGATCGCGATTCTGGTTTCCATCGGGCTCAGCCTGGTGCTGGCTTCGACCATCGCCAACCCACTTTCTGATCTGGCCGCGGCGGCCGAGTTGGGGCGCGAGAAAAACAAAAACGCCAACAAATCCGGCCGGGGGCGCATTCGCATCCCCGATCTGGCGGGGCGTCCGGATGAAATCGGTCGCTTGTCGGTGGCGTTGCGAGGCATGGTTGCGGCGCTTTATGATCGGATTGATGCCAATGAACAATTCGCCGCCGATGTGGCGCATGAGCTGAAAAATCCGCTGGCGTCCTTGCGCTCGGCCGCCAGCACGTTGCGGATCGTCAAGAAAGAAGAACAGCGCAATACCTTGCTGGATGTGGTCGAACATGACGTGCGTCGTCTGGACCGTCTGGTCAGTGATATTTCCAATGCATCGCGGCTGGATAGTGAGCTGGTTAAGGAGGAACAGTCGCGCTTTGACTTGTTGCAGACGATCAGCAAGATTGGCGATTACCTGTCTCAGGACGCTGCGGCCAAGGGTATTGATTTTATCAAAGACCTGCCGGCCCAACCGATTTACATCAACGGGTTGGAACAGCGGCTGGCGCAGGTTTTTGTCAATCTGATCACCAACGCGATTTCTTTTTGTGAAGAAGGCGATGCGATCCGGGTTTGGGCGCGTCAGCGGGAAAACCGGGTGCTGGTGGTGGTCGAGGATACCGGCTCGGGCATTCCCGAACAGGCATTGCACAAGATTTTCGACCGGTTCTATTCCCAACGCCCGGCCGAACATTACGGCAATAATTCTGGTCTGGGTCTGGCGATTTCCAAGCAGATCGTCGAGGCTCATGATGGGGTGATCTGGGCCGAAAACATCCGCCCGACTGATGCCGATATTACGTCCGAGCCTTTGGGCGCCCGGTTCGTGGTCGGGTTGCCGATTTAGCCCTTGTCTGATGTGTGCGGAGTCTCCTTCTGAGATACGCCCGCTCCGGGATGGGGCACAAATCATCCATGCGTCTTGCGTTGCCACCGGGGGCAAAGCGGTTGTGATCCTTGGCCCTTCGGGGGCAGGGAAATCGGCGCTGGCGTTGCAACTGATGGCGCTGGGGGCGCAGCTGGTGGCCGATGATCGCACGGTTTTGCACCAGGACGGCCCGGACATCTGGGCCAGCAGCCCCGACAGCATCAGGGGCATGATCGAAGCCCGTGGCATCGGCATATTGACGGCGCAGCCTTGCACCCGGGCGCGGGTTCATTTGGTGGTGGATCTGGCGCGCTCGGAAACCGACAGATTACCGCCCTTGCGGCATTATTCCCTTTTCGATCAGCAGCGGCCTTTGCTTTACCGAGTCGCTGCCGCGCATTTCCCCGCCGCGATCATCCAGTTTCTGAAAGGGGGTCGGCAGGCGTGAGCCAGCTACTGCCCGGTGGGGTGATTTGCAGGCCAGCGGGCAGAAACGCTCAATTTCCCGCTCAGCCGTGGAAAAATGGGGAAATGCCCTTGCACATGCGGGGTTGCAGGTGTCTATTCGGCACATCGGAATGAAGGGGAGCGCACCTTTTGGGGCTGTGCGGAGTCGGGGTAAGGCAAGTTGATCGGGATTGTGATTGTCGCACATGGCAGCCTGGCCAGGGAATACCTGGCGGCCATGGAGCATGTCGTCGGCCCTCAGGCGGCGGCGCTGAGCGTCGAGATCGCCAGCGAATGCGACCGACCGGCCAAAGAGGCCGAAATTCTGGCCGCGGTTGAGGCGGTCGATACGGGCGATGGGGTGGTTGTGGTGACGGATTTGTTCGGGGGTTCCCCTTGCAACCTGTCACTGAGAAGCTGTTGCGGCAGGGATCGAAAAATGCTTTATGGTGCCAATTTGCCGATGCTGGTGCAACTGGCCAAATCCCGTGATAAACCGCTGGACGAGGCCGTGGGGGACTCGGTTAAGGCGGCGCGACAATACATAAATTCCTTCAACGGACCCAACAGGTAGAGCAGATGAGTCACAAAATTCTGTTAGATATTATCAATGAAAAGGGCTTGCACGCCCGGGCGTCGGCCAAGCTGGTTGAGGTGGTCGAGGCCTATGATGCCGAGGCCGAGGTTTCCAAAGACGGGATGAGTGCATCGGGCGATTCCATCATGGGACTATTGATGTTGGCGGCGTCCAAGGGGAGTTCGATCGAGGTCGAAACCAGCGGCCCACAGGCCGAAGAGCTGGCCACCGCGTTGAAAGAGCTGGTGGCCAATCGTTTTGGCGAAGAGTATTGAGCCACGCCGGCACAACGATCAAAAGGTAGGTATTCCTTGGCGGATCATAATGACGATAACCGTGCGGTGACGGACCCGGATTATGTGCCTTATCAGCGTCAGCGGCTGTCCTATGCCAACACATTCACCAACCCGTTCAAGGTGTTGGTGATCCGGGTGCTGGAGTGGCTGACCGGCAAGTATATTTTGCTGCGTCTGATCCGCAAATTTGAACGTCAGGGTGTGGTCAGCGGTCAGGAATTCTTTACCCGCGCGTTGCAGGTGATGCGCATTGATGTGACCACTCCGACAGAGCAGACCGACAGGATTCCGGCCACAGGCCCGGTGGTGGTGGTGGCCAATCATCCGCATGGGTTGGTTGATGGTCTGATTCTGGCCGATCTGATTGGCCGGGTGCGCGATGACTACAAAATCCTGACTCGCAGCTTGTTGACCGGCATTCCCGAGATCGAAAAATACATGCTGCCGGTGGCGTTCCCGCATGAGGAAAATTCACAACGTCTGAATATCGCGATGCGCAAGCAGGCGATGGCGCATCTGAGCGAGGGAGGCGTGATCGTGCTGTTTCCGGCTGGGGCGGTGGCCGCGAGCGAGACCCTGTTCGGCCCGGCGGTTGAGGCCGACTGGAATCCGTTTACCGCCAAGATGATCCAGCGCTCGGGGGCCAAAGTGGTGCCGATTTATTTTCCTGGCCATAATACGCGGCTCTATCAGATGGCCAACCGGGTTTCGGCCACGCTGCGGCAGGGTTTGCTGCTGCATGAGGTGGTGAAATCGTTGAAGAAGCCTCAGAAACCGGTGGTGGGCGAGGCGATTGATCTGGACGAGATCAAAAGTTGGGCCGACAATCCGCGGGGTTTTACCGCATGGCTGCGCAAAATCACTCTGGATTTACGCAAAAACCGGTGAGGCCTGCCGGGCTTAGGGCGGCACCGCCCTAACATGCTTTACGAGAGATAAAAGAAACCAAAACAATTCCGTCTAAAGGGCATCATTTTGCCCCATTCGGGTAATGTCCAGGCCCTGTTTTTCCCTGACTCTGCTGCATGTGGTGAGTGTAGTGAGGTGGAAAAATGACTTATTTGGGCTTCAGATCAACTATCAATACCGGGCAGGATGCGTTGGATAATGGCATCACCGGGTTGGAATTTCACCAAACCGGGCAGGGGGTGTTTCTGTTAACCAGTTCCGGCGTGAATGGTGGGGTAAGCAGCTATCAACTGACGGGTAGCAGCACGGCTCAGCTGGTGGATAGCGCGTTGTTTTCCCCTGGCATGTCCAGCACGGCCAGTGGCGGTCTTTCGTTGTTGGATGTGGGCAGCGACACCTATGCGCTGACGGGGGGGAGCAACTCGAACCAGATGGATGGCTACCAGATCAGCGATACCGGCGGCATTGGCGCAACGGCGTCGCTGGTCGGGGTCGGCACGTCGCAGCAAGGCGGGGTTTCGGTGATGACGGCGATGACCCTTGCCGCGCATGATATGCTCTATATGGCCGAACTGGGCGGCAGCGGCATTTCGGCCTATCGTCTGGGGCAACAGGCCCAATATGACGCGACGGCTTCGGTGTCTGACACCGATGACAGCTATCTGAGCAATGTGGTCGCGCTGTGCCACTGCGATGTGGGCGGGCAATCCTATCTGGTGGCGGCGTCTGGCACGGAAAACGGTGTATCGTGCTATTCGGTGAATTCCACCACCGGGGCGCTGAGCTTGAGCGGCACCATGGGGGCGGCCAATGGTTTGGGGATCAACAATCCGACCGATATGGAGGTGGTCTCGGCCTATGGCAACAGCTATGTGATTTTGGCTTCGGCCGGCAGCAATTCGCTGAGTGTGATGCAGATCATGCCGGGCGGCCAGCTGGTGGCGGTGGATCATCTGATTGATACCCTGAATACTCGGTTTGGGGATGTGGTTTCGGTCGAAACCTTTACCGTTAATGGCCGGGTCTATGTGATGGCCGGTGGCGGAGATGATGGGGTCAGCCTGTTTACGCTGCTGCCCGATGGCCATTTGCTGCATCTTGAGACCACCGAGGACACCAATGCCCTGGGTCTGAACAATGTGGCGGGGATTGCCGCCCGGCAGGTGGGGCAGGAGGTGCAGGTTTTTGTCTCTTCGCAAAACGAAGCCGGGCTGACGCAGTTTTCGTTCGATATCGCCCCGTTGGGCAATCAATATCTGGGGCAGGGGCAGAATGACACGCTGACTGGTTCGGATCAGGACGATATGATGTCCGGCGGCGATGGCGATGATGTGCTGCGCGGCGGGGCCGGGGCCGATATTTTGCTGGATGGTGCCGGGGTTGATCAGCTGTATGGCGGGGCCGGGGCCGATATTTTCGCACTCAGCGCCGATAATCAGCTGGACCGGATCATGGATTTTCAGATCGGGGTGGATCTCTTGGATTTGTCCTCTTTTCAGATGCTGTATTCGCTGAGCCAGCTGAGTGCGACCGCCACCTCATATGGCATACGGATCGAATTCCGGGGCGAAGTGATCGAGGTTCACAATCAGGCCGGTGGCCCGATGAGTTTGCAGGATGTGTTTGGCAATGGCTTTACCGGGCCGGATCGCCCGCCGCTGGTGATTACGCAGGGTCTTTCGGGGGATGATGCCGATAATACAATCGAAGGCACCGCCGGGGCCGACATCCTCAATGGATTGGGCGGCGATGATATTTTGCGTGGCTTTGGCGCGGATGATACGCTGACCGGCGGTGCGGGCAATGATACTCTGGAAGGCGGTGATGGTCTGGACCGGCTGGAAGGGGATGATGGCGACGACACCCTTGATGGAGGGGCGGGCAATGATACGCTCAGCGGTGGGGTTGGTGCTGATCTGCTGCTGGGCGGTTTGGGCAATGACCGGATTTATGGTGGGGATGACAATGACCAGCTCTATGGGGGGCGCGGCCATGACTGGATGCATGGCCAAGGCGGCGATGACCGGCTGAGCGGTAGCAGCGGCCATGATCTGTTGCGCGGCGGCGATGGCAATGACCGGCTGTATGGCGGTAATGGCAATGATCGGCTCAGCGGCAATGCCGGCGATGATCTGGTGCGTGGCCAGTCCGGGGATGACCGGCTGTATGGTGGGGATGGCCAAGACCTGCTGCTGGGGGATGATGGCGCAGATGTGCTGTATGGCGCCAACGATTCTGATCGCCTTTACGGTGGCACCGGTGATGATACGCTTTTTGGCAATGCCGGCGATGACCGGCTGCATGGTGAGGGCGGTCATGACACGCTCAGCGGCGGCGCTGGCCGTGACTTTTTGCTGGGTGGTGCCGGGGATGACCGGCTCTATGGCGGGGCTGACAATGACCGGCTCTATGGCAGCGATGGCAATGATTCAATGCGTGGCCAGTCCGGGGATGACCGGCTCAGCGGCGGCGCTGGCCATGATCTGCTGCGTGGAAACGAGGGCGATGACCGGCTCTATGGCGGCAGCGGCAATGATCGGCTCAGCGGCAATGTCGGCAATGATTTATTGCGTGGTCAGTCAGGCGACGACATTCTGTATGGCGGGCAGGGCGAAGACCTTATGATCGGAGATGAAGGCGCAGATATGCTGTATGGGGCGCTGCACGCCGACCGTCTTTACGGGGGGGCGGGCAATGATACGCTGGATGGTGGTCGGGGCGATGATCATCTTAGCGGTGAAGCCGGCCAGGATGTGTTTGTCTTTCATCACCATGACGGTCAGGATGTCATCACCGATTTCGATCGCGCCGAAGATCTGATCCAGCTGGATATCAACGGTTTGTCCTTTGCGGATCTGAATATCAGCTATGCCAATGGCAATGCGGTGGTGGATTACGGCAGTGGCGCGATTACGTTTGAGGGGATCTCGGGCGGTCTGGATGCCAGTGATTTCGTTTTTGTTTAGGGCTGGTTCAGCTCTTGCAACACCTCCGCCAGACTGCGCCGCCAATCGGGTCGGTCTATGCCGAACGCCGCCTTTAGCCCGCTGCAATCCAGCCGCGAATTGGCCGGGCGCTGCGCTGGGGTGGGGAAATCGCGGCTGGGGATGTCATGGACGGTGATGTTTTTGCCGGCTTGGGCAAAGATCTCGCGGGCAAACCCGGCCCAGCTGGTCTCGGGCTGGCCGCTATAGTGGTAAATTCCGGCCTTGTCCGGGTGCTGGCGTAGGCTGTCGGCCAGTGTCAGGCAGGTTCGGGCAATATCCATGGCTGCGGTGGGGCCGCCGATCTGATCGCAGACCACGCTCAGCTGATCCCGGGTGTCGGCCAAGGCCAGCATGGTTTTGACAAAATTCTTTCCCCAGGCGGAAAACACCCAGGAGGTGCGCAGGATCACATAGGCTCCGCCCGCCGCTGCGATGCCTTGTTCCCCCAGCGCTTTGCTGCGGCCATAGGCGTTGATCGGGTGGATCGGGGCATCGGCCGCAAAAGGGGTGGTGCCAGAGCCATCAAATACATAATCGGTCGACACATGCACAAAAGGCAGCCCCCGCGCCGCCGCCGCGCGGGCCATGGCGGCGGGGCTGTGGCCGTTGATCTGATCGGCCAGCACCTGTTCCTGCTCGGCCGCATCCACGGCGGTATAGGCGGCGGCGTTGATGATGGCATCGGCATCGGTTTCGGCAATCAGGGCGGCGCAGGCGTCGGGGTTGCTCAGATCGGCGGTTTCGCGGGGCAGGCAGGTGACGCCGGGAAACAGGCCAAGCGCGTGCCCCAGCTGCCCGGTTTGGCCAAAGACCAGAACTTTCATGCCCTAGCCCTCATACTGAAATGGTGATTTGAAATCGCACCAGCGCTGGGCGGACTGATCCTTGTCCGACAGCACCGCATCGCTCAGATCAAGGGGCCAGTCAATGCCCAGATCGGGATCATTGAACAGCACAGCGCCTTCGTGATCCGGGGCGTAGTAGTCTGAGCATTTATAGATGATTTCCGTGTCGGGCTCGAGCGTGCAGAACCCGTGCAGGAACCCCTTTGGCACCAGCAGTTGCTTGCCATTTTCAAAGCTCAGCTCGACCCCATACCATTGCCCATAGCTGGGCGAGCCCCGCCGGATGTCAACCGCCACATCGAATAACCGGCCCCGACCGCAGCGCACAAGCTTGTCTTGGGCATGGGGCAGCGCCTGAAAATGCAGCCCGCGCACGGTGCCGGATTGGGCCGAGAAGGAGTGGTTATCCTGCACGAAATCCATGTTGATGCCGCGATCTTGCAACTGCTTGCGGTTCCAGACCTCGCTGAAGAACCCGCGATGATCGCCAAAGCGGCGCGGGGTGATCAGCAGCAGGTCGGTCAGTGGGGTTTGGGTGATCTCAATCATTAAAACGGCCTGATGATAGGGGTGTTTACGCCTTCTGATGGTTGCCACAGCTTTGGCCAAATGTCGAGCATTGTGGTTGTTGTGATCCTGCCAAAGCAAATGCCACGCGCTTTATCTATCCGGGTAGCCATTGGGGTTCTTGCTCTGCCAGTTCCAAGCGCTTAGGCACATGTCCTCCAGCCCCAATTTCGCCGACCAGCCCAACGCCGCAAGCGCTTTGGCCGGGTTGGCGGCCATCTCGGCGATGTCTCCGGCGCGGCGGGGCTGGATTTCGTAGGGGATCTCGCGCCCGCTGACCTTGGCAAAGGCTGCAATCATCTCCAGCACCGAATACCCCGTGCCGGTTCCGATGTTGAACGCCGCCGCCCCCGGGGTTTTCGCCGCATACTCTACCGCCGCAATATGGGCCTGCGCCAAATCGACCACATGGATATAATCCCGCACCCCGGTGCCATCGGGCGTGTCATAATCATTGCCGAACACCCCGATTTTATCGCGCCGCCCAATCGCCACCTGCGCCACAAACGGCATCAGATTGTTGGGAATATCCTTGGGGTCTTCGCCGATTTCGCCCGAGGCATGTGCCCCCACCGGATTGAAATACCGCAGCAGCACCGCCGCACAACCCGGATTGGCGCGGGCCCAATCGGTGAAAATCATCTCGGCCATATGCTTGGTGCGGCCATAGACGCTGGTGGGGTTGCGGGGGTGGGACTCGTCATAGGGCAGGTATTCGGGCTCGCCATAAACCGTGGCAGAGGAGGAAAAAATCACGTTCTTGCAACCGCTGCGCTGCATGGATTTCAGCAGTGACAAAGTGCCGTTGATGTTGACATCGTAATAATGCAGCGGCTTTTCCTCGGATTCTCCGACCGCTTTGAGCCCGGCAAAATGGATCACCGCCTGAGGCCGGAACTGCATGAACACATCATCCAGCCGCCCTTGATCGCGAATATCGGTTTCGTGAAACTCGAACTGCCCGTTCGACAGCGCCCGCACCCGGTTCAGCACTTCCGGCGAGCTGTTGTCGAAATTATCCACCACACAAACCTCGTGGTTCAGGCTCAGCAGTTCCAGCAAGGTGTGGCTGCCGATATATCCGGCACCTCCGGTGACCAAAACCCTCATGCTCGACCTCTCAATTCTGCCACGGCTTATGATTTTTGTTCTGCCGAGGCACGCTAACCGATCTGCAAAGCCGGCACAATATAAACCACCCAGAACCCAGCCGCCGCGTCAATTTTGCCAAAATGGGAACTAGCGGTTGTTCTTATGCATTTCAGGTCATAAATCTAAGGGCAAGCCCTGAAAGGAATGACCATGACCACCCCCAAATCTCCCCCCAAACCCGTTGTATTATGCATTCTGGACGGCTGGGGCATTCGTCAGGCGGATGACGCCAACGCGCCGGCGCTGGCCAACACGCCGAATTTTGACCGCATCATGGCCGAATGTGCCTCTTCGCAGTTGATCACTCATGGCCGCGATGTGGGGCTGCCCAGCGGGCAAATGGGTAATTCCGAGGTTGGCCACACCAACATCGGCGCAGGCCGGGTGGTGCCGATGGATCTGGGCATGATTGATCTGGCGATTGAGGATGGCAGCTTTGTGCGAAACCCGGCCCTGCTGGATTTCGTCGCGAAACTGAAGGCCAGCGGCGGGGCGGCGCATCTGTTGGCGCTGGTTTCGGATGGTGGCGTGCATGGGCATCTGAACCACCTGATCGCCACCGCTGATTTCCTAGCGCAATCTGGGCTGAGCGTCTGGATACATGCCATGACCGATGGTCGCGATGTCGCCCCGAAATCCGCCTCCGGGTTCATCGCTGATCTGCAAGCCAAACTGCCCGAAACCGCCCGGATCGCCACCGTCAGCGGCCGCTATTACGCGATGGACCGCGACAATCGGTGGGAGCGCGTGCAGCTGGCTTATGAGGCCATCATCAACGGCGAGGGGCTGGCGGTGGACAATGCCTTGGCGGCGGTCGCGCAATCCTATGCCCGCGATGAGATCGACGAATTCATCAAGCCCAGCGTGATTGCCGGATATGAGGGCATCAAGGACGGCGATGGGCTGTTCTGCCTGAATTTCCGTGCCGACCGCGCTCGGGAAATTCTGGCGGCGATTGGCCAGCCCGATTTTGACGGCTTCACATCCCGCCAACCTGATCTGGCGGCTCTGCTGGGGATGGTCCCCTATTCCAGCCGCCATGACACCTATATGACCACGGTTTTCCCCAAGAAAGAGCTGGTCAACACGCTGGGCGAATGGGTGGCCAAGCAAGGCTTGCGCCAGTTCCGGCTGGCCGAGACTGAAAAATACCCGCATGTGACGTTTTTCCTCAATGGCGGCAAAGAGACCCCGGAAACCGGCGAAGACCGCTACATGGCCGCCAGTCCCAAAGTGGCCACCTATGATTTGCAACCGGAAATGTCCGCCCCCGAGGTGACGGATCATTTCGTGCAGGCCATCGAAGACGGTTATGATTTGATCGTCACCAATTACGCCAACCCGGATATGGTGGGCCATACCGGCAACATCCCGGCGGCGATCAAGGCGTGCGAAGCCGTGGATCAGGGGCTGGGCCGGGTGTTGCAGGCGCTGGAACGTGCCGGTGGGGCGATGATTATCACCGCCGATCACGGCAACTGCGAAACCATGATCGACCCCGAGACCGGCGGCCCCCATACCGCGCACACCACCAACCCGGTGCCGGTGGTGCTGGTGGGCGGGCCAAAGGGGGCGACATTGCATCAGGGGCGCTTGTCCGATCTGGCGCCGACCCTGCTGGATCTGATGCAACTGCCCAAACCCGATGAAATGACCGGCCAGAGCCTGATTGACTAGGCAATGAAGGGCTGGCGCAGCATATCGGTGATACTGGCGCTGCTGGCGATGCCGGCGGCGGCGGAAACGGATTCGGCGCATCTGGCCAAACGCGCTGCGGCGCAGCTCAATGCCGCCAGCCTGTCGCTGCAACGCGCCGATCAGGCCAGCGACCGGGTCGCGGCCCTGACCGAAACCGTGCAAGCCTATGAACAAGGTCTGGTGGCCATGCGTCAGGGGATGCGTCAGGCGGCAATCCGGGAACAATCGCTGCGGCTGGAATTTGAAGCCAAAAGCGAAGACCTCTCGCAACTGCTGGGGGTGTTGCAGAGTATGCAGGCGACCTCGTCACCGCTGCTGTTGTTGCACCCCTCCGGCCCGGTGGGAACGGCGCGTTCGGGCATGATCCTGTCCGAAGTCACCCCGGCCCTGCAAGCCCGCGCCGATCATCTGCGCACCCAGTTGGAAGAAGTCGCGCTGCTGCGCTCTTTGCAGCAAAACTCGGCCGATGTGCTGCGCAACGGGCTCAGCGGCGTGCAAAAGGCGCGCACCGAATTGTCTCTGGCCATTTCCGAGCGCACCAAACTGCCGATGCGCTTTACCGAAGACCCGGTGAAAACCGCGATCCTGCTGGACAGCAGCGAAACCCTGCAGGGCTTTGCCGATGGCCTGAGCCAGATCAGCGAAGACACCCCGCAGCCCATCGACATGCCCGATTTCGACACCGCAAAGGGGGCGCTGGCGCTGCCGGTCAATGGCACGGTGCTGCGCGGCTATAATCAGGCCGATGCCGCCGATGTGCGCCGCCCCGGCCTGCTGATTGCCACCCGCCCCCGCGCCATTGTCACCACCCCCTGGCCCGCCACCATCCGTTACCGCGGCCCGCTGCTGGACTACGGAAATGTGATCATTTTAGAGCCTTCCGAGGGGTATTTATTGGTGCTTGCCGGGCTGAACCATGTATATGGTGAGATCGGCGAGATCCTGTCCAAGGGCGCTCCGGTCGGGCTGATGGGCGGAAACGCACCCCAAGGGCAGGAATTGCTGCTGGAAAATAACGCTGGGGTTGCCAACAGCCAGACGCTTTATATAGAGCTGAGAAAAGGCAAAACGCCTGTGAACCCGGAAAACTGGTTTGCACTGCAATCGAACTGATAAGGAACCGAATGTTATGAAAAAATTTGTCATGGCTGCGATGGGCGGTGTTTTTGCCGGGGTGGTGGCCAGCGCTTATGTCGCCGGGCCGCTGATTGCGCAGGAAAAGGCCAGCAATGAATCGGTTTACCATCAGCTGGACCTGTTCGGCGATGTGTTTGAACGCATCCGCGCCGAATATGTCACCGAAGTCAGCGAGGCCGACCTGATCGAAGCCGCCATCAAGGGCATGATGTCGTCGCTTGATCCGCATTCCAGCTATCTGCCGCCCAAGGATTTCGACGATATGCAGATCCAGACCCGCGGCGAGTTTGGCGGGCTGGGGATCGAGGTCACGCAGGAAGAGGGCTTTGTCAAGGTGGTCTCACCCATTGACGGCACCCCGGCGGATGAGGCCGGTATGCGGGCCGGTGACTTCATCACCCATGTTGACGGCACCAGCCTGCTGGGTCTGACCCTGAACGAGGCGGTGGAAAAGATGCGCGGGCCGGTGGGTTCGGAAATCATCATCACCGTGGTGCGCGAAGGCGAGGAAGAGCCGATGGAAGTCTCGATCATCCGCGACACCATCAAACTGACCGCCGTGCGGGTGCGCACCGAAGGGCAAACCGTGGTGGCACGCATCACCACCTTTAACGAGCACACTTATAACAATCTGGAATCCGGGCTAGAGAAAGCGGTGAAAGAGCTGGGCGGCATGGACAAGGTCAATGGCTTTGTCATTGATCTGCGCAACAATCCGGGTGGGTTGCTGACGCAGGCGGTCAAGGTCTCGGATGCTTTTCTGGAAAGCGGCGAGATCGTTTCGACCCGTGGCCGCAACCCCAAGGATGGCGACCGTTTTAACGCCACCCCCGGCGACCTGACCCAAGGCAAACCGATCGTGGTTCTGATCAATGGCGGCTCGGCCTCGGCGTCTGAAATCGTGGCCGGTGCGCTAAAAGACCACCGCCGCGGCGTTGTGGTGGGCACCAAGAGCTTTGGTAAAGGCTCGGTCCAGACCATCATGCCGGTCAAGGGCGATGGCGCGATGCGCCTGACCACGGCGCGTTATTACACGCCGTCGGGGCGCTCGATTCAGGGGCTGACAGCTATTCCAGCGATGAGCGCCGCCAGCTGGAAGAAGACCGCGCCGCCGCCCAAGAGGCCGCCAAACTGCGCGATCAGGATTCGCAGCTGGCTTATGCGATTGATTTGCTTAAGGGGCTGTCGGCCCTGTCAACCAACCCGTAAAAAAGGAGCAGGCCAACCCGCCGGTTGGCCGTTTTCAGGATGATGACCCCGGAAAAAATTGCTTTGCTGCCCTATCGTGCCAATGCCGGTATCGTGCTGTTCAACCCGCGCGGACAGGTGTTTGCCGGGCAGCGCTTTGACAGCTTGAATGGTGCCTGGCAGATGCCTCAGGGCGGCATTGATGAGGGCGAAAGCCCCCGCGATGCCGCCTTGCGCGAACTGACCGAAGAAACCGGGGTTTCGCCCGATCTGGTCACAATCGAGGCCGAAACCCATGATTGGGTCACCTATGATCTGCCGGTCGAGCTGGTCGGCAAGATCTGGAAAGGGCGCTATCGCGGGCAGAAACAGAAATGGTTTCTGATGCGGTTTTTAGGCGAGGATGCGCAGATCAACATCGCGCTGGAGCATCCCGAGTTTTCAGAATGGAAATGGATGGAGGTGGACGAGCTGCTGGGCAAAATTGTGCCGTTCAAACGCGATGTCTATGCCGAAGTGTTTGGCCAGTTCCGGGCGCTTTTGACGTAACGCCGGGAACGGGCGAAGCCGTTTGAAAAGGCGTCACCGCCCTATTCAGACACCCGCTCAGCGGCTTTTCAACAGCTTCAACAGCTTCTGCGATGGGTAACCATCCGGCGTTACCCCGATCGAAATCTGAAACTGCCGGATCGCATTGATCGTATTGGGGCCGATAATCCCATCAATTTTTTCCAGTTCAAACCCTTTGCGCCGCATCAGCCGCTGCATCTGCTTTTTCTGTTTGAACGACAGCGGCGCATAGCCGCGCGGCCAGCTGGCCTTGATCTCGCCGCCACCAGCCAGACGATCCGACAAATGCCCGACCCCGATCACATAGGCATCGGCCTTGTTATAGCGCTCCAGCACCGCGAAATTGTCAAAGATCATAAAGGCCGCCCCGGCAGATCCCGCCGGCAGCAGGATCGAAGCGCGCCCATGGTTGGGCACTTTGCCCCCGGTCGCCGCCCGCACCCCCATCGCCGCCCATTCAGACGGGTTGCGCATGTTGTTGCGCTTGGCCAGCCCATAGTTAAAGCCTTTGGGCAACACCACTTCAACGCCCCAGGGCTGGCCTTTGCGCCAACCATGTTTCGCCAGGTACCAAGCCGTTGACGCCAGCGCATCGGTGGGGTCATCCGACCAGATGTCACGCTTGCCATCGCGGTCAAAATCCTGCGCAAATGCCTGATAGCTGGTTGGGATAAACTGGGTATGCCCCATCGCCCCGGCCCAGGAGCCCTTCATCTTGCCCGGAACCACATCGCCGGATTGCAAAATTCTGAGCGCCGCCATCAGCTGTTGTTCAAAAAACTTGCTGCGCCGCCCGTCAAAGGCCAGCGTGGCCAGAGCCTCAATGATGTTGATATCGCCGCGCCGCTCGCCATAGGCGCTCTCCAGCCCCCAAATCGCCGTGACCACCTCTTTTTCCACGCCGTAACGGGCTTCGATTTTGGCCAGAGTGCGCTTGTGCTTGCGCAGCGCCGCTTTGCCGTTTTTCACCCGCACCGGCGAGGCGGCGCTGTCCAGATAATCCCAGATCTGTTTGGTAAATTCCGATTGATTGCGATCCTTGGCAACCACATCAGCATTATATCTCACCCGGCGAAACGCCCGATCCAGAGTTCTGCTAGTGATGCCCCGGGCCAGAGCGCGTTTGCGAAAGGCCTTGATCCAGAGCGCGAAACGCGGGTTTGAAGTCGATAGCTGCACCTTGGCCCGATCCGCCCCCTTGGGGCGGGCCACGGGAGATGGCGAGCGCGCCAGTCGGACGTCCACATCCGGGCGCGGGGCCATCTGGCGCATGGGCGGGCGAATGGATTGTGACACCGCCAGCCCGGATGCCATGGCTGGGGGCGTGAACGACATGGCGATTGCACTGACAATCACCCCGATAACCGGAAATTTTCTACCCGACATAATATACCTTCTGGATTATTCTGGGCGTAATTGTAACGCCGGAATGGCATTTGTCAAAGCAGGGAATGGGCGCGTCAGCGTATCATGGCCGGTCGGGGATGTGGTGGCGGCTGTGCCGGTCTGGGGAAGCGCAAATACAGAGCATTTAAAAGCAAGCTGTGCCCCTCCGAACTGTCCCGCCCGGCCGTTAGGCCGGGCTGCGCCTGCCTGCCCCCCGGCAGGCGCAATCAGCTTTTTCACATTTTGCAACGTAGTGGCTCCTTTACGAACCGCGATTGTTTCAACGCCCCGCATAAGCGCCTACCCAAGCAGGCGCAGCCCGGCGTGTTCCACATTATACGCTATATTTTGGCAAAGCCACCGGCACAGCTACCCATTTTCGCGCAACACTGCACCCGCCAGATAAAGCGAGCCGCAAATCAGAATTCGGGCATTGGGCTGATCCCGCACAATCTGGCGAATCGCTGTTTCGGCGTCCTCGGCAATGACCGCGTGCAGCCCCAGACCATCCGCCACTTTGGCCGTGTCGCGGGCGGGCAATGTGTTAGGCTCGCCGGGGATGTCAACCGCGTGTAACGACTCGGCAATCGCGGCCAGAGGGCGCAGATAGCCGGCAATGTCTTTGGTGTTGAGCATCCCGCAAACCAGATGCAGAGGGCGGGCGGGCAGACGGTGCAGAGCCTCGGCCAAAGCCTCCCCCGCGGCCGGGTTGTGGCCGCCATCCAGCCATAGCTCGGCCTGCGCGGCGGCGTCCACCAGCGGGCCGGTTTGCAAACGCTGCATCCGGGCGGGCCAGCGGGCTTGCGTAACGGCGGCCTCACAGGCGGCCTCGTCAAACCCCAACTGACGCAGCGCTGCTAGGGCAATCCCTGCATTTTGCACCTGATGCGCTCCGATCAGACCCGGCAGCGGCAAATCCAGCAGCCCGGTTTCGTCCTGAAAAATCAGCCGCCCGCGTTCTTCGAACACATGCCAATGCTGGCCATGGGCGATCAGATCGGCACCGACGCGGCGGGCGGTGTCTTCGATCACCTCGAGCGCTTCATCTGTAATCCGCCGGCGTTTCGGCAAAGGCCAGCAGGCCGGCGACGGTGGTGATCTCGAAATAGGTGATCTGCGCCTGGTTATTGGCGCGATAGCAACGCTCCAGCAGCCGGGTCAGAGCCGGTTCGCTGATATGCTGCCCCGCCAGCAGGATGCGTTCGTGAAACCGCGCCAGATGCGGCGAGGTATAGGCGTGGACCGCTTTGCCCGCGGCCTCGAGCCCGGCGCGGATCATCGCCTGGGTCGAGCCCTTGCCATTGGTGCCTGCGATATGGATCACCGGCGGCAATCTGGTTTCGGGATGATCAAGTGCGGCCAGCAGGTGATGCACCCGGTCCAGCGTCAAATCAATGACCTTGGGGTGCAATTCCATCATCCGTTGCAGGATGACGTCCGAATTGGGGGCGCTCATTCTTTGGCGGCAGCTTCGGGGGCAGCGGCTTTGGCGGCGTCCGGTTTGGCATCCTTTGCCGTTTCATCAGCCTTTTTCGCCTTGCGCGTTTCCTTGGGTGCGGGCAGATCGCCCATCACCGGGGGGCTCATCCCCATCAGCATCCGCACGATTTTCACCAGCTCACCGCGCAAATCCTTGCGGTGGGTGACGCGATCCAACATCCCGTGATCCAGCAGATATTCCGAACGCTGGAAACCTTCGGGCAGTTTTTCGCCAATGGTCTGTTCGATCACCCGACCGCCGGCAAAGCCGATCAGCGCGTTGGGTTCGGCGATCTGCACATCGCCCAGCATGGCGTAGGAGGCCGTCACCCCCCCCGTTGTCGGATGGGTCAGCACCACGATATAGGGCAGGCCGGCCTCTTTGACCATTTGCACCGCCACCGTGGTGCGGGGCATTTGCATCAGCGACAAAATCCCCTCTTGCATCCGTGCGCCGCCGGCAGCGGAAAACAGGATGAAGGGGCGTTTCAGCTTGACCGCCCGCCGGGCCGCAGCGACAATCGCATTGCCCACATACATGCCCATCGAGCCGCCCATAAAGGAAAAATCCTGCGCCGCCGCAATCACCGGAGTGCGCCCAATTTCGCCCTCAACCACCAAAATCGCGTCTTGCTCGCCGGTTTTCTTTTGCGCGGCTTTCATGCGCTCGGGGTAGCGCTTCTGGTCTTTGAACATCAGCGGGTCTTGCAGCACTTCGGGCACTTTGACCTCGGTAAAAATACCGCCGTCAAACAGATGCGAAAACCGCTCGCGCGGGGAAATATGCATGTGGTGGTTGCATTCGTTACAGACATTCATGTGCTCCGCCAGCTCGCGGTGAAACAGCATGGTGTTGCATTCAGGGCATTTGGTCCACAGGTTATCCGGCGTTTCGCGGCGCGAAAACAGCGAGTTAATCTTTGGGCGGACGTAATTGTTGATCCAGTTCATAGGGTCATGCACCTTCAAGCGTTTGGGTTATCTTTTCAAATAGTCGGGCTTTGGGCAAATTGCAATCAGCGGTCCAGAAGATTGCGCAAAATCCACCATACGATCAGCAGAGTAATCAGGTTCAGCGCCAGCTCGCCGGGCATCTGGGTCATGTCGGTTTTGTCGAATTCGGTGATAAACAGTGACAGCCCGTCGATGTTATCCTTGACCGAGACCACCAGAATGGCAAACACATTATTGGCAAAATGCAGGCCAATCGCCGCGCCCAGCGCGCCGGTCTTTTCGGTCAGGTCAGCCGCCATCATGGCCACGGCAAAGGTCATGCCGATCACCAGCCATGCCTGATGCCCCATGCCGGGATCCCAATGCATCGCCGCAAACACCGCCGAGGGCAGCACCATCCAGACAAACCGCGCCCGAAACCGCGCCGCCAGTTGCTGTTGCAAATAGCCGCGGAACACCAGCTCTTCGCCGGAGGTCTGGATCAGGATCAGCGGCAGGGCATAGGGCAGATAGCCCAGCCATTGGGTAACCGGCAGATTGTCCAGCGGCGGTCTGAGCGCAAATGAAACCGCCCCCACCGCCAGATAGAATGCCGAGACCACCGCCAAGGCGATGAAAAACCCGCGCAACGTTACCGACAGCGGCCCAAACAGCGTACCGGGGCTGCGCATATGGCAGGCCGGGGCGGCGATGATCGGGCCCAGCGCCATGCCGACAAAAGTAAACAGCAACACCAGCGTGGGCCACGCCCCTTGCCCAGTCATCACCGCATGGGCCCATCTGAGGAAATGGAACGGCGTGACATAACCAAACCCGGCCCAGAAGACCAAACCGATAAAACCGAAATAGATGAAGGCAATTAGCCCGATGCCCAACAACAGCCGCCAGATTTGCGGGTAAAGGCGGGCGGGGGCAACATAGGCTTGGAATTCAGGTGTTCGCATGGGAGGCGAAATTAGGGATCGGGGGCGAATTTGCAAGCCTGAAATCACCCGGCCCCGCCCTGCAACCAGTCCAGCCCGTCCTGAGTGCTGCCGGCCGGGTGGTATTCGGCACTGACCACCCCCTCATAGCCCGCCTGATCCAGCGTCCTGAAAAACGCCGGATAATCAATCTCGCCCCGGATCGGCTCATGCCGGCCCGGCGCTCCGGCAATCTGGATATGGCCAACCAATTTGCCGTGCCTTTTCCACAGCGCCGGCACATCCCCGATGATCATATGCGCATGATAGGCGTCAAACTGAAGCGACAGGTTTTGCGCCCCGACCTCGTCGATGATCTCGGCCGCCTGATCGAAATCATGCAGGAAATAGCCGGGCATATCGGTCTGGTTGATCGGCTCGATGGTCAGGCTTTGTTTCGGGGCTTGGGCACAGGCCCATTTCAGGTTCCTGACAAAAGTCGCCCGCGCCACCGCCCCTTTGGCCCGCCCGGCCATGATGTGAATATGCCGCGCCTTCAGCAGTGTGGCATAGCGCAGAGTGCGCCTGAAATCATACTGAAAGCGTTTTTCCCGGTTCGGGATCGCGCCATAGCCGCGCTCGCCCCCGGCCCAGTTGGGCGGCGGGGTGTTGATCAGCGCCATCTTCAGATCATGTTGGATCAGGGCCGAGCGCATCTCTTGCCCCGGATAGTCATAGGGAAAAAGCACCTCGACCCAATCAAACCCGGCCTCTTTGGCGGCGGCAAAGCGCTCAAGGAACGGCAGTTCGGTGAAAAGCAGGCTCAGATTAGCGCAGAACCGGGGCATGTCAGTCCAGCTCGTGCGAGGGGATGACCCGGAAGAATTCTCCACCAGACCACAGGCCAAACCAGCCCTCATGATGGGTGCCAATCTCGATCAGGCGGTAAAAGCTTTTGCGGTCAATCAGCGCCTCAAGATTACGCCGCACCAGCACATAGGGCGAAGGCTCGCCGGTTTCAGCATCGCGGCTGACGCGAATGGGATGCTCGGGCCCGGCAGTAGCAAAATCACCAAGGCTGGTTTCAAAGGTCAGGCTTTGCTCCTGCCCCTCGCCGCTGACGGTAAAATCCACCGCCACAAAGGGTGCATCATCAACGGTGATGCCGACCTTCTCCACCGGAGTCACCAGAAAATAATCATCCCCATCCCGGCGCAAAATCGTTGAAAACAGCCGCACCATTTCCGGGCGGCCAATCGGGGTGCCCAGATAAAACCAGGTGCCATCGCGGGCAATACGGATATCCAGATCGCCGCAAAAGGGCGGATTCCACAGATGCACCGGCGGCAATCCGCCCTTTGCCGCCTTTTTCGCCGCCTGCATCAGGTTTTCGGCGCTTGGTTTTTCAGACTTTTCATCCTCTGTCGCGTTTGTCATTTGTAACCCGTATGAAATAACAGTTAAATACCACCATAACCGCGTTCAGGGAGAATTGTCATGGAGAAAGCTGAAGATCTGGTGGCCGATATCGAAGCGCTGGGCGGAAAACTGGCCAAGGCCCGGGACTCGATCCGCCAGCGTTTCATCGGTCAGGACCGGGTGGTGGATCTGACGCTGGGCACCTTGCTGTGCGCGGGCCACGGGCTGTTGATCGGGGTGCCGGGGCTGGGCAAAACTCGGCTGGTGCAGGCGCTGTCAACCGTGATGGGGTTGCAAGGTTCGCGCATTCAGTTCACGCCTGATCTGATGCCGGCGGATATTCTGGGTTCCGAGGTGCTGGAACAAAACCCCGATGGCAGCCGCGCCTTTCGCTTTATTCCGGGGCCGGTGTTTTGCCAGTTGCTGCTGGCCGACGAAATCAACCGCGCCAGCCCGCGCACCCAGTCGGCGCTGTTGCAGGCGATGCAGGAAAAGCAGGTTTCGATTGCGGGTAAAGAACGCCCGCTGGGGCAACCTTTTCACGTTCTGGCCACGCAAAACCCGATTGAACAAGAGGGCACATATCCGTTGCCCGAGGCTCAGCTAGACCGGTTTTTGGTGCAGATCAATGTCGGCTACCCGGATCGGCAAACCGAAAAGCAGATCATTCTGGCCACCACCGGCGCGGAAGAAACCGACGTGCATCAGGTGTTTGATGCCGCAGATATGCTCAAGGCCCAGACCCTGCTGCGCCGGATGCCGGTTGGCGAAGCGGTGCTGGAACGGATCCTTGATCTGGTGCGCAGCTGTCGCCCTGAGGATGCCAACGCCCCGGAACTGGTGCGCGAAAATGTCGCCTGGGGTCCGGGGCCACGGGCGGCGCAGGCGTTGATGCTGATGGTGCGGGCGGCGGCCTTGCTGGATGGGCGGCTGGCTCCGAATCTGGATGATGTGGCCGATATGGCGCATCCGGTGTTAACGCACCGCATGGCGCTGTCCTTTGCGGCCCGGGCGCGGGGTGAAAATCTGGACGATCTGATCAGCGCCGTGCTGGCCGGCTGCAACACCGCCGAGGCCGCCGCGTGACCACCCCCACCGCTCTGAAACGCCAATCCGCCGAGCTGGCCGGAGTCCTGCCGCCGCTGCTGGCCGAGGCCGAGCGTCTGGCCGCCATGGTTTTGCCCGGCGAACATGGGCGGCGGCATTCGGGAAATGGCGATGAGTTCTGGCAATACCGCATGGCGGTGCCCGGTGACGCGGCCCGGCGGATCGACTGGCGCCGCTCAGCGCGGTCGGATCAGCATTTCGTGCGGCAAAAGGAATGGCAGGCGGCGCAATCGGTGCTGCTGTGGGTGGATGGGGCGGCCTCGATGGAGTTCGCCTCGGTCAAAGAGCTGCCGACCAAGGCTGCCCGCGCCCGGGTTCTGGCGCTGGCGCTGGCGATTGTGCTGTTGCGCGGCGGCGAAAAGGTTGGGCTGAGCAACAGCCCGCATCCGCCCCGCGCCGGGCAGTCTCAGTTGTTGCGGCTGGCGCAGGAACTGACCAGCCAGAGCGAACAGAGCGATTTCGGCCAGCCCGACAGCCACGGGATGCGCCCCAACACCCGGGCGGTGTTTTTATCCGATTTCATGGGCGATTTTGCCGCCGTGCAAACCGCGCTGACCAAGGCGGCGGAGCGCGGCATCAAGGGGGCTCTGCTGCACATCCTTGACCCTCAGGAAGAGGCTTTCCCCTTCAAAGGCCGCACCATTTTTCAGAGCATGGCCGGAACGCTGCACCACGAAACCCTGAAAGCCGGTGATTTGCGCACAGCGTATCAACAGCGTCTGGCCGAGCGCAAAGCCCAGCTGGCTGATCTGGCCCGGCAAACCGGCTGGCATTATCACTGCCACCACAGCGCCGATGCCCCGCGCGAGGCGCTGATCTGGCTCTACCACGCGCTGGAGCGCAAACGCTGATGTTGACTCTGGGCCCGATAGGATTTGCCACGCCATGGCTGCTGGCGGCTCTGCTGGGCCTGCCGGCGCTGTGGTGGCTGTTGCGCGCGGTGCCGCCCGCGCCAATCCGGCGGCGGTTTCCCGGGGTCATCCTGTTGCTGGGGCTGAAAGATGACCAAATCCACACCGACAAAACCCCATGGTGGTTGCTGTTGCTGCGCATGTTGGCGCTGGCGGCGATGATCCTCGGCTTTGCCGGGCCGGTGCTGCATCCGAAACCACAGGACAGCGCGGATGTGCCATTGCTGATCCTGCTGGATGGCAGCTGGGCCGATGCGTCGGGCTGGGCCAAACGCCAAGAGCGGGTGGCGCAGGTTTTGACGCAGGCCGAACGCTCGGGCCGGTTGGTTTCGGTCGCGGTATTGAGCGCCCCACCCACCGCGATTGACCATTTCATGGCCGCCGATCTGTGGCAAACTCAGCTGGCGGGGGTGCAACCGAACCCTTGGGGGCCGGATATCGACGCGGTGCAAGGTTGGCTCGCGGGCTTGGCCGAACCGCAATTCGACACCCTCTGGCTGTCGGATGGGCTGGCCGGGGAGTGGCGAGCGGAGGTTTTGAAAACGCTGCAAGACAATGGCCGGGTCACGGTGTTGCAAAGCGCCGCCCCGGTGGTGGGGCTAATACCGGCGCAGATCAAAGACGGCGCCTTGCAGATCAGCGCCCTGCGCAGCGCCACCGGGCAGCAAGCCAGCGTAACCGTGCTGGCCATCGGGCTGGACCCGGGCGGGGCCGAGCGCGTTCTGGCGCAAACCACGCTGCGATTTGAGCCCGATCAGCAACAGGCCAGCACCACGCTGGATTTGCCGCCCGAGCTGCGCAACCGCATCTCACGCCTGACGCTACAGGGGGTGGCCTCGGCCGGGGCGGTCAGCCTGAGCGATGACAGCCTGCGCCGCCCCGAAGTCGCCCTGATCGCGCCGCATAACGCGCAGGAAGAGCTGCAACTGCTATCGCCGCTGCACTATCTGCGAAAAGCGCTCGAACCCACCGCCGATCTGATCAATGGCGGGCTCGAGGACGTGCTGCCGGCCAATCCCGATGTGATCGTGCTGGCCGATATTGCCAAGCTGACCGAAGATCAAAGCGCCGGGCTGCGTGAATGGGTTGAAAAAGGCGGCCTGCTGCTGCGCTTTGCCGGGCCGCGCATGGCTGGGAGTGACCTCAGCCGCCGGGTCGAAGATGCGCTGATGCCGGTGCGGCTGCGCAGTGGCGGGCGCATGGTGGGCGGCACGCTGAGTTGGGGAGAACCCAAAGCGCTGCGCCCCTTCCCCCCGGATTCGCCGTTTTTCGGCCTGAAAATTCCCGATGATGTCAAGGTGAACGCGCAAGTGATGGCTCAGCCCGACCCCAAGCTGGCCCAGCGCATGATCGCCGCCCTGACCGATGGCACGCCGCTGGTCACGCGCAAGCAGATGGGGGCCGGGCAAGTGGTGCTGTTTCACGTCACCGCCAGCGCCGATTGGTCTAGCCTGCCCTTGTCGGGGCTGTTCGTGCAGATGCTGGAACGGCTCGCGGTGTCGGCTCGGCAAACGCCGCTGAGCGAGGCCGAATTATCCGCTGGCAAATGGATGCCGATCCGCCTGCTGGATGCGTTTGGCCAGCTGGATGAGGCCGGCGAAAGGGCCGGGGTTGAGGGCTCGGCCTTGGCGGCGGGTGTGGTCAGCGCCGGGACCCCACCGGGCGTCTATCAGAGCCACGAACAGGGCATGGCGCTGAATGTGTTGGGCTCAGACAGCACGCTAGAGGCCGCCAACTGGCCCGCAGGCGTCGCGGTGCAGGGGCTGAGCGCCCCGCCTGAAATCGCGTTAAAGGCGGCGTTTTTGCTGGCGGCTTTTGCCCTGCTGATGCTGGATATCATCGCTTCGCTATGGCTGTCCGGGCGGTTGATCAGGCCAAAGGCTGTGGTGCCGGTGCTGCTGATCGCGGCCCTGACGGGTTTGCCCGAAACCGGGCGCGCTCAGGAGCCCGAGCCGCAACACATCGCCGAGCACAGCGATGATTTTGCCATCAACGCCACCGCCGAGCTGGTTCTGGGCCATATCACCACCGGAGATGCCCGGGTCGATGACATGGCCCATGCCGGTCTGCGCGGGCTTTCGGATGTGCTGTTTCAGCGCACCACGATCGAGCCCGCCGACCCGATCGCCATTGATCTGGAACGTGATGATCTGACGTTTTTCCCGTTTCTTTACTGGCCCGTCACCGCTTCGATGCCGGTGCCCTCAAAACAGGCTTATGCCAAGCTGAACCGCTATTTGCGCGGCGGCGGCATGATCCTGTTTGACACCCGCGACGGCGATATTGCCAGCTATGGCACCGGCAGCACCCCGGCGGGGCTGAAACTGCAGAAACTGGCGCTGGGGCTGGACATCCCACCGCTCGAGCCTCTGCCCCAGGACCACGTCCTGACCCGCAGCTTTTACCTACTGCAAGACTTCCCCGGCCGTCACCGGGGCCGCGCCGTCTGGGTCGAGGCCGCGCCCGCTGATGCCAAACGGGCCGAAGGGATGCCGTTTCGCAATCTCAATGACGGGGTGACCCCGGTGATTATCGGCGGCAATGACTGGGCCGCGGCATGGGCGGTTGGCCCCAAAGGCGATTTTCTGGCCCCCGTGGGCCGTGGATTTACCGGAAAACGCCAGCGCGAAATGGCCTATCGTTTCGGGGTCAACCTGATCATGCATGTGCTGACCGGCAATTATAAATCGGATCAGGTGCATGTGCCTGCTCTGCTGGAACGGCTGGGGGAATAGATGACCGGATCGCTGATCTTTTCGCCGATATTGCCTTGGCCGGTGCTGGGCGTGCTGGCAGCTGTGGGGCTGGGCTTTACCGTCTTTGCCGCATGGCGCAGGCTGGCGGGCTGGTATTTGCGCGGTGCGGCGGTGCTGGTTTTGCTGGCGGCGCTGGCAAACCCGGCATGGCAGCAGGAACAACGCCAGAGCCTGAGCGACATCGTTCTGCTCGTGGTCGATGAAAGCGCCAGCCAGCGGATCAGCGACCGCCCGGCCCAGACTGAAGCCGCCATTGCCGCGCTCCAGCGCCAGATCGACGCCCGCGCCAATACTGAGCTGCGCATTGTCACCATGCAGGATGCTAATCGGGATGGGGGCAGCCTGTTGATGGGCGCGGTCAGTGAAGCGTTGGCTGACATCCCGCAATCCCGGCTGGCGGGGGTGCTGCTGCTCAGCGATGGGCAGCTGCATGACGCCGAGCTGGCCCCACACATTCCCGCCCCGCTCCACGCCCTTCTGACTGGGCACAACGCTGATTGGGACCGCCGCCTGACCATCAAAAACGCCCCCGGCTTTGCGATTCTGGGCGAAGAGATCACCCTGACCGTGCGCATCGACAATCAGGGGCAGGTTCCGGCCGGGGAATCCGGGCGCACCACGTTGCAAATCGCCATAGATGGCGAAGCGCCCCGCAGCTATGAGGTGCCGATTGGCCGTGATCTGGAACTGCCGCTCACCCTGTCCCATGGCGGCATGAATGTGATCCAGTTCACTCTGCCCACGCATCCCACGGAACTGACCGATCGCAACAACATGGCCGTGATCCGCATCAACGGCGTGCGGGATCGGCTGCGCGTGCTGCTGGTCTCGGGCGAGCCCCACCCCGGCGAGCGCACTTGGCGCAACCTGCTGAAATCCGACAGCGCGGTGGATCTGGTGCATTTCACCATTCTGCGCCCGCCGGAAAAACGCGATGGCGTGCCGGTTTCGGAACTGTCTCTGATCGCGTTCCCGGTGCGGGAATTGTTCATTGAAAAGATCAACAGCTTTGATCTGATCGTGTTTGATCGCTATAAACGGCGCGGGATTTTACCCGGCATTTATATGGAAAGCGTGCGCGATTATGTGGAAAATGGCGGGGCGCTGATGGTGGCGGCGGGGCCGGATTTTGCCTCGGCGGACAGCATTTATCACTCCAGCCTTGCCGAAATCCTGCCCGCCAGCCCCACCGCGCGGGTGTTTGAACAGGGCTATAAACCGCTGATCTCTGAGATTGGCCAGCGCCATCCGGTGACCGAAGGGTTAGAGAAATTTGCCCCTCTCAGCGATGATCAGATCAGCCCGGGTTGGGGCCGTTGGCTGCGTCAGGTCGAGCTGAAGGAAAAATCCGGCCACACCGTTATGACCGGGATCGACGGACACCCGCTGCTGGTGCTGGATCGGGTCGGCGAGGGGCGGGTGGCGTTGCTGGCATCAGATCAGGCGTGGCTGTGGGATCGCGGTTTTGAAGGCGGCGGGCCGCAGCTGGAATTGCTGCGCCGTCTAGCGCATTGGATGATGAAAGAACCCGATCTGGAGGAAGAGGCGCTCTGGGCCGAACCCGAAGGCGATGCCAACAGCCCCAGCATTCGCATCATCCGCCGCACTCTGGCCGATCAGGCCGCGGATGTCACCGTCACCACCCCGGATGGGCGCAGCGAAACCGTGCCGCTGCGCCGGGTGTCTCCCAGCCGTTTCGAGGCCGAATTTCCCGGCCCGCAGGTTGGGCTTTACCGGCTGCAGGACGCTGAGAAAAACGTGGTGATTGCCCTTGGCCCCCCGGCCCCGCGCGAGTTTGAACAGACGATTGCAACGGGTGAAAAACTGCTGCCGGCCATTGAGAAAACCGGCGGCGGGGTGTTCGCACTGGAGGATGGAGTGCCCGTGCTGCGCGATGTGCGCCCGGGGCGGGCGGCGGCGGGGCGCGGCTGGTTGGGCCTCACCCCGCGGGCGGCGTATCTGACAACCGATATGCACCTTGTGGCGCTGCTGCCAGCTTGGCTAACCTTGCTGCTGGCCGGGGCGGCGATGATCGGAGCCTGGCTCTATGAGGGGCGTAAATAGCGCCTTAGTCCATGCCGGGAAAAGAGGGCTGCGCCTGTCTGGAGGCTGGCAGATTCAGGGACGGTCGATAAAGACCTCTGCATGATGCCGTATAACGTCAAACACGCCGGGATGCGCCTGCCTGGGTAGGCGCATCTGCGGGGCGTTGAAGCTAACGCGGTCGGTGACAGATCCACTACGTCGCAAAATGTTGAGAGGTTGATTGCGCCTGCCGGGGGGCAGGCAGGCGCAGCCCGGCCCAGAGGCCGGGCGGGGCATTGAGAGGGAGTGCAGCTTTGTGCAGAGGTCTTTATCCGCCGGGCGGGACAGTTTAGAAAAGGCGAGACCCTTCAATCACCACACCCGCAAGCCTAAGCCGGATTGGGCGACACCCGCGCAACAATCACCCGGAACGGGATCAGCGCCAGCAAAGCGAGGCTCAGCTTGACCATCCAATCGGCAAAAGCCAGCGATACCCATAGCGGCGCAACCGGACCCATACCCAACAAAGGCAGGGCTTCGTTCGCCCAGCTGACATCATTGCCCGGCTCGATAAAGGCCAGCTGACTGGCAAAAGCGATGCTGAAAAACAGGATCGTATCCACGCTCGAGCCCACCAGAGTCGACACCAGCGGCGCCCGCCACCACGCCAAGCGCCGCAGCCGGTCGAAAATCGCCACATCCAGCATTTGCGCCGTCAAAAACGCCACACCTGAGCCAAGCGCGATCCGCAGCGTCACCAGCGGGCCAAACTCGCCCATGATCTGAGTGCCGACAAACGAACACACCACCCCAACGGCGAACCCGGCCGCCACCACTTTGCGCGCCGCCGCCGCGCCATAGATGCGGTTCATCAGATCGGTGACCAGAAAGGCAACGGGATAGGTGAACGCGCCCCAGGTCAGCCATTGGCCGAGCAAATGTTGCACAAGAATATTCGAGGCCACAACAACAGCGGCCATGGCGAGGATGCCAGGAAGGATGGTTTTCATGGATTTCATTTCCGGTTTTGACAAGGTTTACGGTAACTCGGCCCCGGATCATCCGGGACGCCGCCGTTTACCGGCCCTGCCAACCAGTTGCAAGGTTTATTTCTGGCAAACCCGCCGCCCGGCTCAGCCAATCACCTTTTTCCATGGCCGAATGCTGACGGTTTCAAACAGCCCCGCCTTGGCATAGGGATCATTTTCGGCCCAGCTTTCGGCCTGCTGCACATCCTGCACCGATAAAATCAGCAGCGAGCCACACATCTGCCCCCGCGCATCCAGAAACGGCCCCGCCATTTCGACCACTCCGGTCTGGGCGACGTAATCCAGATGCGCCTGACGATTGTCCAGCCGCAGCTGTTGCGCCCCGGCTTTGTCGATGGCGGTGATGACCACGCGCATCTCATTCCTCCTTTAACGGACGCGCCAGCAGAGCCTGCATGGCCGCCTGAACGCTGATCTTTTCACCCAGAACCGCAGTGATGGCGCGGGTGATCGGCATCTCGATACCGTGCTGTTTGGCAAGGTTCGAGACCGCAAAAGCGGTTTTGATCCCCTCAACGGTGATGTTTTTGTCAAACCCATCGCCCCGGCCCAAGGCCATGCCGAAGGTGTAGTTGCGCGACTGGGCTGAGGTGCAGGTCAGGGTCAGGTCTCCGAATCCCGACAGGCCCGACAGGGTCTGAGGCTGCGCCCCCAACACCCCGGCAAGGCGCTGTATTTCGGCATAGCCACGGGTCATCACCGCGGCCCGGGCGCTTTCGCCCAGCCCGGCGCCAATCGTTGCGCCGCAGGCAATCGCAATCACGTTTTTCAACGCCCCGCCCAGCTCGGCCCCGATGGTGTCGCTGCTGCGATAGAGCCGCAGGCTGTCGGTTGAAAGCTGCGCTTGCAGCCGTCCGGCCATGTCGTTATCGGCACAGGCCAGAGTCAGCGCGGTTGGCAGACCCTTGGCAATATCGGCGGCAAAGCTGGGGCCGGTCAGAATGGCGGTGACTGCGTTCGGGCAGCTTTGATCCAGAGTCTCGACCGGCCCCAACCCGGTCGCCAGATCAATGCCTTTGCAACAGGCCACCAGCGCTTTGCCATCCAACAGCGCGGCGTGTTGGTGGCTGAACCCGCCCAGCTTTTGCGCCGGAATCGCCAGCAACAGGGTCTGATTTTGCACCGCAACCGACAAATCTGCGGTGGCGGTGATGCTGTCGGGAAATGGGTGCCCCGCCAGCCGGTTGCCGTTTTCACGCTTGCGCTGCATCTGATCGGCAGAGGCCGCATCACGCGCCCACAGCGTCACCGCCTGCCCGTTCCGCGCCAGCGAAATTGCCAGAGCCGTGCCGAATGCGCCGGCGCCCAGAACCGAGATACTCATGCTTTTGCCCCCTTTTTACCCGATCCCAACATGGCCGGGCTGGTTTGGTCAAGCGGCCATCTGGGCCGGGCCGACAGGCCAAGATCGTCGCGATGGCCCAGGCGGAAACGCTCCAGCCCCGCCCAGGCGATCATCGCTGCGTTATCGGTGCAAAGCGCCAGCGGCGGGGCGGTGAATGCGGTCTCATGTTCGGCGCAAACCGTCTCTAACGCGGCGCGGATGTGCTGATTGGCGGCGACCCCTCCGGCCACGGCAAAGCTGGGCCGGGGCGGGTTCAGTTGCAGATAGTGCGCCAGCGCCCGGCCGGTTTTGGTGGCCAGAACATCCGACACCGCCGCCTGAAACGAGGCACATAAATCGGCGCGATCGGATTGGCGCAAGCCCCCATGTTCGGCCAGAAGAGCATCTCGATTACGCAGCAGCGCGGTTTTCAGGCCGGAAAAAGACATATCACAGCCGGGCCGGTTCAACAGCGGGCGCGGCAGGGCAAAGCGCGTGGCATCGCCCAGCTGCGCCTGTTGCTCGACCGAGGGGCCTCCAGGCTGGGGCAGGGCCAGCAGCTTGGCGGTTTTGTCAAAGGCTTCGCCGGGCGCATCATCAATGGTGCCGCCCAGACGGGTGAAATCCTCTGGCCCCTTGACGATCAGAAACTGACAATGCCCGCCCGAGATCAGCAGCAGCAGATAAGGAAAATCCAGCCCATCGGTCAGCCGTGGCGTCAGGGCATGGCCGGCCAGATGATTGACCCCGATCAGCGGCACGCCCGAACCGGCCGCAAGCCCCTTGGCACACATCACCCCCGACAGCACGCCCCCAATCAGCCCCGGACCGGCGGTCACCGCAATCGCGTCCATATCCGTCAGGGTCAGGGCCGCTTTGTGCAAGGCCTCTTCCACGCAATGATCCATCTTTTCGGCATGGGCGCGGGCGGCAATTTCCGGCACCACCCCACCGAAATCCGCGTGCAGATCGGTTTGCCCAACCACGACGGAAGCCAAAATCTCGGGCGCTTGACCGGGCGTGTGGCGCAGCACGGCGGCGGCGGTGTCGTCGCAGCTGCTCTCCAACCCCAGAATTGTCAGTGTTTGTGTCATCGGCCTACCGGTTGCGAAAAATCCTGAGCGCAGCTAACACTGATCGGGCCCAACAGACAATCCCGATAGGTGAAACTTGCCGCGCCCGATCCTTTTACTGACCCGCCCGCAAAAGCAGGCCGAGCGATTTGCCGGGATGTGCCGGGCGCAGCTGGGGGCGGAGGTGACGATCCTGATCTCTCCGGTTCTGAAAATCCGCATCTTGGAGCTGGATCAGCCGTTGGACGGGTATGAGGGGCTGATCTTTACCTCGGAAAACGGCGTGCGGGCCTTTGACCAGAATTGGGGCGGCTGCGATCTGCCTGCCTATTGCGTTGGCACCGCCACGGCCGAGGCGGCGCGGCGGTTGGGGATGCGGGCGGTTTCGGCCGATGGGGCGGCGGAACAGCTGCTGGAGCTGATCAAACGCCACCCGCCCAAAGGTAAGCTTTTGCATGTGCATGGCCAACACACCCGCGGCAAGGTCGTTGCTCGCCTGCAAGACAGCGGCGTGCCGGCAGACGGGGTGGTGGCCTATCAGCAAATCGCCGCCCCACTGACGGCAGAGGCACAAGCCGCGCTGGCCGGTGAAAAACCGCTTCTTCTTCCCCTTTTCTCGCCCCGCTCGGCCCGGATAATGATTGAGCAAGCCGGGCAAATCACCGCGCCGCTTTGCGTAATTGCGATCAGCCCGGCGGTGCGTGAGGTGGCCACGGGGCTGGGGGCCGCGCACAACCTGACCGCGCCGCGCCCGGATGCGGCGGCGATGCTGGCGGTGATCAAGCGATGGCTTGAGAAACCCGCACTCTAAGGCTAGGTTAGCTATGGCGCCGTCTGTTGCGTCGTTTGCAATGTATGATTCGAAGGGGATGTTTCCACGTGGTTGATGCAAAGAAAGCTGCCAGCAGCAACAAATCCAAGGCCGAGAAAAAGGCCAAAGAGCCCCCCAAGGAAGAAACACCCGAAAACAAGCCGGACACCGCCAAAGAGGCAAAGCCCGGCAACGAAACCGGGGCTGAGGCCAAGCCCTCCAAGGGCGCCGACAAGCCCGCGCTGGATGATAAACAGCCCAAAGCCAAGGCTGAAAAACCCAAAGCTGAACCGGATACATCGCCGGCGGCTTCGTCCATTCCGGCGGTCTCGTTTGCGAAAAAACCGCAAAAACGCAGATCGGTATTCTTGCCGATGCTGCTTGGCGGGGTGATTGCCGCCGGGATCGGCTTTGGCGCGGCCAGCTATTATTTCATGACTCAGCCCACGAAATATGCCGCGACGCTGGATCAGCTTCAGGCCGGCCTCACCGCGCAAAAGGCGCAGTTGAAGACCGCGAATGGCAAGATCGCCAGCCTGTCCGAGGCCATCGCCCAGATAAAAGCCGATAACACAGCGATGCAGGCGATTGAGGCGCTCAAGGGCTCGGGGAGCCAAACGCATTCTCAGATCGAGGCCCATATCGCCGGTCTGTCGGATCAGATCACGGCGCTGAATGGCCGCCTGAGCACGCTGGAAAAACGCCCGATTGCCGATGCCGGTGCCATGACCCAGCAGGCTGCCGAGGCCTATGAGCGCGAGTTGCAGCAGCTGCGCCAACAGATCACGACCCAGCGCCGCGACATCGAAAATTTTGCCGCTGCGACCACCCAGAAGATCAATAAAGCCGCGCAACAGGCGCAAAAGCTGGAACAAAGCGCCGATGCCAAAGCCCGCGCGGCGGCCCGGCAGGCGGCGGTGGCGCAGTTGCAATCGGCGCTGGACAGCGGCGCGGCATTTCAGGCGCAGCTGAGCCATCTGGCAGCCCATTCCGATGCCGGCATTCCGCCGGTTTTAAGCGAAGTCGCCCAGAGCGGCGTGCCCACATTGAGCGCTCTGCAAGCCAAATTCCCGGCCGCCGCCCGCGCTGCCTTTGCTGCTTCGGCCAAGGCCACAGCGGGGGATGGGGTGATGGATCGGGTCGGCTCGTTCTTTCAGTCTCAGGTCGGCGGGCGTTCATTAAAGCCGCGGGAGGGCGATGACCCGGATGCAGTGCTGTCCCGGGCCGAAGCCGCCTTGGGGGCTGGCGATGTCGATGCTGCCATCGCGTTGATCCATGCTTTGCCCGAGGCCGGGCAGGCGGCGATGTCGGGCTGGCTGAAACTGGCGCAACAGCGCAGTGCCAGCGTAAAAGCCATCACAGAATTGGCAAATGGCCTGAACGGGAATTAAGGAAACTCTGATGCTTTGGACTTTGATTAAAATACTGCTCTTTATTGCCATCATTGCCGGTGTGACCGTTGGCGCCGAATATCTGATGAATGAAGGGCAGAGCATTCAGCTGATCATTGCTGGCCGCGAAGAATATGTGATCGGCCCGCTGATGATGGTGATCCTCGCAGCCGTGCTGGTCGGCGTGATGTGGGTGATTTTCAAACTGGTCGGCCTGCTGATCGCCACATTGCGGTTTCTCAACGGTCATGAAACCGCCATTTCGCGCTTTTTCGACAAGAAACGTCAGCAACGCGGTTATGAGGCCATGTCTGATGCGCTGCTGGCGCTGGCCTCGGGCGAGGGGCAGACGGCGCTGAGCAAAGCCAGCAAGGCCGAGCGGTTCCTGAACAAGCCGCAGCTGACCAATCTGCTGTCGGCACAGGCGGCTGAGCTGTCGGGCGACAAGAAAAAGGCCGAAGAGATTTACAAATGCCTGTTGCAGGATGACAAAACCCGTTTCGTCGGGATTCGCGGCATTCTGAAACAAAAGCTCGAGGCTGGCGACACCGAAACCGCCATGCGGCTGGCCGAACGCGCCTTTGCGTTAAAGCCCAAGCATATCGAAACTCAGGATACGCTTTTGAAATTGCAGGCCAGTTGCGAAAACTGGAGCGGGGCGCGCAAAACGCTGAGTGCCAAACTGCGCCATGGCGGGTTGCCGCGTGATGTGCATCGGCGCCGGGATGCGGTGTTGGCGCTGTCTCAGGCGCGTGATGACATGGCGCATCAGGACGACAAGGCCAGCGCCCGAGAGGCCGCGATCGAAGCCAACCGGCTGTCGCCCGATCTGGTGCCTGCGGCGGTTCTGGCTGCTCAGGTTTATGTCGAAATGGGCAAGCCCCGCAGTGCGACGCGGGTGATCAAAAAGGCGTGGGAAAGCAACCCGCATCCCGATCTGGCCGCTGCTTTTGCCGCGATCAAACCGGATGAGAGCGCGGCGGAACGGTTGAAACGCTTTGCGGTGCTGACCAAAACCAAGCCCAACCACCCCGAAACCAAAATGCTGCTGGCCGAGTTGAACATCGCGGTTCAGGATTTCCCGGCGGCGCGTCAGGCGCTGGGCGATCTGGTGGAAACCGAGCCAACCGCGCGGGCGTTAACCATCATGGCGGCGATTGAGCGCGGCCAAGGCTCCGAGGACAGCGCCGTGCGGGGCTGGCTGACCAAAGCGCTGACCGCATCGCGCGGAGCGCAGTGGGTGTGTGAGAGCTGCAAGACGGTGCATAGCGAATGGCAGCCAGTGTGCAGTGACTGCGATACCTTCGATTCCTTAAGCTGGAGCATCCCCAAAGAGGGTGAAGTCGCCATGCCGGAGTCGACCAAAAACCTGCCATTGGTGGTGGGCGAGATCGCTCAGGCACCCGAGCCCGCAGCGGATGAAGCCGAGATCCTGCCTGAAGAGCCCAGCTCAGAGCCAGAAGTGGTCGCGGATGGTGAGGTGGTGGCGTTGGGCGGCAAAGAGAAAGGCTAAGGCCCGGCGGCGCGGGACAGTGTCACTCTGATCGGGCCGCGCCGCTCTATCTGTTTGAATCCACTCTGGGGTTTTGTGAATGTGATTTCGTGAATATGCGGGCCAGAATCCGCCCCGCTGTCAGAGAACGGACAGCAGGCTGTCAGATGCTGTAAGCGCACTCAGATCGACATCGCGCAAGACCAGACGGCTTCCATCCGTGGCGCGAAGCTCTGCATCGCTGCTGCCATAAGCCATGACAGAGATTTGGTCAGCGGCAAGCCCGGACAGGTCAATTCTGTCCACACCCACTTCAAAATCGTAGATGATGTTCAGATTGCTTTGGCTGCTGAAAACAAAGGTGTCCGCCCCGGCATAGCCATAAAGCCTGTCTTGCCCGGCAGACGTTTCAAGCCGATCATCCAGAAATGCCCCGCGTAAATTGTCGTTGCCCACCCCGCCGGTCAGGGTGCCGTTCGTATCCAGCGCGTGAACGAAGAAATCAAAACTGTCCAGTTCTTCGGGCAGGATATCGCGCAGCACAATCCGATCACCTGTCTGCGTCCGAATGTCGGCATCCCGCCCATTATAGGTGAGAAAGGTCAGCTCGGCGATATCAACCCCAACCAGTGAGATATGATCAACGCCCAGCTCGAAATCATATACGATGTTCAGCCCGCTGCCTTCTTCGAAGATAAACGCATCGGCCCCGGCACCGCCCCACATGCGGTCGGATCCGGCCCCGGATGTTATGCGATCATCGCCGCTTTCGCCATATAGCCAGTCATTCCCGTCGCGGCCAAAGAGCAGGTCATCATTCTGGCCCGCTCTCAAGGTTTCGCCAGAGGAGCTGCCGACCATTTTGTCTTTGTTGTTCGTTCCGCTGACATCCAGATCAACACCATCTGCCAGCACGCAATGATAGGTCTGGGCCACGATGATGTCAGCTGATGTCATGCCGCTTAAATCGAGTGCCGTGCCGCTAAATTCTACGATCAGCTGGTCGCCTTGGCCAAAGTCCAACACACCCGGGCCGGATTGCAAGGCCGGAAAATCCCAAACCGGGTTCAGGTTGCCAAAGCCGTTGAGCCTGATCTGATCAACCCCGGCTTCGAAATCCTGAATTCGGACGATCCCGTCCCCCGGCCGGAATTCAACCAGATCATGGCCCGCCCCGGTGACGACAGTGCTGGCACCGCTTGCCAGCAACCATTCGGATTGGCTGTCGCCTTGCAGGGTTTCCGAGCTGTCCCGGTGGCGAATGACCTCCCGAAACAGGTTGGTCATAAAGTCGCCACTGTAAGAACCATTTTCAACATTCCCGACCTCAAAATGCAGGTCTTCGGGGCCGCGCCCGCCCCGCAAAAGCGCCAGATTGTTTTCAAAGATGGTGCTGAAAGGAGAGTCATGGTTTGACTGTAATTTGAGCGGCCAGACGCGCAACAAATCCGGCGAGGAATGATCCATCAGGTTGTCATGCACATAAACATCGCTGATCCCGACCGGGTGAAGAAAGCCGTTTTTGATCTGAATCTCGTAAGAGGCCGCGTTGGCCAATGTGTTGTAGGCGATCTCAATATCTGTGGCGGCATCAACATTGCTGTCAATGTTCACGAAAAAGTAGGTGCGGCCATTTTCGCCCAGATTGCCGGACCCTCCCAACAGAATGTTATCGGTGATGGTAATGCCAGAGAGGCTGGGCCCGGTTCGACCCAGGGCCGTTTCGTCGGTATCCATCCGGATCCACGATCCGTTGGCGGGCAGGTTGCCCGGAACGCCGCCGCCATTTCCGCCATGGGCATAGATATCCCGAAAAACCGAGCCCTTGGCACCAAACGCATTCACACCGTTTTCCGTGCCGACATCCCGCACAATGATTCCCAGAGTGCCATGCCAGAAATCATGCATGTGGATTTTTTCAACGACCACATTGTCAGCCCCATCCAAAGTCACGGCGGCCCGGACATTGGTGAATTCCAATGCGCCATCCTGTTGGGACGGGTCGGGTTTTTCATCGCCATGCATCCAGAACCCATCGGCGGTGTCGCGCACAAAAAAGACATCCCGAAAGATGGTGTTGCCGGTGGTCGACCCGCCATCGAACGAGCCGCTGCCGCGGACCTCAACATTGGGGGCTTTGATGTCAAACATGCACGCCAGACCCGGGGTCGGGGTCATGTGGGCTCCGTCCTGAAAATCCAGAACCAGCCCGGGTTTTTCCACCTTTAGCGTTGCCGCAAGAGAATGAACGCCGCTTTGAAATTCAATGCGGGCATAGGGGCTGTCTATGGAACATGCTTCCTGCAACGCAGCAATTGAGGTTGCGGTGGTTACGGTGAAAATATTGCTCATCATCAGTCTTTCTGCAGTTTAGGCGCGACAACGTTTCGGGCGCAAAAATTTGAGCACAACACAACCGCCGATGGACACGGGCTGTCGGGTGTCGCGCGTTAGTTTTATTACATCGCGGGCGTTATGTTGCATCATATCGTGTTTTACAAGCCTGCTTTTATGCGGCGGGGCGTTGTGCTCTGTCAGAACCGGCCCGGGATGATGCTGTCGGGGTGGGGTGGGGCCATCGCCTATGTGCTGTGGCCAAGATCCGCAGACTGGCCGTAGCCGGGCGTGGCAACGGGTTGGGTTTAATCCAAAAGCCTGAAATATCATTATAAATTCAAAGTGTTATAGCCGTCTGGGTGCCCGGGAGCGGCGCAGCAATTTGTCTTTCAGCCGGCCTTTCAGCGACCGGGGCGGCAGGATTTCGTAATCCTGTTCAAACACCACCCCATTGAGCGCCGCATCCTGCCACAGCGCCAGACGCACACCCCAGCGGGCGGCCTGTTCGGGGGGCAGCCCTTGGGCTGGACCCATTTCGGTGGCCAGCATTCCCGGCATCCAGGTGTTGACAACGATGCCGGGAAACCGATCCCCCAGATCCGCCACCAGCGCCCGGGTCAGAATCTGCCCGGCCCCTTTGGACACGCTATAGGCCGCCGCAGTGGGCATCGGTGCGATATCGGCAAAGCTTGAGACATTGACAATGTGGCCGATTCCGGTTTTGGTCATGCTCTGCAAGGCGCTGCGGCTACAGGCAAAGGTGCCGCCCAGATTGATCGCCACGGTGTGCATGAAGCTTTCGCTGGTTTCCTCCAGACAATCGCGGTGGGGAAACACGGCGGCGTTGTTGATCAGGATCGTCACCTCGCCCAGCTGTGCGATTTTCTCAAACGCAGCGCGCACCGCTGCGCCATCGGCCACATCAACGACCATCGGGGTAAAGCGGCCCTGACCAATTAGATCAGCGGTTTCCTGCAACGCCGCTTCTCTCCGGCTAAAGCCAACCACAGACAGCCCGTTTGCCGCCAGTTCCATCGCCAGCGCCCGCCCCAGCCCCGAGCCCGCCCCCGTCACCACGGCGATGCCATCCTTGAGTGTTGTCACGGCTTGGGTCATGGGGTTGCGTCCTTATCGGTTAATTCCGCGGCGATGTGGTCGGCTACCCGCAGCGCATTGGCGGCGATCATCAGGCTGGGGTTCACGCCCATTGAGGTCGGCATAAAAGATGCATCCACCACATAGAGATTGCCAATATCATGGCTGCGGCAGTTTTCATCCAGCACGCTGTTATCCGGGTCTGCGCCAAATCGGATGGTGCCGCAGGCATGGCCGAAATTGGGTTCAGCCTGCACGCTCAGAAAGGCTTTGCGCTGCCCGCGCAGGGCTTTTTTGATGCGTTTTCGAAACGCTTTGCGCCGTTGCAGAAGTTCGGGCGCAAAGCTGTAGGTCAGCTTGATGCGCTCGGGCGCTTGGGGGTCGAACAGCACGCGGTTTTCAGGATAGGGCAGGTCTTCGAGCAGTCCGACAAACAGCTTGGCACGGCCAAATATCTTGACCGCCAGCAGCGCCGGAATCCGGGTGAAATGGCGCAGGAATTTCAGGCGGCGCAGCGGCGAGCGTTCCAGCATCCTGTTCAGATAATAGACGATCTCGCCATAGGCCACATCCACCCCCATTGCCTGCACCATGCCGTGCCGCTGACCAGCGTCATTATAGAGGTCGCGCAGGGCGATGGCCTTTGAGGGCTCGGGGCTGCTGGATTTGGGAAAAATGGCAAAGATTTCATTGAGGTGGAACATCAGATGTCGGCCTATCAGCCCGCTGCTATTGGCGCAGCCCTTGGGCCAGTCCTCGCAAGCCGAGGCCAGCAGCAGCCGCGCCGAACTCAGCGCCCCCGCCGCCAGCACATATCTGCGGGCGCGAAAGGTCAGTTTCTGGTCGCCACGCATGGCTTCGATATGGCTGATTTCGCCGGGCTGGCCGCGCAGGGCGGTGACGTTGCACAGATCAATCAGCTGGGCATTGCCGGTTTCCAGCGCGGGTAACACTCCGGCGGTGCGACCATCCATCTTGCCGCCATGTGGGCATTTCTGGCCCAGACAGTGCAGGCAATCGGGCATGTTACGGATCGCCATATGCGCGTGATAAGGGTGCAGTCCTGATGCGGTAAAAGCATCCATCAAGGCCTGATCCGCCGGGGCCATTTGGGGCGGAGGGATCAGGGCAGAGGGGCCATCAGCCGCAAGCGGATCCTCTTGCCCATGTATGCAAAACATCTGCTCGGTTTTGGCGAAATAGGGCAGATAAGCATCATAAGACACTGGCCAGCCGCCAGTGGGGTGGTCCATGCTGGCGGTGGGCTCAAGATCGCGGCGCTCCGGGCGTTCCAGCGTGGCGGCGTAAAACACCGAAGAGCCTCCGACTGCCGCGCCGAGCGGAGCGAAAAATTCTGAGGTGTGGCCGTTTAGCGTGGCCTGGATCGGGTCGGGCCAGAAGCCGCGCACCAGACGGGCATGGGGGTCAAACACCTGACTGTCCAGCGATTGCTGCTCGGCCGGGGCGCCCATCGGGCCTTTTTCCAGATAGAGAACCGACAGCCCCCGTTCGGCCAGCACCCGCCCCAGCGGCCCGCCGCCCATGCCGGTGCCGATCACGATCACATCCCAGAGCTTTTGCGTGGCGGCTTCAGTCATTTGTGCCTCGGGGCAGAGGGGCAAACACCGGGGCGAAGATGTGGCGCAGCTGGCGGGCTCCGGTGTTTGTCAGGTGGTTGTTGTCAAAATAATAGCCCAGGCCGTTTTGCACCGCATGGCAAAAACGTGCATCGCAGAGCAACGGCCATGGGTCAATCAGGGTCACGTCCAACCCGACGAGGGCTTGGTTGGCGGGCTGGGTGCGGGCGTCCAGATCGGCTCTGGCGATGCTTTGGAGCGCTTCCAGATCGGCCCCGGGGGCCAGTTTGCCATGGGCCAGCTGGCGGGCGATGATGCGGGAATCATAGCCGGTGATCTCGGGCGCTTGCCGCAGAACATAGATCTGATCAAAGCTGGTCGACAGCTCGGCAATGGTGTGTTGCAGCGCGGTGGCGAAATCGGTGGACAGGGTGATTTTGTTCTGCGCATCCAGCCCGATGCCTGCGCCTTGTGCGTAATAATTCCAGCGCCCGACCAGCAGCAGCCGGTCGATGCCCAGCCGGGGCAAAGCGGTGCGGATTTTCTGGTTGGCGGCGGTGCAGGCGGCATCCTGTTGCGGAGTGGCGGCGCTTTCCTGTTTGCTGACGTCAAACAGCGGCGGGCAGCCGGCGTGCCAGATGATCAACCCGGCCACGCCTTGTTTGCGGGCGATCTGGGCGATGCCTTCCTTGAATGCCCGCAAATGCGAATCCCCCCAGATCACCACTTGCGGTTTCTGGTTTTCAGGGCCGATAGGGCAGATCTCGATCCCGGCGAAATCGCCCTGCTGCGGCACATGGCAGCGCCGCCAATCCTGCAGGAAATCCGCCGAAGCCTGAATGTGAATCGCGGCCTCGGGGCCGAACCTTTGCGGCAGGCCGTCCTTTTTATATAGCACCGCGCCAAGGCCGATCAGCAACAGCGAAGCAACGGCCGCCCCGGCAAAAACCCCAGCGGCTGAGCTTTGGGATTGGCGAAAGGGCCGCTCCACAAACCGCCATGACAGCCAAGCCAGCCCGAAGCTGCCCCCCACCCAGAGCAATGCTTCCAACGGGCCGCTATAGGTGTCGCGGTAATAGGTCGACAGCACGAAAACCGGCCAGTGCCACAGATAGAGCGAATAGGAAATCAGCCCGATCCCCACCGGCAGCCTGGTGGATAGGGTGCGGTTGATCAGGTTGTCGTCGTTGCCATTGAGCAGCAGTAAAGCCGTGCCAAGAACCGGGAAAATCACCTGATAGCCGGGGAATTGCGCCCCTTTCTCAATCCAGATGATGCCCCCCAGAACCAGTGCCATTCCCAGCCACGAGATCCATGGCGCAACCGCCCATTTGCACGCGGTTTGCCGGCCATAAATCGCCAATAGCACGCCGCTCAGCAGCTCCCAGGCGCGGAACGGGAACAGGTAAAAGGCGGCGCTGTGGTTGCTGAAAGTGGTATAGATGCTGGTCAGAAGCGAGGCCCAGAACAGCGCGATCAGCGTTACAAACAGCCCGGTTTTGCGGCGGCCCAGCAGTAGCAAGAGCAGCGGCAAAAAGATGTAGAATTGCTCTTCGACCGACAGCGACCAAGTGTGCAACAACAGCTTTTCATCGGCCCCGCTGTCAAAATATCCCGATTGGCGGAAAAACAGAATGTTTGACAAATAAACTGTGGCCGCGATCAGCGATTTGCCAAATTCGCGGAATTCAAAGGGCAGCAGGATCAGCCAGGCAAAGGCCAACGACACCAGCGCCATTGCCACATAGGCCGGGGCCAGACGTTTGATGCGGCGCATATAAAAGCGGGAAAACGAGATGCGCCCTTGGCTGGCCAGCTCTCCCCACAAAATGCCGCCGATCAAAAAGCCGGAAATCACAAAGAACACATCCACCCCGATAAAGCCGCCCGACACCCCCGGCATCCCGAAATGAAACAGCACCACGGACAGAACCGCGATGCTTCTCAGGCCGTCTATTTCTTTGCGATAGGTCATGGCGCCACACCTAAAGCATGTCGGGGAAAATCGGAAACAAAAACCAGGTGGGTGGGCCGGATGCGGGGTGCGTTTTTTGCCGGATTGTTGCGGGATCGGATAAAATGCAAAACCAGCGAAATGATTGATCCCCGGGGTCTGTCGGGTGGAGGGACTTTGCGCCCCATGCCCCCTTGCGTGGGGGGACAAAACCAGACAGGATGGGGCCGACTTTGTCAAATGGAGGCCGGAGTGACCACGGTTCACCCCTCGGATCAGAATGTGAGCGCCGACATCCCGGATTGGAGCCGCGAGCAGGTGCGCCGTTTTGACGATGCCGGGCCCAAGCTGCTGCGCGCCATTCGCCGCTATCAACATGCCCGTGCGCGTGGAGGGCTGCTGGGTAAGCTGGCCGCGCGGTATTGGGTGATTGTGCATCGGTTCTGGTCGCTGGTGACTCAGAGCGAAATTCATCTGCATATGCAGATTGACGGAGGGCTGCGCCTGCCGCATCCGACCGGGATTATTCTGCATCCTGACTCCAAAATCGGCCCCAACTGCATGATTTTTCATCAGGTGACGCTGGCGGGGCCGGTGGTTTTGGGCGGGCATGTGGATGTGGGGGCGGGGGCGAAGATTCTGGGCCCGCTGACCATAGGGAACCACGCCCGCATCGGTGCCAACGCGGTTGTGACCAGCGATGTGCCCGCCGGGGCAACCGTGGTCGGGATTCCGGCGCGGCCGCTGGGCACAAAGGCCGAACCATCGCCATAGGTTCTGTCGGCTTAAAACGTTTAGGGTTTTGTGCGTCTCCGTATACATCAATCAGCCGCACGCATCGAAAATTTACAGGTGAAACAGAAAAGGGATAGGCTGATGAGGTGCGAAGATGAGACAGGGGCACTCCGTGGGAAATAATACCGTTTTGATCCTTGGGGGCTCGGGCCGGTTTGGCCGCCATGCCCGTGCGGCGTTTCAGCAAGCCGGTTGGCAGCTGCGTCTGTTTGACCGCAAAGCGGATCGGCTGGAGCAGGCGGCTGAGGGGGCGGGGGTGATCGTCAATGGCTGGAACCCGCCCTATCCCGATTGGCAAAGGCAGATCCCGGCCTATACCGCCCGGCTGATCGAGGTGGCGCGGGCCAGTAAGGCCACGGTGATCTTTCCCGGCAATGTCTATAATTTCGGCCCCCATGCGCCCGACATCATCACAGCCGACACGCCGCAGCTGGCGCAAAACCGGCTGGGGCGGGTCAGGATTGAGATGGAGGCCGCCTATCGCGACAGCGGCGTGCGCACGATCATTCTGCGGGCTGGGGATTTTCTGGAGGATCAGCATTCGGGGAATTGGTTTGACAGGGTGCTGATCTCCAAACTGTCTGCGGGGCGCTTCATCTATCCCGGAGCACCCGATATTCCCCATGCCTGGGCCTGGCTGCCCGATCTGGCCCGGACGGCGGTGGCTCTGGCCAACCGCCGGGCCGATCTGCCCGATTTTGCCGAAATTCCCTTTCCCGGATACAGCCCGACCGGGCAGCAGCTGTGTGATGCGGTGTCGGCCTGTCTTGGGCGGCCTTTGGTGTTGAAGCGGATGAACTGGCTGCCGGTGCAACTGGCCCGGCCTTTCTGGCCCATGGCCGGGTATCTGCTGGAGCTGCGGTATTTGTGGAACAAACCCCACCGGCTTGACGGGGCCGCGTTTGCCCGGCTGCTGCCGGAGTTCCAGATGACTCCGCTGCAACAGGCGCTGCCTTTAGCGCTGAAGCCGTAGCTGAACCCAGACCATGTGATGATGGCTGGCCAGCGCCTCGCCCTGGCCCAGCAGAGCAGATTCGGCCTGATCCGGCCCCGGCCAGAACACGCCCGCCGCCGTCACCATCAGATCGGCCGAGGGCAGCACATAATCCACCCGCAAATTGCCCGGCCCCGGATCGTCGCGCCAATCGGCGGTGTCCAGCGCCGGGTCTCCCTGATGGCTCAGATTGGCACCACCCTGCAAGCGGCTGGCATGGCGGGCACCTTGGCTGGCCGGGCGGGGGTCTTGCAATTTGGGATGCGCCAGCAGATCGCGGAGGACGGCATTGCGGCCTTCGGAATCATGCGGGTCCAGATTGGCTTTGCCCAAAATCACAAACGGCCCCGGCAGCGGGGCGGGGGCAAGCTGGCCGTTCAGATAGCGGTTCCAAAAGGCGATTTCGCCGTGGTTGCGCTTGCCGTTTTTGTCCTCGGGACCGTCGAAAACCGGCGGGGTAGCGGCGAAGGCCATCAGGTTCAGCACGCTGCCGGGTAGGCGCACCGGCACCACCCAATGGCCGGTGGTCGAGAGCCGCTGAAGGCTCAGCGCCTCTGGGCTGGGAAAGGGTTGTCCGTTGCGGTGGGGCAGCAATGCGCCGGGGAAATCAACCCATCGCAGGGCCGAGAAATCCTGAACCCGGTCTGTGTCGATCGGATAGCGCGACAGGATCGCCATACCGCCTTGGCCGGCGAACTCTCCGTAACCCTGCGCATCCGCCGCCGTGCCGGTGCGGCCATCGCGGTTCATGTCCAGCCCGGTTTCCATGCCGGTATTGGGGCGCAGGGCAAACAGATGTGGGTAAGACGTGCCGCGCGCGGCCAGCAGATCGGCAAAGGCGTGCAGCGCGTGGTTGCCATTGTCATAGTCAAAGCCGGTCAGCAGCAGGATGTCGGGGGCGACATGGGTGATGATGTCTGCCACCGAATTGATCTGCGCATCATCGCCGCTGAGAATATCACGCAACAACAGGCCGGGGCCGCGGCGCTCAAGGCTGGCGTCATAGGTGGCAATTTTAAGGGTTTGGCCCATGGCAATGCTGGCCGCGACAATCCACAGCAGCGCGCCCAGTAGGCCGGGCCGGATCAGGCCATGGCCATGCCTTTGCTTTCGGCCAGCTCGTGTGCGCGGTCGCGTTTTGCCTTGATCATCGAGGCGATCCGCCCCATCGCGATGCCGCGCATGAACAGGCTGACCGGAAGAAATGCCCATAAGGTTATTGTCCATACCATGGTCTGAGGAGAATCCAGCGCAATCGGAGCAAAGACATTCGAGGCTGCGCTAACAAGCGCGGGCGATAGAAACGGCAGGGCAAAGCCAATGGCAATGTTTACCCTCCCATCGCGTTTCAGCCGTTTAACAACATCGCTGCCGGTGCTGGGGTCAAAGGTTGGCAGATTGATCCAGACATTGAAGGGTTTATCATGGGTTGGCCAGCCTTGCAGCCGCAGCAGCGCCAAAAACGCCATCAAAATCAGGAACGACGTCAGATAGCTGATTCCAACGGCCGCCCGCACCAGTATGACATTCTGGGCGCTGGCGTCAGCAGGCAGCATCATATTAGCCAGATTGATCGGGCTGAACGGGAAATCAACCAAATGGCTGACCAAAAGTCCCACCGCGCTGATGAATCGGGTTAGGGTTGTGGGCTGCATCTGGCCCTGAAAGATGATGCAGAGCAAGAATACCGTCGAAAACAGCGCCGCATAGCGCACCCGGTTAAACGGTGGGGCATCGCGAAATTCGATCAGACTGGGATAGGTGGAATAATATTCGATCAGAGTAAAGATCGCGGCCGAGATCGCCAGCAGCACCACAATCGGTTTAGTGTCGGTGTGGGCCGAAGGCAGCAGGATTGAGGGCATTGCAATAACCAGCAATACCAAAAAGGCGCGCAGCGATGCTCCTACAATCCGTGAAAACACTTTCACTTTACCCTCAAATTGGCCGGAAACGGTACGATGCCGCATCCTTGTTCCTAATTTGTGCCGCAAATTAAGGCGGCTTGCCTCATTCTTGCCCAATTTTTGCCTTCTTTCGCTTACTTCTGCAAGGTCTTGTTAACTATAGCTAAAACTTTGCGGCGATTTCGTGGAAAAACTGGTGCGACTTTGCATCAAATTTTTAACAAAAAAGAGCCCGGCCAAGGCCGGACCCCAGATATTGTGTTGATGGGGCAATGTTGCTCTAAAAGCCTTGGGTTTGCTCCTAAACCCAGGGCCGTTCTTTGGCCATATTGCCCTCAAAGTTGGCGATGCTGTCGGATTTTTGCTGGGTCAGGCCAATATCGTCCAACCCTTCCAGCAGGCAGTGCTTTTTGAAGCTATCCACCTCAAATTCAATCACCTGCCCATCCGACGTGGTGATCTGCTGGTTTTCCAGATCCACCGTCATCCGCGCATTGGCGCCTTTTTCAGCGTCTTTCATCAGAATGTCCACCTGCTCTTGCGGCAATATGATCGGCAGGATGCCATTCTTGAAACAGTTGTTGAAAAAGATATCGGCAAAGCTGGTCGAGATCACGCATTTGATGCCGAAATCCCTGATTGCCCAAGGCGCATGTTCGCGGGACGAACCACAGCCGAAATTATCCCCGGCCACCAGAATTTCTGCATCGCGATAGGCGGGCTTGTTCAGCACGAAATCGGGTTTTTCGCTGCCATCGTTGTTATAGCGCATCTCGTCAAACAGGTTCACCCCAAGGCCGGAGCGCTTGATGGTTTTCAGAAACAGCTTGGGAATGATCATATCGGTGTCGATATTGATCAAAGGCATCGGGGCGGCAATGCCGGTGATTTTCTTGAATTTTTCCATAACGGCTCTCCCCTATATCAAATCGCGCACATCGGTCAGATGTCCGGTGATGGCGGCGGCGGCGGCCATGGCTGGCGAGACCAGATGGGTGCGGCTATCGCGGCCCTGCCGGCCTTCGAAATTGCGGTTGCTGGTTGAAGCGCTGCGCTCACCCGGCTCCATCCGGTCCGGGTTCATCGCCAGACACATCGAACACCCGGCCAGACGCCATTCAAACCCGGCGTCCAGAAAAATCTGATGCAGCCCCTCGGCTTCGGCCTGCGCCCGCACCAGCCCCGAGCCCGGCACAATCATCGCCCGAATCCCCTCTTTGATCTTGCGGCCGCGCAAAATTTCGGCGGCGGCTCTGAGGTCTTCGATCCGCCCATTGGTGCAAGAGCCGATGAACACCGTATCAATCTCAATATCGGTCAGCTTCATGCCCGCCGTCAGCCCCATATAATCCAGAGCGCGCTGGGCGGCTTCGACCTTGCCGCCTTCGAAATCGCTGGGGTAAGGCACGGTAGCTGTGATGGGCAGCGCATCTTCCGGTGAGGTGCCCCAGGTGACGGTGGGGGCGATGTCTTCGCCCTTGAGCACCACGACCTTGTCGAAATGCGCCCCTTCATCGGAATAGAGCGTTTTCCACCAGGCCAGAGCCTGTTGCCATTCTTCGCCCTTTGGCGCGTGCGGGCGGCCTTTGACATAGTCATAGGTGGTCTGATCCGGGGCGATCAGCCCGGCGCGGGCGCCGCCTTCGATCGCCATGTTGCAGACGGTCATGCGCCCTTCCATCGACATATCCCGGATCACCTGACCGCAATACTCGATCACATAGCCAGTGCCGCCGCTGGTGCCGGTTTTACCGATAATCGCCATGGTCACGTCTTTGGGGGTGACGCCGGGCATCAGCTTGCCGGTGACCTCGACCTTCAAATTCTTCGATTTCTTCTGAATCAGGGTCTGAGTGGCCAGAACATGTTCCACCTCAGAGGTGCCGATCCCATGCGCCAGAGCGCCAAACGCGCCATGGGTGGCGGTGTGGCTATCGCCGCAGACCACGGTCATGCCGGGCAGGGTCCAGCCTTGCTCGGGGCCGACAATATGCACGATGCCCTGACGGACGTCATTGACGGGGTAGTAATGCACGCCGAATTCGCGGGCGTTCTGATCCAGTGCCGCCAGTTGAATGCGGCTGTCTTCGTCTTTGACCTCGCCCTTGATGCGGTCCAGCGTGGTGGGCACGTTGTGATCGGGCACCGCGATGGTTTTATCCGGCGCGTGAACCTTGCGCCCGGCCATGCGCAGACCCTCAAAAGCCTGCGGGCTGGTGACTTCGTGGACCAGATGGCGGTCAATATATAACAGGCAGGTGCCGTCCTGATCCTGATGGGCGATGTGGGAATCCCAGATCTTATCGTAGAGCGTTTTGGGGGCGGTCATGGGCTATCTTCTTTCCGCTAACGGTGAACTTGGCTTGGAGAGTGGCTGTGTCAAACGGGCCGGCGCTAAAGGCCGGCGGCGACCGTCAGGCCCTGACCATGGAACCTCCAGGGTAGGAAAGAATGGTCATCTATGTCGTAGATACGAGTCATTGGGTAAGGATACAGCCCGATTCTGCCCTCGGCAAGAGAACATGGCGTTGTAATGGCGTAAAATTCGTGCAAATCTGCGGCCATGCCACAACAAGATCCCACAATCGCAGACCAAATTCAGGCTCTGATTGACAAAGCACTGGTCTTTGCCGGCACATTGCTGTTGCCGTCACGGCTGACTCAGTTGGCCATTCTGGTGGGGCTGCTGCTGGCGGCCTATCTGGTGCGCCTCTATGTCGGGCCGAAATATCACGCCTGGATCAGAACCTTGGCCGGGCGGCCGAAATGGCAGTTGCGGCTGCTGGTTTTGCTGCATCGGCGCATCCAGCTGATTGCTTTTGTGCTGCTGATCTGGGCGGTGATCCTGTTCATGCGTCACGGGCTGGGCCTGTTTCCATCGCGCACCTATTTGCTGGGGATTTTCGGCACCATCGCCTTTGCCTGGATGGTGATTGCGCTGGTGGCGCGTTTCATCCACAACCGGTTTTTGCGCCGTATCGTCACCTGGTCGGCCTGGATCTATACGGCGATGTATTTCTTTGGCCTGACCAAAGCCGCCACCGATCTGTTGAACGATATCGCCATTGATTTGGGGGATTTCCGCCTGTCGGCCTTGCTGGTGATCAAGGTGGTTGTGGTCATGGCGGTGCTGTTTACGCTGGTGCGGCTGGTGACCACCGATGGGGCCAAGCGCATTCAGAAAAACCGCGAGATTTCGCCCTCTATGCAGGTGCTGATGGTGAAATTCATGCAGGTCACCCTGTATGGAGCCGCATTTTTCATCGGCCTGAAAGCGGTCGGGTTCGATTTGAGCGGGCTGGCCGTGCTGTCGGGGGCGATCGGGATCGGCCTTGGCTTTGGTCTGCAAAAAGTGGTCTCGAATCTGGTTTCCGGCATCATCATTCTGATGGACAAATCCATCAAGCCGGGGGATGTGATTTCGCTGGGGGATACCTTTGGCTGGATCAGCACTCTGGGGGCCCGATACGCGTCGGTCGTTACCCGCAACGGCAAGGAATATCTGATCCCCAACGAAGACCTGATCACCAATCAGGTGGTGAACTGGTCGCATACCAATAATTTCGTGCGCCTCGATATCCATTTTGGCACCGCCTATGGCGATGATCCGCATCGGGTGCGGGCGCTGGCGTGCGCGGCTGCGGCTTCGGTGGATCGGGTGCTGTCCTCTCATCCGCCGGTCTGTCATATCGTCGGCTTTGGCGACAGCTCGGTTGATTATGTGCTGCGCTTCTGGATCAGTGATCCCACCGCCGGGCTGACCAATATCCGCGGCAATGTCTATCTGGCGCTGTGGGATGTTTTCAAGGAAAACCACATCTCGATCCCATTCCCGCAGCGCGAGGTGAAAGTGCTCAACGAGCAGGTCCATTTCGTCAGTGAAAAAGCCGCCCCATGATTTTGCCCCATATGACATTGAGATTGCCACGCCCGGGTGCTAGATGTGAAGCCCTGCTAAACTTTGAAAAGGAAAACACCTTTGTCCAGCTCCGATAACGCGTCCAAAAGCCAACCCTTGCTTGAGCGCATCATCAGCACATTAGAAGAAAACAAAGCCGAGGATCTGGTTTCCATTCCCCTCAAGGGCAAATCGGAAATTGCCGATTATATGGTGATTGCCTCGGGCCGGTCGGCACGTCAGGTCACGGCCATGGCGGAAAAGCTGTCGGATGAGCTTAAACATTCATTCGCCATCATGCCCAAACTCGAAGGCCGCAGTCAGGGCGACTGGGTGCTGGTGGATGCGGGTGATGTGGTGGTGCATCTGTTCCGCCCCGAAGTGCGCGAATTTTACCAGCTGGAAAAACTCTGGCAGGGGGCAAGCCCCGCTGACGCCGGCTGATGCGGGTTCACCTGTGCGTTGTCGGCCGTCTGCGCAACGGGGCCGAGCGCGATTTGATCAACGATTACCTGACCCGGTTCGACCGCTCTGGCCGGGCGCTGGGGCTGGGGCCGGTGCAGCTGCACGAGGTTGAAGATAAAAAAGGCGGCGGTCAGGCGGCTGAAGCGCAGCTGCTGGCCCGTGCCATTCCCAAAGGTGCGTGGGTCTGTGTGCTGGATGAGCGCGGCCGGGTGATGACCTCGCCTGCCTTTGCCCAAAAGCTGGCGGGGTGGCGGGATCAAGGTATTTCGGATGTGGCCTTTGTGATTGGCGGGGCGGATGGGATCAGCCCATCCTTGCGCGATCAGGCCGATTTCAAACTGTCTTTTGGCGCGATGGTCTGGCCGCATATGCTGGCCCGGGTGATGCTGAGCGAACAGCTTTACCGCGCTGCCACCATCCTTGCCGGCGGGCCGTATCACCGGGCCTGAGGGGGCGCGGGGCTGGTTTGTAGAAGGTCTCTGCCACAACAGTATACAACCTTTTGCGGGAGGGCTGCGCCTGCCGGAGCCGTGCGAGGAGTGGCACCAAAAGACCTCTGCATAACACCGCATAATTTCAAGAACGCCGGGCTGCGCCTGCCTGGGTAGGCGCTTATATCGGGCATGGATGCACGCGCAATTTGTGAATAAATCGTTTTGTTTTCGTGTGTTGAGAGGTTGATTGCGCCTGCCGGGGAGCAGGCAGGCTTAAGGACGGCCTTGAGGCCGGGCGGGGCATTGAGAGGAAACGCAGCATTATGCAGAGGTCTTATCAAACGCCCCCCCAACCAAAAGACCCCGCCGAGGGCACGGCGGGGCAAGGTTGTGCGCTGTCGTCAAACCACAGGCACAGGCGGTATTCTTGTGACCTTAGTGAGCGCGCTCGGACATTTCGGCGCGGATCTGCTGGCGCAGCAGGTCAATCGGCACCCGTTGCCCATCGCGTTTGAAACACCAATAGGTCCAACCATTGCAGCTGGGGGCGCCCTCCAGATGGGCCCCGACCTGATGGATCGAGCCTTTGACATCATCGCCAATCAAGGTGCCATCCGCCCGCACCCGGACCTTGTGGCGCTTGTTCATCGAATAAAGCTCATCGCCGGGGTTGAGCATCCCGCGTTCAACCAGCTGCCCAAACGGCACCCGGGGCTGAGCGCGTTTGGCCTGAGTGACTTGCAGGCTTTCCTTGTCGAATTTGCGGATATTGGCGAGGCGCTTGGCCGCGACCTTGCGATAGGCGGCCTCGCGCTCGATGCCGATAAAATCGCGACCCAGCTTTTTGGCCACTGCCCCGGTGGTGCCGGTACCAAAGAACGGGTCTAAAATCACATCGCCCGGATTGGTGCTGCCGACGATCACACGATGCAGCAGGCTTTCGGGTTTTTGCGTGGGGTGGGCTTTGTCGCCCTCTTCGTTCTTCAGGCGCTCATGCCCGGTGCAAATCGGCAGCACCCAGTCCGAGCGCATCTGAATCCCTTCATTCAACGCTTTCAGCGCGTCATAGTTAAAGGTGTATTTGCTGGCCTGTTCTTTCGAAGCCCAGATCATGGTTTCATGGGCATTGGTCAGACGTTTGCCGCGGAAATTGGGCATCGGGTTGGTTTTGCGCCAGACCACATCATTGAGAATCCAAAAGCCCTGATTTTGCATCTCGGCCCCGACCCGGAAAATGTTGTGGTAAGAGCCAATCACCCAGATGCCGCCATGGGGTTTGAGCAAGCGCCGTGCGGCCTTCAGCCAGTCGCGGGTGAAGCGGTCATAGGCGGCAAAAGACGAAAACTGATCCCAGGCATCATCCACCGCGTCCACCTTGGAATTATCCGGCCGGTGCAGATCGCCGCGCAGTTGCAGATTATAGGGCGGGTCGGCGAAGATCATATCTACCGAACCGGCGGGCAAGCTGTTCATTACCTCAATACAATCCCCGGCGAGGATTTCATTCAGAGGGAGTTTTCCAGCCGCTTTTGTCTTGGTTTTTGTCGTCATTTGTCTGCCTCTTGGTCGGCGCTTATGCGCACTGTTTTGTTACGACCAAAATGAATCATTGCTGATTCGCAGTCAAATTCTTTTTTGAATCAAGGGGTTATAAAAAATGCTTGCTACAACATCTTGTATACGGGTTTGAATGAACGCCTATGATGTGGGGTCACACCCAATTGTTGCAGGGCTTTCAAATGCGCCGCTGTGGGGTATCCGGCATTTTTTTCCCAGCCATAGCCGGGGTAGTGTTGCGCCAAATCCACCATCAGCCGATCACGACATATTTTTGCCATAATTGAGGCCGCCGCAATCGACACCGATTTGGCATCGCCCTTGACCACCGCCTGAGCCGAGCAGGTCAACCCCTGGGGGATTTGATTGCCGTCAATCAGCAGATGGTCGGGGGGGCAGGGCAGCCCGGCCACGGCGCGTTCCATCGCCAGATGCGAGGCTCGCAGGATGTTCAGCTGATCTATTTCCTCGACGCTGGCATGGGCGATGGACACCTCGGCCACGTCCAGCAGTATTTCATACAGCGCCTCACGCCGTTTGGCGGTCAGCTTTTTGGAGTCATTCAGCCCCTCGGGGATATTCTCCGGGTTCAGAATAACCGCCGCCGCCGTCACCGGGCCGCAGAGCGGGCCGCGGCCAACCTCGTCAACGCCGGCAATGCAGTGAAACCCACGCGCAAACGCGGCTTGTTCGAGGCTGAAATCGGGGGCGGGGTTGTTCATGGGGTCTCGCCGTCAAAAAAAGGTTGCCCTGTCATAAAACGCTCAGAGGCCCGCACGGCGCGGTTGGCATAGCGGATCAGCGCCGGATCGTCGGGGCTGTAGCGTGGGATGGTCCAGCCGCAGGAGGCCAGCGCGCGCATTACGGTAAAGGCGGGGATCAGCGCCGCCAGTTTTGGGTCGAGCCCATAGCCCCGATACAGCGCCGCCGCCAGTTGCGCGGAATTGGGCCGGTCCCAGACCTGAGACATCGCCACGCCCAGCTCATAGAGGCGAAAGCCAAAGACACCATCGTCAAAGTCGATCAGGGTCACCTGATCCCCCCGCGCCAGCACGTTTTCGCTGAGCGCATCGGCATGGATCAGTCCGAAATCCGCGCCTTGGGCCTGATAGTCCTCAAAAATCCGCCGCAATTTCTGCCGCATCTGCTGCAACAGATCACGCTCGGCTGGGTTTAGCGCCGGGTTCTCCCAAAAGCGCCCCCAATGCGGCTGTTCGCCCAACAGCCCGTCCATATCCAGCCGCGCCCGCTCAAAGCTGTCAGGCAGGGCGAGCCCATCGCTCAGCCGGTGCAGCTGTGCCAGTTCGGTGCCCAGGGCCGAGAACAAATGCAGCTGCATCGGTTCCCCCCATTCCGGCGCGATGCCGTTATCGCCCAGCGGCACCCCTTCGACCCAGCTGACGATTGAGGCCATACGCCCGGCCGGGGCCACCCATGAAATCAGGTCTCCATCCCGGGCCGGGAGCGGGCGGGGCAGGCGCATCCCGGCTTGCTCTAACCCCTGCGACCACAGCAGTTCCGAGCGGATTGCCGCATCGGTCTGATAGCCGGGCCGGTGCAGGCGCAGCGCCGCCCGCTCGCCATCGGGGGCCATGACCTCAAACACCGCGTTTTCGCGATTTTTGATCAGACGGGGCGTGCAATCGGGCACATCCCAAGCGGTGAGGGCCGCTTTGGCAAAGGCAACGGCCTGAGCATTATCCATCGGGGTTATGCACCTGCTAGAACTTCGGTAAATGCGCTGTCCATCACCTCGACCAGATGATCGACATTTTCCCGCGAGAATACACAGGGCGGGCGGATTTTCAACGTGTTATCATAGCGCCCAACCGTGCTGGTCAGCACCCGGCGGTTGCGCATGGCATTGACCATTTCATCGGCCAGAGCCGTGGCCGGCTGACCATCGCGCATCAGCTCGACCCCGAAAAACAGCCCCGCCCCGCGCAGATCGGCGATCACGTCATGACGATTGGCCAGCTGTTGCAGTTGCTCCAGCGCGTAATTGCCGACATCGTAAGCGTTTTGCGGCAGATTGTCGGCTTCGATCACTTCCAGCGTGGCCAGCGCGGCGGCGGCGCTGACCGGGTTGCCGCCAAAGGTGTTGAAGTATTTGAAAGCGTCCTGAAAGCACTCTAGCACCTCAAGCCGGGTCACGGCGGCGGCCACCGGATGCCCATTGGCCATCGGCTTGCCCAGAGTGACGATATCCGGGGCAAAACCCAGCCGCTCATGCCCCCACCAATGGCTGCCGAGGCGGCCAAAGCCGGGCTGGACTTCGTCCGAGATGATCAGCCCCCCGGCGCGGCGCACTGCGGCGATGGCCTGATCCAGAAAACCGCTGGGCAGGGTGGGGAAGCCCTCATTGGCGAAATAAGGGCAGATGATCAGGGCGCTGACCCCGTGGCCGGACTGCTGAAGTTCGGCAATCGCAGCCTCAACCCCGGCGGTAAATGCTTCGGCCTGCGCCGCCCGGCTGCCCCCGATCGGGTGCATGTTATCGGGCGCGGGCACCTGGCGGACATGGTCCTGATAGCCTCCGACGGGCAGCTTGGTGGCATTGAGCTGACTGACCGCCGCCGTGTTGCCGTGATAGGTGTTGTCGGTGCCGATGATGCCGGTATGGCCGCTCATCGCCTGCGCCATGCGCAGGGCGACGTCATTGGCCTCGGAGCCGGAATTCATCATGATCATGCTGCTCAGATCATGGTTGAACTTGCTGGTCAGCCGCTCGCCATATTGCAAAATTCCCTCATGGACGTAGCGGGTATGGGTGTTGAGCGTGGCGGCCTGACGGGCAATGGCGTCGACCACATGCGCATGGCAATGGCCGACATGCGGGACGTTGTTATAGCAATCCAGATAGGCGTTTCCTTGGGCATCATAGAGCCACACGCCCTTCGCCTGCACCGGGGCGACCGGATCTCGATAAAATGTGGTGACATGACGGCCCAAGAGCCGCTGACGCCGTTCAATCAAATTCATTCTTCGCCCCTGACCTTGCTGCGTAAAACCTTAACCTGCCCGCGTTTTTGTTTGCCTTCAAGGCGTCTTTTTTTCGAGGCCAGAGTGGGCCGGGTCTTGATCCGGCGTTTGGGTTTGCAGAGCGCCTTTTGCACCAGCTCAACCAGCCTTTCGCGGGCGATCTCGCGGTTGCGGGCCTGAGAACGCGTATCCTGCACCCGGATGATGATTGCCCCCTCCAGCGTCCAGCGCCGCCCGGCCAGCCGTTTCAGGCGGGCTTTGATGGCGGGGGTCAGCTGGGGGCTGCGCTGGGCCTCAAAGCGCAATTCAACGGCGGTCGAGACCTTGTTAACATTTTGCCCCCCGGGTCCGGAGGCGCGGTTGAAGCTTTCGCTCAGCTCCCAATCGGCCAGTGTGATGTCGTCATTAATGCGCAGCATGGGGGGGATCATAGGTCAGGGTGGGGCAAACGAAAAGGGCCGGGCTGTGATTAAGGGCCACGCGCGGGCCGGTTGACGCGGTATTGCCGGCCAATCGCCTGAGCGTCAGCCCGGATGGTGCAGCCAGCCGGTTGTCGGGGGCTTCGTTTCTTGACCGGGCCCGATCAAAAGGTTACGCCAGAACCGACGAAAATCAACAAGGATAGTTACACATGGGCACCCCTTCGCTTTTAATTCTGGCCGGTGACGGCATTGGTCCTGAGGTCATGGTCGAGGTTGACAAGGTGATCGCCCCCTTGGCCGATGAAACCATGGCGCTGGCGCAGAGCGTCGATGCGGTGTTGCTGGGCGCGGTCGGCGGGCCGGCCTATGATGATCTGGATTTCTCGGTCAAACCCGAACGCGGCCTGCTGCGTCTGCGCAAGGAAATGGATTTGTTCGCCAATCTGCGCCCGGCGCAGTGCTTTGACGCGCTGGCGGATTTTTCATCGCTGAAAAAGGACGTGGTTGCCGGTCTGGACATCATGATCGTGCGCGAGCTGACCTCGGGCATCTATTTCGGCGAGCCGCGCGGCATCATCGAAGAGGGTGGCGAGCGCGTCGGCATCGCGCGACGTGGTGACCGAGGTGCATCAGGCTGAATATCCCGATGTCGAGCTGTCGCACATGTATGCCGATGCGGGTGCCATGCAACTGTGCCGTGCGCCCAAGCAGTTCGACGTGATCGTCACCGACAACCTGTTCGGCGACCTGCTATCCGATGCGGCGGCGATGCTGACGGGGTCTCTGGGGATGCTGCCTTCGGCCAGTCTGGGGGCTCCCATGGCCAATGGCCGGCCAAAGGCGCTTTATGAGCCGGTGCACGGTTCGGCCCCGGATATTGCTGGTCAGGGCAAGGCGAACCCTTGTGCCTGTATCCTCAGCTTTGCCATGGCGCTGCGCTACTCCTTCGATCAGGGTGCCGAGGCCGACCGTCTGGAAGCCGCCGTTGAACAAGTGCTGGCCGATGGGGTGCGCACGGCCGATCTGATGCAGGCCGGTGATGCCCAGCCCGTCAGCACCAGCGAGATGGGCGATGCGGTGATCGCGGCGCTGGAGGCCAGCCTGTAAGGGATGACCAGCCGCTGTTTCCAAGGCCGGGGCCGTGCGCCCGGGCCTTGGGGTAAGTGGATATGCAACCTGCCTGTGCTTTTCATTTAGGAGAACGATGTGATGTGGCAATTCTGGGTGGATCGTGGCGGCACCTTTACCGATATCGTAGCACGCACCCCAGAGGGGCAGCTGCGCTCGCATAAATTGCTGTCGGAAAACCCCGAGCAATATCAGGACGCCGCCGTGCAGGGCATCCGCGATCTGCTGGGGCTTGCCCCGCCGTGGCCACAAATGCCCTGCTGGAACGCAAAGGCGACCGCACCCTGTTGCTGATCACCAAAGGCATGGCCGATCTGTTGCGCATAGGCTATCAGAACCGGCCCCGGCTATTTGATCTGAACATCGTCCTGCCCGAGCAGCTCTATGAGCGGGTCGCCGAGATTGACGAACGTCTGGATGCCGAAGGGCGGGTGATCACGCCGCTGGACACTGACAAAACCCGCGAAATTTTGCAGCAGGCTTATCAGCAAGGGATCCGCTCGGTCGCCATTGCGCTGATGCATGGCTACCGGTTTCACGATCACGAGCTGCAAATCGGCGAGATCGCAAAACAGATCGGCTATCAGCAGATTTCGCTCAGCCATCAGGTCAGCCCGCTGATCAAGCTGGTGTCGCGCGGCGATACCACGGTGGTGGATGCCTATCTGTCGCCGATCTTGCGCCGTTATGTGGCGCAGGTGTCCGATGCTTTGGGCGCGGATCAGGGCGGCTGCAAATCGCTGATGTTCATGCAGTCCAATGGCGGGCTGACCGATGCGGCGCTGTTTCACGGCAAAGATGCCATCCTGTCCGGCCCCGCCGGAGGGGTGGTGGGCATGGCCCGCACCGCCGCCGCGATTGGCGCGGATAAGCTGATCGGATTTGACATGGGCGGCACCTCGACCGATGTCTGCCACTATGCCGGCGCGTTCGAGCGCAGTTTTGAGACCGAAGTTGCCGGGGTTCGGATGCGCGCCCCGATGATGGATATTCATACGGTGGCCGCGGGTGGGGGCTCGATCTTGTCTTATGCAAATGGCCGTCTGCAGGTCGGCCCGCACAGCGCCGGGGCCAATCCCGGCCCGGCCAGCTATCGCCGCGGCGGCCCGCTGGCGGTGACCGATTGCAACGTGCTGCTGGGCAAAGTGCAGCCGGATCATTTCCCGCATGTGTTTGGCGAAAACGGGGATGCTCCGCTGGATCGTGGAGCCGTGCAGACCAAATTCGCCGACCTTGCCCGCCAGATTGCCGATGAAACCGGCACCGCGCCGCGCCCGGTCGAGGAACTGGCCGAGGGCTTTTTGCGCATCGCGGTTGAAAACATGGCCAATGCGATCAAAAAGATCAGCGTGCAGCGTGGCTATGATGTGACGCAATACACGATGAATTGCTTTGGCGGCGCGGGCGGGCAGCACGCCTGTCAGGTCGCCGATGTGCTGGGGATCGAGCGGATTTTCATCCACCCCTTTGCCGGAGTCCTGTCGGCCTTTGGCATGGGTCTGGCCGATGTGCGGGCGATCCGCGAACATCAGTTCTTGACCCCGTTGGAAGATGCCGATGCCGCGCTTGCAGTTTTGGACAGGCTGGCCGAACAGGCGCGTTCACAGGTTCAGAAACAGGGGATCGACCCCGACGCGATCCGTCTGGTGCAGAGCGCACATATCCGCACCAGCGGCGCGCACCAGACGCTTGAAGTGCCCTTTGGCAGCATCGCCGAAATGCGCAGCGCCTTTCACGCGATCCACCAGCAGCGCTTTGGCTTTGTGCCGGAATATGACCAGTTGATCATTGATCTGCTGTCCTGCGAAGCCATCGGCAGCACCGGCGAACCCGACAGCCTGCCCGATCATGGGGCGCCCGAACCGGCGGATCGCCAGAGCGTTCGGATGTATTGCGCCGGCCAATGGTGTGACGTGGCGCTGGTTGAGCGCCAGAGCATGTGCGCCGGGCAAAAAATCACCGGCCCGGCGATTATCACCGAACCCACCGGCACCAATGTGGTCGAACCCGGCTGGCAGGCCGAAGCCGTGACCGGGGGCAATCTGGTGTTGCGGCGGATCACCGCCCTGAAACGGGATGAAGCGATCGGCACTTCGGTTGATCCGGTGATGCTTGAGGTGTTTAACAACCTGTTCATGTCGATTGCCGAGCAGATGGGCGCAACCCTGGCCAACACCGCTTATTCGGTAAATATCAAGGAACGGCTGGATTTTTCCTGCGCCATTTTCGACGCCACCGGAAATCTGGTGGCCAATGCGCCGCATGTGCCGGTGCATCTGGGCTCGATGAGCGAAAGCGTGCGTAAAATTCTGGCGCTCAATGCCGGCAACATCCAGCCCGGCGATGTGTTCATGATGAACAACCCGTTTAACGGCGGCACCCATTTGCCGGATGTCACCGTGATCACCCCCGTTTTTGTCGAGGGGGACATCGCCTTTGTCGTCGCCTCGCGCGGGCATCACGCCGATATTGGCGGCAAAACCCCGGGCTCGGCCCCGCCGGACAGCCGCCATATTGAAGAAGAAGGCGTGGTGATCGACAACTTCCGGCTGGTGCAGGCGGGCACGCTGCGCGCACAGGACACCCGGGCGCTGCTGGCCTCGGGCAAATATCCGTGCCGCAACGTTGATCAGAACATGGCCGATCTGGCGGCTCAGATCGCGGCCAATGCCACGGGGGTGAGCGAGCTGCAACGCATCACCGCTCAGTTCGGGCTGCCGGTTGTTCATGCCTATATGGGGCATGTGCAGGATAATGCCGAAGAAAGCGTGCGCCGGGTGCTGGATGTGCTGAGCGATAGCAGCTTTTGCTACCCTCTGGATTCCGGGGCGCAGATCAAGGTGCAGATCACGGTTGATAAAGTCGCACGCAAAGCGGTGATTGATTTCGCCGGAACCTCGGATCAGGACGCGCTGAATTACAACGCGCCGCTGTCGATCTGCCGGGCGGTGGTGCTGTATGTGTTCCGCACGCTGGTGGGCTCGGACATCCCGATGAACGAAGGCTGCCTGAAACCGCTGGACATTCGCGTGCCCGCGGGCTCGATGATCAATCCGAGCTACCCGGCGGCGGTGATTTCCGGCAATACCGAGGTGTCGCAGGCCATTACCGATGCGCTTTATGGGGCGCTGGGGGTGATTGCGGGCTCGCAGGGGACGATGAACAATTTTGTTTATGGCAATCAGAGCTATCAGAATTACGAAACCATTTGCGGTGGCACCGGCGCGGGGGATGGCTTTGACGGTGCCGATGCGGTGCATAGCCACATGACCAACACCCGGATGACCGACCCGGAGGTGCTGGAAACGCGCTTTCCGGTGCGGGTTGAGGAATTTTCGATCCGGCGTGGCTCGGGCGGGGCCGGGCGCTATCGCGGCGGCGATGGGATTGTGCGCCGGCTGACTTTTCTGGATGAAATGACGGTGACGGTGCTGTCCTCGCACCGGATTGTGCCCCCACACGGGGCCGCGGGCGGGCAGCCCGGCAAGGTCGGAGAAAACGCGGTGCAACGCCGGGATGGGACGATTGAAACGCTGCAAGGCAATGACCGGGCGCAGATGCACCCCGGTGACAGCTTTATCATGCGCACTCCGGGCGGTGGCGGATATGGGGCGTTGGAGGGCGACTAAAAGCCTTCTGCATGCCCTCCCTGAAAGAGAAGAGCTGTGGGCTGCCTTTGCCGGGGGCTGGCAGGCTCAGGATGTCCTGAAGGCTGGGTGGGGCGGGTCGACAGGACGTGCCATCCCGCCCTTCAGCGTTACGGGATAGGTGGCTGTTGCCTCTAAAACTCGACCCCGATCTGCGCCTTGATGCCCGAGCGGAACGGGTGTTTGATCAGCTCCATTTCCGTCACCAGATCGGCGATTTCGATCAGCTCTTCCTTGGCATTGCGCCCGGTCAACACCACATGGGTCATGGCCGGTTTTTCGGTTTTCAGAAACGCAATTACCTCTTGCAAATCCAGATAATCATAGCGCAGCGCGATGTTGATCTCATCCAGCAGCACCATCTTGTTATCAGGATTGCGGATCAGTTCCTTGGCCTTTTCCCAGGCCGCCGCCGCCATCTCGATATCGCGGGATTTGTCCTGCGTTTCCCAGGTGAAGCCCTCGCCCATCGCGTAAAATTCGCAAATATCCGAAAACTTGCCCTCGATCAGCTCGCGCTCGCCCGAGGACATACCGCCCTTGATAAACTGCACCACCGCGCATTTCATGTCATGGGCGATGCAGCGGAAAATCATGCCAAAAGCGGCCGAGGATTTGCCCTTGCCCTTGCCGGTATGGACGATGATCAGGCCTTTTTCATCGGTCTTGGTGGCCATGATCTTATCGCGCGAAGCCTTCTTTTTGGCCATTTTCATCGCGTGGCGGTCGTTTTCTGCGGACATGATCCATCCTCCTGTTTTGCTGAGGCTATCTTTGCGCATATCCGCCCTCGGTTGCAAGCGCGGCGTTTTACCCCCGCCCGGAAAGGACACCGGGCGGGGGATTAGTGTGTGCAAAACGCGGTTAAGCGATGTTGAACTCAAGCGGCTGCACCGATTGGAAAAGGCCAGTTGCGTTCAGCTCTTCCACCACAGCTTCGGGGATCGGACCGTCCAGATAGAGCAGGGCAATCGCATCGCCGCCGACTTCTTTGCGGCCCAGAGTAAAGTTGGCGATGTTCACGTCGTTTTCCCCCATCACCCGGCCCAGAGTGCCAATCACGCGCGGCACATCTTCGTTGGTGGTATAAAGCATATGCGACCCGATCTCGGCATCAATCTGGATGCCTTTGATCTGGATAAAGCGCGGTTTGCCATCACCAAATACGGTGCCGGCGATCGAACGCTCGCGGCTGTCGGTGACCACGGTCAGCTTGATATAGGCATCAAATGTGCCGGATTTTTCCTGTGTGGTTTTGGAAATCTTCATGCCGCGATCTTTGGCGATCACCGGGGCTGAAACCATGTTCACATCCGGGTTGGTGGCCTGCATGATCCCGGCGATGGCTCCGCAATCCAGCGCCGCCAGATTCATGTCACAAACCGCGCCGTCATAAAGAATGTTGATGGCTTTGATTGGCTCATCCGTCATCTGCCCGACAAAGGCCCCCAGATGCCCGGCCAGTTTCAGCCACGGGCCCATGATCTTGGCTTCTTCGGCCGTGACAGAAGGCATGTTCAGCGCGTTGCTGACGGCCCCGGTCAGCAGGTAATCGGACATTTGTTCAGCCACCTGCACGGCCACATTTTCCTGCGCCTCGGTGGTCGAGGCCCCCAGATGCGGGGTGCAGACCACATTGGGGATGCCAAAGAGCGGGCTGTCGGTGGCGGGTTCGGTTTCGAACACGTCAAACGCCGCCCCGGCGACATGGCCGGATTTCAGCGCTTCGGCCAGGGCCGCTTCGTCGACCAGACCGCCACGGGCGCAGTTGATGATGCGCACGCCGGGTTTGGTTTTGGCGATGGCGTCGGCATCCATCAGCCCACGGGTTTTATCAGTCAGCGGCACATGCAGAGTGATGAAATCGGCCCGCGCCAGCAGATCGTCCAGCTCGACCTTCTCCACGCCCAGCTTGTCGGCGCGTTCTTCTGACAGAAACGGATCATAAGCCAGCACCTTCATGTTCAGCCCCAGCGCCCGGTTGGCCACGATCGAGCCGATATTGCCCGCGCCGATCAGGCCCAGCGTTTTGGCGGTGATTTCGGTGCCCATGAATTTGGATTTTTCCCATTTGCCGGCTTGTGTCGACGCGTTGGCCTCAGGGATCTGACGCGCCACGGCAAACATCATGGCAATGGCGTGTTCGGCGGTGGTGATCGAGTTGCCAAACGGTGTGTTCATCACGATCACACCTTTTTTCGAGGCTGCGGGGATGTCGACATTATCCACCCCGATCCCGGCGCGGGCGATCACCTTGAGATTGTCGGCGGCCTCCAGCAATTTGGGCGTGACTTTGGTGGCCGAGCGGATCGCCAGCCCGTCATATTTGCCAATCGCGGCCAGCAGCGCGTCCTTGTCCTTGCCAAGATTGGGCATGAAATCCACATCAATGCCGCGATCCCGGAAAATCTGCACAGCGCTTTCAGACAGCTTGTCGGATACTAAAACTTTGGGTGCCATGGGTCAGGCTCCTTTTTTCATCTATGTCATGTATGTCATGGGGGGGGAGGGCCGTTTGGCCCTCCGATCAGCTTCAAGGGTTGATTTCGGCGTCAAAGGCCCAATCTAGCCAAGGCATTAGCGCCTCAAGGTCGGCGGTTTCCACCGTGGCGCCGCACCAGATACGCAAACCGGCCGGCGCGTCACGATAAGCGCCGATGTCATAGGCCACGCCGGCCTCATCCAGCCGTTTGGCCACGGCTTTGGCAAAGCTGGCCCCGTCCTGGATGCGGGCATCGTTGAATTTCAGGCACACCGAGGTGTTGGAGCGCAGGGCCGGATTCTCGGCCAGAAAGTCGATCCAGTCATGGCTTTGCACGAAACGCTCGATTACCGCCGTGTTGGCGTCGGCGCGGGCGATCATGCCTTTGAGCCCACCCACCGATTTGGCCCATTCCAGCGCCAGCAGGTAGTCTTCGACCGCCAGCATCGAGGGGGTGTTGATGGTGGCGCCGGTGAAGATGCCTTCAATCAGCTTGCCAGCCTTGGTCAAGCGGAAAATTTTGGGCAGCGGCCAAGGGGGCGTGTAGTTTTCCAGCCGCTCAACCGCGCGGGGCGACAGGATCAGCATCCCATGCGCCGCCTCGCCCCCCAGCACTTTTTGCCAGCTGAAGGTGGTGGCATCCAGCTTGTCCCAAGGCAGCTCCATGGCAAAGGCCGCCGAGGTCGCATCGCAAATCGTCAGCCCCTGACGATCCGCCGGGATGAAATCGCCATTTGGCACCCGCACGCCCGAGGTGGTGCCGTTCCAAGTGAAAACCACATCTGAATCAAAATCAACTGCGCTCAGATCGACGATCTCGCCATAATCGGCGGTTCTGACTGTGGCATCCAGTTTCAACTGCTTGACCACATCGGTCACCCAGCCGGAACCGAAGCTTTCCCAGGCCAGCATCTCGACCGGGCGTGCGCCCAGAAGCGACCACATGGCCATCTCCACCGCCCCGGTGTCCGAGGCCGGAACGATGCCGATCTTGTAATCTGCCGGAATGCCCAGCACGTCGCGGGTGGTTTCGATGGCTTGTTTCAGCTTGGCCTTGCCAATCGCAGCCCGGTGCGAGCGGCCAAGGGGCGCGTCGGACAGGGCTTGCAGGGTAAAGCTGGGGTTTTTGGCACAAGGGCCGGATGAAAAACGCGGATTTGCCGGCCGCGTGGCCGGTTGAGCGAGTTTGGTCATGGTATCCTTCCAGATATAATGCCCCTCGTTGGGGAGGGGTGTCCCATCTGTGGTGGTAGCCTTGTCGTTTTGCTGGTGCAAGTCCAAAATTTGCGCTAATGCGGCGATGTATTGGGAAAAAACGACATGAAGGTTATGAAGATGCCTGTGGTAACGATGCTGTGCAACCCTGCCAAACCGATTCTAGAGGCCGCCACGGTTGCGGTCGTGCAACGCGCTTGGGGCGGGGGCGAGATTCGGTGGCTGTCCGAGGGTGTGGCGGCGGAGTTTGGCATTTCGCAGATGCCGGAAAACCGTTGGGGGATCTGGCAGCAGATGCAGGATATCGGCGTTGATCTGATCCTTCAGACCGATCAGGGGCGCAAAAAGCGGGTGTTGCTGGCGGATATGGACAGCACCATGATCCAGCAGGAATGCATTGACGAGCTGGCCGCCGAGGCCGGGGTGGGGGATCATGTGGCCTCGATCACCGCACGGGCGATGAATGGAGAGCTGGATTTCGAAGCCGCCCTGACAGAGCGTGTGGGCCTGTTGAAAGGGTTGGACAGCGCGGTGATCGAGACTGTTTTGCATGAACGCATTACCCTGATGCCCGGCGCCGGGCCGCTTGTGGCGACGATGAGGGCCAATGGAGCCTATGCGGCGCTGGTTTCAGGTGGGTTCACCGCGTTTACGCGTATGATTGCCGGGCGGCTGGGGTTTGACGAAAACCGCGCCAATACGCTGCTGGCGGCGGATGGCAAGCTGACCGGGAAGGTGGCGTTGCCGATTTTGGGGCGTGATGCCAAGGTTGAGGCGCTGAATGATATTGTCGCCCGGCTGGCCCTGTCTGCGGCCGAGGTCATGGCGGTCGGGGATGGTGCCAATGATCTGGGGATGCTGGAACTGGCCGGGGCAGGGGTGGCGCTGCACGCCAAGCCTTCGGTGGCGGCGCAGTGTGATATTCGGATCAATCACGGGGATTTGACGGCACTGCTGTATATTCAGGGCTATGGGCAGGCGGAGTTTGTGGAGTAGGGTTGGACCCGTTTTCGTGAATGTGAATTCTGCTATGGAAATCAGCCACAACGGTAGGTTCGCGTCCGACCCGCCCCCCAGGGCGGGCGCGAACCGGATCGCAAGCGATCCGGGGGATAATCTAAAACACCCCTTCAACCGCTCGGATATACCCCGTTGTCACCCCATTCCAGTTCTTGATCGGAGCATTCAGACGCTTGCGGGTTGCTGGATGGTCGGCCTCCAACACGCCCAGCTTGACCAAGATCGCGGCAATCGCGGCCTCTGCGGCCCGGGTGCCTCCGTCACTGATTTTCACCGCAACCCCCAGCTTGAGTTCGGGAATAATCGCCGCGAAAACCGCTTCGGCCCCGGTTTTCACCGCAACGCGCCCGCCCATCGCCCGCACCAGCTCGGTGCAGGCACGTTTTTCCCCGGCTACCAGCTCTGGATGGCGGCACATGGCCTGCACCAGCTGCGCCGCGGCGCGTTTGCGGGGATCGGTGCTCTCAGCATCCGCTCCGGCGAAATAGCCCATGGCGCGGGCAAAACCATGCACCGTTGTGGCGAAATTCGGGGCCGAGCAGCCATCAATGCCAAACCCCGGCGAAGGCTGGCCGGTCACATCCTCAAAGGCCTCACGCACTGCGATCTGCACCGGATGATCGGCTTCGTTATACTCCGGCCCGCCGCCCAGATGCTGGCTCAGAGTCAGAAACCCTGCATGTTTGCCCGAGCAATTATTATGCAGCTGACAAGGGGCGTCATGGGCGCGGATCAGACGGTAATGGGCCTGTTTGTCTTTGGGATTATGCGCTCCGCAGCGCAGATCCTGTTCCGACAGCCCCAGAGACTGCAACCATTCTGCCACCGCCTGCGTATGAATATCCGCCCCGTTATGCGAGGCACAGGCCAGCGCCAAATGCTGCGATGTCAGACCGGCGCGCTTGGCGGCTCCGCTTTCAATCAGGGGCAGCGCCTGAATCATCTTGGCCGAAGAGCGCGGCAGGATCACCTGATCCGGGTTGCCCCAGCTTTGCACGATCTGCCCGGCCGCATCGCACACCACCGCATGGCCGCAATGAAAGGATTCCAGAAAATCACCGCGCCAGACCTCGATCATCGGAATTGGGCCGTTCATTTGGGGCTCCTTACAAATTTGCGCAAAAAATTGCCAACAGGGCTTTAATTATTGGGCGATAATACGTTAATGTGCAAGTATCGAGTATGATAGGTGCTGTCGTTTGAACAAAGGCCAACCTAAAAGGGGCTGCGGGCGTCAGGTGAATTGAGGCAATAACAGCTGGAGGCTGTGTAAATATGAAATCATTTTTGGCAACGAGTATTGGCGGCGCTTTGATCGCTGTTCTGGCAACCGGGGCAATGGCCGAGCAATCAACCAACCGGGTGGCCGCCAAAACCGATTGGAGCGTCTTTGTCGAGGATGACCCGACAGAATGCTGGGCCGTATCCAGCCCGAAAGAGACCGTAAACACCAAGGATGGCCGCGTTGTGGCCGTGCGGCGCAGCGAGATTTTGCTGTTCGTGTCGTTCCGTCCGGGCTCTAACGTCAAGGCCGAGCTGTCGTTTACCGGCGGCTATCCCTTTGCCAAGGGTTCGACCGTGACGGCGCAAATCGGCAATAACAGTTACGAGCTGTTCACTTCGGGCGAAAATGCCTGGCCGGCGGATGCATCTGAGGATGCCAAGATCATCACCGCCATGAAGCGCGGTGCCGATATGGTGGTGACGGGGCGCTCCAGCCGGGGCACAATCACCAAGGACAAGTTCTCGCTGCTGGGCTTTACCGCTGCGGTGGAAGAGGCCAGCAAACGCTGCACCAAGTAAAGGCTGCCTATAACAGATCAGGCACCCTGCCCGGGCGGTGGGGTGTTTTTGTTTGCTATTGTGGGGGCGAATCCTGTATGGATCGCCCTTTGATGCTTTTTTGAAGGAAACCTGCCGATGTCAGCCCCGGCTCCGATCGTAAATGATGTTGTCACCCTGCCGCGCAAAATTGATCGCGAAGGGCTGGTCAATCTGGTCGGGCTGGACCGGGCGGCGCTGCGCGAGGTGTTGCTGACGGTCGGTATCCCGGAAAAGCAGGTGAAAATGCGCTGCAAGCAGATCTGGCAGTGGATCTATCAAAGAGGCGTGCGCGATTTTGCCGATATGACCAATTTGTCAAAGGACATCCGCGCCAAGCTGGCCGATCATTGCGTGATCGCCGTGCCCGAGGTGGTGACCCGGCAGGTCTCGACCGATGGCACCCGCAAATATCTGGTGCGCATTGAGGGCGGTCATGAGGTCGAGATTGTCTACATCCCCGAAACTGATCGCGGCACGCTGTGCGTATCCTCGCAGGTGGGCTGCACGCTGACTTGTTCGTTTTGCCACACCGGCACCCAGCGGCTGGTGCGCAATCTGACCGCGGCCGAGATCATCGGGCAGGTGATGGTGGCGCGTGATGATCTGGGTGAATGGCCCGAGGCCGGGGTGAGCAATCCGCCCGAGGCCCGGTTGCTGTCAAACATCGTGCTGATGGGCATGGGCGAGCCGCTCTATAATTTTGAGGCGGTGCGCGATGCGATGAAAATCGCCATGGACCCGGAGGGCATTTCCCTGTCGCGGCGCCGGATTACGCTGTCGACCAGCGGCGTGGTACCGGGGATTGTGCGCACGGCTGAGGAGATCGGCTGCATGTTGGCGATCTCGTTTCACGCCACCACGGATGAGGTGCGCGATCAGCTGGTGCCGATCAACAAGAAATGGAATATCGAAGCGCTGTTGCAGGCGCTGCGCGATTACCCGCGTGCCAGCAATGCCGAGCGGATCACCTTTGAATATGTCATGCTTAAGGGCATCAATGACAGCGACGAGGACGCCCGGCGGCTGGTGAAACTGATCGACGGCATTCCGGCCAAGATCAACCTGATCCCGTTCAATGAGTGGCCCGGTGCGCCCTATCAGCGCTCCAGCAACAACCGCATTCGCGCTTTTGCCGATATTGTGTTCAATGCCGGTTATTCTTCGCCGGTGCGCAAAACCCGAGGCGAAGACATCATGGCCGCCTGTGGTCAGCTGAAATCTGCCAGCGAGCGGGTGCGAAAGTCGCGCAAACCGGCGCGGGCCTGATCGGTGCGCCTGAGGGATGGTGTCGACATGCTTCGTGGATTTTGCCCCCAGAAACCACGAAGCATCAGCGTAACATCAAAGACTGATCGCCGAAAAGCACAGTCAGAATTGTGTCACTTGGCTGTAGCTGGGGAAGGCGCGCAAGCAGGCGCTCCGTGATGTTTCCACTTTTATAGAGATCCGCTATAGTCCGAAAAACACGAAGGTAGTGGGGCTAATGGGACAGTTTATTCTGATCTTGCCGCTCGGCGCCGTTTGCTTTTTGAGGCCCGGCGCAACAGCCGACAAGATCAGCGCCGACGCGCCCGCATTTGGCGTGCCGGTTTCACAGCTGAAACCTGAAATGGACCCGCTTAATTTCCGTGGCCAGCCGTTTGGCGCAGACAATCGAAGTCTGAAATATCGGATGGTCAGGAAGCCGGAGCCATGGCAACGGCCGAAAAGTTTCCAGACGCGCTGCAGTGCCTGTCATTTGAACCGGGCGATGAGATCATATCGCTTGCACACCTGAACACCGCGCGGTTTAAGACGGTGATGGATCTTGAGATTTGCCTGCAGCGGGTGGGAAATCAGCTGGGGGATCTTTCGAAAGTTGAGCCTTTGTTACATGCGATTGGGTTTGCGAGGGCCGGGGAACGGCCCATCTCATACTGGCTGTCGGCGGGCAGGCTGGGCGCCAATGCTGAGGAGGTGGCTGTCTATTATGCACGATGGAGAAATTGGGATTCGTTTATTGGGCGGAGCTTCCCCGTCGGGATCAGGAACAGCTGGTCTCAGGGGTTTCTGGCCAAAAACATGGATGTGATACTTGTCATTCGTCGACGGGATTTGCGCGTGCTCAGCGTATATGTCGTGATGATATTTTTGTGAAGCAGGAGGGGGATACATCTCCATATAGCGGGGGGCAGCCCGGACGGATCGCCTGTAGCGTTTGACGAAATAGCTGGGACATAGAGCAGCTTAACGCTCCAAGCGGTTTGGCCCATTTTTCATTCAGTTACGCAAGGCATCCGGGGGCAGGGCACTGCCCGCCGCCCCTTTTTGGTGGCACACCGTGTGGCCTGAAAGCACACAAACCATTTGCTCAAAACAAAACCGCCCCCAGCCCCAAGCGGGGCCGGAGGCGGTGTGATTTGGTGGCAAAGCTCGTTAAAGCAGCGATTTCACCTTCTCGGCCACGGCCTCGGCGGTGATGCCGAATTTCTCATAGAGAAGCTCCGCCGGGGCCGAAGCGCCGAAGCTGTCCATTCCGACAAACCCGGCCTTATTTTCCTTGCCGCGCTCGCCCAGCAGCCAGCGATCCCAGCCCATCTGCACGCCGGCCTCAACGCCAACCCGCACCGGGCCACCGGGCAGCACCCGTTTGCGATAGCTTTCATCGGCCTGGGCAAACAGCTCCATGCACGGCATCGAAACCACCCTTGTGCCGATCCCGGCCTCTTCCAGAATGTCACGCGCGGCCAAAGCAATCGACACCTCGGACCCGGTGGCGATAATGATGGCTTTGCGCTTGTTTTCAGCGTCTTTCAGCACATAAGCGCCCTGCTGGGTGAGGTTGTTGTTTTTATGCTCAACCCGCACCGTCGGCAGCCCCTGACGGGATAGCGCCAGCACGGAAGGGGTCTCTTTGCTTTTCAGCGCGATCTCCCAGCTTTCGGCGGTTTCCACGGTATCGGCGGGGCGGAACACATAGGTGTTGGGCGTGGCGCGGCACATGGCCAGATGTTCAACCGGCTGATGGGTCGGGCCGTCTTCGCCCAGCCCGATCGAGTCATGCGTCATCACATAAACCGTAGGCACCCGCATCAGTGCCGACAGCCGCATCGCCCCACGGGCGTAATCGGTAAAGCACAGGAAGGTGCCGGCATAAGGGCGGATGCCGCCATGCAGCACCATGCCATTCATCGCCGCCGCCATGCCATGTTCACGAATGCCGTAATACACATAGCGCCCGCCGCGGTTTTTGGGATCAAACGCGGTCATATCGCCGGATTTGGTGTTGTTCGAGCCCGTCAGATCGGCCGAGCCCCCCACCGTTTCGATGGTAAACGGATTGACCACCTCCAGCACCATTTCGCTGGATTTGCGGGTGGCAAACTCCCGCTGCTTGTTGGCGGGGATGGTAGTGAAGCGTTGCTCCCACTGGGCGCGTTCCTCGGCCCCGCGGGCGCCGATCTCTTCCCATTGCTGCTTGATCTCAGCGGGGATGGTGAAGGGCGGCGAGGTCCAGCCATAAGCCGCCTTGGTATCGGCAATCAGTTGCTCATCGGTTAGTGCGCCATGGCCTTTGGAAGTGTCCTGCGCCGACGATCCCAGCGCGATATGGGTTTTGCAGGCGATCATCGACGGTTTTTTGGTTTTCTTGGCGGCGGTGATGGCGGCATCAATCGCTTGTGGGTCATGGCCATCGCATTCAAACACTGACCAGCCCGAAGCCTTGAACCGCGCCACCTGATCGGTGCGGTCCGACAGCGACACCTTGCCGTCAATGGTGATGTCATTGTTATCCCACAGCACGATCAGCTTGCTCAGTTCGTGACGACCGGCCAGAGCAATTGCCTCTTGGCTGATCCCCTCCATCAGGCAGCCATCGCCGGCGATCACATAGGTGTGGTGATCGACCACTTTCTTGCCATACCGGGCGCGCTGGATTTCCTCGGCCATGGCAAAGCCCACCGCATTGGCGATGCCTTGACCCAGCGGGCCGGTGGTGGTTTCAACCCCATCGACATGGCCATATTCCGGGTGGCCGGCGGTGCGGGCACCCCATTGGCGGAAATTCTTGATCTCGTCCAGTGTCACCTGCTGATAGCCGGTCAGGTGAAGCAGCGCGTAAATAAGCATCGAGCCATGGCCCGCCGACAAAATGAACCGGTCACGATCCGGCCAATGCGGGGCGCTGGCGTCAAATTTCAGGTGCTTTTCAAACAGCACGGTGGCCACATCGGCCATACCCATCGGCATACCGGAATGGCCGGAATTGGCGGCGGCAATCGCATCCAGCGTCAGGGTGCGGATCGCGGCGGCGCGCATCCAGTGATCGGGGTGGTTTTGGCGTAAAAGTTTGATGTCCACGGCGGGCTGGTCCTTTTATAGCGGCTGAAACGGGTGCCATTGTGATAGCAGCGCCACCGCGAAGATCAAGTGAAGATCAAGCGAAGATCAAGCGCGGCTTAGGCGGTTTGCCGGAAAAAAGGGGGGTATTTAGGTGAACCATTGGTTAAACTTGCCCCAGATGCACCCTGAGGCCCGATTCGCATCGGGTGGTTTTTGCGGGCCCGCCGGTGGGGCGGCGCTGTGAAGTCGGTGGCAGGATCGGTAAGTGAGGGAGACAGGCAAAGTGAGCGAAATAGCAGATTTTGAACGGCGGATCATGGCGGCTCTGGAGCGGATCGGCGCCGGGGTCGATCAGTTCGCCGAGGCACAAGAGGCCGGGCCGGGCACCGATTTTGCCGCTCAGATGGAGCAGCTGAACAAGGCGCTGGAGGCCGAACGCCAGATCAATTCGCAGTTGCAGGAAACGGTCGATACCGTGCAGGGCAAGCAGCAATCCGAAACCGACGAGATGCAGGAAAAGATCAGCCAGCTGGAGGCCGAGCTGGCGGAAAAGACCCGCCAGAGCGAAGAGCTGGAACAGCGCAATCAGCAGTTGCAAGACAGCCAGCAGGCCGGGCAAGAGGCCGAGGGCAAGTTGGAAGAGGCCGAAAAAGCAGCCGCTCAGAGACTGGAACAGGTGCAGCAAGAGGCAGCACAGAAGCTTGAGCAGGCTGAACAAGAGGCCCGGGAAAAGCTTGAGCAGGCCGAAAAAGAGGCGGCGCAGAAGATTGAGCAGGTCCAAAACGAGGCCAAAGAACAACTCGCGCAGGCTCAGCAAGAGGCCGGGCAGCAGCTAGAGCAGGCCCGGCGCGACAATCAGGCGCTGCAAGCCGAACTGGACAGCCTGCGCACCACCCGCAAGGCGGATCTGCAAGAGCTGGAAACCATCATGGCCGATCTGAAACCAATGCTAACGGGGGGCGCATAATGCCGGAAACTCAAATTGAAATCGGTGGCCGCACATTTTCGGTATCCTGTCAGGATGGCGAAGAACATTACCTGCAAACCGCCGCCCGCCTGCTGGGCAGCGAGGCCGCGGCGCTGACATCGCAAATCGGTCGGATGCCGGAATCGCGTATGTTGCTGATGGCGGGGCTGATGCTGGCGGATAAAACCGCGGGGCTCGAGGAAAAGCTGCGTGCGGCGGAAAGCCAGCTGGGCAGCCAGCAGGCGCTGATCGAAGAGCTGCGCGAAGCCCCCCCGCCCGAACCCGAGCGGGTCGAGGTTGCGGTGATCCCGCCGGTTGTGACCGACACTTTCGCCGAATTGGCTGCCCGCACCGAAGCGCTGGCCGACAAGGTGGATGCGCATCTGAAGGCGGACTCCTGACCACCGGGGAATGACCCGGAACGCTGATAATGGGCAAGTCGGGGCGTTGTGGATGCGGGGCGCGGGAAAGCCAGATGGGCTTCCCTCGGGCCATGCAACTTGCCCCAGAGCCTTTCAAAACGTTGTGGCCTCTTGATCGGCATCCTGCTGATTTCGAACGCGCATTTTCAGGCGTGGTGTTGCAGGTGAAATCGACGTCGCTTTAGCTGCGTTCCAGCGCGGTGATGATTTGGCTGAAATCTTCAGCTTTCAGCGAAGCACCGCCCACCAGCGCCCCATCCACATTGGACACGGCAAAAATCTCGGCGGCATTGTCTGGCTTGACCGAGCCGCCATAAAGCAATCGCACCGAGCGCCCAACCCCCGCGCCAAAGCGCCGTTCCAGTTTGGTTCGGATGAAATCATGCACCTCGCCGATCTGATTCAGGCTGGGAACTTTACCGGTGCCGATCGCCCAAACGGGCTCATAGGCCACCACCAGATTTTCACCGGTTGCGTTATCGGGGATCGAGCTCGCCAGCTGGCCCGAGATGATCTCCAACGTGTTCTGCGCCTCGCGTTCGGCATCGGTTTCACCGCAGCACACAATGGCCACCAGCCCGGCCTGCATCGCGGCGCGGGCCTTGTTGCGCACATCTTCGTTGCTTTCGCCATGGTCCTGACGGCGTTCGGAATGGCCGACAATCACATGGCTGGCCCCGGCATCGGCCAGCATTTGTGCCGAGATGTCGCCGGTATGGGCACCGCTGGTTGCGCTGTGGCAATCCTGCCCGCCGGTCAGGATCGGACCCTGATCAATGCTGGCGGCCATGGCGGCGATCATCGTCGCCGGAGGGCAGATCAGCACTTCGCATCCCGGGGCAGGGTGTTTGTGCAGCAGGGCGTCGATTTCGACCATCGAGCCCAGCAGCCCATTCATTTTCCAGTTCCCGGCGGCCAGTTTTGTGCGCATGATATGCTCCTGAATGACTTATAGCGTTTGACGAAATACCTGAGACAAAAAGAGCATCACCTAACGCGTTGAAATCTATGATTTCAGGCAGCGTTAGGTGATTCAGGTTTTTCGCATAACGCTCTAGGGGAACATGCCGAAAAACGGCATTTGCTGCAAGGGGGCAGGGGAGAAAACAACGCCGGGCTTGGGGCCGCTGCCCCTCAGGGCCTGTGTTGGGCCGGTTCCGAGGGCTGTCTTTTCAGGGTGTTGCTGTCTAAGCGTAGCCGCGCCCTGTATCCGCACTGGTTTGGGGTTTCCCGGCTGTGTTGGCGATCAGACCGGACGGGATGTGAGCGGGTGTGTTTGCGGGGGAGCGGTGTTTGAGGGCTTGAATCACGCAATGATGCAAGCCCCCGGCACTCGAGGGGCGTTCCGTGTCACGAAGACCGGCAGACAAGCACATCGCAAGCGGCATGGCGCACCACGCGCGCGGCGGTCGAGCCCAGCAGAAAATCGCTGAAGCCGGGCCGGTGCGAGCCCAGAACGATACAGTCGATATCATGCTTTTCGGCATATTCGATGATCGCCCGATACCCCTGACCCAGCACCATAGCACAGGTCACCCCCGGCAAATCGCGGGTTTTTTCCGTCAGCTTGGCGCGGGCGCGGCGGCGGCCTTCGTCGATGGTGTTTTGATCCACATAGGCGGCAACGGTGCCACGCGGCGGTTCATAGACGTGAAGCGCGATAACCTGCCCGTCTTCGCCTGCCAGTGACTGCCCCATGGTCAGGGTGCGTGGCGAAACATCATGATCCAGCGCCATTGGCACGAGGACTTTCTTATACATTTGCATGTCCTTTCCTTGCGATCCCGAGCGTCTGATCCAAAATTCAGGATCAACGCAGCTGCCCGACCATTCGGTTAACCGATTCGCCCGGTTCCTGTGCAGCAGGGAGTCCCACAACAACAGGAGAAGTGCAATGTCAAAAGGGCATCCACACCGGGAAAACTGCTGGCAATTTTGGCGTATCTTATTGATATTTCGTAAATATCGCAAAATTTTCTGCAATGTTTCGTGGATTCTGAAATGGAAATCCACTCCCGTCAGTTATATATGGGGATCGCCCCGAAAACACCCGGGCAAACAGTTGCCAGCATTGGTCTGAGCTGCCCCGTCATTCCAGCACTTCCATGAGTTCGATCCGGTTGCCGAAAGGATCGGTGGTGTAGGTCCGCCTGAAACCCTCAAGCGGTTCATCGTCCTTGCAGGCAAAACCCGCCGCGTCGAGCCTATCCCGCAGCGTGTCCAGCTCATCAACCACAAAGGCCGGGTGTGCTTTGGTCGCGGGGTGGAAATCGGCCTGCACGCCCAGATGCAGCCGTGCGTTGCCACTTTTAAACCAGCACCCGCCCCGATTTGCCAAGTTTGCGGGTTTGGGAACCTCGGTGAAGCCCAGCAGATCGCCAAAGAAATTGCGGGCCAGACCCTCTTGGCCCGCTGGCATCGCCAATTGCACATGTTCGATATATTTGACTGCCATTTAACCCCGCCCCCTTTGCCATGATCGCCCGGATACGTTTATCCGGTCGTCGCGCCATCATATCATAACTGGGGTCGGTGCGCTGAATAAAATGTTGCGTGGCAGGGGGCTTTGCAATTAGGTTGCTCGGCAAGGGCAGGGGGCCAGTATACTGACGGGATGCTGCATCACCTTTGCCTGACAAAAATATAAAGACCCGCAGAGGAGAACAATAATGACTTTCACCACAACACGCCGCACGCTGATCGGCGCCATGATTGCTGCAACGGCATGGGCCGGCTGTGCCAGCGCCGATACGACACGGCTGCGTTTCCACACCTATTACGGCACCGAAATGGACCCTATCACCAAGAAGCTGCGCAAAACGGTCAAGGAAATGTCCGGCGGCGAGCTGCGCTTGCAAGTGTTCCGCGGCGGCGAGCTGGTGGCGTCGGATCAGTTTGCGGATGCGGTTTCCAAGGGCACGATTGATCTGGTGCAGGGCACCGGCGGTTATTGGTCGGGTCAGATCGACATCGGCAATATCGAAGCCGGCCTGCCGGGTGCATGGGCCAGCGTCGAAGAAGCAAAGGCGCTGTTTGAACAGCCCGCCGTCGAAGCCCTGCTGACACAAGCCTATGCCGATGCCGGCACGGTGTTTCTGGGCAAGGGTTACGGCCACAGCTATGATTTGCTGACCACCGAGCCTGTCAAGGCGTTGTCCGATCTGAAAACACGCAAGATCCGCGCCACTTCGGCAGTGGCCAAGGTGCTGCAATCCTTTGATATTCCCACCGTTTACCTGCCTGCGCAGGAGCTGTATATCGGCCTGTCCACAGGTGTGATCGACGGTGCGATCTATGGCGGCCCGGTCGAGTATGAGCAGCTCAAGCTGAACGAAGCGGCCAAGAACTATACCTATATGAACATGCTGATGCCGGGCTGGACCGACACCTATCTGGCCAATCCCGACAGCTGGAATGCCCTTTCGGATGAGCATAAGAAAATCCTGCGCACCGCGCTGGCCCAATATGCCGAGGACATCCACCAATGGCTGGCCGAAGGCAACGCCAATGTCCCCGAAGGCACCTTTGACTATGCCACCCTTCCCGAAGAGGATTCGCGGGCGCTGACCAAAGCTTCGCAGAAAGTCTGGGAAGAAGAGGCCGCACGGTCCGAGCGCAACCGGGCGCTGGTTGATGCGCTGATTGCCAACGCCAAGGCGCATGGACGCCTGTAATGGCATCGCTTGTAACGCGGTATCTGACGTTGCAAGATGGTCTGTCCGACTTTGTCGGGCGGGCCATCTCGTGGCTGACGCTGGCGATGATTGCGGTGCTGGCGCTGGAAATCGTGGCCCGGTATTTCCTGAATTCGCCCACGATCTGGGCGCATGAAACCAGCACGATGCTTTATGGCGCGTTCTGTATGCTGGCCGGGTCCTATACGCTGCGCCATCGCGGGCATGTGCGCTCTGAGGTGATTTATGGCAATCTCAGCACGCGGGCGCAGGCCTGCTGCGATGTGGCCATCTTTGCGATGGGGCTGGTCGTGCTGGCGGTGTTTTTCTGGCTGTCGGTGGGCTTTGCCGCAGATAGCTGGGCGGTGCGCGAGTATTCCAACAAAAGCATCTGGCAGCCCGCAATCTATCCGATCAAAACGGTGATCCCGGTCGCGGTTGGGCTGGTTCTGTTGCAGAACATTGCCGAATTGCTGCGTGCGACGCTGACCGCGCTGGATATTCCCTTTGAGGATCCGCGCGAGCCCACGCCAGAAATCGATATTGATCCCGAACTGCTGAAATCCGCCCAGAAATAATGGGCCACAACGGCGTGGGGCACCCATGCCGGGAGGAAACTTATGGCTGAACTGGACCCGTTAACGATTACGGCGATTATGTTCTTGTCGATGCTTTTGCTGATGGCGCTTGGGGCGCCGCTGGCTTGGGCGTTAACCATTGTGGGCGTGGGCAGCGCCTATATGTTATGGGGCCCCGGCGGGCTGGAGCTGCTGGTCAGCTCAACCTACAGCGCCATGGACAATTTCCTGCTTGTTGCACTGCCGATGTTTATCTTTATGGGGCTTGTCCTGCAACGATCGGGCATCACCGATGACCTGTTTGAAATGATCCACAAGCTGATGGGCGGCGTTCCCGGTGGCCTGGGTGTTGGCACCGTCATCATCTGCGCCCTGATTGCCGCCATGGCCGGGGTTTCGGGCGCGGCGACCGTGTCGCTGGGGATCATTGCCCTGCCGGCGATGCTCAAACGCGGCTATGACGCCAAGCTGGTGACCGGCACCATCATGGCGGGCGGAGCGCTTGGCTTTCTGATCCCGCCTTCGGTGCTGATGATCATCTATGCGTTTCTCAGCCGCGATTCGGTGGGCAAGCTGTTTGCCGCCGGGCTGATGCCCGGGCTGATGCTGGCCGGGATTTACATCGCCTATGTGTTGATCCGCTGCCGCATCAACCCCAATCTGGGCCCACCCGCCCCGCTTGAGGACCGTTACAGCGGTCTGGAAAAGCTGAAATCGCTGCGCCATCTGATCGCGCCGGGGCTGCTGATTGCAACCGTTCTGGGCTGTATCATCGGCGGCGTGACCTCTCCGTCCGAGGCTTCGGCCATTGGCGCGCTTGGCTCGCTGATCATTGCCGGGCTTTATGGCCGGGTGAACCGGAAAATGATGGCCTATGTCATGACAACAACGGCCAAGCTGATGGGGATGCTGATGTGGATCACCATCGCGGCGGTGTTCTTTTCCAAGATTTATGTCGGGCTGGGGGCCGGAATGATCGTGGGCGAGCTGATCGAGGATTTCGAGTTATCACCGATGTTCGTCATCATCGCCATGCTGGCGACCTATTTCGTGCTGGGGATGTTTCTGGATGATTTTGCCATCGTGTTCATCACTGTGCCGCTGTTTGTGCCGATCGTGCGCGATCTGGGGTTTGATACGACATGGTTTGCGGTTCTGTTCATCCTGTCGATGCAATCGGCCTATCTGACGCCGCCCTTTGGCTATAATCTGTTCTATATGCGCTCTGTCGCGCCGCCGGAGATTCGCATCGGCGACATTTACAAGGCGGCCCTGCCGTTTGTCGCGCTACAGATTCTGGGTCTGGCGCTGGTGGTGGCTTTTCCTCAGATTGCGCTGTGGTTGCCCAGCGTGCTGTTCTGAGGCGATTTATAACACGAATAAACGGCCGCCGGTTCGCTGGCGGCCGTTTTGCGTTTAAGGGGGACGGGGTGGTGGCGTTTTAGATTGACTTTGAAGACCGTAAAGAGGCCCGCATCCGCGTCTGGAGCCGGATCACCACCCCGGCCACCGGCAACTCCGGCAAGGGTCCGGCGTTGGAATATCTGGACGATCAGGGCATTCCGCTCAGGGGTATCAACCTGTCTTGTGCCCGCATGGGCGGCGGTTGGGATGCGGAGAAGCTGACCTGTGAAGCACCCACCTATTTGCGAAAGGTGAAGTTGCAAGGGGCCAGCCTTTGGGGCGCGCAATTTGGTGGAGCGCGTTTAAGCTGGGCGGATTTCACGGGAGCGAAGTCTCTCAACAAGGCCCGGTTCCATGGCCCGGAGACCGGCTATTCGGCTTGGGCGTGGGCGGACGAGCAGCCCATCGGGTTGCCGGAGTGGACCAAGATCGGCCTTTGCGTCTACGATCCTGAATTCAAAAGCCTCTTCAAGCGCCCCGACCCCTGCATTCCCCCGACCCGGCGCAGTAAAAAGGGCGGCCCCGGAGGGCCGCCCATGTCTTGCTACAACATTTGCGCGGATTACTTGGGCGCATCCGCCGCGTTAGCCATCAGATATTCCATCACCAAGGCGCGTTCGTCGTCCTCCAGACCGGCGCGTTCGAACATCGACGGCACGATGCCTTTCCACTGTTGCTGCGTGTAGTGGGTCACTTCACGCGGGGCGTGGCAGACGGTGCAGCGTTCAAAGAACATCTTTTCGCCCGGGGTCATGTCGGCATAGAGCTTCTCGGTCAGCGCCTCCAGACGGTCTAGGCCCAGCGCGTCTTCGTCGATGGCGGCAACCTCCATATCGTCGATGATCGCCGGTTTTTCATAGGCCATGTTCGGGCCTTCCGGGTCGGTGCATTTGCGCATCTCGACCAGTGCCGAGTTCGCCGTGGTGGCTTCGGACAGGGCCGAAGAGCGTTGGGTGGAGGTGATGAAATTCACCAGACCCGAATTGTCACGACCCTTGCTGTCAAGCTGCGGCCACGCGCCCTCATAGAGCGAGACCACGCCGGGCATGATCTCGTCGCTGACCACCGCGCCGACAATGACCGTGCCGCGGTCGTTGTAAAGCTCGACGATGTCGCCGTCTTCGATGCCTCGCTCGGCGGCGTCCTGCGCGTTGATGCGCACCGGCTCGCGGCCCTGCACCGTGTAAAGCGCGCGCAGCCGTTCCGAGTTGGCCATCTGGCTGTGCAGACGGAACCATGGGTGCGGCGAGACAACATGTAGCTGACCGGGTTTGCCCTTGCCGAGATATTCTTCTTTTTCCATCCACATGGCGGTGCCGGGGCAATCGGGCAGGTCCATATCGGCGATGTCCTGACAGAACATCTCGATCTTGCCGGAGGAGGTGTGCAGGGGGTTGGCTTCCGGGTCTTCGTAGAAGGCGCCGTGGCGGGTCCATTTGCGGGCCTCGGCGGGAACCGGCATCCGGGCGTAGCCCTTTTCCCAGAACTCCTCGAAGGGCACTTCTTCAGCCGCGCCCGAAGCCTCATAGGCGAGCTTGATGTGATACATCTTCTCTTCGCTGTCGGTGAACTGGGCCCAGAGGCCGAGCTTGTCGGCCAGACCTTCGAAGATTTCGTAGTCGGGCAGGCTGTCACCGATGGGCTCGATCACCTTCTTCATCGCGTAGACGCGGTCGTTCGAGTAGGTGCCGCCGGAGGTGATGTCGTCCTGCTCCAGCGTCGAAGCCGCAGGGAACACGATGTCGGCCCAGCGGGTTGCCGCCGTCCACCAGACATCGACGGAAACGATGGTCTCGACCTTGTTCAGGGCGCGGATCAACCGGTTGGTGTCCTGTTGGTGTGACATGAAGTTGTTGCCGGCGTTGAAGATCATCTTGATGTCGGGATAGCTGTTGTGCTGCCCGTTATAGAAGAATTTCTTGCCGGGGTTTTCCAACGCTTCAGTGATGCGCGAGGCGGGGACGACCTTCTTCACGAAGTTGCGGCCCTGGCTCATCCCCACCGGCGTGCCGTTGCCGCCCTGCGGCATCCCGCCATTGCCGTAATGCCAGCTGAAGCCAATGCCCTGACCCGGCTTGCCGATCTTGCCCAGAAGGGCGGCGTAGTTGACGATCGCCCAATAGATCATCTCGCCGTGTTGCGCCCGCTGGATCGCCCAAGAGCCGGCGATGCAGGTGTTGTGGGTGGCGATCAGTTTGCTCAGCTCTTTGATCTTGGCCTCTTCGATGCCGGTGATCTTCGCAGCCCAAGCCGGCGTTTTCGGGGTGCCATCGGTTTCGCCTTTCACATAGGCGATCCATTTGTCAGCGCCAACGGTGTATTTGTCCATATAGGCGCGGTCTTCCCAGCCGTTTTCCAGCGCGTCATAAGCCATGGCGAGGAACAGCGCGGTGTCGGTGTTGGGGATGATCGCGGTGCGCTCGGCGTTCAGCACTTCGTCGGTGGCGGTGCGCTGCGGATTGATCGAGATGAACTTGACGCCGGCATCGCGGATGTCTTCCCAGTGGGCATACATGCCGTGGTCGGCCACGCGGTATTCGATGCGGTTGTTCTTGATCGGATCACAGCCGACCAGCACGAAAACTTCGCCATGGTCGCGGATGGTTTCCCATGCGGACTGGGCCGAGTAGACCTCCATATCGCCGATGATGCGCGGCAGCACGACCTGACCGGCCCCGGCCGACCAGTCGCCAGCGGTGTTGGTGCAGCCGCCCATGAGGTTCAACAAACGGCCCTGAAGCACGTTCGGACGGAACGCACCGGCATTGGACCAGCCACCATAAGAAGAACTGAAGATCGCCTCATTGCCGTGGTTGGTGGCGGTGTCCAGCAGCGCCTTGGCGGCCAGAGACCAGGCGGTATCCCAATCGACCTGCACCCACTCTTCCTTGCCGCGTAGCTCGGGCTTGGTATCGCCGGTTTTCCAACCTTCCAGATAGGATTTGCGCACCATCGGATAGTTGATGCGGGTCTCGTCATAGGTGCGGTCCATGACGCCATAGGTCAGCATCTCGGTGGGGCGGGCGTCCAGCTCCATCATGGTGTTGATGCCGACCAGCTTGCCATCGCGCACCACGCCTTCAAACGGGCCGTAATGGGTGGCGTGGAAAATGCGGCCGGGGAAGCTGTTAGGGTCAATCGCGGCCAGCGCGGTCGAACCCATCAGGCCGGCGGAACCAACAGCAGCGGCCCCCCCTGTGAGAAAAGCGCGGCGGGTTGGGTTTGCAAATGTCATGGAGTCCTCCTCAGGATCGTTCAATTCTTTGACATCAGCGTAAAGGGCGGCTGTAAACCGGTCTTTGGCAAGCCATGAACAGGGTGTTTTAGTTTGTAAAAAGATGTAAACGAAGCTAGGCTCGCCGGAAATCATTGCGGAGCAAGCCATGAGCCAGCATATCGTCATCGTCGAGGATGACAGCATCACCCGCCGCCGTTTGGCCGCGGCGCTGAAAAAGCAGATGTATCGCATCAGCGAGGCTGAGGATGCCGCGCAGATGGAGGCGATTATTGCCCGTGATCCGGCGGATCTGTTGTTGGTAGACATCAATCTTGAGGGCAAGGACGGGCTGACCATCACCCGCGAGCAACGGGCGGTGTCGCGGGCGGGGATCATTTTGCTGACCAGCCGCGATGATCAGGTGGACCGGATCGTGGGGCTTGAGATGGGGGCGGATGATTACGTCACCAAACCTTTTGACAAGCGCGAGCTGTTTGCCAGGGTGAAAAACCTGTTGGCGCGGATTGAGCAGATCAAATCGGCGGCTCCGGCGGCAGTGGCGGACACGCGGGTGGGGGCGTGGCAGCTGGACCGGGCGCGGCGGCGGTTAGAGGGCGCAGATGGGCGCATCGTGCCGTTGACCCGGGCGGAATTTGAGCTGCTGGATGCGTTGATGCAGAACCCGGGGGTGGTACTGTCGCGCGAGCGTCTGATCACCATGGTGCAGCACCGGCAGGCCACGCCCGAGGACCGCACCATTGACGTTCTGATCGGCCGTTTGCGCCGCAAGATCGAAACCGACCCCAGCCATCCCGACTGGATCATCACCGTGCATGGCGAAGGGTATCTGTTTGCGTCACCGGAGAGGTAACAGTCCATTTCCGAGCGTGCGGTTCGTGCGGTGGGCCATGTGCAATCCGGGGGCGACAGGAAAGCCCGGCGGTTCCTGGATTGCCGCCCACTCACGCCTTTGGCTTGTCGGCCGCGTCTGTCTTTTTATCTGCCTTGGGGGAAATCAGCACCGTTGCGAATTGTGTGACCAGAGCAATGAAAACGCCGATGCTGGTTACAGCATAGAGCATGGTGAACACCTTTGCGGTGGGGGTGGTCGGGGTGAGGTCTCCCAGCCCGATGGTCGTGGCCACCATCATGCTGAAATAGGCGGCATCCACCCAGCCCCACCCTTCGACAGCACGATAGAACAGCGTGCCCGAGATCAGGATCAGCAGCGCCAGAATCTGGGTCGAGCGAAAAGCCGGTTCCTGCCAGGATCGGTATATGGCCTTCAACAGGCGGCTCAGGGTCAGGAAAAAAGACAGCATGGCGGATCTCCGATCGTTGAGGTGTGCTGGGGGCGCGTTTTGCGTTTGATCCGTGGATCATTACCCGGTTGCGCCCTTGATTTCAAGCAATCGCGCGGCGTCATTCAACATCTGCATGGCGGTCTCAAACGCTGTTTTGAGTGTCGCGCTCCGGGCGCTTTGATCGCGGCCGGCCCGGGCTGAGTCTTCGATGTCTCCCAACATCCTGCAAAACGCCTCCAGTCCGAAATTCGACGCCGCCCCTTTCAGCCGATGCGCGGTTTTGCGTGCCTGTTCGTGGTCGCCCTTGGCGATGGCCTCTTGCAGAACCGGCAGGGCGGTTTCGGTCTGGCTGCGGAATTCC
>PDSA01000034.1 GCA_002748285.1 Rhodobacterales bacterium
ATTCCTATGACAAAAGTGCCTATCGTGGGCGCAATGTGATTGAGCGGATGTTCTGCCGCCTCAAGGATTTCCGCAGGATTGCAACACGTTACGACAAAAAAGCCGATAACTTCCTATCGGCAATCTTCCCCGCCGCCACAATCGTGTGGTGGACCAATTGAGTCCCGACCCTAATGCGAACAGGCCGGGCGGGACAGTTCTGGAACATATGACCCTCATGCAAAGGCCCCTACCACCCCGCCGCCTTGCGCAGCATATTCAGCGCCACCAGCATCAAAAACAGCGCAAACAGCCGCTTCAGCGGTTTCGGGTCCATCCTATGCGCCAGCTTCACCCCATAAGGCGCGGTGATCAGCGTCATGCTGATCGTCACCACAAAGGCCGGCAGATTGACCGCCCCCACCGTGAAAGGCGGGCGCGAGTCGGTGGGGATATCGAGCCACAGAAACCCGATCACGCTGGGCACTGCGATCAGCACCCCCAGCCCGGCGGCGGTGGCCACGGCGCGGTGGATCGGCACGGCGTAAAGGCTCATCAACGGCACCCCGAACGAGCCCCCGCCAATCCCCATCAGCACCGAGAAAAACCCGATAATCGGGGACAAAACCGCCCGTTTCACCCCGGTCGGCATCGCCGAGCCCAACCGCCAGCTATCGCGGCCAAGGGCCATATACAGCCCGATCCCCAGCGCCAGCACTCCGAAAATGCCCTGCAACACCACCGAACGCAGCGCCGCCGCCACCAGCACCGCCAAAGCTGCGCCAATCACGATCCCCGGGGCAAAACCGCGCAGAATCGGCCATTCCACCGCGCCCTTTTTATGGTGGCTGGAAACCGAACGCAGAGAGGTCACGATGATCGTCGCCAGCGATGTTGCTAGGCAGACCTGCATGATCTGATCTCCGCCATAGCCCAGCGCCGAGAAAATATAGAAATAGGCCGGCACCAGAATAATGCCGCCCCCCACGCCCAACAGGCCGGCTATGATGCCGGCAAAGGCTCCGATGGCCAGCAGCATCGCCAGCATGGGCAGCAAAGTCGTCATTTCGGGCATCTGTCTTTTACCTATCTCATCAGGGTTTTAGCGAGTTTGCACAAATGCAAGCGCGGCGTCCAGCACCTCAAGCCCGGCCCCCGGTTTGGAGGCACCTTCGGACAGACACCGCCGCCAGCCGCGGGCACCGGGGCGGCCAGAAAACAGGCCCATCATATGGCGGGTGACCGCGTGCAACCGCCCGCCCTGCTCCAGATGGCGCTGGATATAGGGGCGCATTTCGTCCACCACCTGCTCGGTGGTTTTGACATGATCCACGCCGAAAATATCGGCATCGGCCCGCAGCAAAATCGCCTCGGGGCTGTGATAGGCGGCCCGCCCGATCATCACCCCATCCAACCCCGAATCCAGCAGATCGGCGGCTTGCGTCAGGCTCTCCACCCCGCCATTGAGCGAGATATGCAGATCGGGGAACTGCTGCTTCATCGCCAGCACCAGATCGTAATCCAGCGGCGGAATGCTGCGGTTTTCCTTGGGGCTGAGCCCTTGGAGCCAGGCTTTGCGGGCATGGATGCTAAGCCGGCGCACACCGGCGGCACGCATTTTCTCAATGAAACCCGGCAGCATCTGAGCCGGATCCTGATCATCCACCCCGATGCGGCATTTCACGGTGACCTCGACATCCGCAGCGGCAATCATTTCAGCCACGCACTCGGCCACCAGATCGGGCTGCAACATCAACACCGCGCCAAAATGCCCCGACTGCACCCGATCCGATGGGCAACCGACATTCAGATTGACTTCGTCATAGCCGTGATCGCAGCAAATGCGGGTGGCGGCGGCCAGTTCGGCCGGATCCGAACCGCCCAGCTGCACGGCAACCGGATGCTCGGCCGGATCGAAATCGAGCAAATGCACCGCCCGCCCGCGCACCAAAGCAGGTGCCGCGACCATCTCGGTATAGAGCAACACCTCAGAGGACATCAGCCGGTGCAGATAGCGACAATGGCGGTCGGTCCAGTCCATCATGGGGGCAACGGAAAGGCGGGCAGCCCTGAGAACAGCGTATCCTACGCTTTGTCTAATTTCAGACATGATCCGCACTCTCCCGCACTTTAGGCACTTATCCTCTGGCATAGAGGACTGTTTGTTGGCCTGAAGGACACCCAAACCACCCGAAACCAACGCTCAGAAGGATATTTGATAATGCATCTGCCGAAGAACGTAAACGCAGACATGCAAAGCACAGGATAAATAAACAGCTCCAATGCGTCTGATCGTTTTGTCCGCGACATGTGGTCGCCGGCGAGAACCTGAAATTGTGCGGTTGGAACGGGTCAGATTCACGAAGGGAGAGCCAATTTGTCAGAGCGGCCTCAAATAAACCGGCCCCCCGTTTCTTTGAGGGGCAAGGGCCGAAACCCTTGCCCGGTCAGGAGAAAACCCGACGGATTACTGACTCAACAGCACGTCCAGCGGCAGGTTTTTCGATGCGGTCCACTCGTCGATGCGGTGCGGTTTGCCGTCCGAAATTTCGGTGATCTGCATCAGTGTCGCGTTCTGAATGTGCATTTCATCCGAGAAGCTGCGCGGGCCAAAGGTGGTCGGCTCCCCGGCCATCGCTTCCAGTTTCGGCGTCACCGCGCTGGCGTCCAGCGTGCCCGCCCGCTCGACCGCCTTGGCCCAGAGGTCGATCAGCACATAGCCCGGATAGACATACTGGCTCGACGGACGCGCCCCGGTCGCCTTTTCGTAGGCCAGGTTAAAGGCTTCCACCTCCGCGCGCGGATCGTCGCCGAAGATCGAGCCTTGCACCGGCACATAGAAGTCCGACAGGTTCGGCACAGCGTCGAGCCAGTAAGAGCCATCCACCGCCGACCCGTTCAGGATGATCGACTTGATCCCAGCAGCCCGGATTTGACGCAGCGCGGACGCGGCGCCGGGCATAACCGAACACAGCGCAATCGCGTCCGGCTCTTCCGGCAGCGCCTTGATGCGGCTGATCTGACCCGCGATGGACGCGTCATCGTTCAGGAACGTGTCCTTGCCCACGATCTTTGCGCCCTCAAGCTGCGGGAACATCCACTCGAACCCGGTGCAAATGCCCTTGTTATACTCGATAAAGGTGTCCTCCAGCACATAGGCGGTGCGCACCTCCTTCGCATTATAGGCCCACTCACCAATGGTCGCCCCCTGCACCGCCGCCAGAACCGAGGCGGAGAAACTGTTGGGGCCAACGCCGTGAATGCCCGCCTTGATGTCTTCGGCGCAGAGGAAGAAGGAATTCAGCCCCTCGCTCTCCGCCACCAGCGCCGCCGGGGCGCCGAAATCATAGTCACAGGACACGACCAGCATATCCGCCCCCTGATCCACCAGATCCAGCGCCGCGCGCGAGGCTTCCGCCCGGTCGGTGCGCGTGTCGGCTACGATCATGTTGATCTGCTTGCCCAACAGCCCCCCGGCCGCGTTGATCTCGTCGATCCGAATGCGGGCCGCACTGACCGCGGGCGCGTCATAGGCTTCCATCCAGCCCGACTGCGCCACGGCAAAGCCCACCGTAATGTCATCGGCCATCAGCGGTGTCGCCAGCGCCATTTGTCCCGTCAGGACAGCTCCAAGTATTTTTCCGGTTTTCATTCAGATTCCTCCCTATGGAATGGTCACTATTATTTTCCCACAAACTTCAGCATCCATCTGGATGACGGTTTGAGGTCATGTCCGGCCATCAGACCAAGTGGCCGGAATATCAGGATCAGGATCATGAACACCCCGATCAGAACTTCTTTCGAACCCGCCGGCAGCATCACCTGCGTGCCATAAAACTCCACGCCGCGCTCCATGCCCTTGAACAGCTCGATACAGACGGAAATCGCGATCACTCCGACCACCGCGCCCGACAGGCTGCCAACGCCGCCCACAACCAGCATGGCCAGCATCAGGAAGGTCATGGTCAGGTAGAAGCTGCCGACATTGAGAATGCCGAGGTAATGGCCAAAGAGCGCCCCGGCGACGCCGCAGAAAAAGGCGCTGATCGTGTAGGCCAGCAGGCGGTGGCGGTATTGGTCAATGGCGGATGCCTGCGCGGCAACCTCGTCTTCGCGGGTCGCGCGCAGGGCCAGCCCCGAGGAAGACAAGCCATACACCGCCGCCGCGACAATCGCCACCGAAGCCCAGCCCAGCGCGACCCACATATCAACATAGCGCGGCAGGCCCGCAACCGTCGAGGTGCCGCCGGTCACGCCCGACCAGTTGGACCAGATCGTGTTCATCATGGCGAGGAAAGCGAAAGAAGCGATTGAGGCCGCAATGCCGCTGAGCCGTAAAATCGCCGCGCCCGACAAAAGCGCCAGCACCATCGCGACCACCCCGCCCATCAGAGCCGCGGGCAGGACCGGCCATTGGGTGTCGAGCAGAAATTGCGGCAACCCTTCCAGCAAGGTGGCCTTCATCACCGGCCGCAAGGTCAGCCACGCCGACACATAGGCCCCCACCATCGCAAAGGCCGCATGGGCAAAGCTGATCACCCCGGAATTGCCGACAAATATCCAAAAGCCCACCACAAGCGTGACATAGATCAGCGCTTCGGCGGTGGTGCGCTGTAAAGAGCGGCTGCCTAGGAAGTAGGTCAGCAAAACAATACCCAACAAAAGGCCGATCAAAATCAGCGGCGTCAGAGCGGAGGCATAAAAACGCGCTTTATGAAGATTTTTCTCAGGCATGGCTCAAATCCTGTTGCTGACGCTGGAAAGCGTGAAAAGACCCTGCGGACGCACCAAAAGCACGACAATAACGAGGCCGTAGACAAAGGCATCGCGGAAGGGGCGCAGCTCGACCGGCAGATAGGCCTGAAGCAGGGTCGAAACCGCCCCCAGCACCAGCCCGGCGACAACCGCGCCCGACAGGCTGCCCATGCCGCCCAGCACCGTCGCCACAAAGGCAATCAGCACCAGCGACCCGCCCATGCGCACATCCGCAACCCCCGTCTGCGCCACGAAAATCAGCGCCAGCATCGCCGCCAGCAGACCGGACACGCCAAAGGCCATCATGATCACCCGGTTGGCCCGAACCCCCAACAGCCGCGCCATGCCAAAATTCTCTGCCGCCGCGCGCATTTCCAGCCCGATACGGGTGAATTTCAGCAACAGCGACAGGGCGATCAGCATCACAATAATGGTGAAAATCACGATCAGTTGGAGCAAAGGCACCGCCGCGCCCAGAAACTCGACCGGCTGGCCCAGATTGGGCCAGAGGCTGACCGCTTTGGGCCGCCCGCCATAAACCATGAGCAACAGGTTCTGGATCACCACGCCAAGCGAAAAACTGGCCACCATGAGCGACACGGGCTCGGCATTGCGCAGCCGTCGGAACACGAGAAACTCCGACAGAACCGCCAGTCCAACCCCAATCGCCAACACCGCCGGGATCAGCACCCAGGCCGGTGCCGCGCCCAGACCCATCACCGCCACCGCATCGCGCGAGGGCACGATGAGGGCAAAGACGCAAAAAGCCAGAAACTGCGCCTGCGCGAAATTCACCAACTGCATGACGCCAAAAATCAACGCAACCCCCAGCGCCGCCGTGGCGTAAATCCCGCCCAGCGACAGTGCATCAAAGACAAGCTGCAAATTCATGGTTACGCCTCCATTCCGAAATAGGCCGCTGACATCAACTCATCCTGCGCAAAGTCTTCCACCCGGCCCTGATGGGTGATCTTGCCGTTGTTGAGCAGGATCAGCTCACCGCCGACCCGCGCCGCCCGGCTGGTGCTTTGCTCAACGATAACCAGCGTCAGCCCGCGCTCCTCGCGCAGAAAACACAGCCGGTCATAAACCTCGTCCACCACCTTCGGCGCCAGCCCAAGCGATGGCTCATCCACCAGGACGATTTTCGGGTTGGTCATGATGGCGCGCCCGATGACCAGCATCTGCTGCTGCCCACCCGAAAGCGCCCCGGCAGAAGCGTGCCGCCGCTCCCTCAGGATCGGGAAAATCTGGTAAATCTCGTCAAGATCGGCGGCGATGGCGATCTTGTCGCGTCGCATCCCCGTGCCCAGCATCAAATTTTCTTCGATGGTCAGCGTGGCAAAAACCCGCCGCCCCTCGGGCACCATCGACAGGCCCATCCGCGCAATCAGCGACGCGCTCATCCCCGAAACGATGGTACCGTCGATCTCGATGCGCCCCTTGCGCGGCTGGATCTCGCCCGCGATCGAGCGCAGCAAACTACTTTTGCCCGCCCCATTCGGCCCCGAGATAAAGACAAGATCCCCCTCGGCAATGGTAAAGGATACATCCCGCAGCGCCGTGAGCTTGCCGAATTGCACCATCAGATTGTGAACCGCAATTTCCGACATCAGGCATTCTCCTCGTCATGTTGCGAGACCATTTCATCCTGATCGGCCCCAAGATACGCCTCGCGCACCGCCCGGCTGCCCAAAATGACCCCCCGGTCGCCCATCTTGATGACCTGCCCCCCGTCCAGCACATAGACGTTGGAACAGGTGGACAGGACCATGCCGACATTGTGTTCGATCAGCAAAACGCCGACCCCCATCTCGGTGGCAATGCGGGTGATCAGGCCCGAAAGCTCGCGCGCCTCCTGTGCCGACATCCCCGCCGCCGGTTCGTCCAGCAGCAGGTATTGCGGCTCAAACATCAGCGCGCGGGCAATCGAAACCCGGCGCTCATCGGTATAAGGAAGCCCCGCCGCCTGACTCCCCGACAGGTGATCGAGACCAAACCATTTCAACAGCCGATGCGCCTCGACCTCGGAATTGTGCCGCGTATGTCCCAGCCCGACCCCGGCCACGGCGAGGTTGTCCAGCAGGTCCAGCCCGGAAAACAACCGCCCGGCCTGAAAGGTGCGCGCCAGCCCCTTGCGGCGTATCCTGAACGGCGCGTCATGCCCGACATCGACCCCGTCCAGATACACCGTCCCGGAAGTGGGCGCCTGAAACCCGGTCATCACGTTGACACAGGTGGTCTTGCCCGCGCCATTCGGCCCGATCAGGCCCACAACCTCCCCCGGGCTCAGGTGAATCGAAACGTCCTGAAGGGCGTTGAACCCCCCAAAGGCCACGTCCACTGATCGCAATTCCAATGCCACTCATCTGATCCTTTTTGTTACCCGTCGAAACGCCCCCAATCCCCCGCCCCGCCCGCGGCCCGCCTCCGATCTTCGCAACTGAAACGGATCGGGGGCGGAGCCGGGCCTCGGGGAGAGGAAGGCCGCTCTTCGGTCAGTCCTGCGCCGTAATGACGTAGGTGCCGGTTTCGTGCAGATCGACGCTCCAGCCCGGCTCGATGACGATGGTTGTCGTCACCTCTTCGATCACCGCCGGCCCGTGCAGCTTGTCGCCCGCGCCCATCTTCGCCCCGTCGTAAACCGGGGTGTCGGTGATGGAGCCATCGGCGTCGAACACCATCTCGCGGGTGCCCTTGAGCGCGGAATGCGCCCCTTGCCCCGCCGCGATGGTCATCTTGCGCGGCTTGTCCACATGCCCGGCAATGGTGCTTTCGACATTGACCACCTCGACCGCGCTGTGGGGCTCGTCGTAGGTGTAGAGCTCCTTGTGGCGGGCGTGGAAGGCGGCCTTGATGTCCTCCAGGCGGTCTTCGGTCACCTCGAAGGGCTCGATCTCGACCGTACATTCGTGCACCTGTCCGACGTAGCGCATGTCGAGCGAGCGGCGGATGGAGATGCGGTCTTCGGTGAAGCCGTCTCCCGCCAGATCCTTGCGGCCGCGGGTTTCCAGCCCGGAGAAGAGCTTGTCGAGCTTCTCGGCCGCTTCCGCACCCTCAACCCGGATCGGCGCCGGAGCCATGTAGTTATACTTCACGTCCGAGATGATCTGCCCGTAGGCGCAAAGCCCGGAGGCCAGCTTCGAGACCAGCACCTTCGAGATGCCCATTTCGCGGGCCAGCGCGGTGATATGCGCCCCCGTGGCCCCGCCCGCGCCCATCAGCACGAAGTCGCGGGGGTCGTAGCCCCGTTCGACCGACACGCGGCGGATGGCGTTGACCATGTTGTTGTTGACGATGGTGAACATTCCGTAAGCGGCCTTTTCCACCGAGATGCCCAGCGGGTCGGCCAGATGGGCCTTGATCGCGGCGCGGGCCTTGGCCACGTCCAGCGGCAGGCGCCCGCCGACCAGACCGTCGGCGTTGAGATAGCCCAGCGTCAGGTTGGCGTCGGTGGTGGTGGGACGGTCGCCGCCCTGTCCGTAACAGGCGGGCCCCGGTTCGGACCCTGCCGACTGCGGTCCCATCTGCATCAGGCCCATGCTGTCGATCCAGCCGATGGAGCCGCCCCCGGCGCCAAGGGTCTCCACCTGAATCATCGGGATGCCGATGCGGTAGCGCAGGAAGTCGATGTTCTTGTTGACGTTAGCCACCCCGTCGCGGGTGAGGGTGATGTCAAACGAGGTGCCGCCCATGTCGCAGGTGATGATGTTCTTGTCGCCCCAGGGCGCGGCCACATCCAGCGCGGCTTGCGGCGCCGAGGCCGGGCCGGAGTTGATCGCGTAGACCGACTGGTCGGTCACAACCTTGCCCAGCGCCAGACCGCCGTTCGACTGGAAGTAGCGCACCGGATGCTGGCTGCCCAACTCGCGGAAATAGCCGTCCACCGCTTCGACGTAGCGTTGCAGGATCGGGGCGAGATAGGCGTTGACGATGGCGGTCGAGGTGCGGGTGTATTCGCGCACCTGCGGGTAAAGCTGCGAGCCGACGGTCAGGCGCACGCCCGGCATCATTTCGCGGACGATCTCGGCGGCGCGCAGTTCGTGCTCGGTGTGCAGAACCGACCAGACGAAGGAAATCGCAACTGATTCAACGCCTTCTCGGATGAAATACTCGCAAGCCGCGCGCACGTCGTCCTCGTTCATCGGGGTCTTGACGGCGCCGGTCGAGATTACCCGCTCGCGCACGCCTTTGCGCAGATGACGGGGCACCAGCATGGTGGCGGGGGGGTAGTCGGGGTCGTAGCGGTAGCCGTCTTCCTTGTGACCAAGGCGGATCTCGATGCTGTCCTGGTGGCCTTTGGTGGCGATGAGCCCCGTCTTGGCGCCGTTGTGGGTGATGAGCGCGTTGAGGCCCACGGTGGTTCCGTTGATGCACAGGTCGGCGTTGGAGACCACCTCCTGCGGGGTCAGGCCGGTTTCTTCCTCGATCAGCGCCAGACCGTTCTCGATGGCTCTGGTCGGCTCGCTCGGAGTGGAGAGCACCTTGAACAGCCGCAGGTCGCCTTCCTTGTCAGCCAGAATGAAGTCGGTGAAGGTGCCGCCGGCGTCGATGCCCAGACGATATTTCGTACGCATGTTGTTTGTCCTTTTATGTCCGAGAGATCAGGCCGCGCGGGCCTTGGCGGTTGCGGCTTCGTCTACCGCGAGGGTGTCCGCATCGACGATGACGCCGTAGTCGAGCCGCGCCCCCTCGATGCTGACCAGCCCGTTGCGGATGTCATTGACCACCTTGTGAACGTCGCGCTCGAAGGGGTTGCCGTAGCCGCCGCCACCGGGGTTCATGTTGGCGGCGATTTCGCCGGGTTTGATGGTTTCGATGACGTTTTCGGTGATGACCTGCGTCTCGCCGCCCCGCGTCAGCTCAAGCCGCCCGACCTTCTTGTGAACCATGGTCGATTTCGCGCCCGCAGCTCCCATGGCCGGAATGCGCCGCCCCTCGCCGAAGGTGATCAGCGTCATGTCGCTGTCGAGTGGCTCGACCGCCCAGCGGGTGCCCGATCCGCCCCGGAACCGGCCTGCGCCGCCACTGTCTTCCATCAGGCCATATTCGTGGATGATGATCGGATAGCTGTGCTCCAGCATTTCGATGTCGCCCGAAGTGAGCGCGCCGAAGCAGCACTCGGGGCCGCAGGCGTGCCAGCCGTCCTGCGTGGCGGTGGCCCCGGCGCCGGAAATGATCGAGGCGAGCACCATGGTTACATATTCTTCGTCGTGGCGCGTGTCCCAACCGGCGATGTTGCAGCCGTTGGCATGACCCCACGAGGCCGAGACCTTCTCCGGCGCGGCCTGCTCGAAGGCGAGGCGCACGGCGTCGGTGAGGGTTTCCATGGGGGTTGTGGTGCAGTTCATGTGCGGGGCGGGGCTTTGGGCGTTGCACAGGGTGCCCTTCTTGCCCATGTCCACCGACACATTGCGGTAAAGGCCCTCGTTGTAGGGGGGCGGAAGCTGGGCGAACATCATCAGCCCGAGGTAGACGCCCGAATAGCTGTTCCCCTCGTAGGAGTTGATGAAATAGGGCACCTGCGGGGGGCTCTCGATCTCAATGTGGCAGCTCTCGCCCTTGATCGTCACTGTCGCGGTAATGTCGAAGTCGCCAAAGCCGTGGCCCGCATCCTCCAGGATCGCCGTGCCGGAGTAGGTGCCGTCGGGAACCTTGGAAATAAGGCCGTTCATGTGCTGATTAGCCATGGAGAGCAGCTCTTCGATACACTCCTGCACCACGTCCTTGCCGTATTTGTCCATCAGCGCGACGAGGTTGCGCGCCCCCACCTGACAGGCGCCGATCAGCGCGTTGAAGTCGCCCTCCTGATCGCGGCGGGCGCGCATGTTGGTGAGCAGCATGTTGAGAATGTCGTCACGGGGAACGCCCTTGTCCCACAGCTTGATCGGCGGAATGCGCAAACCTTCGGCGTAAATCTCGGTGGCTTCGGGGTTGTAACCTGCGGGAACGGGGCCGCCGATGTCGGTCAGGTGGCCTTTGCATACAGTCCAGAACACCAGCTCGCCCTTGTAAAACACCGGGTAATACATGCAGGTGTCGATGATGTGCGAGCCACCATAGGCCGGGTCGTTATGCAAGATCAGGTCGCCCTCGTGAATGTCGCCCTCGAAGAAGCCAGCCACCGTTTTCATCGCCGGGATCAGCGAGCCGAGGTGAATGGGAATATCCTGCCCCTGCAAGATCATCTCGGGCGTATGGTTGAACAGCGCGGTCGAATAATCATGCGCAAGGTTGAAAACCGACGACCGCGCGGTCTGTTCCAGCGCCAGCGTCATTTCGCGTTGCGTCGTCTCCAAAACGCCGCGCACTACGGACAAAGTAATAGGGTCAACGGACTTGCCGGGCATATATTCCTCCACTTGTTGAACGCCGCGACAGAGCACGACCTGTTGTTTTCCAACCAGAGTGTGAGGTTTCCCGCCGCTCGTCTTGACGATCCGTGCAGGAAGTTTTGTTAATCCGTGCAGTCGTAAAAAAAGTGCTTTGTCGCAGGGGAATTTTCGCCTAGCCTCAGGGATACCTTTTTTTGGGAGGAGAAAGGGCATGAACGATACCGTGCGGTTTTCGACGAATACCGCGCCGGCGGGCTATGGGGCGAGCGCGTGGAACAACGCAATCTCGGAAACCTACTTTCCGCTCGGCCTGCAGTTTCGCGACGAACAACGCTTTCAGGGACACTTGTCCAAAACCGTGGTCGGCTCGATCGACCTGTCGCGCCTGACGTCGCATCCGGTGCATTATGAGCGGCGCAAACGCCATATCCGGGGGGCAGAACAGGAGGATTACCTGATCACTATCCCGCGCTCGACCCCGGTTCAGTTTCGGCAAATGGGCAAGGAAGTGCGCTGCGAACCGGGCGGGTTTCTCATTGAGCGCGGCGACGAACCCTACCGCTTTTTCTATGAGCGCCCCAATGACCTGTTCGTGGTCAAGGTCGCCAAGCGCGACATGATGGACCGTCTGCGCCAGCCCGACCGCCATTGCGCCCATGTCTTCGACGCCACCAGCGGCCCCGGCGCCCTGTTCGTGTCTCTGGTCGAACAATCGCAAAAACACGCGCCCAGCTCGGGAAAGGGCACCGGTCGGGTGCTGGAACGACACCTGATGGACCTGCTGGCCCTGACCATCGAACAATCAGAACAGGGTAGTGAAGACACCCGCGGCAGCAGCGTCCGCGCGGCCCATATGGTGCGAATTCGCGAATATGTCGCACAGAACCTGAAAAACCCCGGCCTGTCGCCCGACAGCATCGCCGCCGCCTGCGGCATCTCCAAACGCTACCTGCACGACCTGTTCAAAGACGTGAACGGCACCGTGTCGCAGCACGTGCGCGACGAACGGCTCAACGCGGCGCGCGAACAACTGGCCGCCATGCCCGACATCGCCATCGCCGAAATCGCCTACCGCTTCGGTTTCTCCGATCAGGCCCAGTTCTCCCGCCTTTTCCGCCTGCGCTTCGGCGTCACGCCAACAGGTTTTCGCGCCGATCAGGCGCGTAATTAAGATCAGAGGATTACGGTCTGGCGTGCCTCTTCAAAGTCCTGAAAGATATTGAACACCCATCGCAAATAGGGAAATAGCCATGGCATTTTCAAAATGCGTTTATATGTGCGCCTTCCATCGATGCGTTTGCCTTGGGATGGCGCAGGTGGTGCCTTGCGGCCATCCGAAAAGCGGATCAATGCCCCAAACTGCGCGGCGTCATAGATCCTTTTCGCAAGCATTTTGGCTTGCCTGAAACCAAACGACCCGGGTCTGCTCGCGGAACCATATCAGGTCTTTGTAAACGCGATCCAAGGAACAGGACTCGCGGATTTGCGAACCTGCAAAGGGATTTTGCCATTTGGCCGTGGGTGGCCCGGTTTGATACCCATCCGATTGATCTGTCGGATTTGCCCAATGTCAAACGCTGGTATCTGGAACTGGCCGGCCGGGCTTTCAGCGTGGCTATGCACAGCCGAAAAATGTCGGGCGGGTGCCAATGTGGTGACATTCGTTATGAAATCAACCCAAAAGCCGCCAAAATGATCGTGTGCCACTGCACCAGCTGTCAGAAGCAATCCGCATCTGCTTTTGGTCTGGTCTATATTATTCCCGGCAAGGATGTGACGTTACTGCGAGGGATGTTGAAAAAATGGGTGCGCACGACCGACAGCGGACACCTTCATGTGCCCGACATGCGGGACGCGGATCTGGCACGGCGACCCAGAAAAGGAAGACACGATCAAGCTGCGCGCCGGCACCCTGGACGCGCCGGTTGACATCACCAACGCAGTTCACATCTGGACGCAAAGCAAACTCCCCGGCGTTATCATCCCCGCAGGCGCAAAAACCTTTGAACAAGCCCCAAACTGACGACCGCTTGTCTTTGGCCAGCACAAAACGGCGGCCAGAACGGGTGTGGGAAATCAACCCAGCCGATGGTGATCTGCCCGACCGAGCGGGGCAGCTTAGGGAGAAGGCAGATTGGCGCAAACGTTTCTTGAGTCCCCCCTAGCAACAGAAAAGGGCCACCGCTTATGGTGGCCCTTTTGCAATTTGTCGCGAGAACGGTCAGCTCCCGGCCCGGTGGGGCCGTTTACATCATGCCGCCCATACCGCCCATGCCGCCCATGTCAGGCATACCGCCGCCAGCCGCTGCGCCTTTTGGCTCGGGCTTGTCGGCAACCATGGCTTCGGTGGTGATCAGCAGACCGGCAATCGAAGCCGCATCTTCCAGAGCGGTGCGGACCACTTTGGCTGGGTCGATCACGCCGAATTTGAACATGTCGCCATATTCTTCGGACTGCGCGTTAAAGCCAAAGGTCGGATCGTCGCTTTCGCGCACCTTGCCAGCCACAACAGCACCATCAACACCGGCGTTTTCAGCGATCTGACGCAGAGGCGCCTCGATCGCGCGGCGCACAATGGCGATACCCGCGGCCTGATCAGGATTGTCGCCCTTCAGATCGGCCAGCCCTTTGGCAGCCTGCACCAGAGCCACACCACCGCCGACAATCACACCTTCCTGCACCGCAGCGCGGGTAGCGTTCAGCGCGTCATCGACACGGTCTTTGCGCTCTTTCACTTCGACTTCGGTCATGCCGCCAACGCGGATCACGGCAACACCACCGGCCAGCTTGGCCACGCGCTCTTGCAGCTTTTCACGGTCGTAGTCAGACGCAGTATCTTCGATCTGGGTGCGGATCTGTGCCACGCGGGCTTCAATTTCCGCCTTGTCGCCATTGCCGTCAACGATGGTGGTCTCGTCTTTGGTGATCTCGATTTTCTTGGCGGTGCCCAGCATGTCGATGGTGACATTTTCCAGCTTCATGCCCAGCTCTTCGCTGATCACCTGACCGCCGGTCAGAATGCCGATATCCTGCAGCATCGCCTTGCGACGATCACCAAAGCCAGGAGCCTTGACAGCCGCGATTTTCAGACCGCCGCGCAGCTTGTTCACCACCAGAGTGGCCAGCGCTTCGCCATCCACATCCTCGGCGATAATCAGCAGAGGCTTACCGGACTGAATCACGGTTTCCAGCAGCGGCACCATGGGTTGCAGCGAAGACAGTTTCTTTTCGTGCAGCAGCACCAAGCAATCTTCCATCTCGGCAATCATCTTGTCCGGGTTGGTGACGAAATAAGGCGACAGATAGCCGCGGTCAAATTGCATCCCCTCAACAACAGTGGTCTCGGTTTCCAGACCCTTGTTTTCCTCAACGGTGATCACACCTTCATTGCCGACCTTCTGCATCGCATCAGCGATTTGCTGACCGATTTCAGCCTCACCATTGGCCGAGATGGTGCCAACCTGAGCAACCTCGGCGGAATCCTCCACATCACGGGCCGAAGCCTTGATGCCTTCGACAACCTTGGCAGTGGCCAGGTCGATGCCGCGCTTCAGGTCCATCGGGTTCAGACCGGCCGCAACCTGCTTGAGCCCCTCACGCACGATGGCCTGAGCCAGAACGGTCGCGGTGGTGGTGCCGTCACCGGCTTCGTCATTGGTGCGGCTGGCGACTTCTTTCACCATCTGCGCGCCCATGTTTTCGAACTTGTCTTCCAGCTCGATTTCCTTGGCAACCGAGACACCGTCCTTGGTGATGCGCGGTGCGCCAAAGGATTTGTCGATCACCACATTGCGCCCTTTTGGACCCAGCGTCACCTTGACGGCATCGGCGAGGATATTCACACCGGCCAGCATCCGGTTGCGGGCATCGGTTTCGAATTTGACTTCTTTAGCCATTTCGTAAAACTCCTAGAAATTGGTAATAAATGCGAAAGACGCGATCAGCCCAGCAGGCCCATGATGTCGCTTTCTTTCATGATCAGCAGCTCTTCGCCGTCAATGGTGACTTCTGTGCCGGACCATTTGCCGAACAGGATTTTGTCGCCCGCCTTGACGTCCATGGCAATACGCTCGCCGTCATCGTCCTTGGCACCGGCACCTACGGCCACAACCAGCCCTTCGGCAGGTTTTTCCTTGGCGCTGTCGGGGATAATCAGTCCGCCAGCAGTTTTGTCATCGCTTTCGATACGGCGTACCAGAACACGGTCATGCAGAGGTGTAAAAGCCATCTTTGAACGCTCCTTCGTTCAGGGTTAAAATCAGATTAGCACTCGGCGCGGGTGAGTGCTAACAGATGGCATTTAGGGAGCCCACCCGGCGGTGTCAAGCCGGATGGGGACAATTTTACCGGCAAAGGCGGGTTCTGGTGTGGGGGTGGATGGGGTGAGTTTGCTTTGTTGATCTGCAAATTGGACGGCCAGAGCGGCCCTATGCCCAAGACCTCTGCATCGCTGGGTTCCGCATAAGAAACGCCGGGATACGTCTGCCTGGGTAAGCGCAGCCCGGCCCATCGGCCGGGCGGGACAGATTGGAGGGCGTAACATTTCACAGAGGTCTTTAACCTGCTTCACGATTCCGGCTCCACCCGACCATAAGCCTCCAACCCCTGCCCTCCGATCGCCGTGAGCTGATACACCCCAAGTCCCACCCGTTCAAACCAGCCATAGTGATCATCCCGCATGATCCGGGTGGCCCCGGGCACGCCACAGGCCTTGGCCACCACCGCCCCCTTGCTGGGGCCGTGCTGCTCCAGATAGGTGGCGCAGCGCAGCGCATCCTGCCGGTAAGAGGTCACCACCTTACCGCGCACAGCCCCTCCTGCATTGGGGTCGCCAACACGGCGGGCAAATTCGCGCAACAATAGGGTCTTGCGCTTGACAGACTTGCGCGGACAGTAAGGCACCGGATCGGCCAGCACCTCGACAAACCCATCGCGCAACCGCACCGTCATCAGCCCCAGACCCAACCGCCGACACAGCCCCAGATTGTTCTTTAACGCTTTGCCGCTGCTATGAGGCACCGCCAGATAAACCGCATCGCTGATCGCCTGCCGGGCAATCCCCTGATGCAGCAGGGCCAGTGAGAACGCCAGCTTCAGCTCGACCAGAACCGGCGCGTCCTCGCCTTCGCGGATGGCCACCACATCCACGGCCCCCACCTCGCCCTTGACCTGATAGCCTTGCGCCTGCAGGTAAGATTTCACCGGGTGATAGAGATCGCTTTCACGGATGCGGGGCATGGGATGGCCTTTTGCGCCGCTGCATACTATGCCCGCGCCGATGCGGCAAGTCTGGCAAAACCTGCCCGCCCGGAAACAGCAAACAACGGGTGACACCCTGAAAAATCCCGACTATAACGGCGCAAAATCACAACCAGGCACATGGAAAACCCAGATGATCAAAATTTTCGGCCACACCGCCCCTGACACCGACGCCACCGCTTCTGCACTAATCTGGGCGTGGTATCTGAACGATATCCTGAACAAACCGGCCACCGCCTGCATTCAGGGCGAACCCAATACCGAGGCCGCCTTTGTACTGAAACGCTGGGGCTTTGATGCGCCCGAACTGCTGGAAGACGTTGCCGATGGCGAAAAGGTGGTGATCGTCGACACCAACAACCCAGCCGAGCTGCCCGCCAATATCGCCAATGCCGATATCCGCCAGATCATCGACCACCACCTGCTGGTCGGCGGGCTGTCAACGAAGGGTCCGATCAACATCACCCTGCGCCCGGTGGCGGCAACGGCAACAGTAATGTATAGCATCATGCGTGAACCGGCGCTGGATAACATGCCCGATGCGATCAAAGGGCTGATCCTGTCCTGCATCCTGTCGGATACGCTGGAGTTCCGCTCGCCCACCACCACCCCGCGCGATATTGAGGTCGCCAAGCGCATGGCCGCCGATCTGAAGCTGGACATCCCCAGCTATGCTGCGGAAATGTTCGCCGCCAAATCCGACATCTCGCATTTCTCGGATGCCGAATTGCTGCGGCTGGATTCGAAAATCTTCGAACTGGACGATAAAAAATTCCGGGTCTCGGTGCTGGAAACCACCGCTCCAGCCACGGTGCTGGGACGCAAGGATAGCCTGATGCACAGCATGGGCGATGTCGCCGCCGAAGATGGCGTTGATCAGGTACTGCTGTTCGTGGTTGATATCCTCAACGAACAATCCACCCTGCTGATCCCCAATGAGCTGAGCAAAACGGTCGCCGAAAAATCCTTTGATGTGGCCGTCACCTCTGACACGGTGGTTCTGCCCGGCGTTGTCAGCCGCAAAAAGCAAATCATCCCCAACCTCAAGATGTAAGTGCCAACAAACCAGCAAAGGGCGCGCCCAGCGCCCTTTTCCGCTTAATTGATTTTGACGTAACGGCCTGAAAGCAACATGACCCAGATTATCAACGCCCTGTCGGAAATTTCCAGCCAATATGATGCCCTGTTCGTCGATCTGTGGGGCTGTGTGCATGATGGGGTCAAACCCTTCCCCGCTGCGGTTGCCGCCCTGCAAAACTATCGAAAAACCGGCGGCAAAGTGGTGCTGATCACCAACGCCCCGCGCCACAGCGATAATGTCAAAGCGCAACTGGCGCGCATGAACATCCCCGCCGACAGCTGGGATGTGATCGTCTCCTCGGGTGATAGCGCCCGGGCCAGTGTGTTTCGCGGCTCGGTCGGCCAAAAGGTCTATTATATGGGGGCCGGAACTGATCTGAGCTTTTTCGACCCGATCGACATCGTTGAAAACCCGGTGGACATCCAGCATGTGCCACTGGATCAGGCCGAGGGCATCGTTTGCGTCGGCCCGTTTGACCCCCATGCCGACCCGCAGCTGATGCGCCCGGATTTTCTGCTGGCCAAACAGAACGGGCTGAAAATGCTCTGCGCCAACCCCGATATCGTGGTGGATCGCGGCGGCGTGCGCGAATGGTGCGCCGGGGCGCTGGCCGCGCTTTATACTGAAATGGGCGGGCAGGTGATCTATACTGGCAAACCGCACCCGGCGATTTACGATCTGGCCCGGTTGCGTCTGGCCCGTCTGGGCACCGATATCGACAGCAGCCGCATCCTGTGCATCGGCGATGGCATCGCCACCGATATTCAGGGCGCGCTGAGCGAAGATATGGACAGCCTGTTCATCTCGGGCGGTCTGGCCGCGGCCGAAACCAAAACCACCGATCAGCCCGACCCCGACGCGCTGAACGCCTATTTCGACGCCCATCAAACCACTGCCCGCTATGCCATTGGGCATTTGCGCTAACCCAGAAAGAAAGGCCCTGCCATGATCAAAGCGGAAGACATCGGAACCATCTATCTGGAAGACCTGCAAATCGGCATGACCCGCAGCCTGAGCAAACAGATCGGCTCGGCAGAAATCGACATGTTCGCCACCGTCAGCGAAGACCGCAACCCGATCCATCTGGACGAAGCCGCCGGAGCGGCCTCGATTTTCAAAACCCGCATCGCCCATGGCATGTTATCGGCCAGCCTGTTTTCCGCCCTGATCGGCGAACGCCTGCCCGGCCATGGCACCATTTACCTGTCACAAAACCTGCGCTTTACCGCGCCGGTTTTTATTGATGATGTGGTCGAAGCCTCGGTCACAGTCACCGAAATCATCCCCGAAAAACGCCGGGTGCGGCTGGATTGTGTCGCAAAGGTGGGCGATAAAGTGGTAATTTCCGGCGATGCTTTGGTGCTTGCCCCCAGCCGTCACTAGAGATACTCAAGCCCTATGCAGATTATTCGCGATTATCAGTTTACCCTCCCTCAGGATTGCGGGGCCAGCGTGGCCATCGGCAATTTCGACGGTGTGCATCTGGGTCATCAGGCGGTGATCGATATCGCCGCAGACCACGCCAAACGCCTGAACTGCCCGCTGGGCGTGATGACCTTTGAGCCCCACCCGCGCCAATATTTCGCCCCCGACGGCCCGGCCTTTCGCCTGATGAGCGCCGAAAGCCGCGCCAACCGGTTGCAAAAACTGGGGGTAGAAAAGCTCTATGAGATCAATTTCAACGATGCGCTCTCCTCACTCAGCGCACGGGATTTTGCCCAAAATGTGATCAAGGACGGGCTGGATCTGAAACATGTGGTGATTGGTCAGGATTTCCGCTTTGGCAACCAGCGCGATGGCAGCGCACGGGATTTGCAGGCCTTCGGGCAGGAAATCGGCTTTGGCGTCACCATTGCCGAGCTGATCGAGGTCGCCGATACCGAGGTCTCCTCGACCGCGATCCGCAATGATCTGAGCAATGGCAACCCCGAAGCCGCCGCGCTGAAGCTGGGCCATTTTCACCGCATTGATGGCGAAGTGATCCGTGGCGAGCAACGCGGCCGCCTGCTGGGCTTTCCCACCGCCAATATGTCGATCACCGGCCTGCATCCGCCCAAATTCGGGGTGTATGCGGTGAAAATCGACGTGCTGTCCGGGCCCTATGCCGGCAGCTATGACGGTGCGGCCAGCATCGGGGTGCGGCCGATGTTTGACGGCCATATCGCCAATCTGGAAACCCATATTTTCGATTTCGAGGGCGATATTTACGGGGTGCATGTTTCGGTGGCTCTGGTCGAATATCTGCGCCCCGAAGCCAAGTTTGACAGCCTGGATGATCTGATCGCGCAAATGCGCAGCGATTGCGCCCGGGCCCGCGATATTCTGGCTGATGTCTAAACCGGCCAAAATCGCGCCGCAGCCGCCCCAAAATACCCGCCTGCGCCCCCGCTTCTGGGAACGGGTGCCGCTGAAACAGCTGAACCCGGCGGAATGGGAAGCGCTGTGCGATGGCTGCGGCAAATGCTGCCTGAACAAGCTGGAAGACGAAGAAACCGGCCAAGTGGTGTTTACCCGGATCGCCTGCCGTTTGTTGGATTGCGACAGCTGCCGTTGCGGCCAATATGACATCCGCCACCAATTCGTGCCCGAATGTGTGCGCCTGAGCCCGGACAATATCAGCGAGATCGCCTATTGGATGCCCGCCAGCTGTGCTTATCGGCGCATTTACGAGGGCAAGCCGCTTTATGACTGGCACCCGCTGATCTCGGGGCGGGCGCAATCTGTGCATGAGGCCGGAGCCTCGGTGCGCGGCTGGACAATCCCCGAATTCGAAATCCCCGTTGAAGAATGGGAAGACTATATCATTGAGGAGCCCCTGTGATGTTTTTTGCCTCTGACAATACCGGCCCGGTGCATCCGCAAGTTCTGGCGGCTCTGGAGCAAGCCAATCAGGGCTATGCCATGCCCTATGGCGGCGATGGTCTGATGGCGCGCTTGCAGGATCAGATCCGGGATGTGTTCGAAGCCCCGCAGGCGGTGGTTTATCTAGTGTCCACCGGCACCGCCGCCAATTCTCTGGCGCTGGCGACTTTGGCCGATCCGTGGCAGACGATTTTCTGCACCGATGTGGCGCATATCCACGAGGATGAATGCAACGCCCCTGAGTTTTTCACCGGCGGTGCCAAGCTCACCCCCATCCCCAGCCATAATGGCAAGCTGCGCCCCGAAGATTTGCACCGTAGCATCGAGGCCGAGGAAACCCGCGGTGTGCATGGCCCTCAGCGCGGGCCGTTGTCGATCACGCAGGTCACCGAGCGGGGCAGCGTCTATGATCTGGCTGAAATCAAGGCGCTGTGCGAAGTCGCCCACAGCTATAATCTGCCCTGCCATATGGACGGGGCGCGTTTTGCCAATGCGCTGGTGACGCTGGGATGCAGCCCGGCGGAGATGACATGGCAGGCCGGGATTGATGCGCTCAGCTTCGGGGCGACGAAAAACGGCTGTATGGCGGCTGAGGCGGTGATTTTCTTTGATCCGAAACATGCCTGGGAATTTGAGCTGCGGCGCAAGCGCGGCGGGCATTTGCCGTCGAAAAATCGGTTTATGGCGGCGCAGATGCTGGCCTATTTGCAGGATGATCTGTGGCTGAACAGCGCCCGCGCCGCCAATGCCGCCACCGCCCGGCTGGCCCGGGGGCTGCGGAGGGTGGATGGCTGTCAGTTTCTGTTCGAACCGCAAGCCAACATCATTTTCGCCGGCTTCAGCCGCGCCGCCCATAAACGGCTGCATCAGGCCGGAGCGCAGTATTATCTGTGGCAAGGGCAGTTAGACGGCGCAGATGATACCGAAATTCTGACCGCCCGGATGGTCACTGACTGGTCGGCACAGGATCAGGATATTGACCGCTTTCTGGAACTGGCCCATGGTTAGAGACAAACCTTGCCAGCCCCGAAACAAGCCTCTAAACCCTTCGCCATGACCCTATCCATCAGCAAACTGATCGCCACGTTTTTCTATACCGGCCTGCTGCGCCCGGCTCCGGGCAGCTGGGGGTCGGCGGCGGCGATACCAGTGGGGTATCTGCTCCATGTGGCCGGGGGCTTCCCGGCGCTGATGGGGGCGGTGGTGTTGGTGTTTTTTATCGGCTGGTGGGCGACTTGGGCCCAGACCCGCGGGCAGGACAATCACGACCCCAGCGAGATCGTGATCGACGAAGTCGCCGGCCAGTGGATCGCCCTGTTGCCGCTGTCCGCCGGGATGTGGTTTGCCGGGCAGGATCCGTGGCTGTTCCCCTATCCCGGCTGGGTGAGCGCCTTTATCTTTTTCCGCCTGTTTGACATCCTCAAACCCGGCCCGGTGGGCTGGGCGGATCGCAAATCCACCGCGTTCGGCGTGATGCTGGATGATGTCATCGCCGGTGTGATGGCCGCCATCGTGGTCACAGCCGCCGCGGCCTTTAGCCATCCGGTCTTGATGTGACCGGGCTGGTGGAAACCCTCCTGACCGCCTGCCGGGAGCAGGGCCAGACCATTGCCACCGCCGAAAGCTGCACCGCCGGGATGTTGGCCGCCGCGCTGACCGATCCGGCCGGAGCCTCTGCGGTGTTTGAGCGCGGCTTTGTCACCTATTCCAACACCGCCAAGCGCGAGATGTTGGGGGTGAGTGCCGACAGCCTACAGCGTTTCGGCGCGGTGTCTGAACAGGTGGCGCGTGAAATGGCCAGCGGGGCGCTGAACCGTTCCGGCACTGATCTGAGCGTTGCGATCACCGGCATTGCCGGGCCCGGGGGCTCGGATCACAAACCCGAAGGCCGGGTGTGTTTTGCCACCGCCCGCAAGGGGCAGGATGTGCGTTCGGAAACCGTTGAATTCGGCCCTCTGGGGCGGGCCCAAGTGCGGCAAGCGGCCACCGAACATGCGCTGAAGCTGCTCTGGCAGCGGATTGCCACAAGCGGCTGAAACCGGGTCCGGCTTAAGGCCGATTGGCGCGTTGCACCTTGGCGCGAAACCCGCTAGAGATCAGCAAAACATATGACCAATGGAGTGCACGATATGACCGAACCTTTACGCCTTGGAATTGCCGGTCTGGGCACTGTTGGGGTGGGCGTTGTCAAGATCATCCGCCAAAAGGCCAATCTGCTGGCTGCCCGCACCGGGCGTCCGGTGGTGATTTCGGCGGTCTCGGCCCGCTCGAAAGACAAGGATCGCGGCGTCAACCTGTCGGATTACGCGTGGGAAGACGACCCGGTTGCGCTGGCCACCCGCGATGATGTGGATGTGTTCGTTGAATTGATCGGGGGCTCGGAAGGGCCGGCGAAACAGGCGACCGAAGCCGCGATTGCCGCCGGCAAAGACGTGGTCACAGCCAATAAGGCGCTGCTGGCGGTGCATGGTCAGCAACTGGCCAGCGCGGCCGAGGCCGCCGATCGCGTGATCCGTTTTGAGGCTGCCGTGGCCGGGGGCATCCCGGTGGTCAAAGCGCTGACCGAAGGGCTGGCCGGCAATCAGATCGACCGGGTGATGGGGGTGATGAACGGCACCTGCAACTATATTCTGACGCGTATGGAAAGCTCGGGCCTGCCTTATGAGGATATTTTCGAGGAAGCCAACCAGCTGGGTTACCTCGAAGCCGACCCCAATCTGGATGTGGGCGGCATTGATGCGGGGCACAAGCTGGCGCTGCTGGCCGCGATTGCTTTTGGCACCAAGGTGAATTTTGACGGGGTCGATCTGGAAGGCATCGGCCGGATCACCATTGCCGACATCAAGCAAGCCGCCGATATGGGGTATCGGATCAAGCTGCTGGGGGTGGCGCAAATGACCGGGCGCGGGCTGGAGCAACGCATGTCGCCCTGTCTGGTGCCCGCCAACAGCCCGCTGGGTCAGCTCGAAGGCGGCACCAATATGGTGGTGCTGGAAGGTGATCATGTCGGCCAGATCGTGCTGCGCGGGGCCGGGGCGGGCGAAGGGCCGACGGCTTCGGCGGTGATGTCGGATGTTCTGGACATTGCCCGGGACATCCGGGTGTCGACCTTCGGCCAGCCGGCTGACACGCTGGAAAACGCCAGAGCCGCGGCCTCGACCACGCCTGCGCCTTACTATCTGCGCATGGAGCTACATGACAAACCCGGCGCTCTGGCCAAAATCGCCACCGCTTTGGGCAATGAGGGCGTGTCGGTGGACCGGATGCGACAATACAGCCATCAGGACGGCCCAGCGCCGGTGTTGATCGTCACCCACAAAACCACCCGCGCGGCACTGGATCTGGCGATCAAGGGCTTTGCCGCAACCGGGGTTGTGGCCACGGATCCGGTGGTGCTGCGCATTGAAACCGTCTGATGCGCCATCGCCATATCAGGAGGCTCCATGACCCGAGCGCTGTTGCTGATTGATATTCAACACGGCTTTGACGATCCCTATTGGGGCCAACGCAACAACCCGCAGGCCGAGGCCAATGCCGCCCGGCTGCTGAGCCGTTGGCGGGAAACGGGAGGGCCGGTTTTCCATGTCCGCCACCTTAGCCGCAATCCACTCAGCCCTCTGCAAGCGGGGACATCCGGGGCAGCGTTTAACCCGCTGGTCGCGCCCCGGCCCGGAGAACCCGCACTAGAGAAATCCGTCAATTCTGCCTTTATCGGCACCGGCTTGCAGCAGCTATTGCAGGAACGGGCGGTGCGCGATCTGGTGATCTGTGGGCTGACCACGCCGCATTGTGTGTCGACCTCGGCCCGGATGGCGGCCAATCTGGGCTATGGCGTGGTGCTGGCCCATGATGCCTGCGCCGCCTTTACCATCTGCGCCGATACCTCTTGGCAACCCTCTGCCCCGGCCCCAAGCGCAGAGCAAATCCACACCGCCGCGATCAATCATTTGCATGGCGAATTTGTCAGCGCCCAAAGCACCGAGACGATCCTTGGACACGCCCATGGCTGATTTCCTGAATGTCTCGCACTCACTAACCGGGCGGCGCTGGCGCGGCCCCGATGCCAATCAGGACCGTCTGGCACAGGCCATGGCACAAAGCACCCCCCTGCCCTTGCCGCTCTGCCGCATTCTGGTGCGCCGCGGGGTCAGCGCCGAAGACGCTCCGCTGTTCCTGTCCCCCACCCTGCGCGATCTGCTGCCGGACCCGCTATCGTTCAAAGACATGCAGCCCGCCGCCAGCCGCCTTGTGCAAGCCGCCAAAGCCCGCGAAAACATCGCGATTTTCGCCGATTACGATGTGGACGGAGCGACCTCGGCCGCGTTGCTGCTGGATTGGCTGGGGCAGATGGGGGTATCCCCCACCCTCTATGTGCCTGACCGGCTGACCGAAGGCTATGGCCCCAATATCCCCGCCATGCAAAAGCTGGCCCAAAGCCATTCTCTGATCATCTGCGTCGATTGCGGCACGATGGCACATGAGGCAATCAGCGCCGCTGCCCCGGCGGATGTGGTGGTGCTGGATCACCATCTGGGCGGCGAAACCCTGCCCGAAGCGCTGGCCGTGGTCAATCCAAACCGGCAGGATGAAAGCGGCGATCACAGCCAGCTCTGCGCCGCTGGCGTGGTGTTTCTGGCCTTGGTCGAGGCCAACCGGCAACTGCGGCAAACCGGCAGCAGCGGGCCCGATCTGATGGCCATGCTCGATCTGGTGGCCCTTGGCACGGTGGCCGATGTCGCGCCGCTGACCGGGGTGAACCGGGCGCTGGTGCGTCAGGGGCTGAAGGTGATGGCGCATCGCAACCGTATCGGTCTGGTGGCGCTGGCGGATCGGGCGAAAATCGACAGCGCCCCCAGCGCCTATCATCTGGGCTTTGTGCTGGGGCCGCGCATCAATGCGGGCGGGCGGATCGGCAAGGCCGATCTGGGGGCAAGGCTGCTGTCCTGCGCCAACCCGCATCAGGCCAGCGCCATGGCCGAACGGCTGGAACAACTGAACACCGAACGCCGCCAGATCGAAAATCAGGTGCGCGATCAGGCCATTGAGCAGGCGCAAGAGCGCGGGCTGGACGCTCCGCTGGTCTGGGCCGCGGGCGAAGGCTGGCATCCCGGCGTGGTCGGGATCGTCGCTTCGCGCCTGAAAGAAGCCACCAACCGCCCGGCGGTCGTGATTGGGCTGGAGGGCGACAGCGGCACGGGCTCGGGCCGGTCGGTCTCTGGGGTCGATCTGGGCGCGGCGATTGCGCGGCTGGTGGCCGAGGAGCTGTTGCTAAAGGGCGGCGGTCACAAAATGGCCGCCGGTCTGACCGTGGCCCGCGATCAGCTGGACGCCGCCATGCAGCGCCTGAGCGATCTTCTGGCCAAACAGGGCGCCGGAGCCGCTGGCCCCGCCGATCTGAAACTGGACGGGCTGCTGATGCCCGGCGCGGCCACGGTCGAATTGATCCAGCAGCTGGATCAGGCCGGCCCGTTCGGCGCCGCCGCCCCGGCCCCGCGTTTCGCTTTTGCCGATGCCCAGATCACCTTTGCCAAACGCATTGGCGAAAGCCATTTGAAGCTCACCTTTAGCGATGGGCTGGGCGCGCGGATCGAAGCAATTGCCTTCGGAGCCTTCGACAGCGCTCTGGGCCCGACCCTGCTGGAACATGGCGGCGCACGGTTTCATCTGGCCGGACGGCTTGAGATCAACACATGGGGCGGCCGCGCCCGTGTGCAGCTGCGGCTCGAGGATGCGGCCCCGGCGTGATCCGATTTGGCCTGATGAAAAAAATATGTGATTTTCCGCAAAATCCCTCTTGCGCAAGCCCATGACTTTGCCTAGATACGCCTCACGCTAAACAGTGGCCCGTTCGTCTATCGGTTAGGACGCCAGGTTTTCAACCTGGAAAGAGGGGTTCGATTCCCCTACGGGCTGCCACTTCTTCCGATAACATACTGATTATCACAGATTATTCCTTTTCTTTGTCCAACAACTTGGAAAGGTTGGACAATTTGCCTAGCTTTTTGAAGCCACTGTCGGCCAGCTTCGAGCGGTTTGCAGCCTTGGTGTAGGCCGAAGCTTGCGACGTGTCGGTGTGGGCAAGATAGGACGCAATCTCCCAGTCTGACGCCCCAGCATCAGCCAGCCTCGTCGCTCCCGCCTTCCGCAAGCCATGAATCGATCCCGGAACCCCAGCCTCGCGGCAACGATACTTGAACCAGTTCCCAAAGGAGGTAACCCTGTAAGGTTCCTGCACATTATCCTTGGGCAAAAACAGGTGCTGCCCTGGCGGGAGCAGCGCAAGCTCCTCGGCCAGTTCGGGGATTACCGGCAGGTCAGCTTCCACCCCTGTCTTGCCGCGCGCATACTCGATGCGAAGTCTGCCATCCTTGACACGGAGCATGTCCTTATTTGACTCACACAAGTCCTGCCGCGCCATTCCGGTATTAAGAGCGATGAGGATCGCCAACCTCGCCTTGGTGCCCTGCCCGTGGTGCATCAGGAACCGCGCAACTTCGGTTTCTGTCCAAGTATGGTAGCCACCCCTGCTTTCCTTGACACGATCCGCCAATTTTGCGGGGTTAGCTCCATCGTAGTCATGCTTCTTCGCCGCGAAATTATACAGCATCGAAAGGTTCTTCTTCACCGTGTTCGCTGCCGCCGGGCCATCTTTCTTGGCCATGAGCGCTTCGACATGTCGAACCTTCATGCGCGCAAAGGGCAAATCACCTGCTTGTTCACGAAGCCAATCGAACTGATAGCGCAGAGTCTCTTTACGGATCGGCGATGAGTATTTGTAGCGGTCGCTGCAGAGAAACTGCTCGATGAGCCAGCCAATTGTATCCCTCATGGCACGCGTCTTTGGCAGCTTCACGTGTTCCAATGCCGCTTCGTACGCCGCTTCAAAATCCGATGATCCGAAGGGGCCTGGTATATTCGTTCGGAAATCCCCCTTCTCGAAACGCCAGTAAATCCGCCCTTTCACAATATTTTTCCGAACATATGGATACTTCCTCCCTTTCCTGCGGCTCATTTCAACAGCCTGTCACAAGGATTGCTTCCACTGTCATTCAGGCTACCTTCCGGTACAATCACCACCCGACCGGTGCGATGATCCACCTCCACCCGACCGATCTTCAACCCTGCGGAAATCGCCGCCGCGATGCTGCGGGCAACCTCACCTTTTGTGACAATTGCAGGACGGTTAGCCATCATTTCTTTCCTGAATCTGAGGTGTCGGGCTCGACCATTTTTCGGGACAAGAACTCTTCGATAGCGTTTAACGGCAAATAATAGTTCGCACCAATCCTGATGTGACGTAGTTCACCGGTTCGAAGAAGGCTGCGTATCCTTCGCTCGGGCCAGCCCGTCTCTGACGCAAGCTGGCGCGGGGTAAGCAAATCTTGTGTCATATCTTCACTTTTCATTTGGGGTATATTATGCAACAATTGAGTACAGCTTGCCCCACAAAGGGGCACATTTGAGACCATAGGGCACAAAATGAAATGATGCAACACATAATTTCGCTGCTGCCAGAGAGGCTTCTGACCGTTCGCAAGCAGACTGGGGCGTCCCAAGTTGATTTTGCGACACGCCTTGGCGTTTCACCTCGGGCCTACAAAAATTATGAACTAGGCCTTAGGGATGTGCCTCTGAGCCTAATCGAGAGTATGCATCGAGAACTTGGCACCGATCTGAGCTGGCTTATTCTAGGCGAAGGAGCGTCAAACTCAGAAACCGCTCAGGGGATCATTCGCAAAATTGTTTTTGGCATCCGGACGTTCGAAGACACTAACGGAAATCGTTTATCAAAAGAAAAAACGGCAACAGTTTTTACCTACCTCTTCTCGCAAATGTCTAATGGGCGCGATTTTTCGGAGGCGGATATGCACGCATACTTGGAAACAACGCTTTAGGAGGCAAACAATGACAGCAGGAACCACTCTGCAGAATATCCTGTTCAATGAACGCTATATAGGCATTCGTGCGGTTAGGATAATGGCCGTCTTCGCGGCCATTTTTTCTGTTTCATATGGAGCCTTGCTCGTGTCCATGGCTTTAGCCGTCAGTCAGGCCGTGATACTTGTCATAGGACTTATCGCGGTTGTGACGATTAGCCTAACAGCCGGAATGGCCATAGTTCTCTGGATCATTAATCACTTGACCCGATCCTATCTGGACGCACCACAAGCAACGAGCAGCACAGCATGAGCAGTCCACACACCTCTGACCTCGGCTTCGAGGCCGATCTTTTCAAAGCCGCCGACCGCCTGCGCGGCAACCTTGAGCCGTCCGAATACAAGCACGTTGTCCTTGGCTTAGTTTTCTTGAAATACATCTCCGAGGCGTTCGAAGCCTACCACGCCAAGCTGACCGAAAACGAATACGCCGACCCCGAAGATCCCGAGGAATACTTGGCAAAGAATATCTTCTGGGTGCCGCAAGAGGCGCGCTGGTCGCATCTGCGCAACAAGGCGCGTGATCCGAATATCGGCAAGATCATCGATGACGCGATGGAAGCCATCGAGCGCGAACCCTCTAACGAGAAGCTGAAGGGCGTTCTGCCCAAAAACTACGCCCGCCCCACGCTCAATAAAGAAATGCTGGGAGACCTGATCGACCTCTTCTCCAAGATTGACATGGGCGGTAACGCGACCGAGGCGCGAGACTTGTTGGGCCGGGTATATGAGTACTTCCTGTCCGGCTTCGCCTCGTCCGAAGGCAAACGCGGCGGCGAATTCTTCACCCCCAGGTCAGTCGTCAAAACGCTGGTGGCCATGCTGGAACCGAAACAAGGACGGGTCTATGACCCCTGCTGCGGCTCGGGCGGCATGTTCATCCAGTCCGAGAATTTCATTAAAGATCACGGCGGTCGTCGCGATGACATCTCGGTCTATGGGCAGGAAATCAACTACACGACATGGCGGCTGGCGATGATGAACCTTGCCGTGCAGGGCATCGACCCCGAGATCAAGTGGAACAACGAAGGCTCCTTCATCCGCGATGAACTGCCCGACCTGCGCGCCGATTACATCCTTGCCAACCCGCCCTTCAACATCTCCGACTGGGGCGGCGAGCGGCTGGCCGAGGATGGGCGCTGGAAATACGGCACGCCGCCCAAGGGCAACGCCAACTACGCTTGGTTACAACATATCCTGCACCATCTGGCCCCGCGTGGCACGGCGGGCGTGGTTCTGGCCAATGGCTCCATGTCCTCGCAACAATCGGGCGAGGGCGAGATTCGCAAAGCCATGATTGAGGCAGACAAGGTCGATTGCATGGTCGCCCTGCCGGGGCAGCTTTTCTACTCCACGCAAATTCCCGCCTGCCTCTGGATTTTGGCCAAAGACAAGTCTGCCAACGGTCACCGTAACCGACGGGGAGAGGTGCTATTCATTGACGCGCGCCAGATGGGCCACATGATCAACCGCGTGCGCCGCGACTTTGACAAGAGCGAGATCGACAAGATCGCCGACACCTACCACCGCTGGCGGAACAAGGCGCCGGAACAGCCCTACAGGGACGAACCCGGCTTCTGTGCCAGTGCCGATCTGGAGACGATCCGCAAGCATGACTACGTCCTGACCCCGGGCCGCTATGTTGGCACTGTGGATGAAGAGGACGACGGCGTCCCGTTCGAGGAAAAATTCGCCGCACTCGCAGCCCAGCTTGATGCGCAACTCACTGAAAGCGCCCGCATGGCTGACCTGATCCGCCGCACCCTTGGGCGCATCCCGACCAGCACGGGAGACGCGTCATGAAGCTAGAACTGTCGTCATTTGAAAATGCCCTTGCCTCGTTGGACGAAGCTCTGGTGGAATATGACCGCACACAAAGCCAGTTCGTCAAAGACGCCTGTATTCAGCGATTCGAATACACCTATGCACTGGCCCACAAACTGCTGAAGCGACAGTTGGAGATGATGTCACCCAACCCGTCCGAGATCGACCAGATGAGCTTTCCCGACATGATCCGGTCTGGTGCGGAACGCGGACTGCTGGCCAATGGCTGGGATGAGTGGCAACGCTTTCGCCATGCACGCAATGCGACCAGCTATGCTTACAACGAGAAAAAAGCCAATGAGGTTTTTTCCCGCATCCCCGCCTTTCGGGACGAGGCTGCGTTCCTGCTAGACCGCTTGCAGGAGCGTAACGCGGCATGAAGGGCAAGATCGACATCAGCCCCGAGCAGTTGAAGATCGTGCAGGGGATATTGAAAGATCACCTGCCGGGGGGCACGCTGGCCTGGGCCTTTGGCAGCCGTGTGACATGGACGGCAAAACCCTTTTCCGATCTGGACATCGCGCTGGAAGGAGCCGCCCCCCTGCCCTCCGATGTGCTGATCGACCTGGACGAGGCGTTCGAGGCCTCCGATCTGCCGTGGAAAGTGGACGTGATCGACCTGAACGCGGTGTCGCCGGAGTTTCGGGCGATTGTGGAGCGGCAGAGGGTGCCTGCGGATTGGGAAGAGATAAACTTATCCGAAGTCTTTATTGTTTCTTCGGGACTGTCAAAACCGCGTTCGGAGTTTGGCTCCGGTTTCCCATTTCTCACTTTCAAAGATGTTTTTTACAATACTTTTATCCCGTCAGAATTGGGTGGCCTAGTTGCTTCGACCGAGAGTGAACGTGCTAAACACTCTATTCAGAGAGGAGACGTTTTTCTCACAAGAACGAGTGAAACATTCGACGAGCTTGGTATGAGTTGCGTTGCGCTAGCCAATATTCCACACGCTACTTTCAACGGGTTCACGAAGCGCCTCAGGCCCAAAAAACCAAAGAAGATTATCCCTGAATATTTGGGCTATTATTTCAAAAGCCCAAAATTTAGGAGTGCGGTCAATGCCGTTTCTACGATGTCCACGCGCGCAAGTCTGAACAACAGCATGCTCGCTGTTTTGCCCCTTGTTCTGCCACCTCTTTTCGAACAATCAAACATTGCTCAAGTCTTGAAGGCATTCGACGATAAAATCGAGCTAAACCGGCGGATGAATGAAACCTTGGAGGCGATGGCGCGGGCGGTGTTTCGGGATTGGTTCGTCGATTTCGGCCCCACCCGCCGCAAGGCCGCAGGGATCACCAACCCCGCCGCCATCCTCGGCGGCCTCCTCCCCGACCCCACCAAAGCCGCCGATCTCGCCGCCCTCTTCCCCGACAGATTCGGAGCGAAGGACCTGCCCGAGGGGTGGGAAAAGCGACCGTTGGATAAAATCGCAGACTTCCTGAACGGATTGGCATTACAGAAATATCCAGCAAAACCCCACGAAGACAGCCTCCCTGTCATCAAGATTGCTGAGCTGCGAAATGGCGTATCCGCAAAGTCCAATCGTGCGTCCCGCGAAGTGCCAGAAAAGTATATACTCAAGGATGGGGATTACATCTTTTCTTGGTCCGGTAGCCTCATGGCCAAGTATTGGACCGAAGGCGAAGGCGCACTCAACCAACACCTCTTCAAAGTGACCTCCAAGTCTCATCCAATGTGGGTCGTTTCGGGATGGGTTGAACACCACTTGGCAGAGTTCCAAAGGATCGCTGCCGCAAAGGCAGTGACGATGGGGCACATCAAGCGTTCTCACTTGTCGGAAGCGATGTGTGTTCTGCCCCATGAAAAGGCTCTTGAGCTGATGGGGCAGGTCATAGAACCGCTTATGGCTCTAATCATCCAAAACAGCTTGGAAAACCAAACCCTCGCCGCCACCCGAGACCTCCTCCTCCCCAAACTCATGTCCGGCGACCTCCGCCTGACCGGCACGGAGGGTGCGGCTTGAAGAAGGAAGTGAAACAGCTTCGTGAGAAGGCGATCAACGCGCTTGTGCTGTCCATCGACCACTTCAACAGGCCGTGGGATCGAGGCCGCACCGAGGCCGTGTTGATCTTGATGGATCACTCGTTCGAGATGCTGTTAAAGGCCGCAATCAGGCACAAGAACGGAAAAATCCGCAAGCCACGCGAGAAGCAAACAATCGGTTTCGATGCGTGCGTTCGCAAAGGCCTGACCGATGCCAGCCTGAAATTCCTTTCCGAAGAGCAGGCGCTTACGCTTCAGACGATCAACGGGCAAAGAGATGCAGCACAGCACTACCTCGTCGACATGTCGGAACACCAGCTCTACTTCTATGCGCAAGCCGGGGTTACGCTTTTCCGTGACATCCACGATGCGGTTTTCGAGGAAAAGCTCATCCTTGAGCTGCCAGAACGTGTCCTGCCCATATCAACAACTGCGCCGCGCGACCTAACCACGCTGTTTGATCAGGAAGTGGAAGAGATCAAGTCGCTACTTGCCCCTGGTACGAGGCGAAAGATGGATGCAGTGGCAAAAGCCCGCAGCCTCGCCGTGCTGGAGAGCGCCGTAAATGGCGACTACGAACAACCCAGTGACGGTGAACTGGAAAAAGTCTGTAAGCGCCTCAGTGAAGGCGAAGCCTGGACAGGCGTATTCCCTGGCGTCGCTGCGATCAACATTTCCGCAGAGGGCGAAGGTCCAACGCTTTGCCTGCGCTTGACCAAGAGGGAAGGGTTACCTGTTACCCTGCTCAAAGAGGGCGAAGGGTCCGGTGCGGCGGTCGCTCTGAAACGCGTCAACGAACTGGATTTCTACAGCTTGGGAGCTAAGGACCTCGCAGGAAAAGTTAGCTTAACTGTCCCGAAGTCGCGGGCATTGGTCGACTACCTGAAGCTTCGGGATAACCCTGATTACTTCAAGGAATTTAAGATTAGTGGAGTGACGCACGCCCGATATTCTCCGAAGGCAGTCAAGGCCATGAAGGATGCGCTCCAAGATGTGTCGATTGAGGACGTATGGGCACAACATAAGGCTAAAGCGGTAAAAAAGTGATGATTGAAAGCCAACTGATTGCAGCGAGGCGCTTGTACTGATGAGTGACCTTTACCCCAACATCGACGCCTTTTGCCGTCACTGGTCCAATGCGGCGATGCTTCAGCATACCTACGAGGCGCTGGAACGCGAGTTCAAAGCCGGGAACGACGGCTGTATCGACGCCGCCAAGAGCATCCTCGAATGCGCTTGCAAGACCTTGGTCGAGGAACTGGATGATCCGATCAAGCCTATTCGGGAACGCTCTGACAGCCCCATAAAGAGCGACAACCCCAGCCTCGGAAATTGGCTGACAGCTGCCATCCGCCTGCTTAACCTTGTCGATGATCGCACTGACCCTCTGAACAGGGTGATTTCGCAGTACAACACACTGACGGTCGAGTTGGGTAATTTTCGCAAAAAGGCCGGGCCACTTAGTCATGGCAAGCTGGGCTTTGTGAATCGACTAAGTGAACACCACCGGCGAATGGCGATAATCGCAGCCGACACGGTGATCGGCTTCCTGCACGATGCCTATCTAGATCAGCAGACGGACCCTGTACGAACGTTTGAGCCTTACGAGCGCTTCAGCGTCTTTAATGAAAAAATTGATGCTTACGTTGGCTTTGCGGGTGCGCGGATCGAAGATGGAAGATTGATCGTCGGTATTGAACTGGAAGAGTTCGATACCAGACGCATCGACATCAGCGTATCCCAACTGCTGTTCGGCGTTGAGCGGCAGACTTACAAGGAGGCGCTCCGCCGGACGGCTGCTCTTCCGCTTCCTGAACCCGAGGAGGAAGCCGTTGATGATTAACGAAGACTTGGTCGAACAGGCCGCGCTGGCCATTTTGCAAGATCAGGGCGTCCCCTATCTGGGTGCGGATGTGATCTCGCCCGATGGCACAGCGCCTGAGCGCGCGTCCTATGGCGAGATTCTGTTGATAAGGCGGCTGGAAGAGGCCGTTGCGCAGTTGAACCCTCACATCCCCGAAGATGCCCAACGGGACGCGCTGCGCCAGATCACCGGGTCGGCGTCGCAAAGCCTGACCGAGGAAAACCGGCGCATCCATGCGCTGCTGGTCAATGGCGTGGACGTGGAGTTCAAGGCGGATGACGGAACGATTCGGGGCGACAAGGTATGGCTGGTCGATTTCGAGAACCCCCAGGCCAATGACTGGCTGGTGACAAACCAGTTCACCGTGATTGAGGGCAAGCACAAGCGCCGCCCGGATGTTGTCGTGTTCCTGAACGGCCTACCCGTAGCGGTGATCGAACTGAAGAACGCCGCCAGCGAGGCCGCGACCATCGAGAATGCCTTTGCCCAACTTCAAACCTACAAACAGCAGATTCCATCCCTGTTTCGCACGAACGCAGTGCTGATCAGTTCCGACGGCTTGTTGGCGAGGATCGGTTCACTGACAGCCAATGAAGAGCGTTTCATGCCGTGGCGCTCTGTCACCGGGGCGGTCGGGGATTTCACGCCTGAAGGTCCGCAGGAGATGGCGACGCTGCTCAGGGGCGTGTTCGACAAGGGGCGCTTTTTAGAGCTGTTGCGCGATTTTACGGTGTTTGGCGATATGGGCGATGGCCCTTTCAAGATTATCGCGGGGTATCACCAGTTTTTCGGCGCGCGAAAGGCTTTGGTGAGTGCCGTCGAGGCTTCCCAGCCAGAGGGCAACCGCCGTATCGGTGTTATCTGGCACACACAAGGGTCTGGCAAATCACTGCTTATGGCGTTTTTCGCCGGGTTGCTGGTGCGCAGTTCCGCGATGCAAAATCCGACCCTGATCGTCCTGACCGACCGCAACGATCTGGATGACCAGCTTTTCCAGACCTTTGCCATGACGAAGGACCTGATCCGGCAGACGCCCGAGCACGCGGAAAGTCGGGAAGAGCTGCGCGATTTGCTGGCCCGGCAATCCGGCGGCGTGATCTTCACCACCATGCAAAAGTTCACCCCTGAGAAAGGCGAAGAGCGTTTCCCAACTCTGACTGACCGTCGAAACGTGATCGTCATCGCCGATGAGGCGCATCGCAGTCAGTATGGGCTGGATGCCAAGGTTAACACCAAGACCGGTGAGCGGAAATACGGCTATGCGCACTATGTACGTCAAGCGCTTCCGAATGCATCCTTTGTCGGCTTTACCGGGACACCGATTGAGACCGCAGACGTAAACACCCCAGCAGTTTTTGGGGACTATGTCGATATCTATGACATTACGCGGGCCGTCGAAGACAAGGCGACAGTGCCGATTTACTATGAGAGCCGGTTGGCCCGTATCGAACTTAACGAGGACAAAAAGCCGAAGATCGACGAAGACGTCGCGGCGATCCTTGAAGACGAGACATTGTCCGAGCAGGAAAAGACCAAGGCCAAATGGAGTACCGTTGAGGCACTGGTTGGTGCAGAAAAGCGGCTAAAACAAGTTGCCGCAGACCTTGTAGAGCACCTTGAAGCGCGGACTTCTGCCCTTGGCGGCAAAGCTATGGCCGTTTGCATGAGCCGCCGTATCTGCGTGGCGCTCTATAAGGAAATCATCGCCCTTCGCCCAGGCTGGCATTCTGACGACGATGCATCTGGCGCGGTCAAGATCGTCATGACTGGCTCGGCATCGGACCCGCTCGAATGGCAACCTCATATCGGAAACCAGAAAAGGCGTGACGATTTGGCCAAGAGGGCTCGCGACCCTGATGATCCTCTGAAGCTGGTCATCGTAAGGGATATGTGGCTCACCGGCTTTGACGCCCCCTGCATGCACACAATGTATGTCGACAAGCCTATGCGTGGACATGGTTTGATGCAGGCCATAGCAAGGGTAAATCGGGTATTTCGCGATAAGCCTGGCGGGCTTGTTGTCGATTACATCGGCATTGCCCAAAACTTAAAGAACGCTCTGTCACAGTATTCCGACGCTGATCGCGAACGCACCGGAATCGACGAGGAGCAAGCTGTCGCGCTTCTCGCTGAAAAGCTCGATGTCGTGCGCCACATGTTTAACGGTCACAACTACAGCTCAGGCCTTCATGGCACGGCGCAGCTTCGCTTAAAAGCGCTCGGTGATGCCGTCGATTGGATCGTTGGGCGACAAGCTCAGACTGCGCGTCAGAAAACATCTGATGTCGATAAAAAGAAAGAGCTTTCGCGGTTTCAGGATGCTGTCCTTGCACTGTCACGCGCATTTGCTCTGGCGTCGTCCAGCGACCTCGCAAAGGAGGTTAAGGATGAGGTTGGTTTCCTTCAGGCCATACGCGCAGCGATGACCAAAACCAGTGCCAAGGGCAAGCTCTCGTCACGCGCCAAGCAGTTTGCTATCGAGCAACTCGTCAACAAAGCCGTCGCCGATGCGGAAATCGTAGACATCCTACATGCGGCAGGTATCAAAACACCGGATATCTCCATCCTGTCAGACGAATTCCTTCTCGAAATACAGTCTATGGAACGAAAGAATCTTGCGTTGGAGGCGTTAAAGAAACTCCTGAATGGCGAGATCAAAAGCAAAGCCAAGAGAAACGTTGTTGAAAGCCGCGCCTTCAGTCAGCGTCTTGAAGAAGCCGTTGCTCGCTATCATGCCAACGCGATTTCTACAGTCGAGATGATACAGACTCTCATTGATCTGGCCAAAGAGGTAAAAGCCTCAGCGGCCCGTGGCGAAGCCGAAGGCTTGTCCGACGAAGAACTGGCCTTTTACGACGCCTTGGCACAGAACAACAGCGCCGTCGAGGCAATGGGCAACGACCAACTGCGCCTGATCTCCCATGAACTGCTTGAACAGGTTCGCAAGAATGCAACTGTCGATTGGCACAAAAAGGAAAGCGCGAGGGCTAGAATGCGGATCTTAGTCAAACGCATTCTCAAGAAATACGGCTATCCCCCTGATTTATCAACAGAAGCTGTTCAGACGGTGTTGGAACAGGCCGAGGCCCTGTTAAAGGAGGTGGCCATTTGATCGTGCTCTTTGCCAGTGGCCAGCTTTCGGATTCCCTGCGAGGCAGGACAAGGGATTGAATGACACTACCCTGCATGCTCCTCTTCCGGCTTTACCAACTCGACATGGCTGATGCCAAGCGCCTGAGCTAGTTCGTAAAGCGTGATCACAGTCGGGTTCCGTTTTCCCTGCTCCAAACCGCTCAAATATTGCTGGCTGAACCCTGAACGCTCCTCGATCTGCTCCTGTGTCAGACCCTTCTCCCGACGCAGGCGAGCGAAATTTCGACCTACCAGTTTACGCATATCCATGCGAGCCAAAGTCGTGGTTTACATACTTTAATGTTATCAACTATAATATGTAATTGTGGCATTTTCCGGCGATTTGGTGAGGGACAAAATGAAGAAGTTTTCCTTTAGCTTAGTGTTCTGTAGCGTTTTTGCTGCTGTCACCACGTTTTTGCCCATTCCCGCCCACGCCCAAGATCATCTGACCGAAACGCTGACGCCAGCCCCGCGCCCTTACCCCTACGCAATCCTCGACATTCAGCCGGGGGCGGACGCGATGGAGGCAAGCAGCATGTTCGGGGAGCGGATGATGCTGATCCTCGTGCCAGAGCAGGTTGCGCTGCGGGTCGAGAATGGCGAGGGACGCGCATTTGCGTTGACCTTCGATCAAAAACTGGTGACGCAGGGCGTGGGTCTGCACACCCGAATGGGGCGCGATCCCTATGCCGAGATCACCGCCACGCTGGCGACCGAGGCCATGGGCGGGCGGGTGCTGCAAATCCGGCGCACGATCCGCGAGCCCAACGAGAACCTGCCGGAACCCGCCGCGCTGATCGCACAGTTGGAAGAGCGCTATGGCCCACCGTCAAAGCGTGACGGCAGTGGTGCGACTTGGGCTTGGAGCGAGGACGGCTTCATCCCCGATCTCGACGGCCAGCCGCTGCATGAAATCACGACAATTGATCAGCGCGGCACCCGCAAGACGACACAATACCGACCCTGCACCAGCTATTCCCAGGGGGCCGAGTACCGTTTTCGCCAACACCGCGAAACGCCGATCATGCCGGGGTGCACCGCGCTTTTCTCGGTTGGCTTCAAGGGTGGTGCGCAGCTCTCGACCGTCAGCTTTTCGCTGACCGATTTCGACCTGATTCGCCAGCATGTGGCTGAGGTGGACCGCCAGATCATTGAAGCCTTGAGCTCCGACGCGCCGGTAGCGCCCTCTGATATGGACCTATGACACGATGACAGACACTACACCTGAATCCCAGACCTGCCCATTCTGCTACACCGAGATGGATGTTCGGGCTGATGT
>PDSA01000054.1 GCA_002748285.1 Rhodobacterales bacterium
GTGCCGCATATCTCGATCGAGCCGGTCGGGCGACAGCTGAAAACCCGCAACGCCCGCCGCGTCATTCCGCTGGTGGGGGTGTCTCTGGACGCCTTCAAGGCTTGCCCCAAAGGGTTCCCCAAATACCGCAGAAGTTCCGCCAGCCTGTCGGCGACGGTTAACAAGTTTCTGCGCAGTAATGGCCTCATGGAAACGCCGGATCACTCGCTTTACGGGCTGCGGCACGGTTTCGAAGATCGCCTTCTGGCGGCGGGCATTGACGAGCGGATCAGGCGGGATCTCTTTGGCCATGCGCTCAACCGCGAGCGTTATGGCAAGGGGGCTTCACTGTCGCATGTCCGTGATCTGATTCAACGCGTGGCGTTTTGAGCCACCAGAGCCCGGGCACGCGCCACCACATCCTGCGCCAGTAGGGCTTCTTCCAGCGCGATTTCCGCCTCAAGGCGGGTGAATATCGGGGCATATACGGGGTCAATCACCACCAGCCTAGCAACGGTTTCCAGAGCGGCCCGGAGGCGCTCAAGTTCGGTCGTTTTACCGCGCCCTCCACGCATTTTGGCTCCCATTTTCTGGCCGGCATATAAATTGCCGCGTTGCAGGAGCAATAGGTGTGAAGCCGGACGCAAGCTCAATGGTATGTGCAGGATCGTAGTAGTCTGGAGGGCAGATACCTGCCTTGGCGTGTTTTGGTTGCGGAATGGCAAGACCAACAGGACTTGTTGTGATCGGACGCGAACCAAGCTTCAACGATAACAGCATGATGGGAAACACTTATCCATAAGGTGCAAGTTGCCCAGCGATTTGCCGAGCCAAAGCCCGCACACCCCTCACATGTGATACGTTGCTCCTTCGATTTAAGAAGACCTGTTCTGTCGCCTCGCCCTCGCAAACCCCCGATCTGTCGCCATAAAACGCGCCACCATCGGCGCGATGAGCTTGACGGGCGGAACCGCTTCACCCCCGCTCTCGCGGCCAAGGATTTCCCCGTAAGCGATCAGATCCCGATGCAGATCGGCGGGCAGTTCCAGCGTTATTCTCACCGGTTTGTCGTCTTTGATGGGTCCGAGTTTCAGCGTTGTCATTGTCAGGGCCTGTAGGGTTCAAGGATCAGGTCACGGGTAACAACGACCCGCAGGGGATATCCGGGGCGGATGGTTAGGGTCGGTGGGCGGTCGATCTGGCGGCGGACGATTTCCTGCCCGACATCGCCGATGGTGCTTTGCGTGCCCTCGCGGATCGCGGCGACCAGCGGATCGTCACCCTGCGCGCCGATCTCGGCCCCGATTGCCAGCAGGGTGGATAGGCCAGCGGCACGCAGAAGGTCCCAGCCGTGGTAGTCCACCCGGTCTTCCAGCCCGG